>DHQB01000012.1 GCA_002410065.1 Bacteroidales bacterium UBA5349 | reverse complement strand
ATGGCTCTATGTTTGCTAACGGCTGGGGGTGTGGCGAGTGCGGGAGCGCGAGTTTCGATTTCATCGCACGATGAAATCGCCCCCAACGGGCGATGAAGTTCCGAGGTTCCCTAACTAACCCGCATTGGCTGCACCCCTTGTTGTATGCTGGTGTTTTATGTCCACAGGCTGAAAGGTGGCGTTTGGAATGCCGTATCTTTCGACCTGTTGACGAAATGTCCCTAATTTTGTTTTTGTGCGTGGGCAAATCCTTAAACCGCCCTTAAAGGCGGTTAGCTGGGCAGGGCTTGGAAGCTCTTTGGTAAGTTTTGGCTGTAGCGGGGCTAGTGCGACTTGCCAAAGTGCTTGCAAGTGGGGTGGGCTACCCTAAGGAATATGTCTTTTGTTGATAAATAGATAGCAATATAACCATATTATTTTAATACTCTTTCCAGTATTGGCTGTAAAAGTTTTCTGATTCCATAAGCACTTGGTGAGTGCCTGAGGAATTTATGACCCCGTCCTCAAGGATATAAATTCTATCTGCAAGAGACTTGAATGCTTGAATTTTGTGGGAGATTAAAATAGTTGCTATTTCAGATTTTATTTGCTTCAACAAACTTAATACTAGCGATTCCGTTTTTCTATCCATTGCTGATGTAGCCTCATCCAGAATAATGAGTTCTGGCTGTTTTATAAAAGCTCTGAGCATTGATACTACCTGTATCTGCCCGCCAGAGAGATTTACTCCTTTTTCACCAACCAGTGTATGTAGCCCCATTGGAAACTGTTGCATGAAACCAGAAAGATTCCAGTCATTTATTTTTTGCATTAGCACTTGTGGTTGAACATTGCTATTAATTAGAATGTTTTCAAGAATTGTGCCGTTGAAGATATGAGGGGTTTGGGGAACGTAACCTACCATACTGCGCCAGTAGTTCGTGTTGATGTCTGTTAGCGGCATACTCCCATTCACTAAAATTTTTCCGCTTTCTACTGGATAAAACTTCTCAAGAATCTGGGCAATTGTGCTTTTGCCACACCCGCTCTCGCCAGTAAGAGCCACTAACTCGCCTTTCTTTACGTTGAGGTTGATTCCCTTTAGCAATGCGCTTCTACCCTGGAAACGAAAGTGTACACGTTCAAGTGATAACTCCTTAATGCATTCAATTTTACCTTTAGAATAAGGCTCAGGAGAGACCCCTGTAAATTCAAACATCCTATCAAATGCTATTCGGGCTGAGTTAAATGGGATAGGAAGCATGGCTAAATTCTGCACGGAGGGAATTAGCGCAGAAACGAGGGCGAAAAGAGCCATCAATGCGCCAGTGGTTAATGTATTTTGTATTACAAGAATTCCACCAATAGCCAATACCGATGTGATAAAAAGAACCCCAATAGCACCATAAAGTAGGCTGAGGGATACACCAAGGGAACCCAAAGAAAACACTTTGAACTGGTATGCGCTATATATTGTGCTGCCAACCGATTTGAAATGCGACTCGCTACAAGAACCCTTAACATCGCCAATGCCCTTAATGGTATCTATGTAAAAACTTTCAGTTTGAGCATAACCCTTCATCACCTCTTGCTGCCTAGTTACAATTCGACTATTGTGAGCCCAAATAATGATAAAGTATAGCGGAGCGAAAAGAACAGCAACTACGCCTACTTGCCAAGAGTAATGGAAAATAACAATTAGCGTTACTATAAGCGTGAGCAGGTCTATGAGTAACGTGCCTATTAGTTGGGTTATGGTATTCTGTATTCGAGATGTATCATTCAGGCGAGCAATCATATCTCCTACCTCACGCCCATCAAAAAATCGCTTGGGTAGGTAAAGCAGCGAGTTGTAGAAATAGTTCACAATCCGGTTGTTAAAGTTCATGCTCTGGCCAATCACCATACGACCTCTCACGTATTGAAGTATGGACCTGATAATAAGCAGCAAAAAAAGCATAAGCGTAGCAGTAATAAGCTTGCTAATGCTGTTGCTGGGGATAATTGTATCAATAAGTTTCTGTGAGAAAATAGCGGTTGCCATTCCCAAGCCTGCAAGAATAAGCCCAATAATTGCGCTCGAGATTAATACATTAATGTCCTCTTTCACCAATTGGTAAAACCAGTTTACCTTACGCTTTTCCTGCTGCTTGGCGGTTTCAAAAGAACCATTGGGTTTTAATACGAGGCAGCGTTTGCTTATCCAAATGCTATCTAGCTCGTCCGAAGAGTACTCTCTTATGCCCTCGGCTGGGTTGCCGATGGTAAAAGAATTGTTCTGATATGCAAAGAATACCATGTAGTGCTCCAGCTTATCTATTTGCACATGAAGAATTGAGGGCTGGTTGTGTTCCATTAAGCATCTTGCATCTGCCTCGTACCCTTTTGCGTCGAAACCATTAGCTTTTGCCGCCTCCATTAGCCCCAGTAGTGTAGTTCCAACCCTATCCGTGCCGCTATGTTCGCGTAATTGCTCAAGGGTAGCATTGCCCCCGTAGTATCTTATAATGGAGAGCAGGCAGGCAATACCACAGTCCGATTGGTCCTTTTGTTTTACAAAGTACCTACCTGGTTTTTTTCTCATCATTGAATTCTTGAAGTATTTGCCCAATTGGTACCGCACCTGCGAATTGCATGGTTAGCTTTTGACTCTTGCCGTTATACAAGAAAGTTGTTGGGTATCGTTTAACCTTAAGCTCCTTGCTGAAAAGAGAAGTTTCATCGCAGAGGTAAACTATTTTATCTGAAGGATGACTGAATGAAAACTCTAGGATGTACTCGGGGAGCTCTGTGGATATGAATAGTATTTGAATACCCTCAAGCATATTTTGGGTGTTTACTATATCATGTGCATATTGTTCACAGAAAGAACAGAATGGGCTAAAGAAAACCAATAGTTTATCCTTTCGCATTGACATTGAATATGGAGCACCACTATCTGGCTCAAATAGCTGCGTGCGGGGTAATTCTCTGGGACTGAATTTTGAATCCTGAATTCGGTGATAGATTATTAGAGCCATCCAACAAGCTGCTAACGTGAATGACAATAATGTGGTTATTGCGGCTACTCTTTTGGTTGGATTTAGCAATCTGTTTACTCTCCTATACTTACTCATAGTATGACAATTTGTTACTTATTTTTCACTCCTCACACACCTCAATGTTGATTTTATATAGAAAATTATTCTTTGAATTTCGTTGATGCCAGCCGTTGTATTCTGAATACCTCCAAGATTCAATACCTTTACTGCCACGTATGCCATCAAAAGTCCAACCGACACTAATTGAATTCACCAAACCATTTTTTGAGATAACACTTTCAATATATCCATTCCTGAAATAATACTCTGCGCTAAGTGCTTCAACAGAAACTACAATCCCGCTGGAGGGTAAACTAATATTGAAAGGTGCAATATTTATTGTAACCCAGTTTTTTTTATCAGAAGGCAAGTTGGCAATTATCTCATTTTTTATTAATTCGTTGCCAATGCTATCTCCGCCTTCATACAACCTAAGACGAAAAGGTCTGTATTTCCATGCCTTTTCATATCTGTTGTACATATAAATACTAACTGATTTAATTTTCCCACATATTCCAGGATTTAATATATTAAGAGCAGATTGTGTATTAAAATACATTTGAGAATGACCAATTGGTTTTTTCTTTTTGTTACCAATGGTTACTGTTTTGCACTTTCGGGGTGTTACAACAACCTCGCCAATTTCATAATATCTTTTGGAAAGGATTATTGAGTTAATTGAAGCAAGAGAAGACACAGCTATTTTCTTAGTTTCATAGCCTACGCAAGAAATAATTGCTGTATCAGATGGAGAACTATTGTTATATAAAATGTTAACGACACCATTGTCATCTGACATAAACAAGAAGTGCCTATTGTTAGCATTAATTTGTATGTGCACAAACTCTATCGATAAGTTTTCTTCTGAAACTATTCTCCCATTCCAACTGACATATGCTTCCTGGGAAGTTGACTGAATAGAAAAAGTTAAAACAAAAACAGTAGAAATACAGAACTTCAAATAAAAGTTAAGTAACATTTTATTTAATTTAAGATTATGAAGAACCTCACAATGATTTTTAAACATTATGAAGTTCTTCCTTTAATTTTTAATTGGACTTTACCATGTTGCACATCCACCTGTTACAGGTTCTTCATCAACTTCAATCCAAAACATGAATCTTGTACAATTCCAGATTTCTTGGCATTCACCATTTGGCATTATGTACATTTCTCCTGTCGGGACACAATCCCAACCCCAAAACTTACCCCCTTGGGTAGTTTCCATTTGCTCTAAAGTTAGCTCTTTCATAGTTAAAATTTTTAGTTAGTATTATACACCCATCTTTATTGTATACCATTGGAGTGCACAATGGTATGCTATGTATATAAAACGGTTTGCAGGAAAACCGTGAATACAATCCAGAATAATAGCCCCATACCGTACCAAAGCAGTACGAAAAGTAATGATTTACCATATTTTTGTTTCAACAAAAAGGAAATACCTAGCGAAAGAAAGAATATGTGCACAACTTCAGCAACATTTACGCACTGCAATGGGTATAGCAGCCAGTAAGGCAAATTCTTATTGTCGAAAAAGCGGAGTAATGAATGGAAACTATAGTTGTTGTTCACTGAAGCAAACGAAAATGTTACCATATTGGCAGCTTTGAGTGATATGGCAATAAGGTAGTTCAGGGCAAAAATAAGTTGCGCTTTTAAAGCAATGCCAAATAACTTGGAAAATGAAACTTTTTGATTATTAAGAACAGCCCCAATGTTAAGGCAGAATGCAACAAGCAATGTTGGAACAAGCACGATAAGGATAGAGATAGGATAATTGACCCATTGTATATCTCTTTCTTTGGTAATAAAACTGTTTATGCTCTCAAAACTGCGTTTTCCTTCAAGTGATGAGATATAGAAATCATTAGTAAACACATAATTAAATTCTATAGTTAAAGCAGCAGCGTATAAGGCTACTAATACTATCAAAACTACCCAATTGCTTATTCTAAAATACCTTTCGATTAATTTTATCATTTTATTTAACTCTATTAAATCACAGAATATAAATGATAAATATACATAAATAAATTTAATTACGCATAATGTTTGGCAGATTTATCCATTTTAACAAAAGATGTAATTCAATTATATTTCTATTTTCTATCAAGTGTATGGTATGAATTATTGTTGCATGTAAAATTATGTTAAACATTCCGAAGAAGAGTAAATGCGCTAGATTTCCTACGGTGCGCAGGGAAAAACAACTCTTCCCGCAAAATGGGATTTGTGCGTTTGCCTATGCGTTTTTGCGGGATGTGCTTTTTGTGCGGTGGGGTTGCCTTGCTAATTCCACTGTCTCTTGTCTTTGTGCGGGGGGAGAAAAACAAAATTTCTTCGTATCTGTCAGCATTTTATTTCTTCAGGATAATTTCTGCTATTTGTCTTCTTTTTCTTGATTAATTATTGTTCGTAAGGACGTGTCGTTTTGGGGTTTAACACTTGCATACAACGGATGAGGGTACGTAAAG
>DHQB01000008.1 GCA_002410065.1 Bacteroidales bacterium UBA5349 | reverse complement strand
GCTGAGGGTTCCGTATTTGAGGAATGGAGCATTTGCCTTAATAGAGAAATTCTGCTGCCATGTGTAAACATCTGAATCATATTCGCCACTAATAGAGATTGTAAAGGTTAATGGGGTTTGGTCGGGCACATCATTGGCAATAGAAAAACTAAAAGCTCCAGCAAACGTAACCACCTGATCAGGATTAACTGTTCCTACAGATTCATCTCCATCGATAATTGTTACAAATGGGCTTGTAGTAGTTAAAGTTGCAGAAACAGCGCTTGCTGTATATGGATCTTCAGAAATATTCTCAAGAACTACATCTAAAGATACTGTTTGGCCATAATCTGGACTTGTGGCTGTTTGGAATGATTTTAAGACTATGTATGGCTCATCAGCAGGAACTGCTGCAACAGCTCCGGTATAGGTAACTTTATTATAAGCAGTTACTGTAACTGTAAGATCGAGGGGGGTTACAATGGGTTCTGCAAATGTAACTGTAGCGCTTCCGCCCTCTACAATGGCAGTGCCCAATAGTTGGGTTTGTCCCTCTCCATTAATATACGAAATGGCAACAAGAGCACCATCTGTATCGCTGGTTACTCCAAAGGAACTTGAGCCTAAAAATAGGGTTGGATTATGGGATATAACCATTGCAGAAGGAGTATCAGTACGAACAACCAATGAGGGATCACCAAAAATTGTCCAAGTATTGGTCATTTCATATCCTCCACTAGAGTGAACATCGTTCATCTTCATACAGCCGTTAATAGCAATACCTCCGTAGGTGCGCTTTATATTGCTTGCATATGACTCTGTAAGGATAGCAATCATCTCATTCTGTCCTGTCATTGGAGGAACCCAGCTCTGATTTATCGTAGAGGCAATAATTGCAATGGCTCCTGTTGGCCCCTCGGTTTTACTTGCCCTCATAAAACCTTCGGCAAAACAGGTTAAGCCGACAAAGTTTCCGTTTATACAGGCAACATCAAAGATGAAGGGAAGTTTGTTGGCATTGGTAAGGCTTCCCATGTTGCTTGTACCAAAATCGGTTGTTCCCCAAGAGGTATTACTACCATGACCACAATAGTTAATAATACCCAACCCATTGTTTAGGTTTGATACCACTGTTGCTGCGGAAGCACCCGGATCGTGAACCTGATGTACATTAGTGTAGGTATAAGCTAGTAGTTTGGTTCTGATAGCATTCATATGTTGAATATCTGAAGGATTGCTACCCTCTGCGGAAGCTATGCCCATACCCGTTTTGAGCCAAGTATCGGCTACAGTTAGGTCACGCTCATAGGCAATAGTTTTTGCAACCTGATCCTCAACGTGCTTAACTGTCTCAGCCGAAAACCTTCCAATAAAAACCTCGGCATAGGAGTCGGTACCTACAATATGACCAAATGCTGCATCGCTGTGACCCGACTTATTTAATGGGGGAATATGCTGGCCATCACCAACCAACAGCACAAAAGCCAAACCCTCTTCGCTATTGTACTGATTGGTAAAGTAGGTTTTTAGGTTTGCAGCAGACCCTCCCGCTTCGGTGTAGCTAACCAATCGGGTGGGTTGCCCCTTCTGGTTTTTCCAGTTTACAAGAGGTTTAATAGCCTCCATGTAATCAGCGTGAGCAACCACAAGCATTAAACCATCTTCTTCTATTGCTGTGTACTTAGCAGAAGGGGCATAGTTTAAAAAGTTGCGGCTATAAATTTTATCAAATTCAGCTAAAACCTTCTGATTAGCCCTTCTATCGATAAGCTCGTTGGTTCCTCTGGTTTGGTTAGATACAACGCTAACCGTAATATCCTTATAAACCCTTAAAGTTTTAGTTACAGGATTGTACTGAAGTGGATAAATATCAACAACTTGTCCGCGATAATCACGAAGGATGTAGGGCTCACGGAGTGAGGCTAACTCACCAGGGAAAAAAGCATCCTTTTCGTAGAGTTCACCCTTTTCGTAGGGAATGTCTCGTGGATTAACATCACGAGTTAGGTTCCCTTTTGAAGGAGCGATGTCGATATTGTTGTACTCAACATACTCTCCAGGTTCAACTTTAAGTTCCGTGGAACCAAAATCGGGGATAATCACTGAACCGTTTAGGTAAAATAGGTCAGGGTTACCCTTTTGCATAATTTGAGGAGCATCTCCACTGATTGCAATGGACATACTTCCAAATTTTTCAGTTTGAACCACTTTTAAATCCATCTGGTTTAGGTTGAACCGCAACACAATAATATTGGGGTTATTGGACACCAAACTAACAGAATGTGATTCATTAGGTATGTTTGCATAAACCATACTCTGGTTCTGCGACATACCACTAAAAGTTAACAGTAGCAGTGCAAGAAAAGCCCAGCTGAAGGATAACTTTTTTAATAGATTTCTCTCCATAGTTTAAAATTTGTTTGCCATCGAAGATGGTAATTTTAAAGAAACTGTTTTGATTTAAAGTAAACCGCCAATATAGCAAGAAAAAAAACACAGTCTTAATTACAAGCAAAATATTTAAAAATTTATTAAACGTGGTTTATCAAAATGGTTAATCGTGCTATTAATTATGGATGTAGAGATGTTTGTATTATTAGAAAAAACAGATCGAGGAATCATTTAATTTTCTAGAAAGATCCCAATTACTAAGCGATTTAAACAAAAGAAAGAGGTAAAAAACCTACCTCATTCTTTTGTTTATACTTTAGAATACTAGATGTTTAAAAATTTAAACTTAATTCGATGCTAACTTTTTATAAATTTTTTGAATTTTATTTTCCCATCAGCGAGCGTAATTTTCACAATATAAACTCCATTTGAGAAATTCTCAATATTCACATTTTGTAAAGAACTCTTTATTGTTCCAGATTCAATTAAGCTTCCTGTTAGTGAGTAAATATGGTAAGCATTTGCTAACAAACCTTCACTCTTAAGAAAAATATTGGAGGAGGCGGGTACCGGATAAATGGATATTCTTTCCAACTCATCAGAACCAATATTGGTTGATAATGTTGTAAAAATATTGTTGTCTCCGAAGGTTTCACCAAAAGGATTTTGCGCAACAACTCTATACGAATATTCGGTTTTGGGAAGCAAATCCGATAGTTGAAGGTAAACAGAATTCTCATCAGATCCGTTAAGCAATTCAGTATATTCAATCGAATAGTCTGTTACATTGCCAACGCCCCATTGGAACAGAACACTAGTTTCAAAGCCGTTGGGGTTAACCTTGCCATTAAATGTTGCCGTGGTAGAGGCTACTTCGGTTGGGGCAAGAGTTATAACAACAGGAGGCTCTCCCGCAATTTGTCCTGTAACAAAAACATCGTCAATACACCAATAATATGCCCATAATCCTGTGTAGTTCCAAGCAAAAACAATTTGAGATGCATCTTGCAAATCGTTAATAGTATACTGGAATTGGGATGGATTATCTGTTGTTGTATTCCACGAGTCAATTGTTATCCAGCTGTCTCCTCCGTTTGTACTGTACTTGAATGTACCTATAGATGAACCATATTGCTTAAAGTAATGATTAAAGTTAATGGTTATACTTTCATAGTTATCAATGCTGATAGATGGAGAAACAAGGTCAGCATTCTGAGTACTACCGGAACCATATGCATCGCTATTGAGGTATGCATAGCTCCCCGAACCTGATAATCCTGAAGAGAAAGAGCCAAACATCCATTTTTGTGAAGGGTTACTTCCGTTACTTATATTATTCCAGCACGGAGGAATAGTATTTGAATTAAACCCTTGTGAATAGTCAGGGGTAATTATGCCACACAATGTTGTAAACTCTTTAATGGAGCCATAACTGGTGGCAATGCTATTTGTGGCAAAAGCTCTGTAGTAAAATGTAGTTGCTGCGTTTAGCTGATCTATCGAAAACGAAAAGTCACCTTCGTTTACTAAAGGATCCGAATAAATAACAGTTACTCCCCCTGCACCCAATTGAGGGTTTGGAGCCATGCTATATACAATACCCGATTGAGTTACATCCTGATCACCTTGACCAGTAACTGAACCCCCTATTATGGCTGAGTTATCTGAAACTTCTAAAGCATCGAATGTGATTACAAAGGGAGATCCTGTTGGCAAACCATCAATTGCAATATTATCAACATACCAATAGTCGAATTTAAAATGATTTCCTTCAATGGCAAATGCAATGTAAGTTGTTTCACTATTTAGGTTTTCAGTAATCTCCGTTTCTACCAATTCGGGTCCAATGTTTCCTGCACCAGATAGCACTTGCCAATCTCCATCACTCCAGGTTATACCATCCACAGAGGTTTGGATTTTTAGGGTTAAGCCACTGGAATAATCATCGAAAAAATGATTAAAACTGAGTGTTAGCGAATTAATGCCTATAGTATTAATAGCAGGTGTAATTAACCTTGATGTACCTGTTGAGCTTACATACTTAGCCATGAATTCTCCCGTTTCTCCGCCACTTTTATTTGTATTTGAATACGACCACACATTTCCACTTCCACCATCCCATCCTGTACTCCAACACAAGGGCATATTGGGGGAGGATAAATATTCGGCAAATGGAAGCGTGAAGGTGGAGCAATGTGTAGTTGCACTTGCCCCTCTTCCTGTTGATAGTTCGCCTTCCTGATTATTGGACCAAATTCGGTAGTAATAAGGAGTTACCCCTTCCAATTCATTATGATTAAAAATGGTGTCGGGCCCAATATACAAAATTTGTCCACCTCCTTCAATCAGTTCACCAACTTGAATATTTACATCAGGTGTTCCAAAGTTATAATCTGTGCTATAGGCTAATATAATTGGGTTCAGAAATTCGTTTCTAGTCCACGACAATGAGATTTCATTTGACGAAAGGGCTTCCGCTGCGAAATCTTTAGGATTTCTGATTCCTGTAAGATAGGCATCTGCTTCGGTTAAAGCATTTAAAGCATTTAATCGACCTGTACCCAACATTCCTGAATATCCTGGGTTTTGGGAATAATGATTATCCGTTGTCTCGATGAGAATTTCCTTTAGCTCATCTGCAGTAATTTCTCCGGGTATATGAGAAACGATAAGTGCAGCAACTCCTGATACATGTGGACAAGCCATTGATGTTCCCTGGTAAAATGCATAGCTATTGCCCGTTATAGTGCTTAAAACACCTCTGCTTGTTACTTGATTTGTTTCGCCACCTGGTGCTGAAATATCTACCCATGTATCGTAATTAGAATACCACGAAATTTTATCCTGATTATTGGTTGATGCCACACCAGTTACTCCTGAGTAACATCCGGGATACCATTGGCCTGAGGATTTATCATTACCAGCTGCAAAAATGGTTATCCCTCCGGATAAAGTGCTACCTGGTTGACTGCCTGCATTGAGATTAAAATAATCAATTGCATCCAAAGTAGCTTCATCGTAAACACCTACTGAAGTATATCCCCAACTATTCTGGGAAATAACCGCTCCATTATCAGCTGCCCAAACCGGTGCAAGCTCAAAGCCCCCACTTGTACTTGATGATCCAAAAACCTGACAGGACATTAAGCGAACTCCATTACCTCCTCCACTCCCGCCTGCAATACCCGCAACTCCAATTCCATTATTATTAACAGCAGCAATAGTACCGGCTACGTGTGTTCCATGATTATGTGGTTCAATGGTTGGTGAGTTAGTAATAAAATTAAATCCTATTCCGCTCCACATGTTCAATTGAAGATCCTCATGGTTATAATCAATTCCCCCATCTATGATGGCAACGATAACATCAGGGTTTCCCTTTTGAATTTCCCATGCACTAAAAAGATCTATGTCTTTTCCAGCAGTACCTCCTTGCTGCCCTGTGTTATTATAGTGCCATTGCTCATTTAGTCTAGGGTCGTTTGGTGTCCATTTATCGGTTTTAATTATATAATCTTCTGCTTCACTTGAAACAATCATTCGGCTTGGATCATAGTCTATTAACATTTTTTTAAAAACAGGTTCTACTACTTCAACCTCAGCCAAAGATGAGTATTTATCAACCAAGGTTAGTATGTCTTGATCTTTTGAAAATTCAAGTTCATACCATAAGTGGAATCCCCACGCTCTATGTCTTTCAGTGTATTCTGATTTCAAAACTCCTGTAGGGAAAACAGGTTTAATAAACTTAAGGTCAATTTGCTCGGTAATCTGGTCTAAATTCTCAATTCCAAAAACCTGGTTATTAACTATCATTTCTTCATTAACATTTCTCTCATAAGTAGCAGAAATTTTAATTCTTAATCTATTATGATAGTAATGATCCTTCCCTATTCTTTTAAGATCGTATGAATTACGTTCGCCTTTAATTACGCTATATTTCCCATTCTGTGCTAATAAGTTTGGCTGAGAACAGAAAATAAAAAGTAGTGCAAAAAGATATAATACTTTTTTAAGCATCTCAATATGGTATTATTAAAAAAAGACTAAGGCAGGATAACCTGCCTTAGTCTAATATGTTTTCGAAATTTTATTGTTTCACAACCTTTATTAGGGACTGCATCCCGTGCTCTCCGGTCAGGCGAATCATG
>DHQB01000004.1 GCA_002410065.1 Bacteroidales bacterium UBA5349 | reverse complement strand
AAAATCGTGGAACATATTGTCAACAAGCGATTTAGCCTATTTACTCGCAATCCTAATGACTGTCTGCCAAGGACTTAATCTCTTCTGCTCCGAATTTCATCCATTGGCGGTAACTTACTAGTAAATATGAATAACAACTGTATACCCCCTGAATATATAACTTTTTACTAGCCCAAATATTTCCCAAGTGTGTCGAGCAAATCCTTGCTAATAATTGGTTTTGTGATGTACTCATCGCATCCAGCGGCCTCTGCTTTTCTTCTATCCTCGGTGAAAGCATATGCCGTTTGGGCTATTATAGGAATATTGGGATTAATATGCCTAATCTCGAGGGTTGCAGCATATCCATCCTTAACAGGCATTTTGATGTCCATGAGCACAGCATCAAAATTCTTTATGGTTTTAACAAGTTCAACAGCTTGTCCGCCATCCTTGGCCCAAAGAATTTTCACGCCTGTTGGCTCAAGTAATTCGCAAATATAAACATAGTTAACATCCTCATCCTCTGCAACAAGTAAAATTTTATTCTTCCAATCGCGGTACACATATTCCGTTTCGATAATTGGCTGGGAAAAAATCTCCTCGCCAGTAGGGGGTTTGCTATAGGGTATAATAAACTTAAATGTAGTCCCAACTCCGGTTTCTGATTCAACCCAAATTCTACCTCCCATTAGTTCAACAATACCCTTGCTAATGGCAAGACCTAACCCGCTACCTGTTTGTAATCGACTACTATCTCCCTTCAACTGCTTATATCTGTTGAAGATAGTTTGATGTTTACTAGGCTCAATTCCAATTCCAGTATCGGATACAAAGAATTCTATGTTTTCCTCATCAAGCCTATATCCAAGACGAATCTCACCCTTTTCGGTAAATTTTAATGCGTTATTCATTAGGTTTGTTAGCACCTGCTCTATCCTACCCTCATCGCCATCCAACATGATGCAATCGCTATGCTCGGGTAATTCAAGTATAATTTCAATGGCTTCTCGTTGTTGAATCACCTTATCTTTTTGGCAAAATGCATGCAGCCCTTTAAACATTGTGTTAATGTAGAAAGGCTTACTCACTAGCGTAAGTTCCTTAGCCTCAACCCGGGTTACATCAACTATATCGTTAATAAGCTTTAGTAAAGTATTCCCCTTTGCGTTTATTATCTCAACATACTGATGGCGTTTCTCCTTTGTTAGATTGGGCAAGTTTAAAAGTCTCGAAAAACCAAGGATTGCGTTCATAGGCGTTCTAATCTCATGACTTAGATTTGCCAAAAATGTTGAATTAAGTTTCTCTATTACATGAGCTTCATCTAATTTTTCAATTAATCGCATTTCTCTAACCCGCTGCCTAATTGCTGGAGTACATTGCCTAACAAGCCCCTCAACAACAGCTATCTCTGCAGAAGGTGTCTCTTCAGGTGCAAACATAAGAATTCCACCATTTAAACTATCCCCATCGAAGAACCCCATGGTAAAAATACTCCCCACATCTAGCTGTCGCTCAATTGCCCTTGAGGCAACAGACGACACAAAACCAGCAGATAGTTCATAAATCGAACTGGAGAATTTAATCAATCCTTTAGATCCTATTTGGCTGTATTGCTCAGGGAATATTTGAAAACGCCTCCCTACAGGGTTCCATCCAAGGTTCTCGATAAGTTTTTTGAGTTCAACCTGAGATAGTCCATAAACCCCCTCGATTGTGTAAAAATTCTCCTCTTGGGCTGCCGAGCATACAACATAAACATTACTCTTGGCATAGGATTCAAGGTTTTTTCCTAAAAAATGATATAAATTATCGGTTACCGTCTGGTTTAAAAGATTGTATGAGAATAGGGCAAGCAGTTCTTGCCTTTTTCTGTTCTCAACATTTAGCCTTTCTTGCTGCTTCCTCTTAGTGATATCAACACCAATTATTACAATGCTCGTATTCTTATCAACAAAAGGGTGACGAATAGCTGTCCATGAAATTGTTTTTTGGATACCTCTTTTATTTATCAACTCTCCCTCCCACCAAAGCGATTTTTCAGTATTCTCTTTTGAAAAAGAAAGAAGTTTTTCCTTTTGCTGCTTATCGGGCATCAATTGCTTTAGGAATTGCTTTTCACCAATTGCTTCAGTCTGGCTATAACCAGTAACCTCTTCGCATCCCTTATTCCAAAAACTAATAATTCCTGCGCTATCCACAGTAAGCACAAGTAGGGGTATTCTATTTAAAATTCCTCTAAAACTATCTATGCTTTTCTGTAAATGCCTTTCAACCTCAACTTGAGATGTGATATCAAGGAGTGTTCCTTGCCAATACGAATGCTTCAGAGTTATGGTATCAAAAACTCGCTCGGCTGTAATAAAAAGGTGTTTTACACCACTTGTGCCGTGAGCTTTAATATTTACCGAAATTGCTATAAAATTTTTCGATTTCCCGCTTGCAAGTCTGCTTATAAAATCTTTAAATTGCCCCTGATCATCTTGCACTATTTGCTTGTTAAGCATCTCAATAGATGGAGCTGAATGCTTTTCGATGGATAATATTTCATAAATCTGATCGGACCAATGGTTCAGACTTTTATCAGGATACTCTTTCCACGTTCCAAGTTTATAGTTTGTCATAAATCGCTTTCTGCTTTAAAAAAATAGACTATACCAAGAACTAGTATTTCTTTTTTAACTAAAATGAAACAACTGAAAATGAAAAAGTATTATAAATATAATTAAAAAGTAATTGAATTTGGGTCTTAGCACGAATATTTGTAACAATGCCAACCATAATCATTGAAAATGTTAAAAACTTAGGGTAAAATGTTAAGTACTTTTCTTATTGGGTTGGAGTTTAGAATCAAATAATGGGTTTCTTTGTAATGCATATCTAAACATATACTTTAATAGGGAATGCTAAAACGACCAGGATTCAATAACGAAAGGCTAAAGCGAGTACACAGAAAAGCGTTAATGTTTAATACCCTTGAACTTGACGCAATAAACATTTACTGTCGTAGATATAAAATAAAAAATCGCTCTAAGTTTCTACGTGAAGCTATTATTACTAAGGTGCTTCAGCAGTTTGAGCAAGATCATCCAAAACTTTTTTAAATCTTGCTCCTTCAAAGAATTTTTTTTAAAAAATGTACTAATCCCCTCTGCACTTTAATTTGCTTTCTGAGAATTACTCATTTATTTTCTTTCACCCAGCATTGTTTTAATTAAAAAGAGGCAACTTTCGCAAAACAACATATCCCTTTATTTTGTTAGGTTGATGCAAGTACCAGTTGTATAATCTTTAGGAATAAATCCGTTTAATTGGTATTTTTGCAATCAAATTATCGTGGTAATTTAGTATAACTGCAATTCGTATAGTATTCATAGATGCTGTTATATTGCATGATACACAGGTCTTAATAACTATTTTCAAACTAATTTCCGAGCCATATTAAAAGTAAATTTTATGAGCTAATGGATTATTTAACTTGTACTTAACATTTAGGGGTAATTATTCCTGAAACAATGAAAATTCTATTTGCATTTTAACAATATTCTTATGAAATCAAAGAAAAAAGGTATAGGTAAATTTACGCTTCTTGCATTGGCTGCAATTCTAATTATTACGCTTAGTTTTTCCTTTTTAAATTCAGGTACAGCAGGGTGCACCAATAAAATCAGCGACCTTTTGTTAGATGATTCAACACGCATTCAAAATCCTGTTTACCAAGTTCCAATCCCTGAGACGATTGATTTTGCTGGCGAGCAAGTTCCATTGTACCTTTTCGACGTAAGGGAGAGCCTTGATAGGGAGCTACAGGTCAATACCTACTGGCACTCGCAAACAGTACTCTTGCTCAAAAGAGCAAATCGCTACTTCCCAATCATTGAACCTATTCTGAGGGAAAGGGGTGTTCCCGATGATTTTAAATACCTTGCAGTTGCTGAAAGTGCCCTAACTCAAGCAGTTTCCCCATCAAAAGCTGTTGGGATTTGGCAAATACTTGAGGGCACAGCAAAAGAACTTGGACTGGAAATTAACAATGAAGTTGACGAGAGATATCATATTGAGAAATCAACACACGCTGCCTGCTCATTCTTAATAAAAAGCTATAATAAGTACGGAAACTGGACAATGGCAGCTGCATCATACAACTTTGGTAGGAATGGCATTCAAAGGCAAATGGAAAGGCAAGATAACACTGATTACTATGACATGGTGCTTGGTGAAGAAACAGGGAGATACGTTTATCGAATATTAGCATTTAAAGCGATTTTTGAAAATCCCATCGAGTATGGTTTTAAATTTAAGCCGAATGAACTCTACCCTCCCCTAAGCTATTTTGAGGTACAAGTAGATTCAGCTGTAGTTAGCCTTGCTCAGTTCTCAAAACATTATAGTACTAGCTATAAAATGCTAAAATTACTTAACCCTTGGCTTAGAGAGAGCAACCTGCTTAACAAGGCAAAAAAAACCTATTCAATAAAAATCCCTAAATCGGATTTTAGGGAAACTGCATACGATAAATAGTAACCTCTAAATTGAACCTTTGCACATCATAAGCGTTCCATTTTGGTAGTTTAAACAGATAAAAAATGAGTCAACAAAAAGGTGAGGCCCTTGAGATTGAGGTGCAGGGAGCAAGGGTACACAACCTTAAGAATATTGATGTTTCAATTCCGCGGAATAAGTTAACCGTTATTACTGGCCTTAGCGGCAGCGGAAAATCCTCACTTGCCTTCGATACTATATACGCTGAAGGACAGCGCAGGTATATCGAAACACTCTCAGCTTATGCTCGTCAATTTTTGGGAACCATGGAACGTCCCGATGTGGATAAAATAACGGGGTTAAGTCCTGTTATCTCTATTGAGCAGAAAACAACCAATCGCAACCCTAGATCAACCGTTGGCACAGTTACAGAAATTTACGATTTCTTAAGACTACTCTATGCACGGGCATCCATTGCATACTCCTCTGCTACAGGCGAAGAGATGGTTCGATATACCGATGAACAGATAGTAAAACTTATAAACTCAACATTTAATGGCAAGCGCATTGCCATTATGGCGCCAATTGTAAAGGGGCGTAAAGGACATTATCGAGAGCTTTTTGAGCAACTCCGAAAGAAAGGCTATCTCTATGCCCGTATTAATGAGGAAATTGTAGAGATAAAGCCTGCCATGAAACTCGATAGGTATAAAACGCATACCATTGAATTGCTTGTTGATAAACTTCAGGTTGATTTAATTGACAATAAGCGCCTTAATGCTTCTGTGGAAACCGCAATGAAACAGGGTAAGGGAACTATCTTAGTGCTAGATATGGATACCAATATTTCCCGATTCTTTAGCAGAAGTTTGATGTGCCCCACAACCGGTATTGCATACGATGAACCTGCCCCTCATACCTTTTCTTTTAACTCGCCTAAAGGAGCTTGCCCCCGATGTAATGGTCTGGGAACTATTGCAGAAGCGGATCTAAAAAGGATTATACCCGACACTAAACTAAGCATTAAGAAAGGTGGTATTCAACCTCTAGGGCCATACAAAAGCACTTTGATTTTTTGGCAACTCGATGCCATTGCTTCTAAATACGGTTTCAACCTTAACGATCCCATTGAGCAAATACCCGAAGAGGCACTAAACGTAATCCTTTACGGTTCAGAAGAACAGTTTACGCTCAAGAATCTAGATATTGGCGTTAGATCGAACTACTTCCTTAGCTTTGAAGGGGTAATAAGCTACATTCACAATTTTCATAGTAACGATGAGTTTACAGGTCGAGGCCCAAAATGGGCGCAACAATTTATTCAGAATGTACCCTGTCCTGCTTGCAACGGAACGCGCTTAAAGCCCGAAACCAAATGGTTTAAGATTGATGACAAAAGTATTTCAGAGGTTGCCTCTTTGGATATTGAATATCTAGCCAGCTGGTTAGAAAATTTAGGTACAAAATTGAATACTAAACAAAAAGCCATCGCAACAGAAATTCTCAAGGAAATTAGAGAACGTGTTGGATTTCTGCTTGATGTTGGCCTTGGTTATCTGTCATTAAACCGAAGTGCAGCATCACTATCGGGAGGCGAAAGTCAGCGTATTAGATTAGCAACTCAAATTGGATCTAAACTGGTTAATGTTCTTTACATCCTTGATGAGCCAAGCATTGGTCTTCATCAACGCGATAATATAAGGTTAATACAATCGCTTCAGAATCTGCGTGATTCGGGGAACTCAGTGATTGTTGTTGAGCACGACGAAGAGATGATTCTATCCGCCGATCATGTCATTGACATGGGTCCACTTGCCGGCAGGCTAGGCGGAAGAGTTGTTGCTCAAGGAACGCCTAGAATGGTATCGGCTTCGGAATCGCTCACCGCAAAATACCTTAATCATAGCCTCGAGATTCCTATACCCGAAAACCATAGAAAAGGCAATGGAAACAAAATAACGCTTCATCAAGCCTCGGGTAATAATCTTAAAAATATTACAGTCAGTTTTCCGTTAGGTAAGTTTATCTGTATAACAGGTGTTTCTGGTAGTGGCAAGTCATCATTAGTTAACGAAACGCTGCAACCATTATTAAGCCAACAGCTTTACCGTGCATTGGATCCACCCCTACCCTATAAAAAAATTGTAGGTCTTGAGCACATCGATAAGGTTGTTGAGGTTAACCAGGCTCCAATAGGGCGTACACCACGCTCAAACCCAGCAACCTACACGGGTGTATTTACCGATATCAGAAAACTTTTTGAGCTAACGCCAGAGGCTAAAATCCGTGGTTATAAAGCGGGTCGATTCTCTTTCAACGTAAAAGGGGGCCGCTGCGAGGTTTGTAGAGGTGCCGGAGTTCAAACCATTGAAATGAATTTTTTGCCCGATATCTATGTGAATTGCAAGGGTTGCAACGGAAAGCGATACAATAGGGAAACCCTGGAGGTAAGATATAAGGGCAAAAGCATAAGCGATGTACTTAACCTTACTATCAACCAAGCTGTTGAGTTCTTTAACAATATCCCCAATATTTATCAAAAAATTAAAACCCTGCAAGATGTAGGTTTGGGTTATCTTACCCTTGGACAGCAATCTACTACCCTATCGGGCGGAGAGAGCCAGCGAGTTAAATTGGCAAGCGAACTTGCCAAAAGGGATACGGGTAAAACTCTTTATATTTTGGATGAACCCACTACAGGTCTTCATTTTGAAGATGTTAGAGTGCTGCTTGACGTATTAAATAAACTTGTTGATAAGGGCAATACCGTAATAGTTATTGAGCACAATATGGATGTTATTAAGGTTGCCGATCATATCATCGATTTAGGCCCCGAGGGTGGTGCGAAAGGTGGCGAAATTATTTGTGAAGGCACACCTGAAGAGGTTATGTTAAGCAAAAAAGGATATACCTCAGAGTACCTTCATAGACACATTAGGCGAACTAGCCCTGCAAAGAAAAAGGGTTAGCACTTTGGCCAACCCTTTTTTTGAATTTATTTTCACCTCTTAATCTACTGAGAAAAAAAGAAGTTGTTTAGCTCATAAATATCCTCTGTACTATAATTGAGTGTTCCGTCAAAAAACCCTTCAACCGCCTTCAACAACTCTCCAAACCCAATATATCCATCACCATCGAGATCAAATCTCTTGAACTTTTGAGGAATTTCCCCTGGTGTAAATGCGATACTCCTTGTCCATATTGGGGCAACGGGAATAACCTGAGCCTCCTCACGGCGAACGGCTGTTGGTTTTTCAAACATCTGAGCAAGCACATCGGATGATAGTTGAACCCCTCTATCGCTAACAATGGAGCCTGATGGTGTGTTTGGCTCATCATCCATATAGTCGAGTACACCGTCTCCATCCATGTCGAACGGGCATCCAACAGTGTCAACTTCAACACCTATTGGAGTATCAGGGCACTCGTCTAATCTGTCAAACACACCGTCCATATCCTGATCTGCAAACATTACTTCATAATCTACATCCTCGAGTTCAGCAAATAGCATATCAATCTTCATCATCTCAGGATCGGAGAACATGTCGAAGTTAAAGGCGAAACTTGTATACATAAACATATCATTCATGCCGTTGCCCTTTAGCCCATATCGTGTTGCTACCTTATCATTATAATTATCTATCAAATCGGTTAGCGTATAGTGTAATGAAGTGGAAATTCTTAGATTAATCCTATACGACAAATAAAAATCGAAACCTACTTCAATAGGAAAAGCAACCGTTGTTTGAGAATATTTACCTAGATCATGATAATCGGCTTTTATCAAGTCTGTCTCCCACTCCTTATCAAAGTTTATAATTTTTGCACTTGGATCTGGTTCGAGAAGATTACGCATTGTTCCATCGTTCCATAAATAGTAGTATCCATCATTCCCGC
Source organism: Bacteroidales bacterium UBA5349 (assembly GCA_002410065.1). Taxonomy (GTDB): domain Bacteria; phylum Bacteroidota; class Bacteroidia; order Bacteroidales; family Tenuifilaceae; genus Perlabentimonas. The sequence goes on along the minus strand of DHQB01000004.1, from coordinate 167,034 downwards.
CAGCTGCACTATTCTTAATATTCCCTTTTGGGGTGAATGGAAATGGGGAAACACCAACTGAAATGAACGGACGAAAACGTTTCGATTTACCAATCAAATGACCAAAACCGTACTCAATGGATATACCCAATTCAAAAAACTCTGACCGAAATGAGGAGTTATGATATATTGGTTGAAAAGCCTCATCTAAGGACAAAAGTGCTGGGTCTAACTGCATCTTTCGGGAAATACTAAAATCATGTCCTTGCAAAGCACCATACATTATGAAAAAGTTGAGCCTATAGTAATTCTCCTTGCCAAAAAGTGTTGAAACATTAAACTTATAACCTGCATTGCCCAACAATGGATTGTTGCCTGGATAACGGATATCTCCGAGGTAGTGAATAACCCCCATACCCAATGAGACAACAGGCTTGTAAACGGGGTTTTCTACTTCAACCTCTTTGGTTAAAAGCTGCTCGTAATAGTCCTCATCTTCCTCTTGTGCAAATAGCACAGATGTAGAGAGTAAAAGCAAAACCATACTTCCAAAAAGCCAACTAAATATTTTGTGTGCAATTGTCATTTGTAAATTGCTATTAAATTTAGGAAAGCACTACTTAGACCACTTTTGGTTACTTATCATCAATGCTTCCTGAACTGTTATGCGCACGCCATTGTTATATGCAGCTATAAATGCATCATCAATTGGGGTAGTTTTCCAAATATCATTTCGCCTTTCGCGAGCCTTTATATACTCATAAAAGGATCCAATGGAATACTTATACCAACCCTCGTGGCTTTCTGTTCTAACATCCTCAGTTATTTTAAGCCTTTTAAAGTAGCGTTTTATATCTACCGGTCTGTGTCCTGCTGCAATTTGCACCCTATAGTAAACGCCATCCTCAGGTTCGAGCTGATACGAAAGATCTAATTCAATAGGTTTACCCCCCGTAATTGGCTTATTCTCTATCTTTTTGTACGAAACTGGAATTGACTTGCCTCCATCTTCTCCCGAATAAGTTGTGCTTGCGGGTTGACCTGACTGTTGAGATGATGAAGACTGAGTTGCAGGTATCGACGATAAAATACTTTCTAAATATTTTGGGTCTAGATTTGTTAGATCAACATCTTTCTGAGCAATATCAATAACTTGAGTTGCCTCATTAAGGATGAATGAGAAGGTGCCATTAAGGGATAAATCTGTTTGACCTTGTCCATCTTTTGGCACAAGTTTATAGTTAACAACAAATCTTTGCTGAGGTGGTAGATTCATCCAAAGAAATTTTGCTTTTTGATCCTTAAATACAAATATCGCTTCGCCTGTATCCATTGGTTCAGCAGAATAACCTTCAGGTATCTCCTCTTCAATTTTTGCAAAATTACTAGCAGTTCCACGGCTTACCAGTAAATTAACAATCATGTCGTTACCCTCTCCGCTGAATGCTGGCGATTGCCTAACACATCGTACATTGCTTGCTCGCAAAGAAACGGGCGGTTGGAATGGAACCATTTGCTGGAACTCAGAGATATCAACAATTAAACTAGGATCAATTCTGGTTGAAGGAGTTATTAAAACCTGTTGGGATGAAGCGGAGACAAATTTACGCTCATTACCATCGATATATGAGAAAAGTCCGTCAATGCTGAAGTTCCCTTTTAATCGTTCATCAACCTTAACTCTGTATGATATTTTCATCTCATCGTCTTGCGGGAGACGTAACCAGATAAATTTAACTTTCTGATCTTCGAATGCAAAATTAGCATTCGGATTGTCAACTACTTGCGCGGTTAATCCGCGGGGTAATTCTTGCTGAAAACGGGCAAAACTCTCAATCCCCTTTTTCTTAAGAATAACCTCAATATTGAATTCAGAACCTGCACCCACCTCTCTCGGAACGCGCATGTCAAGAAGAACTTCACTGCTAGAAAACAGATTGATCAGAAGTACCCCAAGCATGTTCACTAAGAGTATAAAAAACTTTAACATAATAGTTGCTCTAGATTAATATGGTGTATTTGGCAACAGAATAACTAATCGTTTACAATATTAGTAAATAAAACCAATAGAATATTAAGTAAGTGCTGTAAATATTAATGTTTGTTGATTATTTCTAAAAATTGTTAACAACTTTTTGCTCATAATCAAAACCTTAGGTTTTTCAAGAAAAACACTAAAACTAAATTGCCACATGTCTTCAAAAACCTACTTATATGAAAAGGTGCTTCCCCCTAAAAACTCTCGAAGAATTGATGTTGGGGGGATTTCCTGATCAGATATTCTAGCAAAAAAACTTAAAAACTTACCTAACCGTCTGGCTTCGGCATATTCGGGAACATTCATGGGTACATCCCTTATTATTTGTTCAGCATAGGTTTTAAGTACTCCAAACTCGTAAAGAAGCGCTGAATTGAACATGACATCCGCTTTCTCTTGGTATGGAAAGATATTCAGATCTTCGCCTCTTCTAACACTATCCCAACGCGATATGGTATCGCAAGCGCTATATCCTCTGTATCTAAAGTCTCTAATTATGCGCCTTATCAGCCTATTATCGGTAGTTGGAATTCGGTTTGTTCCATCAATTGATAACGACGTTAGGGCTGAAATATAAATCTGAAACTTTTTTTCCAATTCAATTAGTGGTGTCAAGTCTGGATTCAGTGCGTGGATTCCCTCGATGATAATTATGCCATTACTCTCAATCTTCAATCTTGATCCATCGAAAAACCTTTTACCCGTTTCAAAAGAAAACTTAGGCAACTCAACCTCATCACCCTTTAATAGTTTAACCAAATTTTGATTAAAAAAATCAATATCTAAAGCACCTAAGGCCTCAAAGTCGTATTCACCGTGCTCATCAAGGGGTGTCTTCTCTCTATCCACAAAATAGTTGTCGAGCGAAATATTATAGGAATTTAGCCCTGCAACCTTAAGTTGAATTGCCAAACGCTTTGCAAATGTTGTTTTACCTGATGATGAAGGACCCGAGATAAGTACAATCCTAACCTCTTTTTTGCGGCTGATAATCTGGTCGGCAATCTGAATAACCTTTCGCTCATGTAATGCCTCAGATATCTTGATTAATTCGCTAGTTCTACCCTCTGAAATCTGTTTGTTTATGGCGGCCACATTACTTACTCCAATAATCTCAACCCACTCCTTATACTCCTGGAAAATATCAAACATCTTATTCTGAAGCACAATATCTTCAACCTCATCCGGTTTTCTACGCTTAGGAACCATAAGCAGCATACCCCTATAATACTTCACCAAATCGAATACCTTTAGGTAGCCTGTAGATGGCACTAAGCACCCAAAAAAATAATCGGCTAATCCATTTAAATGGTATACAGATGTATAGAGCGTAGATCGAGTTTTAAACAAAGATGCTCGCTCTGTTTGGCCAATGTCATTAAATAGCTTAACTGCGTCCAGGGTTAATACTTTATCACGCCATATGGGTAAGTTCTGCTCAACTATCTCACGCATCTTGTCGCCAATTGAAAAAACGAGTGGTAACTCCAAAGCGGTATCAATGCCTTTAATTTCACAATAGAACCCTTTAGATACCGAATGCTCAATGCTTATTCGCCCACCTGGCACAATTTCTCCAACTGCCTTTTGCAGAAGAAAGAATAAGCTACGCTGATACATACGCATCCCTTCAGGGTGTGTAATGTCGATAAATAGAATACTCTTGGGAGTATATACCTCATAATCGAGCTCTTTTATCTCATTATTAACCATTGCACCTAGAATTGGTTGACCGAGTTTTATCCCAAACTCTTTGGCAACCTCATGCAAATTATGCCCTGGTTTTAACTTTTTGCGCAAATTATTATTTTGGCAAATTACTTCAACTTCTTTCCTCATTGCTCACAGAGTATTAATTGTTATTCGCTTTTATAATGACTGTTTATACAAAACTACAATAAAAAATGGAAAGGATACATTATCTAAAAATATAAAATAATACAATAGATTGCTCATGCGAGTAGATTAAACTTTTTATTGAATTGATGCTTGACATTGTTTTATAACCCTAGTCTGGTCTTTTTATACTAAATATATTTATAAAAAAAGCCCGAAACATTGCTGTCCCGAGCTTTAATAATGTGAAAAATGAAGATTACTGAACTGCAGCTAGGGCATTTATTGAACCCCATCCAAAATCTGAATGCCTATTGGGATAGAATGACGCAGATTGTTTCATTTTATCCAAAACTTGCTGACGAGTCCAAGTGGGGTTTTTACTCCAAATTAAAGCGGCAATTCCAGCAGTAGTTGCTGTTGCCACCGACGATCCGCCAACGTATGTATTGGTGTTCTCAAAAAAGCCAAGACAAACCGATGTTCTGTCGGCATCATTTGCACGCTGCATAATTACAGTGAAATCTATTTTACCTCCTTTATGGCAAACAGCGCATTCAGTATACCCTGCCCCATCAGTAATGCCAGTAACGGCAATCGTTTCGCTCATACTAGCAGGAAAAATAACTCCAGCCCAATTAGTGAAATTTGTAGAAGTGCCACCCGCAGCAATAATCATTTTACCCTTTGAGTATGCATACTTTATGGCATCGCTAATATTTCCAGCAGAAAAAATATGGCCTATAGACATTGATATAACTTTAACATCACTTCTGTTGGCCAGCTGTGTTAATGCATCTGAAACTCCTCTCTTCTCATGATAACCATCAAGAACCACATCGCTTGTTGCCCTGTAAGCTACCAGGTTGCAATTGTAGGCCACTCCAACTGGCAAGTTTTTATTGTTCCTTGGGCTGGCTATTGTAGCAGCCATAAGGGTACCATGACCACACTTATCGCTAGGTCCATCGGTAGTTGTTGACCAAGGCCAGATAGAGTTCACATAGGTACCATATTTTTGTATAAAACGTCCTGTTGAATACCCATTGTTAAAACTACTTCCAAGGAGCGATTGCTCATCTGATACTCCAGTATCAATAAGGCCTACCGTAATTCCGCTTCCAGTGCTATAGTTCCAAGCTTGAGGTATATTGTGCTTTGTATAAGTCCATGACTGCTGGGCATTGGGAGCAATTGTAACATAATCGGCTGGATTTACATTTGCAGGAGTATTATTGCATCCCGAGGAACTTTTTTCGATATCTTCGTGAGCAAAATACTCGTAACCGCTAGGTTCGGCATAACGAACATCGGGATTGTACCGTATTGCTTCCACTAAATCTATGCTGGTAACATGTAAATCAATGTAGTTAATCACTTCGCTATCGAATACAACAATCTCCTTTTCGTTTTTTACCTTTGCTGCAGCATCAGACTCCATATCCAAAGCCAAGTTTACAATATCCCTCTTTATGTTTAAACTATTCCCCGTTCTATATTCGGTAAAGGATTCACTATCATAACCAACCGTTAAGATATTGCCACCATTCATAACGGCGCTCCAAAGAACGTAGGTATCCACATCCTCCCATTTAAAGTTTCCAGTTTCTTTTAATGACTTGTTGATAATTGCATTAATCTCAATAGGTTCCAGCGGCTCAATTTTAGCAATATCTGGAGAATCAACTTGTTCTTGCGTACTCTCTTTGGTACACGAAAAGGCAATTGTAACTATTGCCAAAAACAGAAAAAAAAATCTTTTCATTTTAATTTAGGGTTAGGGTTAATAGTTGGTTTAACAGTATCAAATCTATAAAATATAATTAATGTAAAGCACCTTAAAAGTTAAATAAATCATTAATATCTCAATATTAATGTACGATAAATGCGTGAAATCCCCAATTTTTGCATAATTAGTGATATGTAAAATCTTTCTAAATTAAGATGATTTCATTCAAATTGAAGATAATCCTGTTTTAAGTTCAACCTATTTGAATTATCTTGCGTCAATAATTAAGCTAGCCGCTATGAAAAAGGTAGTTAAGCTATTCATACCCCCCGACAGTTGGAAACTTCCAGTAATTTTATTGCTGGGGATTTTTTTTGGCATTGGTGCGTTAGCCTTTCATATTTCTAAAGCACCTTCGTACCTATCCGATAACCCAACAACCTGCATTAACTGCCACATTATGGCACCTGAGTATTCAACTTGGGCGCATAGTGCACATAGGGAGTACACTAACTGTAATGATTGCCATGTACCCCACAACAATGTTTTTAATCATTACTATTTTAAAGCTAAGGATGGGCTAAGGCATGCCACAATTTTTACACTCAGAATTGAACCTCAAGTAATCCAAATAAAAGAGGCTGGGGCTAATGCTGTACACAATAACTGCATAAGGTGCCATACACAGCTGATTGACGACCCTAAAATGATGAGGCCAGAGTTTGCCCACAATGATTTAAGGAAAGAGAGGAAATGCTGGGAATGCCACAGAGAAGTGCCTCACGGTAGAGTTAAGGGTTTGTCGACTACGCCATATGCATTGGTTCCTCTGCTTGAAAGCCCAGTGCCAAAATGGCTTAAGAAAATGATGGACACTAAGGAGTAAGTTGTTATATATAATGAATAGATAATTCTAAAACCAACGATATGAAACCAATTAGCGAATTGATAAAGCAAAAGCCATGGCTAGGATGGCTTATCTTTTTAGGCACAATAGTAATTGTGTTTCTGTTAGGTCTTATTGCCTCATCAATTATTGAAAGGCGAGCCGAAGCAGTATTTGCATATACTCCAATGGTTGAACACGAAAAATGGGAACCACGGCTCGAAGTTTGGGGAAAGAATTTTCCGCGTCAGTACGAAACTTATATGCAAACGGCAGATACAACCTTTGTTAGTAAATATAATGGTGCCAGAAAAATTGATATGCTTGCCAAAGCACCAGAGATGGTAATACTTTGGGCGGGTTACCCTTTTTCAAAAGAGTATAATCAGGGTCGTGGCCATATGTGGGCAATTGAGGATGTACAAAATATACTGCGTACTGGCTCACCCATGACACCCACAGACGGACCAATGCCAGGTACTTGTTGGGCTTGTAAAGGGCCAGATGTTCCTCGAATGATGAAAAATATTGGGATTGCTGAGTTCTACTCATCAACCTTTGCTCAAATGGGCCCAGAAGTTGTAAATCCTATTGGTTGTGCTGATTGCCACGATTCAGAAACCATGGCATTGCAAATTACAAGACCCGGACTAATTGAAGCTTTCCAACGTCAAGGAAAAGATGTTTCAAAATCGACACATCAAGAGTTGCGCTCATTGGTTTGTGCACAATGCCACGTTGAGTATTACTTTAAGGGCGAGGGTAAATACCTCACTTTCCCTTGGGATAAAGGTTTTACAATGGAGTCTATGGAAGCGTACTACGATGAAATTGCTTTTGCAGATTGGACTCATTCCCTTAGCCGTGCTCCAATGATTAAAGCACAGCACCCCGATTATGAACTTTTCCGTTTTGGGGTACACTATGATAGAGGTGTTTCGTGCGCCGATTGCCATATGCCATACAAAAGCCAGGGCGGGGTTAAATTTACAAACCATCATATACAAAGCCCCCTAAATAATGTGGCAAATACTTGCGCAGTATGCCATAGAGAGGATGCAGAAAAACTGATCGCAAATGTTTACCAAAGACAAGATGCTCTTCAAGAAACCCGAAGTTTATTAGAAGTAACACTTGCAAAAGCACATATCGAAGCAAAATTTGCTTGGGATAAGGGAGCTTCTGAAAAACAAATGAAGAATGTATTAAAACTGATAAGGGGTGCTCAATGGCGTTGGGATTACGTAGCTGCTAGTCATGGCTCTTCTTTCCACGCGCCTTTTGAAAGTGCTAGAGTTATTGGATTAGGCTTAGAAAAAGCACAAGAAGCAAGGATTGAGATTACCAGAGTTTTAGCAAGCATGGGATATGCCGATGTTGTTCCAATGCCCGACATCTCTACCAAAGCAAAGGCACAAGAATATATAGGACTCGATATGAAAAAACTCAACTCTGAGAAGAATGAATTTCTTGATACCATTATACCACAATGGCTAAAACAGGCTATGGAGCGAGAGGCTACCTATCCAACTAAAAATATTTAGTAGGATTCTACATACATAAAAAGGGGGTGAAGTTTTTCATCCCCTTTTCTTTTTTTAACAAAATCATATGGTCTAAAATCCGCAGGATTTATCCAATATGGTAAAGCACATAAAACAATCTAATAATTCTCGGCAAGTACTTCAAAATAATCAATTGGATGATTGCAGGCAGGGCAATTTTTTAACGCTTTCTTCCCCTTATGGTGATAACCGCACTTACGGCACATCCAAACAACCTCTTCGTCTTTTTCAAAAACTTTTCCCTCCTCAATATTCTTAAGCAATTTCAGGTAACGCTCTTCGTGTTCTTTTTCAACTTTTGCTATCATTTTAAAGGCAACTGCAACCTTCTTAAAACCTTCCTTCTCTGCAGTTTCAGCAAATGCAGGATACAAATCGGCCCACTCCTCATGCTCACCCATAGCCGCTGCTTTTAAGTTTTCGGCCGTTGTTCCAATTATACCTGCTGGGTAAGATGCTGTAATTTCGAGCATACCTCCCTCTAGAAATTGAAAAAATACCTTTGCGTGCTGCTCTTCCTGCATAGCAGTTTGCATAAACAAGTCGGCAATTTGCTCATACCCCTCTTTTTTTGCTGTTTTTGCAAAATAGGTATAGCGATTTTTTGCTTGCGATTCGCCAGCAAATGCTTTAAGCAAATTCTTCTCGGTCTCCGTTCCTTTAATGCTCATATTCGTTATATTATTAAAAGTTAGTATTCTAAAATAATCATATAAAAATAGCCTATAATAACTATTACAACAACGCTTAGAGTAAAAATTGAATCAATAGTTAATTAGACTTAATCCGAATAAAAAAATTTGTACTTATTCCCTTTACCATCTATTAAAAAATGATTTGTTGAAATACTGCAAATCTATACCTTTGCAATCTTTTAAAACACATCAACCTTATTTAATGGATTTAAACCCTTGGCTTTATATCTTGCTTATTGTTGCTGGCTTTGCTGCTGGTTTTATTAACACATTGGCCGGAGGCGGGTCGTTACTAACCTTACCTCTTTTAATCTTTTTGGGATTGCCTGCCAACATTGCCAATGGTACAAACCGTATTGGAGTGCTTTTACAAAGTTTAGTAGCCACTAAGCAGTTTAAGCAGAAAAAGATATTTGAATGGAAAGATGGTATTTGGCTCACCATTATTGCAACCATAGGCTCATTTATTGGAGCTGCATTTGCCATTAACCTCAACGATGAGGTTATGAATAAAATTATTGGTGGCCTGTTGGTTTTTATGTTTTTTCTGTTGCTCTATAAACCCGAGATGTGGCTAAAATCTCAACAAGGGGAGGTTAATGCAAAACCTGGCATTTTAAAGCTTCTAGTGTTTTTGGGGATAGGATTTTACGGCGGATTTATTCAGGTAGGAGTTGGATACTTCCTCCTTGCCGGTTTGGTGTTTGGTGCAGGGTTCGATTTGCTAAAAGCCAATGCCCTAAAAGCGTTAATTGTTGCAGTCTTTACATTAGTTGCACTTGCTGTATTCATATACAACAATCAGGTAAATTATCTGCTTGGTTTTATTTTAGGAACAGGAAATATGACTGGGGCTTGGGTGGCAAGTCATGTAGCCATTAAAAAAGGGAACAAATTTATTCGATGGTTTATGCTGGTAACCGTTTTAGTTTTTGCAATAAAACTACTGTTTTTCTAAACTATTGCTGTAGCTTAAAAACATAGGTAATAGTACCTTCTTGAAAAGCGGGAGCATCTAGATTAACATTAAAACGAGCGCTTCTTGCTGCTTTTTCGGCAGCACTTACCAAGTCTGTGTCATATGTTGTTGATCCTTTGTATCCTCCACTAACAGAGGTTACATTACCACTCCTATCAACAGTCACTCGAACAACCACTACACCACTTTTTTGCTTGAGATAGATGGGCTTAGGAAGTGAGAGATGAGCTCTATCCCCAACGCTGTAACTTACACCCTCACCCCCACTTGTGGTTCCTCCCTCACGATTTGTTGAGTTTGGGTCACCTTCTAAAGCACCCTGATTCCCATCTTTACCAGTTTCACCTTCGCCTGATGAACCTCCATCTGCTTTTTGTCCGGGGAAAAGGATTCTGTTATCCACTTCACGAGGTTTTTCTGGCTTAGGCTCCTTGGGTTTTTCTGGTTTAGGCTCAGGGATTGGTTTTTTTTCAGGTAACGAGGGCGCCTCTTCAAAATCCTGTGTTATGGGCGTCTCATCCTCTTCTTGAATAACTTCTTGAATCGGAGCAGTTTCTTGTTCAATAGTTTTTCGAGGCTCAGTAAGCCCCATACCATCTTCGGAATCACCAAAGTTGATAATTATACCCTGCTCACCGGGCAGAGGAAGTTGAGTTGTAAAACCAAAGAGAACCAGCAACACAATTATTAAAATGTGTAATACTGTTGATCCTAATATACCTCTGATTTTATCTGTCATTATATAAAGTGTTTAACTCTAATTTAAGGGTTGAGTTGCCAAAATAAGTTTGTAACGATTATCCTTAGCAATATTCATCACCTTAACCACCTCTTCCATTGGTACTGATTTATGAACGTGCAACGATACGGTTGGTTCCGATTCTCCCTGCAAACGTTGAGCCAAAGAAGTTTCGAGTTCGTAGATGCTAACCGGAGTTTGCTCAATATAAAACCTCAAATCTTCGGTAATGCTAACCGTAGTTATTGCTTTAGCAGGCGTTTGGCTATTGCTTTGTGGCAAAAGTAACTTTAATGCATTGGGTGCAACCAGTGTTGAAGATACCATGAAAAAAATTAGTAGTAGGAACACAATATCGGTCATTGACGACATGCTGAAATTAGGATTAACCTTTGAACCTCTCTTAAGAGCCATAGCTGTGTGTTTTAAAAAATTAGGATACCGGTTCGTTTAGGAGATCCATAAACTCTGTTGTATTAGCCTCCATGGTGAAAACAACCCGTTCTATCCTCGCAATCAGATAGTTGTATCCAAAATAGGCGGCAATACCAACAATAAGACCCGCAACCGTTGTTACCATTGCTGTATATATACCATTTGAAAGTAATCCGACATCAATATTGTTCCCTGCCATGGACATATCGTAAAAGGCACGAATCATTCCAATTACTGTCCCCAAAAAGCCAATCATTGGTGCTCCACCTGCAATTGTAGCCAATGTAGGCAGACCTCCTTCGAGCTTTGAAACCTCAAGGTTACCAACATTCTCGATGGCTGCATTTACGTCGGGCAGAGGTTTGCCAATTCGCTGAATTCCCTTCTCAATCATTCGGGCAATGGGAGTATTCTGAGCCTGGCTAAGTGCAAGTGCCGATTCGATTTTATCCTCGTAGATGTACTCCTTTATCCTATTCATAAAGTTAATATCCACTTTTGAAGCTTTTTTAATAGCCCAAAACCTCTCAATAAAAAGGTAAACAGCAATAAACCAAAGTAAGGCTAAGGGTATCATTATCCAGCCTCCCTTTAATGTTAAGTCCCAAAAACTAAGAGTTAACTCGCCTGCTGCGGCTTGTTGGGTTGCTAAATCAACCTGCAATAAAAATAGTAGACTCATATTATTTGATATTATTAATTGGTCGAAATTAATAAAAAAACGGTGAATGGTATATATCTATTATATATCAACTAAAGCATTTTTGTCCAAATCAATTTTTATGCTCCCATTAATTAACGTATCATTTTCATAATAAGGAACATCCTTTATTTCTTCTTCATCAGGTTTTCGTCTAAAAAAGTTGAGATACCTTTTCCACAATTCTCTGAATGAGTTAAAGTCTTCGCGGTACATCAATCCTGCTCCCGTAGTATAATCATTCTGGTTCTCGCCCATAAGAGCATCATTGTTAGAACGCGCAAAGGCCTTTGCCCTGAGCTTACCCGAGGGTACAATCTTAATATCGATACTAAAATCACCTACAATGGGGTTATTCACATTCTGGCTTGCCATATCCACGTTGCTATTTATGGTAACCCTATCGTTGAACAACTGGGTGGAGAATGCTAGTTCAATCTCATCGGAACTAAGTTCATCCCCTGGCCTATAATTAACGCCAACATCAAAAGCTGAACTCCACTGTGATAACCAGTTACTAAGTTGGTTCGATAGCATCTCGCTTGCTGTTGAGGCAAGCCCTTGACCAAACCCACCGCCCGCTTGATCCTGAACATCGCTCGTAAAGTTATTGATTACAAGCAGCGAAAGGAACTGCTTACTAAGTCGCTCTTCGGTATTTATGGCATCCTGAACCACAGCATTAAGTGACTCATCGGTTTCGGCAATTGGAACCTTTATATCAAAATCAATATTGGGTTCCATTAGTTTTCCCGTGAGGTTAATTTGACAATCAACTTGTGTTCTCCGCTTAAATGCCTCACTTTCACTACTTGGATTTAGCGGGCTAAGGTTTGTTCTTAATGAGTATATAGCTTGGATATCCATATTTGCATTCTGAATATCGCCATTCCAAGTGATTGTACTCCCCTGTCCTATTTTAAAGCGCTTATTAATAACACCCTGTAGCGTAAACAGGTAATCTCCACTCTCAATAGCATACTGACCAAACATATTAAATACATCAGTACTAGGGTTTATCTCCATTTTCAGGTTTCCGGTACCGTTTGCCCTAATAATATCACCCAGCTGCTTATCAATAATTATCTGAACCTCTGCATCGGGGGTAACCTGCAAATCGAGATTTAGTGCTACATTAACCTTGGAGTTATCAACAAGCCTCTCAAAGGAATCTTCAATAAAAATGATATCGGAACTACGGTTTATAATGTTAACAAAATCGGTTTCGGCAACCTCACTGGATGATGATAGGGGCAGAAAAATAGCTGTCCGAGGTTCCGTTTTAACCGAAGCATTTACGCTAAGGTTATTTGTTGCCCCCATTACCCGAATTTGACCGCTGGCAAAAACACTTCCATAAAAAAGTTCATTATCTCGCTCTGTGGTATTAAGAAACTGGAAGTTTTCTGGCGATAGGGTTAAATCGAGCCTAATATCTTTAAAATATCCCGTTCTAATAGCTCCATTTAGGGTAGCAATCCTATTGTTTACATCGTAAAGTTTGAAATCGTTGAATAGCACATCGCTGTTCTGTATTAAGATGGGATTGGATACACGATATTTTGTTTTTGTGAAAGCAATGGATGCGGCGCCATCCACCAGATTAATTTTGCCATTTACTAGCGGTTTGCCAAATGTTCCAGTAAGCGATAAGTTTCCAACTAAATACCCATCTATGGCTGAAACATTATCGGCAATGATTGGTTCAACATGATTTAGCAAAAGTTTTTGAATTGAAACATCAATATCCAACCTTTTAGTATTTGGGTAAATATCTCCAGCAACACTTAACATTTGCTCTCCATTCAATGTGTTTTTCAGGCTTAAATTTAACCTGTTATCCCCTGCTAACCATCTACTTTGAATCGTTATATCGCCTATTGGATTTGAGTTCAAGTTAATGTTACTCATCCTTAAATCAGAGAAAAATAGCGGAGTACTGGTTAAATCGGTTAGCATTGCATATCCATTCATCTTACCCGAGATATTATAGCCAATACTACTTGTATATAAATTTGCATTGGATAGATCTATATTCTCAAACTCTGCTCGAATGGAATCCGTGGCTAACGATGCAATTGCACCTGAAATACGAAGGCTCTGGTCGTTATTGCTTAGCAAAAAGTTGTTGATATAAATACGGGAAGAGTCGATAAGCACTTTTGACTCGGCAATATTCCATACCGTATCATTTAAAAAGAAAATAGAGGGGTTGATGGTTATATCAAAAATGCTAAAATTTTGTTTGTGACTAACATGGGTATCGGCAATTATTTGGCCTTCATTCCTTACTTTACTCTTATTGTCCCAAGCAATGGAAGTGTGAATATTGTTGTTACTGACCACCGCCTTAATTGATAAATTGCGTATAAAAGTTCCACCAATCTCGAAGTTTGGGGTAGTTATGCTTGCCACAAATGACGAGTCATTTGTATTTCCATCAATTACTATGTTTTTAATAATATTGCCTGATAGTGTTAACTCTGGTATGGATACTTTTAGCGTAAGGCTTTGAAGATCGGGGTTGTAAATCCCAAATATATTAGTGTTTTCGGCAATATTAAAAGTGGGAGCAAGAACATCAGTAAACTTTCGGGTTTTCTTAACCCTTAATTTTATGATATAATCATTATATTCAGGATTTTCAACGCCAGTTGGCGTAATATCAGGTTTTTGATTATCGGGGCTTAGTGCTGGCAAATAAATAAAAGCCAACTTTTGAAGGGATGAAAAAATATTGGTGTAATTATACTTACCTCTTAGTTCACCCTCAGCAAACTCTGATTTTATGGTTATTAATTTACTCTCAGGAGTATTATTGGCGTTTATAATGATTTCGGGTGTTTTAATTTCACCATTCTGGTTTTTATAAAAACTATTAACAATCTTAACCTCTCCAAGAGTATTATCAATATTGTTTCCAGTAATCTTTGCAGTTAAAAGAAATGAGGCCAGCGAAATGCTGTCTACCTTGTTTATATTAAGTTTTACTAAATCGAGTTTAGGAACAAACGCCGAGAAATCGAATACGGGAAGTGAGTCAGATAAATCAACCTTACCCATAAAATTCAGCTTAACGTTTGGATCGTCGAGAAAAAGGGAGCCAATGAAACCCTTGCTACCAAAAGTGCCCGAAATGGCAATGTTTGAGTAGATATAATTATTGGCTTCAAAAGAAGTTATTGTTGCATCGGTTTCTCCCTCAATATGTTTTTTGTAATCGGTATTGCCTTTTATTGTTGCTTTTAGGCTAGTTTTGCCAATAATCTCGTTACCCAGTAGTTTCCCTAAATCGAATTTATTGGTTGAAACCTGTCCATTGAAACTTACCCTTGAACTCTCCTTAGGTTTTATTGAAAGGTCGACCGATAGTTTCCCTATGGAAGAAGTTAAGGAGCCGTAGGCAACAAAATCGGTGGTAAAGCCAGTAAAAGTACCAGAATAACTCAATCTCTTCAACGAGGTAAAATTATCGGGCAATGAGACCATTGGAAGCCCTGTTTTCTTGTTTTTTATGCTCTCAATATCCTGAACCGTAGTGGTTAACTCTTTAATATCAAGAAAAACAAGGGTGTTGTTGAAATCGGGTAACCCGGTGAGATTTGCGTTAAAATTAAGGCTTGTTGATTCTGCTGTTGTAATTTGCATATCTCTTACCCTTAAATCACTTACTGTTCCTTTAAAAGAACCATTCAGCGAGAAATCCAGATCGAACTGCCTTAAAACGGGAACAAAATAGGAAAGCAAACCTGTAGAAGCTTTTGTAGATTGAAATGAGCCATTGAGCTTAACCTGATTAAGGAAATCGCTCATATCCTTCCAACCTGAGTAAGACATATGCAAAGTGGGCAAATTTACGCTATAGCCCATTGAACGTATCTGAAGTTTATCAAAATTCATGAATTTACTCGTAAAACTCATATCTGTTCTAAACTTATCAACAGCAAACCCGCTCTTATCAGCAAATGACATCTTATTAATGGTAAAACCAATGGTGTCGGCTACAATACTAAAATTTCTTAAACTGATATTAAGGTTGGTTAGGTAAAGATCCTGAAAGTTTATTCCGTACTCAAGCGTATCAACATTCTCCCTATGCATTCTAAAGGTCGATTCTGAAATACTTGCATTCCTAATCTGTATATTGAATGATGAAGAGGAATCCGTTTTCTCCTTCTTTTTAAATGCTTGTATAAAAGCCGAAAGGTTCATAACCCCTAGCGAATCGGTAGATAGATTTATATAAGCGCTATCAAGTGATACTTTACTGAGGCTTATGATTCGCCTAGAATTACTAAAACGCATTAAATTGGCAGATACTGTTTTAGCGTTGAGCAAAGTATCGCCATTAAAATCTTGGACAAATACATCGCAGAGCAAAACCCGGTTAAAAGGCCTGTAGTCTATTCGCTCAATGCTAACTGAGGTATTTAACTTTTCCTCAAGAATAGTTGTAGCCTTTGCTACAAGGAATGTTTGAACACGACTATCCTGAATAACCAACCAAATGCTGGTTGGGATAGCAGTCAGCACTAAGATGAAAACGAGTAGAATTCTAAACGATTTTTTAATAACTTTGCCCACCTTAAGACAGTTAAACGATTACACAGCAAACACAAACCATGCCAATGCACATCAACGCCCGAATTTAGTAAAAAAGGTTAAGATTAATTAACCCTTGTTCGATGCATTTGGTGTTTTTTTTTGTTAAGCGTTATCTTTTTGGTCATGAGTACAATAATTTTAGGGATTGAATCATCGTGCGATGATACTTCTGCTGCCATCATTCGGGATGAATGGCTGCTCTCCAACCTTATAAGCAGTCAAAAAGTTCATGAAGAGTACGGTGGGGTTGTTCCAGAGTTAGCATCAAGGGCTCATCAGGCAAATATTATTCCGGTTGTTGATAGGGCAATAAAACTGGCAAATATAACAGCCGACGAGATTAGCGCCGTTGCATTTACCCGTGGTCCCGGTTTGTTAGGCTCTCTGCTTGTGGGTACATCATTTGCAAAGGGGTTTGCGTTAGCCCAAAATATTCCACTAATTGAGGTAAACCATCTACATGGGCATATCCTCTCACACTTTATTAAAACATCTGCCGACAGCAAACACCCAAATTATCCATTTCTTTGCCTTTTAGTTTCGGGAGGACACACCCAACTAGTACTCGTTGAAAGCTACAAAAAGATGAGGATTGTTGGCAAAACTATCGACGATGCTGCTGGCGAGGCTTTTGATAAATGCGCTAAAGTAATGGGACTTGGCTATCCGGGAGGGCCAGTAGTAGATAAACTTGCTGCCAAAGGCAACCCAAAGGCGTTTGAATTTGCCAAGCCCCTACCCCATGGTTTGGACTTTAGCTTTAGTGGATTAAAAACTTCGTTTCTATACTCCCTTCGCAATAATCTTAATGGCTTTCCAAACTTCATTGATGAGAACAAAGAGGATCTCTGCGCATCGCTGCAGTACACCATTACTACTATACTAATGCAGAAGTTGGTGAAAGCTTCGAAAAAATATGGAATAAAGGAAGTTGCAATCGCTGGTGGGGTTGCTGCAAATTCAGCTTTAAGGAACGCAATACTTGAAACAGGAGAACGATTAGGATGGAACACCTACATTCCCGAACTAAAATTCACAACCGATAATGCTGCAATGATTGCTATTGCTGGTTACTTTAAATACTTAGAAAATGATTTTGCAGGGCATGACTTAATCCCCCAGGCGCGATTACCATTTTAACCTATAAACTCAAGCAGTTTATAGATTAACTGCCCCCTTGAAGAAGGGCGTTCAATAACATCGGTAAAACCTGCAGATTGGTATTTCTCGCGTTTTTCTACATTATAGGTAACATTGGCAATAATGGGCATTTCAATATTGAAATCCCTTACCTTTTGAATTGTATCAATATCAATATTGGATAGAACGCTAACGCTAACCAAGGCCATACTGATTCCCTCAAAGCCCAAACTAACGTTGAGCATTTTTTCCATGCTATTGGCAAATACTAGAGAACAACCAGTACCCTCAAGCATTGAACGAGTTAGAATATAGTCGTTTGGGTGCATCTCATAAATAAGAATGGTTTTCCCTTTCAGCTTAGTATACTCTATTATTTGCGAGTGGCCATCATCAAAAACCTTCATACTATCCAAGTATAGCAAGGTATCAATAGGAATAAAAGGAACCTGAAAGTAAAAGGTTGTACCAACCGATTTTTCAAAGGTTACCCAAACGGAACCTTTCATTAAATGCACCAATGCTTTAACAAGCGTAAGGCCATAGCCAGCCCCTTTGCTAAAGGAACGGAGCGGATCGGCAAAAAAATGGTTAAACTTGGTCAGTTGCTCCAGGGTTAAACCAGTACCATTATCGTTTAACCAAAAAGTAAGCATATCGGGTTGTTCGTTATGCCATCCAATATTAACCTCTACGCCAGGGCTATGCTTTAATGCATTCGCCAGCAGTATGTTTAGAATTCTGAGCACTTTCTCTTTATCAATAAGTACCTTTTGCGAAACTTGTGGCGATAGCAGGTTCAGCCTAATTTGATCTGTACCCAAATTATGCTGCTTTGAATATTTGCCCGCAAACTTTTTTAGCAAATCATTGGGTTCAATATCGCAATAGCCAATCCTTTCTGCTGATGAATCGAGAATAAATATGGAGGTTATATCCTTAGAGAAATGGTCAAGAGTCTCACCTAAACTTACAATCTCCGTGATTAAATCCTTTTTATTAGATTCTTTTATATCAGATTTTGCTAGCTCATTCGCTATCTGAACCATTCCTTTTACAGGATTCTTTAATTCAGTTGTTAAACCAGCAAAGAAAGTTGACTTATCCCTTAAACTCTCCTCTGCAGCCTCGCGGGCCAATAAAAGTTCTGTGTTTATTTGACCTATATTTTTATTCTGCTCTTCGAGTTTTGCAAGGAGCATAGACAGTTCCCCGGTTTTACGGGCTACAACCTTACCAACTCTGATGTAGAATAACACTGCTAAAACAGCTATTATTAAGAAACCTAAAACAACCAAAACAGTTAGCCTATTCCACCGCACGTTGAGGTGTTCCCCCTTCTCATAAAAAAAATCATCCAAACTTTTGGGCATTCCAATCAAGCCCTTTTGATACAAAAAATTGGCCATGGAAAACCAACGTCCTTGGTTTGTGTGTCCAATGGCAACAAGTTCAGGGTTAATTAACTTGTGAATCTCATTGGCTTCGTATAAAAGTTGATTGTACGTTTTCGTTACGCTGTAATCCTTAACAATAAGTGCGGCAATTTCCTCTTTGTTGTTCAAAGCATATTCCCACCCTTTAAGCGAAGCATGAATGAAATTATCAATTAACTTGGGGTTTTGTTCAACTAGTTGCTTACTTGTAAAAAGACAATCAGAGTAGAAATCGATGCCATAACTACTCGGTTTTATTAATCGGTAAGGGATACCGTAAGTTTCGAGGAAATAAGGCTCATTAGTAACGTAAACGCTAAGTGCATCAACCTCGTTGGTTAAAAACTCATTTATTGAGTGTGTATGCATTGCTATGTTTATCTGCCATGGCTTAACCCCTTCGCTATAGAGCATACTTAAAAGTTCATAACCTCGCTCATCCTTTTCCATCATCACACTTTTGTCAACTAAATCGTGCGGATTGTAAATGTTAGAACTCTCTTTAACAATAAAAGCAGATGGGGAATGTTGCATTATTGAGGCCAAAAGAACCAACGGTTCGCCATTTAGGTAACTTATCAGTACCTCAACACCGCCTATGCCAAAATCAGCCTTACCGCTTGATACCAAATCTAAACTGGATGCATTGGGCTTTGCTTCAATTATCTCAACGTCAATTCCAAGATCACTATAGAAGCCCTTTTCAACTGCAGCATAGTATCCAGCAAATTGAAACTGATGCTTCCACTTAATAACCAATTCAACTTTTTGCACTGGCGAACTAGCAAAAGCAATTAAAACTTGAACTATTAAGAATAATAATATCAAAAAGGATTTCTTTATTAAGAGCGGCAAATTCATTAACTTTGATTGTATGGATTTAAACAAATGCTCCGTGTTTGAGTTTGTACCTAATATTAAAAGTACATAATTTTAATTACACTCCAATGATAATAATACTATCCCCATCAAAAACGCTAAGTAAAATTGATATTAATTTTAGTGTTAATAGCTCGCAGCCCTATTTTATTGACCAATCGGAAGTAATAGTTAAAAGGATGCGGAGTTTGAGCACAGCCGATTTAAAAGGCTTAATGGGCATAAGTCAATCATTGGCAAGCCTTAATTACGAACGATTTATTAAATGGCAAAAGCCCTTTAATCTATCTAACAGTCACCCTGCCCTACTAACCTTTAAGGGCGATGTTTACGAAGGATTATCGGTAGACGATTTTACCAAGAAAGATTTTGAGTTTGCCCAAAATCATCTTCGTATCCTCTCGGGGCTATACGGAGTGCTGCGTCCATTGGATTTGATGCAGCCCTATAGGCTCGAGATGGGCACAAAAATTGACATTGGTGATAATGAGAATCTTTATCAACTATGGCAGGATAGACTTACCGAATATTTTAACAAGGAGTTGTCAAAGAGCAAAGATAAAGTTCTGATTAATCTAGCCTCCAATGAATACTCCAAGGCAATAAGACTTAAAAAACTAGATGGCAAAGTAATAACTCCTGTTTTCAAAGAGCAAAAAGGTGACCATTTTAAAACCATAGCCATTTACGCTAAGCGAGCACGCGGTTTAATGTCGAGGTTTGCAATTAAAAAAGGCATTACCAACGTTGAACAGCTAAAATCATTCAACGATGAGGGTTACATATTCTCATCCAATCTATCGAAAGAGGATCAGCTGGTATATATCCGTTAGATTTTCCAAGGATTATTATACAGAACTATATTGAATAAGGCTTATAGCCTTGCATAAGTGCATTTGTCTTATAGTAACCCGTATGCCCTTTATTTACAATGTAAAACAGAAAACCCGCCACAGTAAAGGCGGGAGTTCACTATTAGTACTACGCACGGATTACAACCGAGGACGAAGGACGAACTCAGCGTAGCTAAATCCGCGCTAGCAGAGGTAAATTCCGGCCCCTTTAAAATATCAAATAAAAAAGGGACTGTCTTTTTAAACAGCCCCTTTTAATTTCTTTTTACTAAACTAAGGATTTTAGTACAAATTTTTAGTAAAACTATTTAATAATAATCTTGTGATTAATAGTTTTTTGGTTGTTTGTTAAACGAATTAAGTAAACTCCTGCCGCTTGGTTTGATAAGTTAATATTACTCTTAGCATTTGTTAACTCTTGAGTATAAACTACTTTACCAGTAATATCCATTACTTCGAGGTAGTAGTTATTACCAACCTTAATTGTAAACTGCCCATTTGAAGGATTCGGGAATATTTGAAGGTTATCCTTAATGGTATTAATACTTGTGGGAGTCAAGCTTACACTTACATCAAGATCTTGGTCAACAACCTCAAAGTTTCCATCAAAAGCTACATAACCATCTTTGGTAACTGTGTAAGTATAAGTACCCGCCTCAACATCAGCTATTACTAATTGACCACTTGCATCAGTTACATCGTCAATTCCTAAATCAGCAACTACAATATTTGCACCCTCAATTGGGTTAGTACCATCACCAACGTTAAAAGTAACATCATAAGTTGCAACAGTTGAAGCTAAATAAATAATAACAATTAAGTTAGGATCTTGTTGAATATTAGCTAATAAATAAGCAACTCCATCTTTTTCAAAAGAAGCTAAACCTCCAGAACCTGAACCAGCTCCTGCAGCAAAACCAGGTACTGTTGTAAGGTCAATAAAACGACCTGTTGTAGTTCCATCCATAGCATATTCAAGTAATTGAGTAGTAGTACCACCACCACCAGTTCCTTCAAATACCCAAAGAGTTGGGTTTGCAGGATCTGACCAATTATCATAAGCAGCTCCATAAATACTAACCATTGGCATAGCATTACCTGTTGCTGCACCAGTAATATCAAATTCTGTTAAATCAGTATCCCAATTGTTTGCCCAGAATGTATCATCATCGTCATCATAAGCAATTGCTCTACATGCAGTAGGTGCAGTAATAGTACTAACTAGAGTTTTGTTTGCGAAGTCCATTTCAAATAAAGAAGTAGATGCAGCAGATCCGTAGAAGTATCCAGTATTAGGATTATATGCCATATCTCTTAAAGCAGAAACACCTGCTATTTCAAACTCTTCAACAAAAGTACCATCCATAGTATACTTGTCAAAGTTTCTTAACGCAACAGAAGGATTCCAATATACTGTATAAATATTAGTGCCATCTGTTTCAATCCCAGCACAACCAGCTGCAAAAGTATTGAATGAATGAACTACATCACCAAAACCAACACCTTTTACATTAATTTCAGAAGTTCCAATATTATCTCCGGGATTAGCATCACCGGCAAGAATTACAGTAGCGGTTAAAGTATAAATGCCGTCTGCAGGAGACCAATCAGGGAAAACAACTACTAATGTATTAGCTGCATCAATATCACCTGGGTTAGTTATTGTTTCGTTATATCCTGCAGGAGTAGAAACTAGCGTAACGTTATAAGTAGATTGAGAATTAGATCCCATGTTTTCTATTGTGACAGTTGGAGTAATAGTAGATCCAGTAGTAATAGTTCCATTTGGTAAAACAGAAGTAACTGCTAAATCGTTAGGTTCCGGCATAGAAACTAATACATTGTCGATACCTGCATACCATTCCCATAAAGTAGCATCTGTATAGAAAAAACGTACTTGACAAGCAGCACTTGCATAATCAGAAATTTCTATGCTAACATGCTCAGCTTCTGTAGCACTACCATGATCTTCGTCCCAATCAATAACATTTATCCATTCAGCACCGTTCCAAACATCAACTTGGAATATATCAGTACCTCCAGTAGTAATGTCGTTGTAACGTACATCAAATTCTAAATAAACAACTCCTGCTGCTGAGCAATCAAAAGCTGGAGTAATAAGGTATCCTTCGGTAACGTTACCATCTCCATTTGCATCACTATTTATTCTTGCAAAACCTGTAAAAGGAAAATTAGTAGTTGATTCTATCCAATGCCAACCAGGTAAATCACCTGTACCTGTATTGGTTACAGTCCATGTTGCAGGGATTTCAGTATCAAATGTTTCGTTTACATACACAACTTTACCGCTTCTTGGTCCAGTTTTTAGGTCTGATTTTACAAACTTAGTATTTAAGTCAACTTTTGAGGACTTGTTAATTGCATCAACTTGTGCATTTGCTGCAAACGCACAAAATAGCAATCCTAAGATAAATGGGTAAATTTTTTGTTTCATAATAAATTAGGTTTTTAGTTTGGTTTAAAAAATTATATATAAATGTATGTCAAAAAAGTAAATTTTTTTTTAATATAAAAGTTTTTTTTATTAAGGGAAATGTATTTTTTTGCTCATACTTAGTTTTTTATGGGTTTTTTATGGGTTTTCAGATATTCATAACTATCTGTATGTCATGCTATTGTGGATTAGGGTCACTGAAAATAGTTAACGCACGGATTACAAACGAGAACGAAGAACTTACTCAGCTTAGCTAAATCCGTGCGAGCAGCATTTAGTTTGGCTTTAAAACAACTCAAGAATAAGTTTTAAATCTGTTTTGAAAAATGGAAATGATAGAGGAGCTACAAATTTAAGTTTATGCCAAGAATACACACGTCATCAATCTGCTCATGCCCTTGGCTAAACTCTTCAAAAGCTTGCTTAATTGCTTTGTACTGCTCATCGTTATTGAGGGTATGTACACTCTCTATTAACTGCACAAACTGATGCCTGCCAAACTTTTTAAACGAAGGGTTCATCTGGTCCATAAAACCATCGGTGGTGAGGTATAGCGATATTTCCTGCGAAATATCAATTGTGTGATTTGTGTAGTAACGATTTTCCTCTCGCTGAAAGCCTCCGGCAGAACGGGGATCACCATTAATTCGAGTAACTTTTCCACTCTGCACCAAAAATAACGGGCGACTTGCACCTGCAAAAGTGGCCTTTTTAGCATTTGTATCAATTGCAACTAGGCAAATATCCATGCTTGCATGCGCTTTGCTATTGCTTGTATCCTGGTTCAACGCATGTCTAACCTGTTTGTGCATCAGCTCTAAGATATGAGCGGGATCTTTAGTCCGCCACTCGTTCACAATCTGATTGAGTAGAGTGTTCCCAATTAGCGACATGAACGCACCGGGAACTCCATGCCCTGTGCAGTCAACAACAGCTGCTAAAAGCAGATCATCAATTGCACTAAACCAATAAAAATCGCCCGAAACGATATCCTTTGGCATAAAAAGCACCAAGTGATTTGGGAAGAACTTATATAATTCCTGCCTGTTTGGGAGTATCGCCTGCTGAATTGTTTGCGCATACTCTATGCTACTGATAATTCTTTCGTTTTTAGCCTCGATTGTGTGCTGCGATTGCTCAAGAACTTGATTCTTCAGCTCAATCTCATCCCTTTGGGCAAGAATTTCTTCCTGTTGCTGGAGCAACTCCTCATTCTTCTCCAGTATCTGGTTCTGCTGATGGCTTAGCTGCCGGTTTATTCTTTGCTTATTCTTTAATGCCCTATAAATAAAAGTAGCAATAACTAGGAGAATAATGAATGCAAAAAACAGAAAATTACGGACAAGTTTCTGTCGTCGAGCAATTTCCTTAACAAGAATATCGCGTTTAGCCTGTTCGAGCTTAGCTTGTTGCATTTCCCTTTCAAACTGATAAAGCATTTCTGTTTGAACCATCTGCTTCATCTCTTCTACATTGAAAATACTATCTCGGGCTTCAATAAATTTTTTGTAATGATAGAAAGCCTTTTCTGTAGAATTTGTAAGCTCAAATATTTGACTAAGCTTTTGGTTTACATTGGCAATAATATCGAGTGCCGATATATTTTTGGCATTATCTAAAGCATGGTACAAATAGGCTTTAGCCTGATCTATCGCATTCGTTTTAACAGCTAACTCGGCAAGGTAAAACTGGCATTCAGCCAATCTCTGCTTATTTTCAAGATTAACAAATATTTTTAGCGCACGAAGCAAATAGCTTTTACTCAAACCATAATCACCTAAAAAGCAGTATATTGAGCCAATTTCACTGTATAATATTCCAACACTATCACCTTCAATATCCTTATCTTCAGTTTTTTTTGCCAAAACAAGTGCTTTCAAAAAGTAGTCGAGGGCTTTATCGTATTCTCCAAGGTTTTTGTATACCTCTCCAATGTTGATGTACGAGATTGAAATTCCGTACTCATCTTCCCTTTGAAGTTCTAATTCCAGCGAGGCAAGGTAGTACTCCAACGATTTTTGAAAATTCTTTTGGTAGAAGTAAACAATACCAATATTATTAAGGGTAGTTGCAGAGCCTATGGAATCTTTTACTTGCTGGAAAAGTCTTAAGGAGTTAAAAAGGTATTCGAGTGCTCCCGAGTAATTTCCTTGAGATCTATAGATTGCACCTATCTGATTTAATGCTGAAGCCTGAATACCTAATACACCAAGGGTTTGAGAGTGCTCAAGGCTCATAAACAGGTATTTGAGCGACTGTTGGTGCTCACCATTGATCCTGTAAATTATGCCTATGTTCAGAAGTAAATGAGCTACGCCCTCAAGCCTCCCCTCCTCTTCACATGCGGTTATAGCTATTTTCGACAATCTAAGGGATTGGTCTAATTCCCCTTCTTCATACAAAGCAACTGCCTGATTGTAAAGAGCTATTGCCCTGTCCTTCCCTTCAAAATTTGAGTTTGGTAATGTATCGTCGAATTGGCCAAAGGTTAGCCCCGAAATACCAAGCAGTAATAATGAAATTATATAAAATTTGAATAAGCGCATTCAATAGCAGATTATGCAACACCATAGTATTAGATGCAAAAATAGCATTTTAAATTACAAGCAACTTAATTAAGATAAAACTATAGTTAAAAAGGAATTCTACCGCATTTTAGCTAATGTGAATTAATTATTTTGCTTAATCCATTAACAATTTAAAAAAATCACTAATTTGGCTTCACAATTACCCTAAAACAAAAGCCTTATGGAGATCAAAGGAACTGCTGTTAAAAGTACACCCGATTACATAAAAGAGAAATATCCAACAAGATACCTCGAATGGCTTCAATCTATGCCAGAATCATCGAGAAAAATCTTTGACCAACCTATCTATGCAACTAGCTGGTACAACCTTATCGATTCAATAATTATACCTACCCAAAAGGCTGGCGATTTGTTTTTCAATGGCAATCATGTTAAAGCAGCTCATGAATTAGGCAGGTATAGCGCCGACATAGCACTAAAGGGTATTTACAAAATTTTTATAAGGGTAAGTAGCCCCCATTTTGTGTTGAGCAGAGCCTCAAGCATATTCTCTGCTTACTATAAACCCTCGAACATAAAGGTTATTGAAAGCAAGAGCAAGCGATGCGTTATTGAATTATTACAATTCGATTATAGCGAAAAACTTATTATGAATCGCATTGCTGGATGGATAGAGCAAACCCTTGAGATTACGCTTAAAACTGCTCTCACAGTTGATGTTCACAACGAGCTAAACGAAGACTTACTCAAAACGCTAATCACAATTGAGTGGAACTAACCTCTGTATCTGTTCAAATTAATTTTGATATACTTTAAACCGACAAACTCATAACTTGACGGTTTTTTTTGATTCCATAAAAATCCAAAACCCTTTAACTATGTGCTTAATATTTAATTGAACAGTATTATTAGTTGTATTGAGTATGACAGGTTATTGATAAACTTCTACCTTTGGGTTTTTGGTGTACTAACTATAAAAAAGTAATCAATGGTTTTCTCTGAAAATAAGGGTATCAAACTAGCACATTTTGAGAATTTATTAAAGCATCGCACAACAATCTCGCATTTTGTAACCACCCGTCACGGAGGCGTTAGTGAGCAAACATACGGTACTTTAAACATGGGTCTTAACCAAACAGACAATACATACTCTGTTTTAGAGAATAGGCGAAGGCTTGCCAATGCCATTGGCATTACACCTGCCGATTTTGTTTTTCCAATCCAAGTTCATGGTACCAATATAGTGCGCGTTTTTGAGGAAGATCGAGGGAAAGGAGCATTTACCAAAGATGATGCTTTTGATAATACTGATGGATTTATCACCAATACAAAAGGGCTTTGCCTTATGTCATTGGCCGCCGATTGTGTTCCAATCGTAGTATTCGACCCAATAAACAAGGCCATTGGGGTTGCGCACTCGGGTTGGAAAGGAACAGTTCTGCAGATTCCCTCCTATTTAGTCAGTGCAATGCAGTGCGCATTTAACTCAAAGCCAAGCGATTTAATTGTGGGAATTGGCCCCTCAGGTGGGCCCTGCTGCTACGAGGTAGGGCAAGATGTGATTGACGAGGTTGCTAAAAAATTTGATATAGGTAAGGTGATAATTAAAAGAGAGAAAAAAACTATTTTTAATCTGTGGGAGGCCAATCGCATTACCCTCATTGAATCAGGCGTTAAACCACAAAACATAGAAATATCGGAGATATGCACCATAAGCCAAAATGATATTTTTTTCTCAGCGCGCCAAGGCGATGGTGGTAGGTTTGCCGCTGGAATTTTCCTACTTTAGTTTATAATTATTCCTTAAAATTTGTATTTTGCAAGCCATTTTAGCACAAAAATGAACGATTACATTATAAACCTAATTACCTAAAACAAATGTCACAACATCCTGAACAAGAACAAATTAAAGGGTTACCCGAGAATGCATATCGGGAACTAGCCCCTGGTGAAGTGTATGAACCTTTAATGTCGCCTTTAAAAATTGTACCCGAGGTAAGTACCTACTCAGTTACCTGGGGTTTAATTATGGCTGTAGTTTTCTCAGCCGCAGCAGCCTACCTTGGGCTTAAAATCGGACAAGTTTTTGAAGCGGCAATTCCTATTGCCATTATCGCCATTGGTTTATCATCGTTATCAAAACGCAAGAATGCACTTGGCGAAAACATAATTATCCAATCCATTGGAGCCAGCTCAGGCGTTATTGTTGCTGGTGCTATTTTTACTCTTCCTGCGCTTTACATACTTAATCTTGAGGCTCATTTTTATCAGGTATTTATCTCCTCCCTTTTGGGTGGTGTTTTAGGTATCCTATTCCTTATTCCTTTCCGCAAATATTTTGTTGCCGAAATGCATGGCAAATACCCATTCCCCGAAGCAACTGCTACCACCGAGGTATTGGTGTCGGGCGAAAAAGGAGGAAATCAGGCTAAATTGCTTTTATTGAGCGGTTTAATTGGTGGATTGTACGACTTTATCATCGCTACCTTTGGATGGTGGAGCGAGGTTTTCACATCCAGAGTTATCCCTTTTGGCGAGCATCTGGCCAATAAGGCCAAAATGGTATTCCAAATAAACGTTGGTGCTGCCATTGTTGGTTTGGGCTATATTATTGGACTTAAATATGCAGCAATAATCTGCGCTGGCTCGTTTGTAGGCTGGTTTGTTCTTATTCCATTCCTTAACTACTTTGCCGAAGGAATGACAGTTGCTGTTGGAACCAACGTTATGGACCTAATTGGCAATATGAGCGCAGAGCAGATGTTTGCACACTATATTCGTCCCATTGGTATTGGCGGTATTGCCATGGCTGGAGTAATTGGCATAATAAAATCCTGGGGTATAATTAAGCAGGCCATTGGTCTTGCAGTTTCTGAAACTGTTGGCCATAAGGGAGGTGCAAGCAAAGAAGTATTACGCACCCAACGTGACCTACCAATGAAAATTATTGGTTTTGGAATTCTTGCAACAACAATCCTAATCTTCATCTTCTTCCATTTTGGCGTTGTGCATAACCTTACTCACGCCCTAATCGGATTAGGATTAGTTATGGTAATTGCATTCCTGTTCACCACGGTTGCTGCAAACGCCATTGCAATTGTAGGTACCAACCCTGTATCGGGAATGACTCTTATGACGCTAATTATTGCATCGTTAATATTATCTGCATCAGGTCTAACGGGTGAAAGCGGAATGGTTGCTGCGCTTATTATTGGCGGTGTTGTTTGTACTGCTTTATCAATGGCCGGAGGATTTATTACCGACCTTAAAATTGGATACTGGCTTGGCTCTTCTCCCTATAAGCAACAGAGTTGGAAATTCTTAGGAACAATTGTTTCTGCAGCTACAGTGGGCGGGGTTATCATTCTGCTTAACAAAACATACGGTTTTACTGGCGAAGGTGCACTAGTTGCT
The DNA here is from genome assembly GCA_002410065.1 of Bacteroidales bacterium UBA5349. GTDB lineage: Bacteria > Bacteroidota > Bacteroidia > Bacteroidales > Tenuifilaceae > Perlabentimonas. The sequence continues at coordinate 138,142 of DHQB01000004.1, read as the reverse complement.
CCTCAAGCAAATGCTATGGCTGCTGTAATTGAGCCTATGATGAGCGGAAAACCTGCACCTTGGCTCCTTTACGGAGCAGGTGCAATGCTTTCGTTAATCCTTACCATGATAGGCGTTCCCGCACTGGCTTTCTCACTGGGTATGTTTATACCGCTTCACCTTAACACCCCTTTATTAGTGGGTGGAATTATTGCACACATTGTTGCTACTCGTAGCAAGAGCGCTAAGGTTAATCAAGCTCGTCGTGAGCGGGGTACGCTAATCGCCTCAGGGTTTATTGCCGGTGGTGCTTTAATGGGTGTTGTTAGTGCAGGGCTTAAACTTGGAGGCATTAACTTTGTTAATAAGGAATGGTTTGAATCTAACTCTGCACAAATTCTTGGAATAGGTATGTTCCTAATTCTATGTGCATACCTAATTTGGGAATCGCTTAGGGCAAAACCAGATAAAGAATAATAATTTTTTGAAGATTGAAGACGGAAGGCAATTTTTCCGCCTTCGGTTCTTCAATTTTAAAGCACATTTAAAATTAATATGCCATGATAAACGAAAAATTATTAATCGACCGGTTTTTACGTTATATAAAAATCGATACACAATCCGATGATACCGTTTCCGATATCTTTCCGAGTACAAAAAAACAACTTGTACTTTCAAACCTATTGGTTCAGGAATTAAAGGATTTGGGACTGAAAGATACAACCATTGATGAGTATGGATACGTAATGGCTACTGTACCGAGTAATATCGATAAAAAAGTACCCACTATTGGTTTCCTTGCTCACGTTGACACCGCACCCGATATGAGCGGAAAGGATGTTAAACCCCGCCTTATTGAGAATTACGATGGTTCGGAGATTATCCTTAATAAGGATTTAAAAGTTACACTTTCACCAAAAGAGTTTCCCGAGCTCCTAGGCTATAAAGGACAAACGCTTATTGTTACCGATGGTACTACTTTACTTGGCGCCGACGATAAGGCTGGAATAGCAGAGATTATGACTGCCGTTGATTATATGATGAGCAACCCTGGGTTTAAGCACGGTCCAATCCGCATTGGATTTACTGTTGACGAGGAGGTTGGCCGTGGAGTTGACCACTTTGATGTAAAGAAATTTAATGCCGACTTTGGATATACCCTCGATGGAGGAGCCATTGGCGAATTAGAGTACGAGAACTTTAACGCTGCAGGCGCTAAAATTTCTGTTCAGGGTCGTAATATCCACCCTGGATACGCCAAGGATAAGATGATAAACTCTATTCATGTAGCCATGGAGTTTAATAGTCTCCTCCCTGCCAATGAAAGACCCGAACATACCGAAGGATATGATGGTTTCTATCATCTAATTAAAATAGATGGATCGGTTGAAAATGCAACATTCCAATACATTATTCGCGACCATAATCGCGAAAAATTTGAGGCCCGCAAAGCATACATTGCTAAAGTTGCCGAATTTATGAACATGAAATACGGCCAAGGTGTTGTTACCCTTGAGGTTAAGGACCAATACTACAATATGCGCCAAATGGTTGAGCCCGTAATGCACGTGGTTGATACAGCCGTTAAGGCAATGGAACTGGTTGGAGTTAAACCTGACATTAAACCAATACGTGGCGGAACCGATGGAGCACGCCTTTCATACATGGGGTTACCTTGCCCAAACCTATTTGCCGGGGGCGAGAACTTCCACGGTAAACAGGAGTACGTTGCTGTTAATAGTATGGTGAAGGCAACAGAGGTAATGCTTAAAATTATTGAGCTTTACGCTCAGAAATAGTTAATTTCATAGTAAACGCCAAGGCGCTGGAATACTATTTTTCACGCTTTGGCGTTTTTTTTTAAGTAAATCTTAGGGTAAAGACAACAGCAAAGAAAATAATTTAAAATTACCATTGGAATAGTCGCAATAACAAACTAAAAAACTAATCAATTATGAAAAAATTAACATTGATTTCAGGAGTAGTTTCCTCTATTATCGTATTAATTGGTGTGCTTTTTAAAATTATGCATTGGCCTGGTGCTGGTGTAGCACTTACTGTTGGCATAGTAATTTTTGCTGCAGTCTATTCGCTTTTACTTTTTATAGATAAGCAAAAACTTGCAACAACAAAAACACAGAAATTCTCCAATGTTTTTGTAATGCTTGCCATGGTTTTAATCTCAGTAGGCCTTTTGTTTAAAATGCAGCATTGGCCTGGTGCTGGAGTTGTAATTTATTTAAGCAACGCTGCATTGTTAGTATTAATTCCAATCATTTTTATTAAGGCTTCTAAAGAGACTGAAACTGTTAAGAAACTTAACTTTTATAATGAATCCATTGTAATTATTTTACTTCTATCATTCTCTCTTTTCCTCTTATTTATATAAACATCCTAATTAATTAAAAAGAGGATTAGGCTTAAGTACCTAATCCTTTTTCATTTATTAGTTAAGCCTATAAAAAAGTTTTAAAAAAAATATTAATGGAATTATTATAAAACATTGTTCTTAACTAGCAAACTCTACCCAAAAGTGCTTGTTTAGTTAAAACATACTATTACTACATACTATATCATCTATATTATTGTTATAAATACGTTTGGTAAAAGATAAATTTATAATTTTACCGCGTTAGTTGAATAATCATTAAACTATTAAATTTATGTTACGATTTAAGTTTACTAAATTAATTGCAATTACTATTTTAGTCTTTTCGTTAAGTTCTTGTATTAAAGAAACCCACTCCTTTTTTAGAGAAACCATTACTTTCCAAGAAGCAACTCTTGCTCCTGAAACTTATTGGAATGGTGAGGACGGAACTGGCAGTAAAATATTTGGATCGGTTTCTTTTTATAACAAATTTGAAGAGAACGAGTCAAGTGGATACTGGAAAGGATTTGCCTATTCAAACATTACGGATATTGAAACGCCGGGTCCCGAAAATCAATATAGTGCATACATTAGTGAGGGAGGATATGCAGGGAATGTATACTCAGTTGTTCACGTTGATGGTGAAAGCGCCACTATGAGTTTTATGAATGAGGGCTCGCCCATTTCAATTTTGATAACAAACTCGACCTTTTCCTATTTCTCCATGAAAAACGGAAATGGTTCAATAGATCCATTTGAGGATGGCGACTGGTTTATGCTAACAATTTCAGGATATAACATTAACAACGAGCCTATTGATAGTGTTGAATTTTATTTAGCTGATTATCGAGAGGGGAAAACCAAAATAATAGATGATTGGACACAAGTAAACCTTAATACTTTAAGTGGTTCATCAAAAATTACCTTCACTTTATCCTCATCCATAAGTGACGAATCTGGCCTAAATGTACCAGCTTATTTTTGTATTGATAATTTTGGCATTGCTTATAATTACTAAAACTCCAACAAAAATATTTTTGACTGTAAAGTCCAAGTTACTCGAGTAACTTGGACTTTTGCTTTTTTTATCACTAATATCCTAATGACCTCCCTTTTATTGACTTCTATTAAATAATTGCAATTAATATTTTTGCGCATTTTTAGATATTTTCAAAATATTTCAAACTAATTCATTTTTCTGATGAATTAGTTTGCACAATGAACATATGTTCATTACATTTGCAGTGAACATTTGATTATACAAACATGTCCCCACGGGTAAGAAAGTTAAGAAAAGTACTAAATCCTCCACTAATAAAGGGATTTAAACCTTATGGTCGTGAAGTTGAAGGGCAGTCGAATAAAGAACCAATTCTACTTCTTTTCGAAGAATACGAGGCTCTTCGTCTATGCGATTACGATATGTACACCCACCATGAAGCTTCAGTTATGATGGGCGTATCGCGCCCAACCTTTACAAGGATATATGCAAGGGTACGACAAAAAATTGCTAAAGCATTTGTTGAAGGACATCAAATATCCATTGAGGGTGGTAAAGTATATTTTGATAGTGATTGGCACCAATGCCATACCTGCAAATGTTACTTCAATAACCCTTTTAGGGAAATTGAAACATCATCCTGTCCTCTATGTGGAAACAATTCAATATCAAGCTTTGATATTGAAGCTGAAATAATGAGTAACACTGATTTTGTTGATGACCAAGATGTATGCATTTGTATAGATTGTGGGTACGAAAAGCCTCACAAGTTCAGAGTCCCCTGTAGTCAAGAGATTTGCCCAAAGTGCAATGCCCAGATGAAGAGAAAATAAAATTAACATAAAATCAAAAAAAATGAAAGTTGCAATTACATCCACCGGAAACACCCTTGACTCTAAAGTTGACGAACGTTTTGGACGCTGCACATACTTTGTTGTTTACGATACAGAAACCAAGTCCGTAGAGTTTATTCCAAACCCTAACAAAGAGGCTGAGAATGGCGCAGGGCCAGCATCAGTGCAACTAGTTGCTTCAAGAAATGCAGAAAAAATAGTGTCGGGTGAATTTGGAATGAAGATCAAATCGCTTGTTGATAGCCTTAAAATACAGATGATTGTTGTAAAAGATCAAAACAAAACAATAGCTGATGTAATTGAAATGCTGAACCATTAAAACAAATAAAATATGCCTCAGCTCGATGGAACAGGGCCCGAAGGAAAGGGTGCTAAAACTGGTCGCCGTTTGGGCGAATGCAGTCAAACAGCTGAAGAAGATAAATTGAGTAAGCTGGGAAAAGGTATGGGTAAAAAACGCAAAGTTGGATGTGGCAAGGGACTTGGCAAGCGCTTAAGGAGTGGAGAATAACATACCACTACTAAATATTGCAAGTTGAGCGTAAGTACTTAACAAGGCTTTTAATTAAAATATTTATTGCCATTTACAACTTAACACAATCTATTAATCATTAAAGAGGAGGTATTATGCCAGGTTTTAATCAAAAAGGGCCAGCCGGACAGGGTCCAATGACTGGCCGCAGAATGGGAAAATGCACCAATTTTGGTGTAAACCAAAAATCACAAATCGCAGATGAAGAGACACAGACGAATAACTTCGGTAGAGGCTTTGGCTTTGGTCGAAGGGGTTGTGGTCGTGGCTTTAATCGCGGATTTGGTATGCAGAACAGATTTAGAGGTGGTTTCTAATTATTAATCATTTCTTGCAAAGGCTCAAGGCACAACATAATAGTTTAGACCTATGCAGGATTAACTAACAAATAATTTTATATGAATAAAACAATTGCTATTCCGTTAGAAAATGGAATTCTTTGCGCACACTTTGGCCATTGCCAAACTTTTGCTGTTGTAAAAGTAGTTAATGGAGAAATTACAGATATCAAAGAGCATACTCCCCCAGAGCACGTACCCGGATTGTACCCACGCTGGGTTGCTCAACTTGGTGCAACCGACGTAATTGCTGGCGGAATGGGGCAGAAAGCGATTGATCTGTTCCATGAGCAAAATATCAACGTTTTTATTGGAGCTCCAATGATTAACCCTAAGGAAATAGTAACCAGTTTTATTGAAAACAAACTGGAACTAAGCGCGAACTACTGTAACCACGACGAGAACCGCAGTCACGGTTGCAGCCATTAAACAATAGCATTATGGTTGATGAGAGGTGCGTTAAATGTTTTCTGAAGACCTATAAGCGCCTTTTTGAAAAATTTAACGTAAATGAGAGAGATCAAAGGTTCTTCCTCTCATTTTTCGACCATGTTATCAATGGGAACTACACCAATTTTGCTCCAGAAATTCAACGCAATCTCAATAAAACCTTCTGTAGATTAATTGGTGTAGATGATCCGTTTAGCGATGAGAAAGAGGATAACAATAGGGTTGCACTGGAGTTATACGATAAGTGGAAACCAAGGGTAATTGAATCTAATAATCCGTTTAATTTGGCACTCAGATTAGCCATTGCCGGAAACATAATGGATTACGGAGCTAATTCAGATTTTGATATACATAAAACCATTAATAGTGTTTTAGATAGCAGTTTTGCAATTGATAAATCAAAAGAACTTAAGCAACAATTACTTAATGCAGAACAAGTTCTGTATCTAGGTGATAATGCTGGAGAGATTGTTTTTGATAGACTGTTTATTGAAACCATAATGCATGGGAATATTACCTATGCAGTTAAGGGTGGACCAGTGCTCAACGATGTAACCATCGATGATTCTATTCAGATAGGAATGCATTATGCAGCCGATGTGATATCCAATGGCTACGATGCGCCATCAACCATTTTGGAACGTTGCAGCGATGAGTTTTTGAGGATTTACAACTCGGCAGATCTAATAATATCCAAAGGACAAGGCAACATGGAAGGGTTATTGGATAATAACGATCCTAGAATATTCTTTTTACTAATGGTAAAGTGCGATTTAATTGCTGAAACACTTGGGGTAAAAAAGGGTGATTTTGTTGTGCATAATTTCAGTTAGAGAGATCATAATCTTTTTATTCCTTGAAAATACACCATGCAAAAAGTTAAAATTGGAATTATCATTTGCGATCGCTATCACACCTGTGCTGGCGGAAAATGTTTGTGTTCAATTCAAAACCGCGAAGGGGCTTTTGCCAGATACAAGGGGATGGATGTTGAACTTGCTGGATATACTACATGTGGCGGATGCCCTGGTGGAAACATTGAATACGCTCCTGAAGAAATGAAAAAAAATGGAGTAACCCACGTACATCTAGCCACAGGATTACTTGTAGGCTATCCCCCCTGCCCTAGGCTAAAACAATTCTCTGAATTCATTCCTGAAAAATTCGGATTAGAGGTAATTTTTGGAACTCACCCAATTCCTCAAAAGTATTTTACTACTCACACTAACTTAAATACATGGAATTCCTCATTTTTTAAAGAAGCGATAAAGGCTACTCTTGCCAATGAGGAAATAAGATTAAAGTATGACTAACATTAAACCAATAAAAATTGCTATTGCTAGCGGCAAAGGTGGCACTGGAAAAACGCTTTTATCAACAAACCTTTTCTATACGCTTCAGAAGAATAACCATGAGGTAACACTTGTGGATTGTGATGCTGAAGAACCAAATGACACTATCTTTTTTTCAGGAACTCACCAAAACACTATTGATGTTACCATACGGGTTCCAATAATTGATGAGTCGAAATGTACATTCTGCGTTAAGTGCCACGAATATTGCAGTTATAAAGCAATTTTCATTATTCCGCCATCAAAAATAATTAAGGTGATGGAAGATTTATGCCACGGCTGCGGTGCATGTACCTATGCTTGCGAATTTGGAGCAATTACCGAGAAGGATGTTTCCCTTGGCAAAGTAAATACCTTTAGCATAACCGATAAAACAAACATTATTGAAACTAGGATGCGCGTAGGTGTGTATTCGCCAATACCAATAATTAAAAGAGGAATTAATGAAGCGGGAAACAACCATATTGTCCTCTTCGATTCTCCTCCGGGTACCTCATGCTCTTTTATACAAACCGTTAATAAGGCGGATTACGTATTGCTAGTTACTGAGCCTACCCCTTTTGGTTTAAGCGATTTGAAACAATCGGTTGAAATAATTAAAACCATGAACAAACCCTATGGGGTTGTTATAAACCGTGCAGGTCTGGGCGACGATAAAGTACATCAATACCTAAAAGAGAATGGTATCCCTCTACTATTGGAGATTCCGTTTGACAAAGAGATTGCAGCAAGCTACTCAAAAGGTGAAATTGTTGCAGAATCGAAACCCGAACTGCAAGAACAACTACTTAAAATATTCAATGAAATAAATCAGAAATATGGAGTTAGCAATAATTAGCGGTAAAGGAGGAACCGGAAAAAGCAGCATAAGTGCAGCATTTGCAACGTTAGAAAAGAACGTTTTACTTGCCGATTGTGATGTGGATGCAGCTAACCTACACATAATCTTTAATCCAACTCACGAAGAGGAAGAAGTATATATTGCAGGTCAAACTGCCATAATTGATTACACAATTTGCACAAATTGTGGTATCTGTAAAGATTACTGCCGCTTTGATGCCATACACTTTGTTAATAATCGGATTGAGATATCGGAAACCACATGCGATGGTTGCCAACTTTGCTCTAGGGTTTGCCCATGTGAGGCAATAACCATGGTTGATAACGACAAAAGTCGGATGTACTCGGGCACGTTCCGAAACGGTAAAATGGTTTACGGCCGACTTGCTCCTGGTGAAGAAAACTCGGGGAAATTAGTTAACATGGTTCGCGCAAAAGTCAAAGCTATTGCCAAGAGCAATGGGTTAAACAATATCATTATTGATGGGCCTCCGGGTATAGGCTGCGCAGCAATATCATCAATTACAGGGGTTAACAATGTTTTGGTTGTTACGGAGCCAACCCTATCGGGATTGCACGATTTGGAAAGAACTCTTGAACTTGTAACCAAATTTAACCTAAAAGCCTGGGTTCTAATCAATAAGTTTGACCTAAACCCCGACATGTCTTTACAAATAGAGAAAAGATGCGCCAATTTAGGGATTGATATAGCAGGCAAGTTACCCTTTGAACCAGTATTTGTAGATGCAATGGTTAATTGCAAAAGCGTTTTAGAGTGGGCTCCCGAATCGGCAATAAGCAAAGAGTTAAAGCTAATTTGGAGTAGAATAAACGCCCCTCAAGCATGATAGCCTTTGGTTATTAATGTTTTGAAGAGTTCACGTTTGGCTCGAAAACATTTTTACTCGCAAAAAACCGATAAACTATGCTCATTAAGATTGAAAAATACGGTTCGAATGTGCTACGGAAGCATTCTACGCTAGTTAAAGGTGACGAAGACATTCAAGGCTTATCAACTAATCTTTTCGATACATTGGCTAAGGAGGGTGGAATTGGCCTTGCCGCACCCCAAATTGGATTACTTAAACGGGCATTTATAATGGACTCCAACCCTGCGGCCGACAAAGAGGATAGTTTTGAAAGGTTTAAATACCTAATTATTAATCCAACAATCCTTTTTGTAAGCAAAAATGATAATTGGTTTAAAGAAGGATGCTTGAGCATACCCGATATTTTTGAAGATATTGCTCGCCCAGATAAAATAGTCGTAAAGTACTACAATGAAATATTCGAACCTATTGAAAGGGAAATATCGGGTATTGAAGCCCGAATATTTCAGCATGAGTACGATCACCTTGAGGGAACTCTCTTTGTTGATAGGTTAAGTCCACTTAAACGAAGAATGCTGGATAGTAAACTTAGAAGAATAGCACGAGCTGCCATTAAATGAATTTACCATGAACACAAAAAAATCAATTCTAAAGGACAAAGCCAAACTTAACCTTTGCATCGATTTTGTCCTATTCCTACTCCTAGCTGCAATGGCAGGTATTGGACTACTCATTAAGTACGTTCTTATTTCGGGCGAAAGCCGAAACTTAATCTACGGAGATGGTATAAACCTTCTTTTATGGGGATTAGATAGACATGAATGGGGAACCATTCATCTTATCATTAGCCTTGTATTCATCTTTTTCCTTGTCCTTCATGTAATATTCCATTGGAGTATGATATTGTGCCTTCTCAGAAGACTTATTCCGAATAGAATTGGCAGGATTGCCTTTAGCACCATAATTACAGTGTTAGCAACTCTACTTTTCGTCTTTGCCTTTCTTATTACACCCACGCAGGTTTACCATGAGCATAATTTCAGGAATAGAACAAATAATACTTCGCCATTAATAGGCGAGCAAGAACTAACTCCATCCCCCGAAATTAGCGATGAGGCTGTTACTCGCGAAGAGCAACGGGACAAAGAAACCAAGCATAAAGAAGAAAAGGTTCATAAACATAAAAACCAAACTATTGAAGAGGAGTATGAGGTGCAGGGTACTTATACCTTGGATTATGTTGCTGATAAGTACAATATCCCAAGCACATACCTCTGCAATGAACTAAATATCCCACAAAACTTAACCTCTCAACGGTTAGGGCGCTTGCGAAAAAAGTACAACTTTGCTATGTCTGATGTTAGTAGAGCCATTTCCAGCTATAAAAACCAAAGTCAACAATGATATCGAAATTAAAAAGCAGATTTGGTTCTAAATGCATGGGTTTAAAAGTAAACTTCAGTAAAGAGGTTGCATACTCGCCCATTAAGCCCATAAGATTTTGCGAAGCGGTTAACGATGCCTTTAAAACCCCTCTCCTATTCGATCCTCAGAATCTTGTATGTATGGGAGGAAGAAGAAGTATGGGACTTCTATTAGACGATAAAGAAATGGCCCAACATTTATCCACAGAAAATGGGATAGCCCTGCAAACCGTCAAGCGGGCGCTAAACGAAATTCCTAAAATGAACACTCCAATCCACAACATCCTAATGGGGATTGATGAGCAGATGGAAACAGAGATACAACCTGATATGTATATTCTTTACATCAACCCAAAAGAGTTAATGAATCTTTCGAGGGATTATATCCTTAAAACCAACGAGTTTCCCATTATTAAGCCTTTTCCGTTCCTATCGGTTTGTGGTAATGTGTTTATAAGTACCTTTAAATCGGCCAATATGAGCATCTCTTTTGGATGCTCCAAATCTCGACAATACGGCGGAATAAAAGACAACCAAGTAGTTGTTGGTTTACCTTACAGTAAGTGTATTCAACTATTCAGTGAAGCAAATTAATTCCATGAAAAACGAGAATAACACACAAGGATACATTCACCTTTACACCGGAAACGGAAAGGGAAAAACATCGGCAGCCATAGGCCTCGCAATTAGAGCAGTTGGCGCAGGGAAGCGAGTATTTATTGGACAGTTTGTTAAGGGAATGCACTACTCAGAACTCGAATCGCTAAAGCGATTTGATGAGATTGTAATTAAGCAGTATGGCCTTGATTGTTTTATAAAGCACGAGCCAACCAATAAGGATATACAAGCCGCCACAGATGGGCTAAACGAGGTTACATCAATAATAATCAGCAATGAGTATGATGTTGTAATTCTTGATGAGGTTTGTATTGCGCTTTACTACAAACTATTCCCTATTAGCAGCATAGTATCGTTGATTAAAGAAAAACCTAAATCAATGGAGATAATACTAACAGGCCGCTATGCTCCTGCCGAAATCATTGAAATTGCCGATTTAGTAACCGAAATGAAGGAGATAAAGCACTACTATAATCGAGGAGTAGAAGCCCGAAAGGGTTTTGAATTCTAGAATTTTATCCTAATAAAAAACATGAAACAATATAATTTTCTGCAGAATATCAAATATCTTAGGGCGCTTATAACCAGTAGAATAATTTATCAATATATAGCTAAAATTATACAAGGAGGAAAGTAAAATGGAAGGTTTTGAAAAGTTAGACCTACACGGGGTGAAGAATATTATTACCGTTGCTTCAGGAAAGGGCGGTGTAGGAAAATCAACCGTATCGGCCAATTTGGCCATTGCATTAGCCCGTAATGGTTACAAAACGGCTTTGGTTGATGCCGATATTTTTGGACCATCAATTCCCAAAATGTTTGGTATTGAGGATGCCAAACCAGAGGTTGCCTACAATGGCGATAAGGAAATGATGTTCCCCATTGAAAAATATGGTGTTAAAATTATGTCCATTGGCTTTTTTATTAAAACAGGCCAAGGCCTTGTATGGCGTGGCCCAATGGCAGCAAACGCACTAACCCAACTTTTTGAGAATACACAATGGGGCGATATTGACTATATGGTTATTGATTTCCCCCCTGGAACTAGCGATATACAGCTAACCACTCTGCAAAAATTAACCATTAATGGAGCGTTAATAGTAACTACTCCTCAGGAAATTGCACTTAATGATGCTCGAAAAGCTGCATCGTTATTCAATAATAAGGATTTAGGTGTGCCAATAATGGGAGTAATTGAAAATATGTCGTGGTTTACTCCAAATCAGCATCCCGATGAGAAATACTATATTTTTGGACAAGGTGGTGGTGAGCGCTTAGCCAAAGAGTTAGGTGTGCCATTAATTGGGCAAATTCCGCTTATTGCTGAGGTTGGCGAAGCTGCCGATAAGGGCCTAAGTGTTTATAGCCAAAGCAGCAAAGCTGCAGTTGATGCCTTTGATGACATAATTGAATCTTTGTTCGCACAGAAATAGTTTTAAAAACAGTAATCAACTTTTATTCACGAAATAATATTTAAACAGGGAACATAAGGTTTGATAATAAATTAGGGGAGTATCACCTAGCACATCGACATTATCGGTGCAAAGTGTACTCCCTTTTTCTTTTATTCGTCTTTCAAAAACACCTTTTACCCCATTGTCATCGTGATAATTAAACTGAGCAGATGATCTAATAGTTGCTCTCAAAGTTTTGTATATTTACAAATGATTTAAGAAAAGCATAGTGAAAATCCATACCTATTGATTAGTAAGCTACAATTTAATGACATGCAGCAAAACGAAGATTAGCTTGACAGATTTTAATAAATTGAGCTATAAACTAACAAGTTACAAATTGAACGATAAAATTCTAAAAACTATAACAGTCAAGATTTATAAACTATGATTACTCCTTATATAATATTTAGTATTTCGATAACATTTTTTTCTTGGATAGTTGGAATGTTTATCGGTGCAATTTTGAAAAAGACAAAACTTTTTGATAAATTATCCAGTCTGAATTTTATAAAAAGCAAAGACATCAATAAAAAAATTGGACTTGGAATTCTTAAATGGATTGTAACACATACTTTTTTAAAGTTCTTCAATCCAATGAAACTGAAAAATAAAATCGAGATATCTGAATTATATGATTTGCGAAAAGAAATGACTACTGCAGAAATAAATCATTTAATCGGATTTATTCTCGTGATTGTTTTTCCAATCATTAAATTTATAAATGGAGATTATTTGTTTGCCTTGATTTTTATTATAGTTAACATTTTAATGAATTTATATCCATCTTTATTACAACAAGAGAATAAAAGAAGAATTGACAGACTGATAAAAACTGTAGCTAACAAAATGTAAATGTAATGCGAGTTTCAGTGGGTAATTCAACCGCAGTTCTCTGTTGAAACACCGCCAATTCGTCTTTGACGATTGACGGAAAATTGAAACTATGAATAAACGAATTGGCTCCGTGCAGATTTGAAAGTTCATCACTTTAAATCCCGCACTCCACTTACATAAACCGTATGTATAACAAAAAACAACCGCCAATTCCGTTTAAATGTCAGGTAAATGTCAGGTAAAAGTAGTTGGATTGTACCCTACAAAATCAGGATATTTGTAAAAAATACTTAATGCCATGACAATAGGCAATTTTATAAAAGAGGCAAGGCTTAAAAAGGGTATGACCCAAGAAGAACTTGCGTCAAAAACTGATATAAGCGTTCGGACTATCCAGCGAATTGAAAAAGACGAGGTTGACCCTCGATCGTATACCTTGCAAACTATTGCCTCGGTTTTGGAGGTTGATTATGAAGAACTGATAAACTTTGGGGAGAGTGACTTGGATGAAGAAAATTCTAAGCAGAATAAAATATGGTTGCCCCTTCTTCATTTAAGCGGTCTTTTTATTACGCTCCTACCCCCCATTATAATATGGGTTTGGAAAAAGGATCAAATTCAGGGCATCAGACAACATGCTATAGATGTTGTTAACTTTCAATTGAGTATGCTGATCTATTTAATCTCTTCGGGGCTTTTAGTGATGTTAATTATTGGTTTACCCTTAGTTGTATTTTTCGGTTTTTTTAGCACTATTGTAATTGTAATAAACACTATTAAAGTAATAAACAAGCAGCCCTATAGGTATCCAATGTCTATTAAGATATTAAAACCTTAAAAAAATCAACACAATATTCATTTGCATAACAGTTCCATTCTTAACTAATGCCCCTTAGCTAATCCCTTCCAATATATTCATCACATATCAAAAAAACTGGTATGTGATAACTTCCATCATTATTTGTATATTTACATGTTATTTAAAGCAATCTTATTGTTATTTTATACCTACGATAAGCTAACACCAATATTAGGATTGCTTAATGGTAAATTATTTTGTAAATTTAGGTTAGATTTAATTCTAATAAAAAATATAAATAGCTGATTTATATGCAATATTATAAATACAGATGGATATGTTAAGATCAAAAAAATGAGTGAAGTTTTTAGATACATAACGCCAATTACTTATGCACTAATAGTTGCAATCTGGTTATATGTTTTTTTATTTTATCTAAAAAAAGTAAATCTCAATCAAAAGCAAGATAAACTACTGAATCTCTTACTGTTCATTTTAATTATTGATGCATTCAGAACAATATTTGAAGGAGCATATTTTGGCTTAAGATCCGCCTCTCAAGAAGGATTCATTTCAAGTGATGTATTCGATATACTAACTAAACCCCAATATGTTTTCTTGCCAAAATTTATAACATTAGTAACAGGAGTATTAGTGCTGATTCTTGTATTATATAAATGGCTGCCCGCAGAAATAAAACAAAAATTGGCGATAAAAGAGCTAATTAACAAAAAGAACTCTGAGCTATTACAAAATAACCAGGAACTTATAATTGCAAAAGAGAAAGCTGAGAAGAGTGACAGATTAAAAACAGAATTCCTCAACAACATGTCACACGAAATTCGAACTCCTATGAATGGCATAATAGGATTTTCCGGATTATTAGATAACCCTGATTTATCATTTGAGAAAAGGAGGCATTACACAAATATTATTCAAAATAGTAGTCATCAGTTGCTTAGGGTTATTGATGATATTTTGGAAATTTCAAATTTGGAAACAAAACAGGAAAAGCTAAACGAAACTCAATTCTGCTTGAATGAATTCTTGATGGAATTGTTTTCTATCTTCAAATTAAAATTTAAAGAAAATAAGATAAACTTTAATATTAAAAATGAATTAAGCGATAATGAAAGTCACATTATCACCGATAGAACAAAACTCAACAAGATATTGAGCAATTTGCTCGAAAATGCATTTCGGTATACATCTAGTGGTTCTATTGAAATGGGCTATAATATTATTCAAAATAATCTTGTTCTTTACGTTAAAGATACAGGTATAGGGATATCGCCAGAAAATCACGACATTATTTTTGAACGCTTTTCACAGGAAGAGAAAGAAATATCACATAAATACGGAGGTTTGGGTCTTGGCTTGTCCATTTCAAAGGAGAATGCTACACTATTAGGAGGAGATATTACTTTAGAGTCAGAAAAAGGAAAAGGATCTACCTTTTATGTTACAATTCCCTATAAATCAGTACGAGGTTTAGTTGAAAAATCTCCTGAGCCTTTTTTTGGTTCAGAAATTTCTGTAAATAAATTGAATTTCACTGTGTTAATTGCAGAAGATGAGGATGATAACTACCTGTATCTTGAAGCAATTTTAACGGAGAGTAAGGATTTTAATTATAGTCTTATCCATGCTAGGAATGGGGAAGAAGCTTTTGAAATATGTAAGGAGAATAGTAATATAGATATAGTCCTAATGGACCTCAAAATGCCTATAATGAATGGATACAAGGCAACAGAAAAAATAAAATCAGTATTCCCAAATTTGCCAATTATTGCACAAACAGCATATTCTAATGAGTGCGAAAAAGAATTGGCATTAAACTATGGTTGTGATGACTTTATATCAAAACCTATAGATAAAGAGGAATTGCTTGCTATGATAAGTAAACATCTAAATACTAAGTAATAAATCATAATAATGCGGGGGGGTAACTCCTCTTTCCGACTGATTAGAATACTATTCAGTTTCACCCTTTAATCTGTGTTTTAAGCCTTGCGGGAGGCAAACATACTGCAGAACATGATAACATCAATGACAACAGAGTTAAACTCAATAAAAGAGCAAATACTTAGCTGCACAAAATGAAAATCTCAGTTTTAGTCGATAATACCCCAGGACCAAATACTTTGGCAGAACATGGCCTTTCATATCTTATTGACTATAACGGTAAGCAGATTCTATTCGACACAGGTCAAACCGATTTGTTTCTGAGGAATGCCGAGATAATGAATCTGAACACAAAAAATGTTGATCAAATTGTTCTTAGTCATGGACATTTCGACCATGGCAATGGTCTAAATCATATTCATGGTGGCAATTTAATTTGCCATCCCGGTTGCTTTGTCAAGCGACATAGAAAGGATGGAGACTCATACATTGGCCTAAAGAATAACTTCGATAGCATTAGAGACAAGTTTAACCTGTTTGCAACTGCCAAACCTTACCAAATTTTCAGTGGCGCATACTTCCTTGGTGAAATACCCCGTATCTCCGATTTCGAATCGAAAACAACATCTTTCGTCTTTGACGATGGAACACCCGATTTTGTAATGGACGATAGCGCTTTAGCATTTAGGGTTGATAGTGGAATATTTGTTATAACAGGATGTGGCCATGCAGGAATTGTGAATACTCTTGAGTATGCAAAGAAAGCAACAGGCCAATCGAAGATTGTAGGTATAATGGGAGGTTTTCATTTAAAGGAGAATAACCTGCAAACACAGAAGACTATTGAATACCTAAAGGCTAATAATGTTAAATATGTATATCCTTCGCATTGTACTGCAGCCCCTGCCCTAGCTGAGTTTTACAAGATTTTTAAAACTCCTCAGGTAAAAACCGGAGATATTTTAACCATCCACTAGTCTGGATAATTCTTAAGTTTTAATTGAACCATTAGGCTACAGCACCGTTTCTATCAAAAGAGTTGGTATTAATTAAAATAATAACTATGAATAATCTTAGTAAATTGATTTTATTAGTCCTTGGGTTTGGAGTTAAATAGTTAATTAGCTAATATAGATTATATGCAATTTTTTTAACCTCAAGCATAGCATCACACGCAACTTAAATCCACTTTAAAATGATAGACTTTACCGCATCATATACCGACCAGTACGAACTCACAATGGCCTATGCCTATTTTGAAAAGGGTAGGCATAACGAAAAGGCAGTATTCGATTATTTTTTCAGAAAGTTACCCTTTGAAGGAGGATATGCTGTTTTTGCTGGTTTAGATAATTTGCTTAACATCCTTGAAACATTTCGATTCGATTCCAAGGATCTATCATTCCTTAGCCATATTGGGTTCAAACAGCATTTCATCGATTACCTAAAGGATTTTAAGTTTACCGGTAATATCTACTCATGCCTTGAGGGCGAAATCGTTTTTCCAACAAGTCCAATTCTTCAGGTAGAGGGAAACATTATCGAAGCGCAGATTATTGAAACAATACTACTCAATATTCTTAATTTTCAGACACTTATAGCAACTAAAGCAAGCAGAATGCGACAGGTTGCCGGCAATAGGCAACTGATAGATTTTGGGTTACGCCGTGCACAGGGCGTTGGAGGCTACCATGCTAGCCGGGCAGCCTATATTGGCGGATTTAATTCTACAAGCAATGTTAGGGCTGGTCGCGATTTTGGTATCCCAGTCTCAGGAACCATGGCCCATTCATTTGTTCAGAGTTACGATGATGAGATTACCGCTTTTCGCGATTATGCCAATGCCCATCCAAATGATTGTGTTTTACTTATTGATACATACAATACCCTAGAGAATGGAGTGCCTAACGCAATAATAGTTGGCAAGGAGATGGAGGCGAATGGGCACAAGCTAAATGGCATCCGCCTTGATAGTGGAGACTTGGCTTACCTTGCCAAAAAAAGCAGAAAAATGCTGGACAATGCTGGGCTAAGCGAGGTTAAAATTGCCGTTTCAAATCAACTCGATGAAGTTATTATTAAAAGTCTTTTGGAGCAGGAAGCCCCAATCGATGTGTTTGGAGTGGGCACCAGCCTTGTTACTGGCTATCCCGATGCCGCACTTGATGGTGTTTACAAACTTGCATTCTCAAATGATAAACCAAGAATAAAAATTTCCGAAAACATAAGTAAAACTACCCTGCCAAGCAAAAAGCAAGTTTACAGATTTTTTAATCCTAGTGGCCAATTTGCTGGTATTGATGCAATTGCACTAAAAGAGCAAAAAAACCTTAAAGTCATATACCATCCATTCGATCCTCATAAAAAAACAATTGTTGAGGGCTGTGCAAAAACACCTCTACTGCAAAAGGTAATGGAGGGCGGCAAGCGAATCACTGGGAGTTTATCCTTGGATGAAATTTCTTCATATTCGCGCGAGAGGCTAAATATTCTTCCTGCTGAATATAAGCGGTTTAATAACCCTCATATTTACAAAGTTGGAATTAGCGAAGAGCTAAAGAATCAAAGAGATTCCCTGATTGCTTTACATAAAAACCCGTAACTAGTATAACTCGCTCAAATGAAAACTCTTATCATAATTGACGTTCAAAACGATTTTATGCCTGGTGGCTCTTTGGCAATCAGAAATGGTAATGCCATTGTGCCTGTTATTAATAGCATTCAAGAAAAATTCGATCTGGTTGTTGCCACCCTAGATTGGCACCCAATAGCCCATGCAAGTTTTGCCAGTAATCATCCTGGTAAAAAGGAATTTGATACAATCAAATTAAATGGATTAGAGCAAGTTCTTTGGCCAAACCACTGTGTACAGAATACTAGGGGAGCTGATTTTCATAGCGATTTAAAGACTAATCGAATTGCTGCAATTTTTAGAAAAGGGATGAATATTGAGATTGATAGCTACAGTGGATTTTACGATAATGGGCATTTAAAGAGCACTGGTTTAGCTGGTTACTTAAAAGAATTAAAAGCTAATGATCTCTATTTTTGCGGTTTGGCGGCCGATATTTGTGTTTACTTCTCCCTGCTCGATGCTCTAAAAGAGGGGTTTAATGCTACACTAATTGAGGATGCATCACGCCCATTAAGCGAGTCGGATTTTGATAAAATCAAAGATGATTTAATCTCCAAAGGCGCCAAGATTATTAATAGCAATACTCTTTAAAACTTCTGTTGTAGGATTACATCTTAAGAAAGACAATCATTAAATTAAGAAGTCCAAAGAAGACCAATTGCGATATAAAAACTACCAATACTAGAGGATTTTGAGATTTTTTTACATGTCGGCTCAAAAGCATAATCAAGGGAAACGAGACTACATACCAAGCAATGTAATTCTGTAGTGGTGGTGTGCTTGTATCCCAGCTCCACATTTCCAAACGAACAGCAACAGGTTCAAGCAGAATATCATAAATTACCATAAGAAACGCTCCAGCAAATGCTATGCGCCAAACATTGATTATTTTAGAGCGTAAAACCATGGTTATGAGGTAAACCGATATCATCCAATTTACTAGCATAGCAAATGGAGTTCCAAATATCTTTGGACCAAGCGATGGGCCATAGGTATAACCACCAAATATTACTCCCGTATTCGTACCAACGGCTTCAACCAACCACCCAATAACTCCAACCACAACAATTGCCAATGCAAATTTTAGGGTAAATGGTTTATGAAAAAGCAAAACCAGTAAAAGCGTTAACGTTGTAAACAACCAACTTAATTCAAAAACAGCTGGGTTATGGCGCATCATCCATAGTCCCGGAATCGAAATTCCGTATCCTAAAAGGATAATCAGTTTTACAATTAAAACTTTATGCTTAGCTACAAATGAGTTCATATCTAAATAGGTTTAATATAGTTATCAACTATTTTGGCCGATGCAAGGCATAAGGGAATTCCGCCGCCCGGATGCACGCTTCCACCAGTAAAGTAAAGTCCATCAATGTTTTTTGAGCGGTTTGGATGCCGACTAAAGGCTGCAAATTTATTGTTTGAACTAATACCATACAATGCCCCACGATATGAGCCCGTTTTATGCTCAATTAACGGTGGCGTTAAAATATCCTCACAAACTAAACTTGGCTCAATATCTATTCCTGTTTCCTTCTTTATTTTTTTTAGGATATTAGTTCGGGTAGTCTTTGTAATCTCATCCCAATCCTGCCCACTGTCTGCAGGTGCATTTACCATTACAAACCAGTTCTCATGACCTTTTGGAGCATCTTGCTTAACCATTTTTGAACTTATAAAAATATACACCGTTGGATCGGTCGATATACCCTTACCTTCCAATATCTTAAACTCACCAGGGTAATCGGCACTAAAAAGGATGTTGTGCAAATCAAGGCTTGAGTATTCTCCCTTAACGCCCCAGTAAAAAATTAATGCCGACGATGATGGTTTCTGCCTTTTGTAGAACCAGCTTAGCTTATGCTCAGGCATTAGTTTAGGATATGCATTAAAGATATCCGTATTGTTAACAACAATGTCAAACGGCTCCGAAGCGCCATTGGCCATAATGCCAATAACTTTATTATTCTTGTAATCAATCCGCTGAACCAAACAATTCAGCTCAAATTTCACCCCAAGTTTTATTGCCAACTCCTGCATTGCCTCGGCAATAGAGTACATTCCTCTTTCGGGGAAATAGGCACCCACATTATGCTCAAGGTGAGGTATAATTGTTAGTGTACCAGGGGCTTTATAGGGGTTTGAACCATTGTATGTGGCAAATCGGTTAAAAAGTTGCACCGTTTGCGCCTTGGAGAAGCTGCGGGAATTAACCTTATGCATGGTTTCAAAAGCCTTCAACTTTTTTATATTCTTGCCAAGTTCTTGTGCCTCTTTCGATTTAAAACCCTCCCAAGTAGGGAAAGGACTAAAAATAAACATCTTGGAGGTTAAGCGATACAGGTCGCTACATTCCGATAAATACTTCTGAATATTTACTGCAGGCTCACCCAAAATAGTTTCAGCCTCCTGAGCAAACCTATTAGGATCGGCCCAAGAATTTAATACTTTACCATCGGGATAAAAGTAGCGGGTTACATTCTCAAGTTTTTGGTAGCTGAATAGATCTGTACCCTCGTTACCTGCAATGCCAAAAAGTTCATCAACCAAATCGGGCATAGTAAATAACGACGGGCCTGTATCGAACCTAAAGCCATTCATCCTTAACTCGTTTAGTTTACCACCTACTCGGCTAGACTGTTCAAACACCGTTACCTTGTAGCCTTTAACAGCCATACGTATGGCTATTGCCATACCACCTACTCCAGAACCAATAACTGCTGCTCTCAAAATACTATGGATTAAGAAATATGTTTTTAAAAATATCTTAGTTAATAATAAGTAAAAAAGCTGAAAATATTTACCCTTTTTTAGACCATTTTAGTAAACCTTCTTCCGTTTTAATGATTTTAGAATTATCAACAAGCCATCGAATAACTCGTGTAGTTCTGTCTTGAGGGAATTTTAGCCTTTCAACAACCTCTTCAAGGGTTAGCTGGTTTTCTGCCAAATTTATCTTAAGCTGCTCAACAATCCTATCGAACTGGTATTTGCTCATGTCCAACTCGTTTCTCAATGTACAAACATCGCATTTACCGCATCGCGATGCGGTGGTCTCCCCAAAGTATTCAAGCAGTGTAATGCTTCGGCATTTTGTTACTCCAGATGCATAACTATTCATCGATTCCATGCGTTTGAAATATCTTTGCTTGCGCGCATGGTAATTCTCCCTCGATATCCTTAAATTCTTATCATCCAAACGCTCCTCGGTAAATATTACAAGAGGAGTTTTTTTGCGAGGGATATAGTTCAATATTTTTGCACGGCCTAATTTTATCAAATTTTCGGTTACCCTATTAAGGGGTATTCCTGCTGTTCTGGCCAAAAATGGCTCGTCAATCTTAATGTATGTGCTAAACAAACCTGCATAGGTTCTAAGTATAATCTTAATAAACGAGTCAAGTTCAGCATGGGCAACCTGGTATTTATAAAGATCGGTCTTGTTTACAACAACCATTATCCTAGAGGGATTATCCAACTCATCGGTAAGTTGAATATACCCTTCAAGTTCAAGTAGTTTTAATGAGCTATGTGCCGTTACAAAGTTAAATTTAAAGGTAGATGCAAAATCGATGATATTAAAGTCGTAAACCTCATCCTTTCCGCCTCCAATGGCAACGTTTAGGTATGAGCAAAGTGCATTATAGCAACGCTTAATCTCATCTGGCTCTGGGAAAGCAGTTGCAAGCCGTTGCTCTGATTTTGCCTTGTCGGTATTGTTGTAAAGCAGAATGGCGTATGCCAATTTCCCATCGCGTCCACCCCTACCCGCCTCCTGAAAGTAGGCTTCGGGCGAATCGGGTAAATCCATATGCACCACAAATCGAACATCTGGTTTATCAATACCCATCCCAAAGGCATTTGTGGATACAATTATACGAGTTCGGTTATGCTGCCAGTCGTCCTGTTTTTTACTCCTTTCCTCTGTAGATAAGCCTGCGTGATAGTAATCAGCACTCATGCCCAACTTTTGCAGTTCTAATGCAATTTCTTTCGTTTTTTGCCTACTCCTAACATAAATAATTCCAGTACCAGGAACTGATTCAACAATCTTTTTTAAATGTTTAAGTTTATCTTCAACATTTCGAACTAGGTACACCAGGTTTTTGCGCTCAAAACTCATCTTAACAACACGCTTTTGCCTAAAACCAAGTTTTTCCTGAATATCATCAACAACCTCAGGGGTTGCAGTTGCAGTTACGGCCAAAAAGGGAATATCGGGAAGCAATTCTCTGAGTTCAATAATACGCTGGTACGATGGACGAAAATCATAGCCCCACTGCGATATACAGTGAGACTCATCAATGGCTACTAAATTCACATTCATCTTGCGTAGCCTTACCCTAAAAAGTTCTGTATTCAGTCGTTCTGGTGAGAGGTAAAGAAATTTATAATCACCATACGCACAGTTATCGAGCATCACCTCAATCTCGTGCTTTGTCATTCCAGAATGTATGGCCGCTGCTTTAATGCCTTTTTTCTGGAGATTTTCAACCTGATCCTTCATTAGTGCGATCAGTGGTGTAATTACAATACAAATACCCTCTTGGGCTAGGGCTGGCACCTGAAATGTAATAGACTTGCCGCCACCCGTAGGCATTAGAGCAAGGGTATCGTTACCGTTGAATACCGATTCAATAACCTCTTCCTGAACCTCACGAAACGAGGTATATCCCCAGTAATGGTATAGTATCTTCTCAAACTTATTCAATGGTTGTAGTTTAGCTATAACTGTGCTTGGGTATATAGTTGTGGGGGATTACTGACCAAATTTTAGTACTCCCCGATAGCGAAAGTTAAAGATAACAAGAATTGTCAGAAAATTACTGAATCCCTAATGCTTTATGGCTCAATGCTAGCAAAGGCTAATCTAAATCTCTTAGCGTTTTTACTAATCTATCTTGTTTAGGCTTTTCTAAAGTTAATGGAAATGTAAAAAGCAGTCCACTTGCAATTAGTTTCAAACTTGATTTTGCATTCATAAATTCAGCATCCCTAGGTTCCCTATTTCTAATTATTACGTCAGTTAATAAAGCGGCTCCTAATCCTATTGATATATATTGAACAATTCTAAGTTGATTTACTTTCTTAAGTTTATTAGTCGAAATACCAATATCAATCATATCATTCTTTAAATTCCTATAGTTCAATTTCCTTATCTGATAGTTATTTATGGAATATTTAACATTCTTAACTTTCCCTGAATTTTCATCTAATCCATAGATAAACTGGTCATAAAATATTTTTACTCTTTCTGTAGAATCCAATTTAAATTTCCTTTCTATAAAGCAATATTCTCTTTTTTTACCAAGACCAATTACATCCAATTGTCTATAATTACCAAATTGATCATTGCCCTTGTAATGCTTAATATCGGCAATCTCAATCTTTGGACCGTCAATGCTGTGAATTATAATATATGGATTTTAAAAAAACGGAAATTCATGAAGTTCAATCCATTCTGTTGTGATTATTCTATCTGTTTCCAGTAAAATTTCTATCGATTTATCCTGAGAATAACTAGAGAATGTTACAAATAATAAAATTAAATAGAGGAATCTCATAAAAGTTAGTTTATTAATTTTCTTACCGTATAATGCTTACTAATACAAATGTAAAGGAAATACTTATTGAAGCAAGGTATTATTGAAAACAATCCAGTTTGCATAGATTTTTTTTTTGTAACTTGGCGAGCGAAAATTCTAAACTTAACGCCATGTCATTTTCGAACGAAAAAGTTGTTACCGAAGGACTTACATTCGACGACGTTCTTCTAGTTCCTGCATACTCCGAGGTGCTACCCCGAAATGTTGACACAACAACAATGTTTACCAAGAACATTAGGATTAACTCGCCTATTGTTACCGCAGCAATGGATACCGTTACAGAATCGGCAGTGGCAATCGCAATTGCACGGGAAGGCGGCATAGGGGTTATCCATAAAAACATGAGTATCGAAGCGCAAGCCAATCAGGTTAGAATTGTAAAGCGAGCTGAGAGCGGAATGATATACGATCCGGTAACAATTAGCCCCGATGCTACTGTTGGCGATGCCCTAAAGCTGATGAAGGATTACAAAATTGGAGGTATTCCGGTTGTTAAAGTGGACAGAACTTTAATAGGTATAGTTACAAATCGCGATTTACGTTTTATGCGCAACATGGATTTACCTATAAAAGATGTTATGACCTCCGAGGGGCTTATAACTACTACAAGAACCATAAGCCTTAATGAAGCAGAGGCAATTCTTCAAGAGTATAAAATTGAGAAGTTGCCCGTTGTTGATGAAGATTATAAGCTGGCGGGTTTGCTTACATATAAAGATATTACCAAAGCCAAGGACAACCCATCCGCATCTAAGGATGCAAAGGGCAGATTAAGGGTTGCTGCTGGTGTTGGTGTAACCAGAGATACAATTGAACGAATTAAAGCACTTGTTGAGGCAAAAGTTGATGCTGTTGTAATTGACACAGCGCATGGCCATACAAAGGGCGTTATTGAAATGCTTAAAAAAGTTAAGAAAGAGTTCCCCACTCTGGAAATAGTTGTAGGAAATATTGCCACAGCCGAAGCAGCCATTGCGCTTGCTGATGCTGGCGCCGACGCGGTAAAAGTGGGCATTGGGCCTGGTTCTATTTGTACTACCCGTGTAATTGCCGGAGTTGGTGTACCCCAACTTAATGCAATATTCGATGTATCAAAAGCGTTAGCAAAACGTGGCATACCCGTTATTGCCGATGGTGGTATAAGGTATTCTGGTGATATTGTAAAAGCCTTAGCGGCTGGTGCCGACTCCATAATGGCCGGATCAATGTTTGCTGGTGTTGATGAATCGCCAGGAGAAACAATTATTTATAACGGAAGAAAATTTAAATCGTACCGAGGAATGGGTTCTATCGAAGCCATGCAGCAGGGATCAAAGGATCGTTACTTTCAGGATGTAGAAGACGATATACAGAAACTAGTTCCAGAAGGAATTGTTGCACGTGTACCCTATAAAGGCACTCTTTCTGAAGTGCTTTACCAAATGATTGGTGGGCTAAGAGCAGGTATGGGGTATTGCGGTGCATCCAATATTGAAGCGTTAAAAAAGGCCAAATTTGTTAGGATAACCAATGCTGGCATAACCGAGAGTCATCCCCACGATGTTGCAATCACCAGAGAAGCACCAAACTATAGTAGAGGATAAACAAAAAAATAGAAATCACCCTTTTTAAATAACATAAAAATGAAAAGATTAATTTTTATCAGTTTAGTAGCTTTAATCAGCGCATTTAGCGCTTTCGCTCAAAAAAGTAATGATATACTTATTACGGTTGGTAACGAAACAGTAACCCGAAGCGAGTTCGAAAGGTTTTACCTTAAGAACAATCAGATGGTAAGCGAACTTGACAAAAAAAGTTTAGATGAGTATCTTGATCTATTCATCATCTATAAGCTTAAGGTTGCCGAAGCCAAAGCCAATGGAATTGATAAAACAAGTGAGTTTCAGGACGAACTCGACTCGTACCGTAAACAACTTATTCAACCCTTTATGGTTGATACAGATACTGAAGAAGCATTAATTAAAGAAGCTTATGACAGGCTTAAATACGAAATAAATGCAAGCCATATCCTTCTATTAATTCCCAAAGATGCTACTCCTGAAGATACTTTAGCCCTATACAACAAAACACTTCAAATTAGGGAAAGAATTATTAATGGAGAACCTTTTGAAACAGTTGCAAGAGCAACTAGCGACGACCCAAGCGTTAGCAAAAATGGCGGAACTCTAGGATATTTCACTGCTTTTCAAATGGTTTACCCTTTCGAAAAAGCAGCCTACAACTTAAAAACCAATGAGGTATCAATGCCAATAAGAACCAGCTATGGATACCACATCATAAAACTAAATGATAAAAGACCAACCATAGGCCAAATAAAAGCTGCCCACATAATGATTGCAACCTCAAAGGGAGCCAGTAAAGAACAGAAAAGAGAAGAAAAAGCCAAGATTGATTCTATTTATCAACTTATTCTACAGAATCAGGACTTTGCCGAACTAGCTAAAAAGTATAGTCAAGATCAGGGTAGTGCTCGAAATGGAGGAGAACTCCCTTGGTTTGGCTCAGGCCGAATGATACCTGAATTTGAATCAGCCGCATTTAAACTTACCAAACCAGGTGAGGTTTCACAACCCATTCAAACGCAATTTGGCTGGCATATCATAAAACTTCTTGAGCGCAAAACAATTGGTAGCCTAGACGAAATGCTACCTGAGATTAAGACTAAGTTTGCTCGTGACGAAAGAGGGAAAATAGGTAAAGAGGTTTTTGTTGAAAAACTAAAGGAGAAGTATGGTTTCGAACTCAACACAGAGGCTCTAAATACATTTTATGGATTAGTGGACTCATCAATTTACAAAGGATCATGGAAAATGTTGCCACAGTATAAGAACAAGAAGATTTTCACTTTTGCCCAAAAAGATTATACCCTTGGCGATATAGGGAAAAAGGTTGAGCTGCAAAAAAAGGTTCAAAAAAGTACCCCTTTAAACCTTATTGCACACGATGCATACACTAGTTTTGTTGAGGATGTAGTGATTGGCTATGAAGAAAAGCAGCTACTTGAAAATAATAAAGATTTCTTCTACCTCCTTAAAGAGTATCACGATGGAATTCTGCTTTTTGATATTATGGACAAACAGGTTTGGAGCAAAGCGGCAAATGACACTGAAGGCATTGAAAAGTTCTATAATGAAAACATCAAAAAATACACCTGGGATGAAAGGGTATACGCAAAACTCTATAGAGCAGTTAATGAGAAAGTAGTAAAAAAAGCTCATAAACTCGCTAAATCGAAGCGCGGAACGCGCTATAGCGATGTTCAGTTCATAAGCAAGTTTGCAAGCAAAACTGACACGTTAATAACCATTGAACCGTTTGTGGCACTTGCCACATCACAACAGGTGAAGAACCATAAAAATTGGGACAAAGCAATATCCCCAATTCAGAAGGAAAATGATAAGTTTACTTTTATCAGGGCAATAAAAGTTGTACTTGATGAGCCTAAACCTCTCGAGCAGATTAGAGGACAGGTTATTGCCGATTATCAAGAACATATTGAAAGTGAATGGTTGGAGCAACTCAGAAAAAAGCATCCTGTAACCATTAATAAAGAGCTTTACAACGAAATAGCTTCTAACCTTAATTAGCTTTTGAAGGTTATATTTTTTGCTAACCTTTGCATTTGACTATAGTTTGCAGCTATACAAAAAACTAGTAGAATGAACATTACTTATTATAGGCCTGCTCTCATGGCATTGTTTTTCTTGTTCCTTTTTTCTGGGTGCATAAACTCTAATAATGAAAACAAGAAGCCAATAGCACAAGTATATGACAAGTATTTATACATCAGCGACGTTGAAGATATTTTTCCTGAAAACGTAAATTCAGCCGATAGCATACAGTTGCTTATGGCATACGCCGATCGTTGGGTAAGGAAGCAACTTCTGCTCAATAGAGCAGAAAAGAACCTTAGCGATAGTCAAAAAAATGTTTCCAAGCAAATTGACGACTACCGTTCATCACTACTAATTTTTAAGTACGAACAGGAGTTTATCCGACAACGCCTCGATACCATTGTTAGCGATGAGGAAATTGAGCGTTTCTACAAAGAGAATAACTCAAACTTTGTTTTAAACGAGAGTATTGTTAAGGCCCTATTCATCAAAATTAGGCTCGACGATCCTTACTATGAAAAGATTAAAAATCTATATAAGTCGAGCAAAGAGGAGGATATAAAAGCCCTCGATAATCTAGCCTATCAAGTGGCAACTAAATACGACTTCTTTAACGATAAGTGGATTCCCTTCTCAAGGATTCTTAGGGAACTTCCAGAACCACTCAACAATCCCGAGAGATACCTACTAAGCAACAAAAGCATAGAGGTGAACGATGGTACACAAGCCTACTTAATAAGTTTTAGGGAAATAATGCACCAAGGTCAACTAGCACCAATCGGGTTTGAGAAGAATAATATTCAAAGCATTATTATAAACAAACGTAAACAACGATTAATAATGGATCTTGAATCGAAAATTTATAGCGATGCCAGGAACCACAACCACTTCAACCTATTTGTAAACTAACATTCCTTTAAAAAATGAAATTAACACACAGCCGTTTTATTAAAACGTTAATTATATCCACAATCATTACTTTTAGTCTTGGCACTGCAAATGCACAACACGTAATTGATCAAGTACTTGGCGTTGTTGGATCAGAAAAAGTTCTTCTTTCCGATATTGAGCAGGAGCATCTAAGGCTTAAAATGCAAGGCGTTGATATGCAGGGTGATGTTAAGTGTGAAGTTTTTGAGGATTTACTCGTACACAAGTTACTAATTCACCAAGCAGCTATTGATAGCATTGAGGTTGGTGCATCTATGGTTGAAGGTGAAATGGATCGCAGATTGCGCTATTTTATCAATCAAATAGGTTCTGAGGCAGAATTGGAGAAGTACTTCAATAAATCAATTTTTCAGATTAAAAACGACCTCAGGAAATCTATTAAAGAAAGCCTTGTTGCACAGCAAATGCAAGAAAGTATTGTTAAAAAAGTGGCAGTTACCCCATCGGATGTAAAGAAACTTTTCCGCAATTTCCCTGTTGACAGTTTACCAACTATTCCTGAACAGTATGAAATAAGACAGATTGTCCTTTATCCACCTGCCTCTGGTGATTCCAAACTGGCCGTGAGAGAGCAACTTTTGGATTTACGGGAAAGAATTTTAAAAGGCGAGCGCTTCTCTACCCTGGCTGTAGCTTATTCAGAGGACAGAGCAACCGTTGCCCGTGGAGGTGAATTGGGCTTTAGAACCCGCGATGAACTTGTGAAAAGTTTTGCTGATGTGGCATTTAACTTAAAAGAGGGACAGGTAAGCCAAATTGTTGAATCGGAGTACGGTTTCCACCTTATACAAATGATTGAACGACGGAACGAGCAGGTAAATGTTAGGCATATCCTTATGAAGCCTTCATATAGTCAAAACCAACTTACCCAAAGCCTAAATAAGCTCGATAGTATTGCTATCCTAATCAATTCTGACTCAATTACATTTAAGATAGCAGCACAACGCTTTTCCGAGGATGAGAAAACTCGATTAAGCGGTGGACTTATGATTAATCCAAAAACCAACACTTCACTCTTCGAAAAGGAGCAACTTGCTCCTGCCGATTATTACGTTATTAAAACCCTAAAGGTTGGTGAGAATAGTGCCCCTTTCGAATCGCGCGATGAGCATGCCAACGTGGTGAATAAGATTGTAACCGTTACCCGAATTATTCCTCAGCATAAAGCTAGCATTGAACAGGATTACGCAATCATTCAGCAAATGGCCGTAATGCAGAAAAAGGAAGAGGTTTTTACAGAATGGACTCAGAAAAAAATTAACACAACGTTTATTCGCATCGATCCTTCTTTTCAAAACTGCAACTTCGAGTATTCAGGGTGGGTTAAATAATTCCACTTTCAAAGCCATACAATGAGAAACCCTAGCACTATCCTGCGAATACTATTCATGATATTCGGTATTACCCTTAGTGCATCGTACTCTTTTGCGCAACAGCGCAAACAAATTGTTATTGAGAAAGCCGATAGAATGCGAAACCTCAAGCGCAATGGTCAAGATATAAGGCGACTAATTGGTAATGTGGTTATTCGGCACGAGGATGTGGTTATGCACTGCGATAGCGCTTACGATTATCCTAGCCTTAGCCGTTTTGATGCATATGGTAAAGTAGTTGTTTTTCAAGAGAGCACTAAGTTATATGGCGACACGCTACACTATAATACCAATACAAAAAAAGGACGAGTAAGAGGGAAGATAGTAAGGCTTGTTGATGAGGGAGCCGTACTAATAACCCACTTCCTAGATTTTGATGCAAATGAGCAGAAGGCAAACTACTATGGAGGGGGAATAATTACAACAGACAGCGCTCGCTTCTCAAGCAAAAGGGGGATTTATTTCTCAAAGCAAAAACTCTTTGCATTTGCTGGTGATGTGGCCTATAGCGATAATGACATTGTGCTCAATACAGACTCGTTACAGTATGGCACACGTTCCGAAATAGTTTGGTTTTATGGTCCTACAAGGGTTTATAATGAGGGCAACTATGCTTATAGCGAAAGAGGTTGGTATAACCGGAAGGATAATGTAACTGAACTTCAGAATAATGCTTTTATTGATAATGGGGAACAAAGGGCTTTTGGGGAAAAAATTTACTACAACAAACTCCAAGGTTTTGCCGATATTGAAAAGAATGGTTGCATAATTGACACGGCTCAAAGGCTAATGCTATATGCTGATTATATACAGTATTTTGAGCATACCGAGTTTGCTGAGGCCTCAAAAAATCCTTTGGCAATATCAATCTCCGAAGAGGGTGATACGCTTTACCTTAGGGCCGAGAAACTTTGGGGAATAGCCGTTAGAGACTCTGTAAAAACCGACTCAACCCTGTTCCATTTAATGAAGGGTATTGGGGATGTACGATTCTATCGTCGCGACATGCAGGGCATTTGCGACTCGATGCAGTACCATAGCACCGATTCACTCCTAACAATGTACGTTAACCCAATAATCTGGAACGAAGAGAATCAACTTTCCTCTGAAAAATTAAACATCCTATTTAAAAACGAAACCATAAGTAGGATGCACTTCAACGGTTCAGCATTTATTTGCTCTCAAGAAGATTCTATTCATTTTAATCAGATTATGGGTAAAGAAATGGAAGGTTTTTTCAGCTCTGGCAGGTTATCTAAAATGAACGTAAAAGGGAATGCACAAACCGTTTACTACGTTCGCGATAAAGGAAAGCTTAATGCGGTTAACAAAGCAGAGAGTAGTAACTTAACCGTTACCATAAGGGACAATAAGGTCTCGGGTATTATGTTCCGCGACACGCCAAAGGCAACCCTCTTCCCTATTCATGACATCGACATAAAAGAGGTTACGCTAAAAGGTTTTATTTGGCAAAACGACAAGCGTCCCAAAAGTAAAAACGAAATAATTCCCAATGGCCTTAACCTAAATTTTTATATTCCTATAGAAAACAAGGCCAACCTATTTCGTGACAAAAAAAAGAACCCTGCTGAAAAATTATAAGCAGGGTTTAAATTGTTTTAAAAGCGTTTGGCTAATACTCATCTTCATTAAAAAAGAAATCCTCTTTAGTTGGATAATCGGGCCATATATCCTCTATAGTCTCAAAAACATCACCCTCATCTTCTAACTCCTGAAGATTTTCAATAACCTCAAGGGGTGCCCCAGAGCGGATTGCAAAGTCAATAAGCTCCTCTTTTGTAGCAGGCCATGGCGCATCCTCTAACTTCGATGCTAATTCTAGTGTCCAATACATAGGCTGTATATATATTATTTAGTTGATTTACAGATAGTTACATTTTATTGCGTTAATGCAAATATATAAAAATTCTAAATCATACCCTCGGTTGCCAAGGAATTTGTTTAACATTTAAATCTTTTGCTAAAATTCTCGATAGCATAAAGAAAAAATCACTTAGCCTATTCAGGTATTTTATCAGATTTTCAGGTATCTGAGTTTGCTCAGCTACCTGAATAGAAAGCCTTTCGGCTCTACGACAAATTGTGCGGGCAACATGGCTAAGTGAAATAGCTGGATGACCACCTGGGAGAACAAACGAAGTAAGGGGTTCAACCTGTGTATCAATAAAATCTATCTGCTGTTCTAGCTGCTCAATATCAGAATTAGGAATCTGCGGTATTTTAACATCACAATCGTCGCAATCGGCTGCCAATATGGATGCACAACTCATTAACCTATCAAGAACAAGGGTTAAAAATTCTTTCCAGTGCTGACCAATCTCTTGATCCCTAAGTAGACTAACAAAAGCCATAAGCTCATCAACCGTTCCATAAGCCTCTATCCTAGGGTGGTATTTAGGTACACGAGTTCCTCCAATTAATGAAGTACTCCCCTTATCTCCTGTTTTTGTGTATATTTTCACTTTAGTATATTTTTCAGTATTCAATATATTATTAGAAACTTAAAGTATATAATGCTTAGTTTGCAAAAAGGTTCATTGAATTTAAATATATTTTTTAATAACCCCTGCAATTTACCAACTTCTATTCTTTTTAGATTAATTTTTGGGTATAAAAAAGGTAAGCATGCTGGTTTAGCAACTTACCTTTAATTATAACTTTTCAGAAATATGTATGAATGTTTACTCAGGCAAAACGACCTTTTGTAGAGTAATTGGCGAAGGGTTTATCTCGTCAGTTTCAATTAACCCGTCCCTCAACCTAATTATTCGCCTGGCATGCCTAGCAATTTCCTCCTCGTGTGTTACAACAATGATAGTATTACCCTGTCTATAAATCTCCTCAAAAAGATTCATTATGTCAATTGAGGTTTTGGAGTCGAGGTTCCCGGTTGGCTCATCAGCAAGAATTATCGAAGGGTTATTCACTAGCGCACGAGCAACTGCAACCCTTTGTCTTTGGCCACCCGAAAGCTCATTGGGTTTATGAAGCATCCTATCGGTAAGGCTTACCTTCTCAATAGCATCTTTTGCCATTGCAATTCTTTCGGTTTTTCCAATACCTGCATAAATTAGCGGTAAAGTAACATTCTCTAAAGCAGAGTATCTTGGTAAAAGGTTAAATGTTTGAAAAACAAAGCCAATTTCCTTATTCCTAATCTCAGCAAGGCTGTCATCTTCAAGTTGGCTTACATCAGTACCATTAAGAATATAAGTTCCACTGGTTGGTGTATCTAAGCATCCTAAAATATTCATCAGGGTTGATTTACCCGAACCCGATGGACCCATAATGGCCACATACTCGTTTTGTTGTATCTGAACTGAGACACCCTCAAGTGCTTTAACTATTACATCACCAACTTTATAGTACTTTTTAATATTGGTTATATCAATTAGGGTTTTAGTGTTCGTCATAAAAAGGGGGTTGAAATTTAGTTTTTCTTTTGACTAACAAACCTACTAAAAGTTTATTACAAAGTGTTGTTTTGGAATATCTTTTCGGAAAAGCACAACACCAAGGCTAAACAAATCAATACTCACCGTAACGCTACTGTGCTGGGCAATAACTTGCCATGCGCGGTACATCTCGTTACTCCAACGTATATCATCAAAAACAAAGGCAGTATTATTGTGAATATGCCCTAAACATTGCTTAAAGTACCTAAGCGTGGGTTCAGCACTATGATTACCATCAAAGAAAACCATATCAAGTGTTGGAAGTCGATCTAGGCCTGTTGGCAAAGTAACATCAAAATCGCCTTCAATTACCTCAATATTATCACACTGCATATAGTCGAATGAATGCTTTGCAAGTAAAGCTCTTTGGCAATCACCTTCCAAACTCACAATTTTGGCATGTGGCTGTGCACCTGAAAGATACATTGTACTGATACCTACAGATGTACCTAACTCTAGAATATACTTGGCGTTTAACCATTTTGCTAACCGGTAAAGAAAACCTCCATGTTTAGGAGATACAGATGAGGAACGAATAAGTTTGCCAATGGGCATTTCGTTATAGGGCAACTTACTTCCTGCGCCATGACGACTTTTCTTGATGATTAAGGGTGATTGGAGCTGCCAATCCCTATACCATTCAATCTCATTAATATACGAATCTCGTTCCTTCTTGTGCACAACTTCACGAGCAAAGCTGTATATTAACGGCGAATGTATACCATGCCCTGCTGATGATTTAGAGGACATCTTATACGCCATAAAACCCTGGGCGAGTCTAACTGAATTTGTTACGTCAATCACAATTATTGCTTTTTTGAGACTACTAAATTAGCGGTACAATTCAATTTTTATTGCTTCTTATCTTAACTATTTGACGAATATGTTATTTACAACTATCAACAATAACTTGGGGTAAATTAATTTCAACAATTAAATATAATTGCTACTAAATCCAATTGTTTATATTCCCTTTTCTAACTTTCAAAGGCAAGTATAAGTCATTTCAGTAAGTTTGAAGTGCAATTAGTTCAAATCATTTCCTATTTTTGTTGAATGGGACTTAACCTAAACGCCGATATAATGTACCTTCCGGGTGTTGGACCTAAACGGTCAGAACTTCTTAAAAAGGAGTTAAATATAAACACCATCGGCGATATGCTCTATTTCTTTCCCTATAAATATGTTGACCGATCGAAATTTTATACTATTAAAGAAATAACCAGCGACTTACCCTATATACAAATTGTGGGACAAATTGTTCGTTTTCAGGAAATTGGGGTTGGTCGCAAAAAAAGGTTATCCGCATTGTTTTCCGATGGAACCAATACAGTTGATTTAGTTTGGTTTAAGGGAGTAAAATGGGTTGCCAAAAATTTAAAGCCAAACGTTAAATACCTAGTTTTTGGTAAGCCAACCCTATTTAATGGGCGATATAACATTGCACACCCCGAGGTTGAAGAATACAATCCCAACCAGCAAAACTTAAATGCTCCATTGCAAGCAGTTTACAGTTCAACCGAAAAGTTAAAAAGCAGTTACATCACCTCGCGCACCATTCTTAAACTGCAACAAAGCATTAATGATCTTATACCCACTTTAGTTTCAGAAACTCTTCCTTTTCACCTGATCGATAAAGTAAAACTAATCTCACTGGCCGAAGCACTTAAAAACATTCATTTCCCTACTTCGACAACAATGCTTAAAAAGGCACAGGCAAGGTTAAAATTTGAGGAACTATTCTTTCTTCAGCTCAATCTACTTTATCAGAAAAATTCAAGGTACGAAAAAATTAAAGGTCACGTTTTCTCTATAGTTGGTGATAATTTCAACAATTTTTACCATAAGAATCTTCCCTTCAGCCTAACCAATGCACAAAAGAGAGTAATTAAAGAAATTAGGCGAGATATGGGCTCAGGAAAGCAGATGAATAGATTGCTTCAGGGGGATGTGGGTAGCGGTAAAACGCTGGTTGCACTCATGTCTATGCTGATTGCCATTGACAATGGCTACCAAACCTGCATTATGGCACCAACCGAAATTTTGGCCAATCAGCACTACGAAACTATAGCTGATTTGCTTAAAGGTATGGATATTGAGGTTGCCTTGCTTACTGGGAGTACAAAACAAAAAGATCGAACAGGAATTCATTCGTCTCTCTTATCGGGCGAACTATCTATTTTAATTGGCACACATGCGTTAATTGAGGATGTAGTTCAATTTAAAAACTTAGGGCTTGTAGTTATTGACGAGCAGCAACGATTTGGAGTAGCCCAAAGGGCTAAGCTATGGGGCAAAAACCCATCACCTCCTCATATATTGGTTATGACTGCCACGCCCATACCTCGTACATTAGCTATGACCGTTTATGGAGACTTGGAGATTAGCGTTATTGATGAATTGCCTCCAGGCCGCAAACCCATAAAAACAATACACTATTACGATAGTAAGCGAAATCTGACTTTTGGCCTAATGCGGGAGCAAATAAAACAAGGAAGGCAAGTTTACGTAGTTTATCCGCTGATAAAAGAATCGGAGAAGATGGACTATAAGGATCTACAGGATGGATACGAGAGCATTGCTCGAGCATTTCCCCCGCCCCAATATGTAACGGTGGTGGTTCATGGGCAAATGAAAGCGCAAGAAAAGGATGAGTCCATGCAGCTATTTGCTAAGGGAAAGGCGCATATTATGGTAGCCACAACAGTTATTGAGGTTGGCGTTAATGTTCCCAATGCCACGGTTATGATAATTGAGAGTGCTGAGCGATTTGGGCTATCGCAACTTCACCAACTCCGGGGCAGGGTGGGTCGAGGCGCCGACGAGAGTTACTGTGTATTAATGTCGGGAGTAAAACTCTCCAACGAATCAAAAAAGCGACTTCAGACCATGGTTGCTACCAACGATGGATTTGAAATAGCTGAAGTGGACATGCAAATACGTGGCCCAGGTGATATTGAGGGTACGCAGCAAAGTGGTCTCCCACTCGATTTTAAGATAGCCAACCTTGCCCAAGATGGACAAATACTACAGTTCTCTAGACACATAGCTACCGAGGTTATTGAAGAAGACGGAATGCTATTACTCCAAAAAAATAAATTGCTTAAGCAACAAATTGAGCAAATGGCTATTGATCGCACCAACTTTGGGCAGATTAGTTGAGATTTCTCTAAAAAATCCAATTATATATTCAGTATTCCCAAATTGTCCTTCCCCCTGATTGTACTACATTTGCAAACCACAATTTTAACCAGCTATCATAGATGATAAGTTTCGAAAAATTTACCCTCGATAATGGGCTAAAGGTTATTGTTCACAGCGATAAATCGATGCCCATTGTAGCGTTTAACATACTATACAACGTTGGTTCCAAGCACGAGGATCCTAAACGGACCGGATTTGCCCATCTGTTTGAGCACCTTATGTTTGGTGGATCAGTAAATGTACCCAACTACGACGACCCCGTTGAACAGGCAGGGGGCGAGAATAATGCATTTACAAGCAACGATATAACCAACTACTATCTTACCCTGCCCAAAGAGAATCTTGAAACAGCATTTTGGATTGAAAGCGATAGGATGCTAGGCCTTGCCTTTTCGCAGAAAAGCCTTGATGTTCAAAAGAATGTAGTAATCGAAGAGTTTAACCAGAGTTACCTTAACCAACCCTATGGTGATGTTTGGTTGCTATTGCGCCCTTTAGCTTATAAGGTTCATCCATACCAATGGCCAACCATTGGCAAAACCCCCGAGCATATTGCCAACGCAAAACTCAGTGAGGTTAAGGAGTTCTTTTATGGTCACTACGCCCCTAACAATGCCATACTTTGCGTTGCCGGCGACGTATCTGCAGATGAGGTATTGCAGATGGCACAAAAATGGTTTGGTCCAATTCCATACCGTGAGCTATTTGGAAAAATAATAAAAAAAGAACCCCTTCAAACCGAAAAGCGCACGCTTGAAGTTACCCGTAGGGTTCCTTACAATTCAATATACAAGGCATATCACATGTGTAGCCGTTCCCACAATGATTTTTCTACAGTCGATCTTACTTCGGATATCCTATCAAACGGAAAATCATCCAGACTTTTTCAAAGTTTAGTTAAGCAGAAAGGCATATTTAGCAATATCGATGCGTTTATAACAGGCGATAACGATGAGGGTCTATTCGTTATAACCGGAAGGTTAAACGACAATTATACTTTTTTACAAGCAGAAGAGGCAATTGATGCTGAGGTTGAAATGATAAAAACCGAACCTATAAGCGATTACGAATTGAATAAGGTGAAGAACAAATTTGAGTCGAATTTCACCTTTGGGCTTACCAGTGCAAACGAAAAGGCTTTAAACCTTTGCCAATATGAGCTACTTGGCGATGCCAATTTACTGAACACCGTTGTTGATAGTTACAGGATGATTACCAATACGGACATTCAGCGTGTAGCAAAAAAAATATTTGCAACCACTAATTGCTCAACGCTATACTATAAAGCCGACAATACGAATCAGTAAGTAAAACACAAACATATGCTTAACAGAGCACAACAGCCACCTATAAAAATCACTGATAATATCGATATTCCTAGGCCTAAATTTATTAACCTAAATAACGGAGCGCGATTACTAATAATCAATGAGGGCGATGTTGATGTTTGCAGGGTCGACATCATTTTCGATGCAGGGTCGAGATATCAGAATAAAAAGTTAGAAGCCACTGCAACGGCATCGCTACTTGCTGAAGGTACTGCAAAATATAGCTCACATCAAATAGCTGAGTACTTCGATTTTTGGGGTTCGTTTATAGGCACCAGAGCTGATAAAGATTTTACAAAGGTTACAGCCTTTTCATTAACCAAATATTTGAGCCAAACACTTGAGCGTCTTGAGCATATTGTAAAAGAGCCAACATATCCCACAAATGAGGTGGATGTATGGACTAGCAGAGGGAAACAGAACCTTACTGTTGAGCTAGATAAAACATCAACCCTTGCCCGAATGGAACTCTTTAAATGTATATACGGAGAAAATCATCCTTATGGGATGTTTGCCATGCCCACTGATTACGAAAAGATTAGCAGCGATAATCTGCTTAGTTTCCATGCTAACAATCTTGGCTCTGTAGGTTCAACCATTATACTCTCTGGTAAGGTTTCTGACAATCAGATTAGCGCTGTGGTAAAGCACTTTGGTGAAACATCATGGGGAAAGGGCAGAGTTAATACATTGCAAGTTGAGGAAAGTAGTCCTACGCTAGGAAAAGTATTCGTTTCAAAGCCCAATGCTGTTCAATCTGCCATACGGATTGGGAGGGAGATTTGTCAACGTACGCACTCCGACTCTAGCGATCTTTCAATTCTTAATACAATTCTAGGTGGTTACTTTGGCTCTAGGCTAATGAAGAATATTAGAGAGGACAAAGGATATACTTATGGCATTGGCTCGTACATGGTATCGCTGCGCGATAGTACAATGCTTGCCATAACCGCTGAGGTTGGTGCTAAATACACAAAAGATGCCCTTACCGAAATATGGAAAGAGGTAAACAAACTTAAAACAGAACCTGTACCCTTGGCAGAGCTAAGCAAGGTACAGAGTCATTTAATGGGAGAAGTACTCAGAAGTTTCAATGGTCCCTTTGCTACAGCCGATAGCATAATTGGCTTAATCAACTATAATAATCTCGATTACTCGCTTCACGATAGATTAATTAAATCGATAAAGCATATTACCCAAGAAAGACTTATGCAATTGGCTAACGAATGGTTCGATAAAGACTTGATGGTTGAGTGCGTAGTTGGTCCTGAAAACCCATTTTAGCTCATAAATTTATGTAGACTACATATTTTAGGCTGCTTTGCTACATAATTAAGGCAAGTTAGCTATATTTACTACAAATAATTATGGTTTTAACTGTTCAAAAAATAAAGCGATGCATCTACATCGAATCTTAACATTTGTTCTAATAATTACAGCTGCAGGCTGCCTAGCGCAGGATGATCCGGAACCTAAACCGATATGGCCCACATTCAATCTGCTTACTTTAAACCCGCAGACTGGTAACCCAACCTTAACTTGGACCAAACCTGAAAATAACCCTCTTTATCCTGATCCTACTGGTTATATCATATACATACCACAAGTAGGTGGAGGTTGGATACCAATTGATACAGTTGATGCTAGCACTTTCACCTATACCGATTTGAATAATAATGGTTTAAATACAAGCATAAGGTATGTAATTGCCAGTAAGGGCCCTGATGAACCAAGCCCATTAACGCCCCCACATGGCTCCATTAATGTGACGGCTAAATATGATTCGTGTGGTAACAAAATTGATATTTCATGGAATCATTACCTAGGTTGGGGTAATCGAATTGAGCATTACAACGTGTACATTGGAGAAAATCCGGATTGGGAACAACTAACCCTTACCACAACCACGCCAGGCACACAGAATATTACCTTCCATGAAGTTTTGCCCAATAGGAATTATTATATTTATGTTGAGGCAAAAAAAAGAGACGAAGAACTATATTCACTATCAAATCTTACGCACATTAACACCCGAATTGCTATTGCTCCGCAGTTTATGTATGTTGATTCTATTATTGCAAGGGATAAACAGAATGAAATTCATTTTAAAATTGACCCTACTACTGAATTCAGAAAGTTTAAGCTGGTACGCTGGGAGAGTTCTGACTCAATATCATCCATTTTCACAGCCAAAAACCTCTTCGAATTCACCGAGCCAAGCACTATTTACTTTGCCGATACAACCGACTCATGGGCAGCACGTTCGCGCCCGTTCTACTATAAAATAAATGCATATAATGGTTGCAATAGGATTAAAAAAGTTTCAAATCTATCGAACACAATTATTATAAGAGCGTACTCTAAAGGAAATAAACCAACTATTTCTTGGGAAGAATTCTACTCTGCCAAGGATAATACCATTAGGTATAATCTATACCGAATAGCCTACCGCGAAGGGGTACCCATATCCGAAATGATTTACCAAGTTGAAAACCCAATTGAAACAGAATACGTTGATGATCTATCAATTTTTGAGGGACAAGATTTTCAACCCTACTTCTGCTATTATGTTGAAGCACATGAAATTTTAGGTGGAGGACTCACTCCTCGTCTTAGCAGATCACGGACAATATGTACACGTGTA
Organism: Bacteroidales bacterium UBA5349; assembly: GCA_002410065.1. GTDB lineage: Bacteria > Bacteroidota > Bacteroidia > Bacteroidales > Tenuifilaceae > Perlabentimonas. Next base: position 97,728 of record DHQB01000004.1, on the reverse strand, counting down.
GATCCTGATGTTACAATGCCAAACGCCATCGATCCCTTAAGTACCATTGTTAGGGAAGGAATTCCTCGGAATATTTTTGCACCAACAATCAGCTTTGAATCATCGTATAAATTGATAATTTATAGCCGAGGTGGAAGTATCGTTTTTGATGGTAATAGCGAGGGATGGAATGGCAGATTACCCAATGGGCAATTTGCCCCTGAAGGGACATACGTATACAGGCTTGAAGTAATATCTGAGTCGAAAAAAATAAAATCAAAAACGGGCACGGTAACCGTAATTTATGGACCAAAGCAATAGATTTCTATTACAATAATTTTGAAGAAAAGGCATTTCACATGGGATTAACTGAGGATGAATATCAACAACTTATCCAAGAGCAATATAACGATCTGATTCAGAGTTGTCCGCGCTGTCAAAGCGAGGAAGATAAAAAATTAGTTCTTAAAGCATTTAATCTTGCCAACGAAGCCCACAAGGGCGTAAAGCGTAAATCGGGCGAGCCGTATATTCTACATCCATTAGCCGTTGCCAAAATAGTATCTACTGAAATAGGCCTTGGCCCAAAAGCTATTGTTTGCTCCCTACTCCATGATGTAGTTGAAGACACATACTATACAATAGATGATATTGAACGAATTTTTGGCAAAAAGATAGCGTCAATTATCGATGGGTTAACCAAAATTTCTGAGGTCTTCGATGCAAACTCGTCATTACAAGCTGAGAATTTCAGGAAAATTCTTTTAACACTGGCGGACGACATCCGTGTAATCCTGATCAAACTTGCCGACAGACTCCACAATATGCGAACCCTCGATTCGCTGCCGGAGACTAAACAGATGAAAATTGCTAGTGAAACTATTTATCTTTATGCACCACTTGCCCACAGACTTGGCCTTTACACCATAAAAACTGAACTTGAAGATCTTAGCTTAAAGCACAGATATCCAAAAGTTTTTGAAGACATAAGAGTTAAACTTGAGGGTACCGAAAAAAGACGGATGCAGATTATCAACTCCTTTTCACTACCAATTATCCAAAAGTTAGAGGAGAATAACATCGATTTCGATATTAGTGGTAGGCCAAAATCGATCTACTCAATCTGGAAAAAAATTCAGGCAAAAAATGTGGCCTTCGAAGATATTTACGATCTATTGGCCATCCGAATAATTTTCAACCCCTACCCTCATATTCCCGACAAAACGCAATGCTGGCATATATACTCGCTAATAACCGATATCTATAAGCCTAAACCCGACAGAATACGCGATTGGGTAAGCACACCAAAAGCTAATGGATACGAAGCATTGCACTGTACTGTAATGGGTCCGCACGGACAATGGGTTGAGGTTCAGATCCGATCGCAACGCATGAATGAAATTGCCGAACGCGGGTTTGCTTCTCATTGGAAGTACAAGGATATTGATAGCAGCATTCAAGAATCAGAGTTTGAAAAATGGATAAAACAAGTTAGGGAACTGCTGGAGAACCCGCAAACCGATGCCCTCGATTTTCTTGATGAGTTTAAACTTAACCTCTTCTCGTCTGAGATAATTGTTTTTACCCCGAAAGGGGACACAAAAACACTACCTAAAGGCTCAACAGTTCTCGATTTGGCCTACGAAATTCACACTGAAATTGGCAATAAGGCCATTGGTGCAAAGGTTAATCATAAACTAGTTTCTGTTAGCTATAAACTCAATAGTGGAGATCAGGTTGAGATTATTACGGCAATTACACAAAAACCAACTTGGGAATTACTTAAATATGCTGTAACAGCTAAAGCCCAATCGGCTATAAAATCAGCATTTAAGGCCGAAACTAAAAACCGACTCGAAAAAGGAAAGCAAATGGTTGAGGTTAAGCTTGCCGAAATTGGTTTGCAACCATCCTCCAGAGTTTTTAAAAAGATACTTCCAGCATTTGAGGTTATCTCCAAGGATGAACTTTATAGTAAGGTCGGCTCAGGTCAAATATCGCTTGAGAACCTAAAAAAAATACTACGCAAAAACACAAAGAATAAGTGGATAAGGTATTGGGAAATTCAATTCTCAAAATCGGCCCTTCGAAAGCGGCAGAAAAATGAAAAAGAGTCGGATCAGAGCGAACAACGTTTCGACCCCAAAAAGCCCTATATGCTTAGGGAGCATCCCGTTGACGAAACCACAACCTACATGGTTGCAAAATGTTGCAACCCCATACCCGGCGACGATGTTATTGGCTACATCACCTCTGAGGAAAACGTAATTGTACATAAGGTAACCTGTCCCGAGGCCATAAGGCTAATGTCACGACATGGCGATCGCATTGTATCTGCTAAATGGACTACTCACAAGGTGCTCTCATTCCTTGCCCGCATTGAAGTAAGGGGTATGGATAGAGTAGGAATACTTAGCGAGTTGGTTAAGGAAATCTCCGATGAGCTCCGGGTTAATATCCGTAAACTTCTTATTGAAAGCCACGATGGCATTTTCGAGAGTTCTATCGATCTATACGTACACAGCGCAAGCAGCCTAAACAATCTTATTGGCAATGTAATGAAGATAAAAGGGGTTGACTCTGTAAAGCGCATTGAGAACTTCGATAATTAAACTATTCCCACAGTTCTGTGTTTATCCTTTAATAATTAATGCTTTCAACTTTTTTAGATTAAGTATTGGTTGTGTGCAACACAATTGCTATTTTTATCTATTCTAAATTTAAACAATTTCATCATGGGATGCGATGCAACAATTGAATCTGTTAGGAAAATTTTTATTGAATACCTTGAAAAGAAAGGGCACAGAAAGACTCCAGAGCGATTTGCAATTATAGAAGAGATATACTCACGTGAAGGGCATTTCGATATTGAGACCCTTTACATATATATGAAAAACAAGAACTACAGGGTTAGTCGTGCTACGCTATACAATACTATTGAACTTTTACTAGAGTGCGGACTGGTTGTTAAGCATCAGTTTGGTAAAAATATTGCTGTTTTTGAAAAAGCTTACGAGTGCCGTCAACACGATCACCTAATATGCACTAATTGTGGCTCGGTTATCGAATTCTGCGATCCGCGCATTCAAGAAATCAAGAATACAGCAGGCAAATCGATGAATTTCAAAATTACGCACCACTCCCTTTACTTCTATGGTATTTGTGAAAAATGCCTCCAAGCCGAAAAGAAATAATTGCAATTAAAATAATTGACTGTTAATAAATAGTTAAAATTAACTTCATCTTTTCCCCTCCATCATTAGGTTAAAAACCCTAAAAAGGGTAAATTTATAACCGCAAAATGCATTTGCTAATGCCGAACTAGGCCGGCATTTATGATGGTATAATATTAAGCTAATAAAATGATGAAAGTAGATGTTCTACTTGGCCTTCAATGGGGCGACGAGGGCAAAGGTAAAGTTGTTGATGTGCTTACGCCAAGTTATGATGTTGTAGCTCGCTTTCAGGGTGGCCCTAATGCTGGACACTCACTAGAATTCAACAAGATTAAGCATGTGTTGCATACCATTCCATCAGGGATATTTCACTCAGAATCAATAAACATTATTGGAAATGGAGTGGTAGTAGATCCTGTGATTTTTGCAAACGAAATTGAATCGCTAAGAAAATTAGGAGTAGAACCCACCAAGAATCTGCTTATATCAAAAAAGGCTCATCTTATTGTACCCTCACACCGCGAACTCGACGCAGCCTCCGAGGCTGCAAAAGGGAAAGGGAAAATAGGTTCAACTCTGAAAGGGATTGGCCCAACCTATATGGATAAAACTGGGCGCAATGGCTTACGGGTTGGCGATATTCTAAATCCTAATTTTAAGGAAAAATACCTTCAACTAAAAAACAAGCATAAAGATGTGCTCAAGCAGTATGAAGGCTATACTGCTAATATTGAGCAGCACGAAACTGCTTGGTTTAAAGGCATTGAAACCATTAGGGAGTTTGCGCTAATCGACTCAGAATATGAGGTTAACCAGTATATTAATGAAAACAAGAAAATACTAGCCGAAGGTGCGCAAGGATCGTTGCTCGATATCGATTTTGGGTCATACCCTTTTGTAACTTCCTCTAGCACCATTTGCGCAGGTGCTTGCACAGGCTTGGGTATTGCTCCAAGCAAAATTGGACAAGTTTTAGGCATTTTTAAAGCCTACTGTACCCGCGTTGGGTCAGGCCCCTTCCCTACTGAGTTAGAAGATGAAGTTGGACAAAAGCTGCGAGATAAGGGTAATGAGTACGGTTCAACAACAGGTCGTCCACGCCGTTGCGGTTGGCTCGATTTGGTAGCGCTAAAATATGCGGTTATGATCAATGGTGTTACTGCTTTAATAATGACAAAGGCTGATGTACTCGATACTTTTGATAGCATAAAAATAGCAGTAGCATACAAGATAAATGGGCAAAAGACTGAGCAATTTCCCTATGATATCAATACAAAAATTGAGTCTGTTTACAAAGAATTTAAGGGCTGGAAGATCCCAATTACAAGCCTAAAATCTGAAAAAGATTTACCGACTCAACTGCTCGATTTTATTAAATTTATTGAATCAGAAACTGGCGTTCCGGTAAAAATTGTATCGGTTGGACCCGATAGGGATGCTACTATTATTAGAAAATAAGGTGCAGTATACTTAATTGCTCCATATTCTTTGTAAATATTTTCAAAAAAGCATTGAGCATTACCTAAAAACAGGATATCCTATACAGAAATACCTTAAACAATGTTTTACCATTGTTTAAGGTATTTTTTAATTAGGCTATTTTAGCAAATCTACAGACTCTTAGGAAGAGTCTACTTTCATAGAGTTACGGACTAACTAACCTTAAGAACATCCTTAAATGCTTCCTTAAAACTATCCTTAGGAAGTGCACCTGCAGCCATTTGAGGCTTGTCGTTCATAGGAACAAACAGGATTGAAGGAATGCTACGGATACCGAACATGCCAGCAAGTTCCTGCTCGGCTTCAGTATCAACTTTATAGATATTTATTTTACCATCATATTCCTTGGCAAGTTCCTCAAGTATTGGCGCCACCATTTTGCATGGTCCACACCAGTCGGCATAAAAATCAATAACTGCGGGTATATTTCCCTCAAATTTCCAATCTGTATTCTTCTCAAAGTCAAAAACCTTCGACTTAAATGTTTCTTTTGTTAAATGTTCTACCATCATCGTTTTTTTCTGTTTGGTTATATAATTATGATTATTTCAAATAAATGCTTTGATCCAATTCGATTTGCTGAAACTAAAATATTAAGTTTTAATCACTTTAAACCTACTTTTAAAATAGCCTCAGCATAATATTGTTGTTAACATGCATATAGTGTGTTTTGTTTAATGTTTACAAACATTTTACATAATATATACATATCTGTATATGTAGTTATCAAATAGTGTTCCACTATTAATTTTCAAAAACCCAAAAGGTGAATACAAAATTTATATTACTCTATATATCAATGACTACTAAATTAATACAATGAAAGTATGGCATAATAAGAGGGTTGATTAAATTAAGGGAACTTTAGCAAATTTGTGTAATTTTGACAGGCTGATTTAATATAACTGTCATATTACATAATGAAGGATTATTTAGACCATAAGATATTTAAAGTAGTATCAGAGATAGCAGGTGAAATGGATAAACCCACTTACGTTATAGGGGGATTTGTTCGCGATTTATTCTTAAAACGCACCTCAAAGGATATTGATATTGTTATTCAGGGCTCGGGCATTGAGATAGCTCAACTTGTTGGTAAAAAGTTGGGGAATAAGAAAGTAACCATTTTTAAGAGTTTTGGTACGGCACAGCTAAAGGCAGGCGAATGGGAGATAGAGTTTGTTGGCGCCCGCAAGGAATCGTATCGCTCCAACTCGAGAAAACCCATAGTTGAGGACGGCACCATTGAAGACGATCAACTACGTCGCGATTTTACCATGAACACTCTGGCTATTAGCCTACATCCAAACTCGTTTGGCCAGTTGGTTGATCCCTTTAATGGTCTTGGGGATATTAAGGATAGGACCATTAGAACACCCCTCGATCCTGATAAAACTTTTATTGATGACCCGCTTAGGATGATGCGCGCCGTAAGATTTGCAACACAGCTTAACTTCGATATTGAGCAAAAGACTTATGCTGCACTTGCAAAGAATAAGGAACGTCTCAGTATTATATCCAAAGAGCGCATAATTGATGAAGTTAATAAAATACTGATGGCCAAACGCCCATCAACTGGATTTCTGATACTTGAGCAAACTGGGCTACTCGAACAATTTTTCCCCGAACTAACTGCCCTTAAGGGAGTTGAACAGGTTGAAAATCATAATCACAAAGATAACTTTTACCATACGCTACAGGTGCTTGACAATGTGGCAGAAAAATCGGACAGCCTTTGGTTACGCTGGGCTGCTTTGCTTCATGATATTGCCAAACCCCCAACCAAAAAGTATATAAAGGGACAGGGCTGGACCTTTCACGGGCATGAGTTTCTAGGTGCCAAAATGATTCCAAAAATTTTTCAACGCCTAAAAATGCCACTGAACGATAGAATGAAATACGTTCAGAAATTAGTACAGCTGCATCTACGCCCCATTGTACTATCGAGCGACGAGGTAACCGATTCGGCCGTAAGAAGATTGCTCTATGATGCTGGTGATGATATTGAAGATTTAATGACACTCTGCGAAGCAGATATCACCTCAAAGAATGATGCCAAAGTGAAGCGTTACCTAGCAAACTTTGAATTGGTTCGAAAAAAACTGGTTGAGATTGAAGAGAAAGATGCTATCCGTAATTTTCAACCTCCAATTAGTGGTGATATGATAATGACAATGTTCAATGTTCAGCCTAGTAAGCCTGTTGGACTTATTAAGGATGCCATTAAGGATGCTATTCTCGATGGAAAAATTAAGAACAATTTTGATGAGGCCTTTGGGCTAATGCTAACCCTAGGGAAAGAGTTTAAGCTTACCGCAGCAAAAACTAAAAAGGAGATTAAAGGGATGAAATAATGTTTTTTTTCAATCATTATAGTTAGGTTATAAGCACAATAAAAAAAGCGCAGTCCTTACTGCGCTTTTTGTTTATTTTGAAAATAGATCAACCAAAATCATCATAGGCAACCATCTCATCGGGTACACCCAAATCGTAAAGCATTTTGAACACAGCATCATTCATCATGGGGGGTCCACAGAGATAGTACTCTATATCCTCGGGGTTATCGTGTTTTTTAAGATAATTATCTAGAATTATCTGATGGATAAAACCTTTATAACCTTCCCAATTATCTTCAGGTTTTGGCTCTGAAAGCGCAATATGGAAAGTGAAATTGGGGAAATTCTTTTCGATAGCCCTAAAATGTTCCTCGTAAAAAATTTCACGACGTGAGCGCGCCCCATACCAGAAAGATGTTTTTCGTCCAGTTTTCACCGTATTGAACAAGTGAAATATATGCGAACGCATGGGCGCCATTCCTGCTCCACCTCCAATAAACATTATCTCGTTCTCCGTATCCTTTATAAAAAACTCGCCATAAGGTCCACTAATCATAACCTTATCGCCAGGTTTACGAGAGAAAATGTAACTAGAGCAAATGCCTGGATTAACGTTCATAAATGCATTCTTAGCCCTATCCCAAGGTGGGGTTGCAATACGTATGTTAAGCATTATAACATTATCCTCAGCAGGATGATTGGCCATAGAGTACGCTCGATATGTTTCTTCGGGGTTATTCATCTTCAAACTCCACATGTTAAACTTGTCCCACTCGTCGCGGAACTCAGCTTCAACATCTATATCTTTCGAAAAATCAACCTCAAGTTTTGGAACATCAATCTGTATATAACCACCTGAACGGAAATCGAGTTTTTCGCCTTCAGGGAGTTTAACTACAAACTCCTTTATAAAAGTGGCAACGTTCCTGTTCGAAACAACCTCACACTCCCACTTTTTAATTCCCATTACTTCTTCGGGCACTCTAATCTTAATATTCTCCTTAATCTTCACCTGGCAGCCCAAGCGCCAATTCTCAGCTTGCTCTCGGCGAGTAAAATAGCCCACTTCAGTTTGTAAAATACTTCCCCCTCCCTCAAGCACTTGGCATTTACACATGGCACAGGTTCCCTTACCTCCACATGCAGATGGAAGAAAAACCCCATTATTGCTCAGAGTTGTTAAAACCGTAATGCCTGGTTCAACCGTAATTACCTTATCATCATTAATGGTTAGGGTTACTTCGCCCTGTGGGGTCAACTTCTTTTTAGCATAAAGCAGAATAGCAACCAATAGGCTTATTACAATAAGGAATACTGCAATAGCCGACATGATAATAACAAAATTTGATGCTAATAGTATCATCTTAAATAGATTTCAGTTTATAACTTAATCCCCATAAAGGTCATAAAAGCAATACCCATTAAACCGGTTATAATAAACGTTATACCAATCCCTCGAAGCGGAGCTGGTACATTTGAGTATTTTAGTTTTTCGCGTATGGCCGCAAGACTCACAATTGCTAAATACCATCCAATTCCTGAACCTAATCCATAAACCGTTGCCTCACCAATGTTCACAAATTCGCGCTCTTGCATAAATAGCGATCCCCCAAGTATTGCACAGTTCACAGCAATTAGAGGGAGAAAAATGCCCAAAGAATTGTATAGTGCGGGGGAAAATTTCTCGACTATCATTTCAACCAATTGTACAATGGAAGCAATAACCGCAATAAACATGATGAATGAAAGGAAACTCAAATCCATATCGGCAAAGGATGGGCTAAGCCATGCTAAGGCACCTGGAGTAAGCAGATAATTATTTATTAAATAGTTTACCGGCACAGTAATTCCCAACACAAACACTACAGCAAGGCCTAAACCTGAAGATGTTTTAACTGTTTTTGATACGGCCAAATACGAACACATACCCAGAAAGTATGCGAATATCATGTTGTCAACAAAAATTGACTTGACGAAAATACTTATTAAATTTTCCATACCTAGGAGTATTTCAGGTTATTCGTTTTCAATTAATTCACGCACTCTACTACGCTGTATCCAGATTATGATACCCACAATAATTAACGCCATTGGGGGCAAAATAAACAATCCATTATTCTCATAAAATCCACCGTTTTTAACATAGATAGACTCGGGAATTACCCTATAGCCCCATAGCGTTCCTGAGCCCAAAAGTTCACGAAAAAACCCGACAACAACTAGGATTACTCCATACCCAATGCCATTGCCTAATCCATCGAGTGCCGAAGGCCAAGCTTTGTTTCCCAGTGCAAAAGCCTCAATTCTACCCATGATAATACAGTTGGTAATAATCAATCCCACAAATACAGATAGTTGCTTGCTCACATCGTATGCAAAGGCTTTTAATATTTCATCAACAAGAATTACCAATGCAGCAACTATTACTAATTGTACAATAATTCTTATTCTCTGTGGAATAGTATTCCGTAACAACGAATTTATTACGTTGGATAGGGTTGTCACTACAATAACAGAAACGGCCATTACAACCGAGGGTTCGAGCTTAACCGTAACCGCTAGTGCCGAACATATACCCAGAACTAAAACAGTAATGGGATTATTCTTATTTATTGGATCGGTTATTAATTTAAGGTTTTTGGCCGAAAATAAAGGTTCACTTTCAATCTTCACGCTCATGGCTTATTTCTTTTGATTTTTTAAAAAACTCCTGATAGCCTTTAAGGCATTTCTCTATCATATCCTGTAGACCTTGGCTTGTTATTGTCCCACCAGATACAGCATCAACACCGTGAGAATTATCCGGTTTAGCTCCTCCTTTTATAACGCTAATTGAAACAAATTTCTCATTCTCAAAAATTTGTTTCCCTTTAAATTGACTTTGAAACTCAACAGTGGAAATTTCAGCGCCTAAACCAGGTGTTTCAGACTTATGGGCAAAAGATGCACCGTAAACAGTATTGTAATCGTCGTTTAGCGAGATATATCCCCAAATTGGCCCCCAAAGTCCACGACCCAACAATGGTAAGATATACTTCTTACTTCCATCCTCCAATTGGGCTACATATATAGGAAGGTTTTGACTTCCCTCTGGTTTATCAAATTCTACTTTAAGATCGACAGTAAAGGGATCAACCCCTTGTACCCTTTCGCCGTTAGAGTTTACAACCAGTTGCTCAATGATTACCGCATCAAACTCACCTCCAACATACTCATGTTTGTTTTCTGCTGATTCAACCTCACTGGCTCTTCCCACCGACTTTAAGATATCGAGTTTCTTTTCCGTTTCTATATTCTTTTGCTGAAATGGTTTTAGCACAGTAGATGCAAGTGCCAATAGCGCTGCTACAACAATAACCATTACAGATGAATACAAGAATATGTATAGATTGCTTTGCTTCTTCATAGTAATAGCTTTTAACTGTTTTTGGCAGCTGCAGCTGCACGTTTCTTACGTTTCTTAATATTTGCCTGAATCACATAATGGTCAATTAGCGGAGCAAAAGCATTCAGCAGTAAAATTGATAGCATCATACCTTCTGGATAAGCGGGGTTAAACACCCTGACAAGCACAGCTAAAAGTCCTATAAAAAAGCCGTATATCCATTTGCCCTTTTCGGTTTGAGATGCAGTAACAGGATCGGTAGCCATAAAAACGGCCCCAAATGCAAATCCTCCCATAATAAGGTGATGCCAAGCAGGCATTTCCATAAATGGGTTTACGGCAAATGCATTAAAAATAAATCCCATTGTTAATCCACCGAGTACGGTTGATACAATGATTTTCCAACTGCCAATTCCGGTGAGTACTAAGATAAAGGCTCCAATAAGTATTGCAAGCGTTGATGTTTCGCCAATAGATCCTGGGATAAATCCAAGGAACATATCCATTGAAGATGGTATTTTATCAATTTCATAAGCTGCAGCATTTGCAAGAGGTGTTGCACCCGAAAACCCATCTATTATCCCTTCACCTTTAGCTAGGTTTGCTACCCAAACATAGTCGCCACTCATGTGCGATGGGTACGCAAAGAAAAGAAAGGCGCGTGCAAGTAAAGCCGGATTAAAAATGTTCATCCCTGTACCACCAAACACCTCTTTACCAATTATAACGGTAAATGCAGTTGCCAAAGCCACCATCCAAAGAGGAATATCAACGGGAACAATCAGCGGGATGAGCATACCTGTAACCAAAAAGCCTTCGTTGATCTCGTGCTTACGAACCTGAGCAAAACCAAACTCTATGCCCAGTCCTACTAAATACGATACTACAACAATTGGCAATACCTTTCCTAAACCAAATAGAACAATTGGCCAAAAATCAGTTGGTGCGCCCGTGGCCAGTGCATGTTGGTATCCTACGTTCCATATACCAAATAAAAGGGCTGGCACTAGTGCCAATACCACAATAATCATTGTGCGCTTTAAATCTATAGCATCGCGGATGTGGCTTCCTTTCTGCGTTACCTTATTGGGAACAAACAGAAAGGTTTCGAATCCTTCGAAGGTTGAGTGGAAAATCTCCAACTTTCCCCCTTTCTCAAAATTCGGTTTAATCTTATCAATAAAATTCCGTAATGATTTCATTATATGCTGTTTTTATCTTTTAAATGCAAAAAGCTATTCGCCAAGTTCTTTAATCATTAGGTCTATTCCCTCTCGAAGGATTGACTGTACTTCCGTTTTAGATGTACAAACATATTCGCAAAGCGCCATATCCTCCTCTACCACCTCATAAATACCCAGACTCTCCATTTTGTCAATATCTTTTGCCAGAATAGCCTTAATAAGATGAACGGGATAAATATTCATCGGTAGCACCTTATCATACTGACCTGTAACAACATAGGCTCTTTCGCCACCATTTAAATTGGTGTGTAATGCAAATTTTTTATCTGGAATCAACTTTGAAAGGAATGTTCGAGTAAGGCTAAACTTATTAATCCCTGGAGAAGCCCAACCCAAAAATTCGTAATGATTGCCCTCGGGGATTACCGTAACCATATTATCATAAAATCCTAAAAAACCATTGTCGGCAATGCTAGTCCCTGTAAGTACATCACCGCTAATAAACCTTAGTTTATCAGCAGGTTGTGTAAGATTATTGCTAACAATGTTGCTAATGGATGCCCCAGTTTTAACGGTAAAGTAACGTGGCCTCTGAACTTCAGATCCTGTTAGTGCAATAATCTTAGTTGCATCATATATGCCTTTTAGAAAAAGTCTACCTATTATGATCACGTCTAGTGGGGCAACTGTCCAAATAAGATCGCCCTTAAAAATTGGTTCAATATGATGAATTTGAATGCCCACATTACCTGCAGGGTGTGGTCCTGAGAAGTAGTTAAACTCAACCCCTTTTACTTTGGTAAACACATTGCTTGGAGGATATTCGGCATTTAGGTTGATATTAACCTTACCGTCGGTTAGCTTTTGTATCGCCTCAATACCCGCTTGAAATGCCTCAGCCTCATCCTTTACTGCAAAATCCAAATCGGGTGACAATGGTGCTGAATCAAAAGCAGAAATATGAATAGACTTTGGCTTTTCCTCAGGATTAGCAATTATACCATACGGACGCTGCTTAACCATTGGCCAAACGCCTGCCCTCTGCATCTTTTCAATAATCTGCTCACGTGAGAGTTGCGAAGGTTGCTCGGCCCCAAAATCTTCGAATTCCTGCACTGTATCGGGGTGAACAATAACCTCAAGAATTTTTCTGCGTTCGCCTCTTCGTACCATGAAGACCTCGCCACTAACTGGCGAAGTAAAAACTACATTAGGGCGAAACTTATTGGAAAAAAGTGGTGAACCAGCCTTTACCTTATCCCCCTCTTTTACGCTAAGCTTGGGCGTTAAGCCCTGAAAATCGATTGGTTTAACGGCATAAGCCTCGGCCTGATCAACTCTTGAGAACACTTTCTCGGCCTCTCCCTTTAGGGGAATATTTAAACCTTTTCGAATCTTATGTACCTTAGGCATGATTTTGGTTAGTTATTGATTTCGATAAACAAATTTAGAGAATATTTTGCTAAACATGTAACTCATTTAAAAACCTACAAATATAACAATACACATATTTTAATGGCCTATTTTTGTAAAATTATTTAACAATACCAAAATAAACAACTCGTTGTCAATTTGCATTTTTAAAAACTTAAATTCATTGTTAATTTGCTAATGTTTTATAGACCCAGTTAAAATTCAACTTAAAACTTTACAGCAAAACGCTTATAGTATTATAAAAGACCAATAATGAAAGTAAAAAGATTATTCCGCTCAGCATTAACTGCATTAAGCATTATCTGTTATTTCACAAACAACACCCTATCAAATACAATTGTTCAACAGGATTCAGGAAGCACTCGAGAATTTATTAGATCTGATGATTTAAAGACCGTTAAGATTAGAAAGTTGGGTACTGAATTCTCAATCCCTGCGATTGATCTAATGAGCAATGAAGCAATACTGCTCTCATTCGACGATATATCTGAAAATCCTGGAACATACTCCTACAGCCTTACGCATTGTAATAGTAATTGGGAGTCATCGTCGCTATTCTACTCCGATTATATGGATGGTTTTGAGGTTAATGAAATTCGGGATTTTAGCTTCTCCTCAGCAACAATAATAAGCTATATGCATTGCAAACTTGAGATACCGAACAACGATGTTAAGCTGAAAATTTCGGGTAATTACATCATCAAAGTTTTTAATACCTACAAACCTGACGAAGTTTTAATTCAAAAAAGATTTCTAGTATATCAACCTCTAGCTGGTATAGAGGCTAGTATTCGCCAACCATCTGCAGGATTAATGCGGTATAGCGGACAGCAACTAAACCTAACGATAAATGCTGGTAGCTTTAGGATTACCGACCCTTTTACTGAGATAAAAACAGTTGTTTGCCAGAACAATATTTCGCAGGGATGTTTTAGGGAGATTAAACCTGTATTTATTGATGGGGCCAAAATAGATTACACACAACCTGACGCACTAATTTTTGATGGGGGAAACGAATACCGAATTTTTGATACTAAAAACATCCGTTATGCAGGTCAAGGAGTCAGAGACATTACCTACAAAGGCTCAATGTTTCATGTACTATTAAGCTCAGATAAGAGTCGAAGAAATCAGAAATACACAAGCATCTCAGACTTCAATGGACATTACGTGGTAAACCTAGAGAGAAGTGACCAAGGAAATATTGAAGCAGATTACTTTTGGGCATACTTTAGCCTAAGCACACCTATGGAACTGGACGAAGGCAATAAGGTTTATGTGTATGGGGAATTAACAAACTGGATGCTATCGCCAAGCAATGAAATGGTTTACAACCCTGTTGAGGGAATATACGAACTCCGTTTGCTATTAAAGCAAGGGGCATACAATTATGCTTACATGGTAGGCAATAGTTCAAAAAATACCGTTGATTTCACGCATTTTGAGGGAAGTTTCTTTGATACAGAAAACACTTATACTATTATGGTATACTACAAGCCATTGGGTGCAAGATATGAGAAAATTATTGGGTATTCTAGTTTGAGTTCACAGAGGTAAGGTTGAGGCCTGCCGCCATGCCTACCGTCAGGCAGGTCGGCAGACAGGTTGAGGTTGAGGTTGAGGTTGAGGTTGAGGTTGAGGTTGAGGTTGAGGATTTGGCTTAAGCTAAAACCCTAATTCCTCCTCAATTGGTTTTAACGCCTCAAGCGATAACTCTGCAAACTCATTGATTGGAATCCCAATTTTCTCGCATTCCATAATAGTATCTCGATTTACTGATGCAGCAAACGCTTTCTCCTTCATTCGTTTAACAATCGATTTGGTCTTTACACTTCCTATTTTCTTATCGGGGTAAACCAACGCAGTTGCAAAAATTAGCCCCGTAATTGTTTCACCAGCCGCCAATGCATGCTGAAAAAGCGTTTCGCGTTCCTTACCGGTAGCCATCTCATTGTGCATTAGAATAGCATCAATAACATCATCGGGCAAACCTTCGGTTTTTAGTAAATTTGCTCCCTCAGGGCCATGGCGCATGGAATCTCCCTCGGTAAATTCCACATCAATATCGTGCAAAAGGCCGGCAAAGCCCCAAGCATCCTCATTCTCATTAAAACGCTTTGCCAATGCCCTTAATACTGCCTCAGATGCCAAGCAGTGAGCAATCATCTTTTGGTTCTTAATATTTTTACTTAGTAACTCAAGATAGTATTCTCTTGTTCTCATTATAAATCGTTATTTTTGAATTGTAAATTTAAAAAACTTCAATTAATAATCCATGTTCGAAATTCTTAGTAATTCACCATTTTTTATTGGGCTATCAGCCAAAGAATTAGAGAGTATTTTCGGCACTATTGCATACTCTGTAAAGTCTTTCAGTAAGGGTCAAACTATTGCCCAGCGCGACGATGAGGTAAAAAACTTGCTCATAGTAATTGAGGGCATTGTTAAGGGCGAGATGGTTGATTTTTCAGGTAAGATACTAAAAGTTGAAGAAATCCAAGCCCCTCAGCCCCTAGCGCATGCTGTAATGTTTAGTCAAATGAACAAGTTCCCAGTTGACGTGGTAGCTTTGACCAATTGTAAAATCTTGTTTATTCCACGCACAGATGTTCTCAGGCTTATGCAGTCGAACGAAATTATACTAAAAAACTTTCTGAGGGCAGTATCCAACAGAGCGCATTTTCTTACCACAAAACTGTGGTTTCTTTCGTTTAAAACCATCAAAGAAAAGGTTGCGCATTACTTACTAAATCTGGCTAAAAGCGAAACCCGAACAACTATTATTCTCCCTAAATCGCATCAAGAACTGGCAGAACTGTTTGGTGTAACCCGGCCGTCGCTTGCCCGAGTTCTATCGGAAATGGAGGATGATGAGACTATTATAGTTAATCGCCGCGAGGTTCAGATTATAAATAAACAAAAGTTACTGGAAATGATAAAATAAGTCCCCGATTGAGACTCTGTACAAATTAGGCTTAAGTAGATTTAATAGGTAACTATTTGCTTTCTCAATTCAGGCTCTATGAATAATAGCTCCTTGCAAATGTTTTAGCAGCCTCAATATCATGTTTATCAAGATGTGATAAAGCACTTTTATAGTTAAAAATCATATTCAAAATATTGCTGTTTTCAGGCTGAGCTTTAAGTAGTTTTTCGTACCGCTCGAATACATTTTGTGGCATCTTCCCTTGGCACATAAAACTATCAATAATTATATTTGACTTTGGCACAAGCTGCTTAACCTCTTGTATTATCGTTTCATAATAATCTTCAGATCCACCAAAACCAGCAGTACCAAAAAGTACAATTTTCTTGTTTTGTAGAGTTTTAAATTTTTGTTTTATTTCTTCAGCACAAGAGCCTTTGTAAACCCAAAACCCTACAAATATAATATCTGCAATTTGGGCTAAGGGTCCATCAACTTTGCCATAATAAATGCAAGATTTCTCATCCAATGCATCCTTAAATTGCTTTGGCTATAATTTCTGTATTTCCTGTAATACTCGAGTAAACAATCATATATGTCATACTTGCTTCTCTTTAATTATGTATTTAACAAAATACTTTAGGACTACTCCATTAGATAAACTAATAATTGCCGCTAGTAAATCTTGGGATAATGCTGTCAAAAACCATTTTTGATTGTTCCATGATATGGTTTCGCCAATTCACCGATGCGGGGAAATACATTTCTAAAAGATCTTGCTTCACCTTAATTGAATCCCTTTCGCTAGCGTAACCAAACTGTTGTCCCTGATTCTCAAGAATCATAATATGTATGGGCTTTAGAGAGCCCATTGTGGTTTGGCTATTCAGTGTACCGTACTCAATAGTCATTGGGTAAAACTGCTTCTCGGAATTTAAAGCCTCAACAAAATCTGTAAAATCACCCGTTACGGTATAAAAATCTTCTGTATTGCCCCAATCAATTGTATAGCCTGCAAACAAAGATTCAATTTTATCCATCCTTTCTTTGTCCACGGGATCCTGAAAAAAAAGAAGAACACCACGTTCTCCATACCCTGTATGAAGATCAATGGCTAAAATTGTTTGATACGGATCACAAATCCTCTCAATTATTGGCCTAAGCGAATCGATTTGTGGCTCAGGACTTAACCCTCCAAAATACAATCCTTTAGGGTACTGATATTGTCCCTGTAGCACAGCTTGCCTCAATACAGGCATGGAAACTTTCCTAATCTCGTTTACAGCCTTTAAAAAGAAGAATCTATTCTCAACCGAGGAGACTTTGACTTTTTTCTGTGGATTTATTAGTTCGTAAACCTTTGGATAGCCTTCATTAACTGTTGAGTACAAATTATCTGTGGATGGGCTATTCCGGTTCAGGTCAACATTATTGTTGGTTACCCTACGCATATGCTTAAGTCCATAAGGGTTTATGCTGTGTATAAGCAATACACCCGTATTTTCAATTAATTCTTCATCCAGAAACCTATCAATAAATAGACTTTGAACAGCATGTCCAACGAAACCCTCAACTCCATGCACGCCTGAACTTAGAATTAAAAGATTCTTATTGTTTTTTTGAGCTGGTACATAACAAACTCCAAAAGTCAGCTTATCAGAATCTTGCGATGGTACAATAACTTTTCTATATTCTACATTCCTGTAGTTGTTCAATAATTCCAACGACAGATTTTCAAAACTTTCACTTAACATTTCATAATCTTCATTGAAATAGGATGAATAATCAGCTGCAACTGAAAAATTATCCCTAAAACTGAGTTTACTAAAGCTAATGGATAGGTACAAGTAGAAAGAAAAATATTATATTAAATCATTTCAATCCCCTACTTACTAATCTATATTATTACGGTAAATTTGCTATTTAACCTTGTAATTATGGAGCAAAAGGACTATATACTTAGAGAGATTGAGAAGATAGGAATGATACTTCAGCCCATTATTAGTTGATTAATGGAAAGTTTGAAAAAGCCATAAATTAAAGTTTTGAAATACAGAAGGCCAATGGGAATAATGTGCCTGAAATCACTGATCACCCCACGACAGAGACTAAGCAGGGCTTCGGGCCGAGTGGCCTATTGTGCAATTACTAAAGTATCAACCCACAGATGTAAATAAACCGTAAGTTGTTGGTAGATGATACTCTAAATAGAGCAGGCTCGATGTGTCAGGAAGAGTTAGAATCAATGGCAATAATATCCAACTATGGAAAAACACTTTAGCAAAAGTCCTAATTAGCGTTAGGCTTTGCAGCGTTATTTGAGGAAATATTTTCTTCTGCGATTGGCTTTTTCTTATATATCCCAAAAATAAAATCAGAATTATGTTTCAATAAGTACTTGTCTTCAAAATCAAATACCCTACTCAAAATCAGTTGGTTCTCCTTTTCAAAATCACTATCCACAAAGTGATGTGATATATCTTTTAATACAGGCATTAGTAAATTTCCCCCAAATGATTTCTCAAAAACCTTGTCGAAATACTTATTAATTACAGGGACTATATTCTCTGACTCAATACACTCTGAAGGATCCGCTATTATCATTCGTAAAAGTCCAGAGCCATAGTATTTGTTTTTAACCATCTTCGACTTGTACAATTGCCTGTGTGTTTTAGGAATTAACGACAAACAATTATTGATGGCATCCCTTTGTTCCTTATTATATTGGAGCCTATTCACGCCCACATATTCATTTATTATCAAATGCCCATCAGAGTTTAATTTATCAACAACCTTGTTTTTAATAAACTCATCCAACAATTTAAAATGATGAAGTGAAGCATGAAAAAAAACAATGTCAAAATAGTTATCTGGGAGCTCAAATTCATGTATATTCTTACTAAGAAATTGGATGTTTTTTAATCGTTTTTCTTTGGCAATTTGCTCTGCTTTGTCCAGTAAGTTATTTGAAAAATCCACGCAAATAATTTCCCAATGGGGATTCAACTCAGCAAGTTTTAACTCATGGCTACAAATGCCCGAACCTATAGACACCATTTTAAGAGATTTGTAATCCTTGAAATAATTATTTGAAATATATTCCTCGTAGGTTACATTTTTGGATCCCGTAATTAACTCATTCCATCGCTGCTTAACTTCTGGTATTATCCACCAATTTGAAGAATCGATATTTACAGCATTAAAGGCGCTCTTAGTTCTTTTAACTTTATTGAACGAAAATTTTGATAATGAAAAAAAGACACCTCTTTGCAATATTTTCAAATAAAGGTCGCGTACATCTTCTAATGTAATTAATCTCATTCGATAGTTTTACTATGGTTTGAAAGTTAGCTGCTTCCTGAAAAACATTATAACTGAATACCTATTGGATCTCGTGGATAGTTTCTATGCCCGCAATAAAATTTATAAGGTAAAGCTTATACCTAATATTTCTTCCGAAGATAAAAAAATCATTTAATCATTCTATTCACTATTCGTAAATATTATCCTAATTTTGATTTTATAACATTTCCCAATGGAACAAAAAGACTATATACTTAGAGAGATTAAGAAGATCGGAATGATACTTCGGGCTATTATTAACAGGCTAACGGGAAGTATGGATGGAACTGCCATCCAAATTGAGAAACAGTTTGAGGAGACCAAGGAGATGCTGACCATTGAAATGGACTTCGACCTCGATAAGTTTATGGAGCAAAACGAATCTGAGTCAAAAAACTATTTATCTAGTTTTAGGGGTATTAACATTGAGAATCTTGAGCTACTTGCTGACGTTCTAATGCAAATGGGGTTTAAGTATAAGGATATTCAAAAACAATTCTACCTCCATAAATCTATACAGCTATTTAACTACTGCAAGCAGATGGATAAAACCTACATCCATGCAAGGGAAAGTAAAATCTATCAGATTAATAAGGAATTGAGTAAATAAAAACAATCCCCCTAACAAGGATTTGCTAGGGGGATTGTTTGATTCTCAATAAATACTAATTCCAAATGGGAATACGACCTTGGGTATAAGGTGCATCCTTTTCATCCATTAGTTTTCTTATTTTTTCAATTTTCACCTGAGCAATGGATTTTAAACGCTCAAGAACAGGAGGAAACTCTCTCTTCAAAATTTCAAATTGCTCTCTTGAGGTTGAAGTGATATTTGAAGTACTATTGATTTGAGCATAAACTATTGAACTTAATCTATCGGAAAGCGGCATTGCAGCCGGAGGTAGCTCCTCTGAACTTGCTTTAGCCGGGTAGCCATTAAATATTAAATCAATGTCATTAAGTTCATTTTCAATACCAACAATTAACGGAAGCAATTCCTCATGCGATAAGGGTAACGTAAGTGCAGTTTGCTTAATGGATACCAATTCACTCTTAAGGTCGTTGGTAAGCCTCATTGCACCAACCATTGCCTTTGATAGGCGTGATACATCGTTTTGGAAAGAGACCATCTCCTCTCTATTTTGAGCAGGGAGTGTGGTATTGTTTAATGCCTTAACAATAAACTTGGTTGGTTTAGCTAGTTGTTTTACTTCGCCACCTTTAACCATTGATATCTCAACCGAATAGGTTCCAGGTAATACATAAACTCCCCCATTCTTCTTAGCAAATGGATCAAACTTATCTGGGTTCTGGATCCTAGCATTATCGTATCGAAGATCCCAATTGAAACGTTGAATTCCCTTTGATGGCTTTTGGATCATCGTTCTTATAATCGATTCTACGGCATCGCGAATGGTAACTAAAAGATATGCTGGAACTTCAGTCCTCTCCTCCTCCAGCTCCTTGAGGGATGGTTGTGGAATGGGTTTGCTCTGTTCAAACAATTTCTTTTCCATCTCTCGTCGAATATCCTTCTTAAGTTTTGGCACCTCCTTTAGATAAAAAGTAAACGTAGCACCAAAATCAGGATTTGGAGCAGTAAAATAGGTAGAACCCTGTCCGTAAACTTTACCTTCCTGAATGTATAAAAGAGCATCCTTAATGTTAAATAAATGGCTTTCCTTATTTGGGAAGTCGCCAGTTAGTTCTCTCAGGGGAGCATAGTTATCAAGAATATAGAAACCACGGCCAAAGGTTGCAAGTGCTAAGTCGCTCTCTCTTTGCTGAATAGCCATATCGTAAACTGCAACGGATGGTAATCCAGATTTAAGTTCAACCCAACTCTCTCCACCATTAATTGAGAAGAAAGCACCAAACTCAGTCCCCACAAACAGTAGATTTTGATTAATAAAATCTTGCTCAATGGTATGAACTGATCCATTTTCGGGAAGATTACTCGATATGGATTTCCATGTTTTACCCTTGTCGTTACTCTTCAATATATAGGGTTTAAAATCATCATTCTTTAGATTTCTGAACGAAGCAAACACTAAGTTCTCATCAAATCGAGAAGCAAACACATCGCTAACATAGCTATACTGCGGTACACCAGGGAATGATGAGATTTTTCTCCATGATTTTCCAGCATCTTCAGTAACCTGAATTAGCCCATCATCGGTTCCAACGTAAACAAGATCCTCTTTTATTGGCGACTCATCAAGGGATACAATTGTTCCAAAAGGTGATGTTGAAACATCCTTAACCACTGCGTCAACACTCCAGTATTTGCCCATAACTGGCCAAGTGTTTCTATCTAATTGAGTGGTAAGATCATCGGAGATTACCTGCCATGTATCCCCCCTATCATCGCTTCTAAAAAGTTTGTTTGCCGCAAAATACAGTCGAGCTGGGGAATGAGGGCTAATAATAAGTGGTGAGTCCCAGTTCCATTTGTAGGTTTTTTCACCTTCGCGGGGTTGAGGCTTTATATCGATTCTTTCTCCACTTTTCTTATCGTACCTAACTAAATTACCGTACTGCGACTCAGAGTAAACAATATCTGGGTTTGTTGGATCAACTCTAACCCAGAATCCATCACCACCAACAGTTACAATCCATTCGCCGCTACTAACACCACCGCTTGAAAGATTCTGTGATGGTCCGCCCAATGTGTTATTATCCTGAGTTCCACCATAAATATTGTAGAAAGGCTCAGCATTATCTGTCGTTACTCGATAAAACTGGGTTACAGGTAAATTTGATACAAAATTCCAGTCGCCCTGATCAATATTGTAGGTAATATATATTCCACCATCACCACCAATCATAACATGCTGGTTATCTTTTGGATTAACCCAAAGAGCGTGGTCGTCAACATGTCGATCTTTTTGGCTTATTCGGTTCCAAGTTTTGCCTCCGTCGTTGGTAAAGTAGCTATACGTTTCAACTGAGTAAACCTTATCAAACTGCACAGGGTCGCAGTATATCTCATTATAATACTGACCACTAGAGGCATGATCGCTCATCTTACTCCACGATTCACCCCTATTGGTTGAGCGGAAAAACCCACCCGCATCGTTTGCAGCTTCAATAATTGCGTACAAAACATCTGGATTTTGTGGCGATATGGCTATTCCCATGCCCCCCATATGCTCGCTGGGCAGGCCATCGGTGAGTTTTCTCCAGGTTTTGCCTGCATCCTCCGATTTGTAGAGGGCCGACTCAGGTCCTCCGCCAATTTTAGTAAAAACATGCCTACGTCTTTGCTCCGATGAAGCATAAAGTACATCGGGATTGCGAGGGTCACAAATTACATTATTAACACCCGTATTCTCGCTAATATTCAGCACCTTCTCCCAATTCTTACCACCATCGGTAGTTTTGTATAAGCCCCTTTCGCCGCCTGGCCCCCATGCCGAACCTTCAGCAGCAACATAAACCACATTTGAGTTTCGAGGATCGATAAGGATCATGCCAATCTGACGACTTTCCTTAAGACCCATATTTTCCCATGATTTACCACCATTTACAGTTTTGTAAACTCCATTGCCATAACCTAATGCACGTTGGTGATTATTTTCGCCTGTGCCAGCCCAAACAACATTGCTATTGTTGGGATCCATTGCTAAACAGCCAATTGAGTAGGCGCCATAATTATCGAAAACTGGTTCAAATGTTATTCCCTTATTGATAGTTTTCCATATGTGGCCACTGGCTACCGCTACATAGAATTCTGAGTGATTATTGGGGTTAACTGCAAAATCGGCAATACGCCCGGAAGTGAATGCAGGCCCAATGCCTCTCCACTTTAATCCTGAAACTAGTCCACTCTTAACTAGGGAATCTTTAATCTCAACTTTAGCTTTTTCCTTTTCTTTTTTTTGTGCAAATGAAGTATTGTTAGAGAAAAAGAAAAAAACTAGTAGAAATAAAATCCCAAACCTTAAATTAATCTTGTTTAACATACCATATCGAGTTTTAGGGTTAATTAAATGATATTTATGATTAACTGTGTTATTAGAAACTAAGTTTTGCTGCAATAATCAGATTAATACCTGGAGCAACCATACCAGAGCTATAGGTTCTGTATCGCTGATCGGTTATATTCTCAACATTAGCAGAAACAGAAAAACCATTGCTAATTTTATATTGTGCTCTTACGTTTAAGGTATACCATGATGGTGAGTAAGGATTTCCATTCCTATCCATTGCATAAATATGGGGTTTACTTCTCTCATCTTCTGCTAAATTTTTATAGGTAATTTGACCGTTATAATTTACAAAGAATAAGAATAGAGTTTTTTTAGCTGAGTAGGATAAACTAGTAACTCCAAACAATGGAGAAGCGTGGCGTAATGAGCTAACTGAACCATCGTCGAGTTCCTCCTCTCCTTTTTGATAGTTAACTCTTGATGAGAACTCAAATCTTTGTAAAAATTTAAGCTCAAAATCGGCTTGCAATCCCCAAACCCTTGCTTCAGCAGCATTCTGAATTGATTGAACCCGACTCAACTCCCCATCGTAAACAATGCTATCCAGGCCATTAAATGTAGCATTGCGTCTAACCATAGCATTGTCGAGGTGAGTATAGTATCCCGAAAGGTCTATCTCCAGAAAATCGCCAAAAAGCCTGGTTATACAAATTTCGGCATTAAGCGCATATTCGGCATTAAGTTTAGGGTTTGGAATAATAATCATCCCCGGAGACGAATCGAAAATTTTACCTATATCATCAACATTTGGTGCGCGAAAACCTGTGGACAGGTTTGAATTTATTCGCCATTGATCTGTAACGTTTATGGTAATGCCTAGGGAACCCGTAAGTGCATCTTTGTTTAGCTTAGCAGAGGTAAATGGAAAGGGGTAAAACGTATTGTCGAACTCAGCATTTAACAAAAACCGATTATAACGGGCACCAGCCTGAAGGTTCACTATTTCGGAGACTTTACTTTGATAGGTAAAATAGAGTGCATAAGAACTCCAGTTGGCCTGCGGATAACGTGATGGCCCAGCCGATTCTACTCCTGTTTCAATGTTCTTGTCAATACCATCCGAAGCAACAAGATTATAGATGGCCTCAACGCCATAAAGCAACCTTTGATTGACAGTAAAAACCTTACTCAAATCAATGTTCATTGCAATAGCATTAACCTTTTCATATCTACGTTTCAATATTTTTTTGTTAAAACTCCTATCATGCCTACTCTCCTTAAACAATTGATGAGAGGCATTAATCGTTAGCTGATCATATGCAAAGGTTTTTTGTTGGTTAGCAATATTGATACTATTCATCATCCAAATTTGAGGACCATAATACCACTCGGCGCTTCTTGGTAATCCGCTTTTGTATGCAATCAATCTATCGTATCTATCGTAGTTTGATGTTTCAGAGTAGTGAAAACCATACTGCACATTCCATTGGTCATTCGGTTTAAACGCTATCTTCTGCATCAGGTTAAACTGCGAATATCCTGAAAAGAGTTGGGTTTTTGGATTTGGATTTGGCACTACAACATCAACTCCCCCTTGGTGCTCAACATATTCGTTTCGCAGATACTCATCGGGGCCCTGGGAACCCATTCTTAAATCATCGTAGTTATTGTACGAAAGGCTCGTAAGCATGGCCCACTTCTTACGTCCATAATTTAAATGCAGATGACCTGTTTTCTCTTGATTAGCGGTTGAATAACGAGTTACAAAATTCCCCGAAAACAGCGCTTGGCTATCGTGTGAGAATTTTGGAGTTAAAGTATAAAAATTCATTACACCACCAATGGCATCACTGCCATAAATAACTGAACCTGGGCCAAATAGCACCTCTGTTTTTTCTACACCAAAGGGATCGAGTGAGATAACGTTCTGCAAATTCCCTCCACGGAAGATGGCATTGTTCATTCTTACCCCATCAACCACAATAACCAATCGGTTGGTTGCAAAGCCTCTAATCATAGGACTGCCACCTCCCTGCTGACTCTTCTGAATAAAAACATCGCCAGTTATGCCAAGTAAATCGGCCGCTGTTTGAGGATTACTAATCGATATTTGGCTTGAGGAGATTGACCTAACTTTAAAGGGTACCTCAAGCGATGGCTGTTTCCACTTAGTGGCCGAAATAACCACTTGATCAATTGAAAAGATTGAGGGAGATAAATAAACTGTGAAGTTTTGCTGTATCAAATCAGCATATGGAATCCTAATTGTGGTGTAGCCAACCATCCTAATTTCGAGGGTATCTGACTCTTTAAATACCAAAACACTTGCTTGACCCATTGAATTGGTAACAACTGAATGCTCAAAATTCTGACTGCTTACAGTGGCGAGTTCCAAGGGCTCCGAGGTGTCCTTATCCCTAATAGTTATATTCTGAGAGTGCAATTGATTAAAGCACAAAAGTATACCTATAATTAAAAATGCTCTCATAAACAGAATTATCTGGTTTTAGGTTATTGTTTTTTTACTGAACTGCTTTTTCTCATTCTTTTTGGGCCATACCATAACCAAAACCCGGTAATGGTGAATAGTAAAAGAGAAATGCCCATTACCATGGTATAGACTAGTTTTATTTGACCATTGGATGTTCCAAAGGAGTAATCAAGGATTGAACCATCGTGTACTTTTTCAACAAAATCGGCCCGTCGTCTTTCAATATGGAGCAACTTACCAGTTGTAGCATCGAGTTGCACTCCCCAAAAACCTCTTTGAAAAATAAATTTTATCATGCCCTTTCCCTTATGAATCTCAATCCTGTCAACATCTAGGGGTAATGTTTCAGAAATTGAATCACGAAATATCTTTGAGGCATTTGCATATAAACTGTCAATACTTATCCATGATTTCATTTCTGATGATACGCCTGAATATGATTTTGATTGCAGAACTCCACCACTGTGTTTCTTTAGCCCAAGTAGAATACCAGTAGAAGCCATAAAAAAGAAAAACAGAAAAAGAAATGAGGCGGTAATCCGGTGAACCTTTCTAAATATCCGTAGTGTTTTTGCTTGTCTAGATTTCTTGGTTCTTATTGCCATTGCTTTACTTCAGGTAAAAGATGAATTATAAATTTATCAATAGTAGCACAATGGTTCAGACTAAAAAAACCGTTCAAAGTTTAACTTGTTAGCTAAAAACAAAAGTTTGCAATTAATAACCCTCTATATTCTTTGAGCAATTGATTAACAAACTGATTCGGAAATTGAATGGGATACATAATACACGAAACAAACTATTGCAAATTGTTATTCTCAATGAGCAGGAGTGATAAAATCAGGAATATTTAATCAAGATTTACAAATTTAATCCTAACGGATAACGGTATGTTTGCTCCCCAACGCTCGAAGCAACGGATTTATCCCACAATAAAACGACTAATTGAAACTAAAAGCAACCTAATCAGCCAAAAAGTGGGGCGTAAAATATACCGTGTGTTACCAACTGGCTTTTTGTATTAAGTATTTAAATGAGATTGTTTCATTCTTAATATTTTAATTTAGATAATGCATTCCGCTAAACCAATTTTAAACAAAAATCTTTGATGTGTATCCTCTTAATTCCCTTATGTGTCGATATCTCTGACAATTCATCCATTGTAACAACATACTTTGGAAAATTATCTGGTATTTCAAGTAAATTTCCATATTCTCGATTTATTGTTGCTTGATTGGTTAACATGTAAGCTACTTGCACATAAATCTTTTCTCCTGCTTTTTGAGCGATAAAATCTATCTCTTTCTCACCTTCTAACCCAACTGTTACCGAATACCCCGCCATTCGTAAATGAAGATAGACTACATTCTCTAAAATTTTATGAATATCACTTGTCTTATAACCTACAATGGCATTTCGAATTCCAATATCTTCAAAAAAATACTTCTCTCCTATTTCGAATACTTTTTTCCCTTCAATCCCTGTTCGTTTAACTTTAAAAATCAAAAAGGAAGCTTCAAGATAACCTAGGTAATCTATCACGACTTGGGTAGAAATATTTATTTTTTGAGATTTTAAATAATCACTAATTTTTTTTGATGAAACAATACTACCCATATTATCTGCTAAAAAAGCTACAAGGTTTTCTAGAAACTTAACATTCCTAACCTTAAATCGAGCAACTACGTCCTTAAGTAGTATAGTATTGTATATACTCGTTAAATATTCATATGCAATTTGAACTTCAGTTTCCAAGTTTATTAAATAAGGCAGTCCACCAAATTTCAAATAAGTCTGAAAGTTTTCTACTGAATCAGTTAACTTATAAAAAGTTAAAAATTCTGAGAAACTAAGTCCAAATACTTTAATTTCAATGTATCTACCACTTAAGAATGTAGCTAGTTCACTTGATAGTAAATTAGCATTGCTCCCTGTACAATAAATATCATAATTGTCACGAGTAGCAAGGTCTCTTAATGTAACTTCAAATGATTCTATATCTTGTATTTCATCAATAAACAAAGCTACTTTACCATTACCTGTAACAGTTTCTTTCAAATATTGAAACAAATCATCGGAATTCGCAATGGATGAAAATTCATGTTGTTCTTTATTGATATAGATTATTTGAGTTTCAGGGCTCTGTTTCTTAATAATGTCTCTTATTTGCATTAAGAGATAACTTTTCCCAACTCTTCGTTGACCAACCAATACTTTTATCATTGATTTTCCGATAAATGGTTTCAGTCTATCTATATACAAAGGTCTTTCTATATAATCAGTCATAATTACAGGCATTTAAACTATACTTTAAACTTCGTCAAATATAATTATTCTTTCAATCATAACTGAATGTTTTGTGTTTTTATTTATTCCTTCAATCACAAAAGACTTTATTCTCTTTTTCAGCTTTTTGGTAACTAATAAATACATCCAATAGGATTATAATTTGCTCCTTAATCATATACCGAGCAAAAAAGGTGAAGTGAATGCGACATCCATTAACTATTGCTTTCATTTACCACTAAACGTTTGGAAGGGTTTTGTGAAGATTCTTAAAATGATTTAATAGTTTGGCTTATTGCACCTAGTTATTGTAAACGAGTACTACTATTATCCGCAAGTTTCTGATATGCAATCTAACTAAAGGGTGCTCCTCCCTTGTAAATAGAATTGTATAAATACCCTATCTACTTGCGATTCTCTAAATCCTTTATTACTTCCTCAATGGTCCTATCAAGTTGAGGGTCATTCTCTTTTAATCTATCCTTAAATGTTGTGTTAACATAGATATCGGGACTAACCCCTGTTAGCTCAAGGTTATCGCCATTAAGTGTATAGCAACCCCAAGCCGGAATGCGAACAAATGATCCATCAACAAGCCATTTACCTGACGTAAAAATTATCCATCGATAGGTCTCAGTACCGAGCAGCTTACCAAGGCCAAGCTCGCGAAAACCTGTGGCGGTCATCTCGGCATCGCTAAGACTGTGCTCATTCATCACTAAAATCATTGGTTTGGCCGATGGTGCAAAAAGAGGTTGAGGAGAAAGCATCCCTTCCCTATATTTCCAGTTGAGGTAAGGCTTTTGCGACAGGAAACCAAGCACATTATCATGAACATTCCTCCCACGATTATACCTCAAATCAAAAACCAAGGCATCGGCATTATTGGCGTAGGTAGTCATATCGATTACAAACTGCTCATACGACTGGGTTGACATATCCTTCATGTGAACATATGCAACTTGACCATCGGATTTTTTGTTAACATACTCCTTGTTCTTGTTGATCCATTCATCGTACAGCAGATCATAAATCTCCGCTGTTGTATAGGTTGGGAAATTAACCCTAACATCAACTCCCTCTCGTTTAACTGTCAGGCTTAGTTCATTTAACTTTATGGGGAATGAAAGGAAAAAATCACGATTAATTAAAGGGTTAACAGTTATGCTATTAACAGCAGTAATGAGATCGCCCGCCTTAAGAACTGGATTTGTTAAGTCAAGGTTTGATCTTCGGAGAATCCTTTCAATTTTATATGGATTTTCGTTATCGAAAACAACACCCAACGATGCAGTATATGCATTATAGAATGATTTTTCCTCATCACCCTTGGAGCTAAAGCCCATATGCGAAGCATTTAATTCACCCAGCATATCGTTAAGTAACTCCCGCAAATTATTGCGATGTCGAATATCAACCAGAAAGCCGGCATAGAAATCCCGCTTCTCCTTCCAGTTTATGCCGTGGAAATGTTCGTCGTAAAAATTCTCGTCTAAAATTGCCCATGTTTCATAAAACATTTGGCTAAACTCATCGCTAAGCGTACGGCTAAAAGAGTGGTTTATTTCAATTATTTCAAGACTATTCTTTTCTTTATCATAGCTGTATATATTGCCATAGGCAAGTACAAACAAACCCTTGCTACTCTCAGATACCTGAAACTCGTTTGTAACTCAAAGGTGGATAGCCTAGTAAACTTAGGCTTTTCAAATGGTTTGCTCTCCATTTGCCATAGGGCAAACTCTCTCTTATCGTGTGTTGATGCAAATAGCATTATGCAGCTAATTAAGGTAAAGGAAACCAACAATAGAATAATTGGAAATCTGCAAGAGAATAGAAAGGACTTGAAAAAGGAGAACCAATGGATTGTAGATACAATGATTCTGGATTTAAAAAATATTGAAGACAATAGTTTTTGGGAAGAATTTAATTTATGTTTCAGAGACGTGAACCAAGAATTCCAAGAAAAAATAAGCAATCAATATCCAGATCTTATCCATAATGAACGCAGGCTTTGCGCACTTTTATACCTAGATATGACTACAAAAGAAATTGCGAATATAACAGGTCAAAGTATCGATTCCATAAGCTTGGCTAGGACTCGCTTGCGTAATAAAGTTGGATTAACCTCGCAGAATATTTCTATAAATACTTTTCTTAAAAGTTTATAGCTTATTGGTCAATTACTTGGGAGTTGCGCCATTTATTAGCTTTAGGTAAATTTGTTGGCAAGCCCATGCATCAATAGCTGCATACTGCTGCTGTGCCTCAGAGAGATTGGGTAAATCCCAGTTTGATAACTGTTGTGATTTTGACACTTTAAGCCCAAGCACAATGCCCGACATTTTACGAACGCTAACGCTTGTTATGCCATAGTTAGGCACCATGTTTTGCAAATCGATAAAACCAGCAGGTATAAACCGTTTTGTTTTTGTAAGCAGCTTTATATCGTCACGAATTGCAGCCCCAACCTTCAATATATTAGGGTTTTTCAAAAAATCGATGAGATTCTTAGGTAAACCAACATCCTTAATCTTAATCAGTAAAGCAACTTTGGAGGTAGCCAACTGCAATAAGGCAATTCCATTAACCTCACCTTTTTTAAAGGATGGCTTAGTTTCCGTATCAAAGCCTACAATTGAGTCGTTTTGTAGCATTGGCAACCAAGTATTGAGGGTTTCTTCATCCCTAACCACAACTATTTTACCATGGTAAACTGCCTTTTCTAATTGGGCTAAATCCTCATTACTTATAGTTTCCGGATAAATCATAACTCGTCGTTGTCCATTTGCCTTTGGCGCTGGGTAATAAACCAATTCTCGGTATCAATCTCAGTGCCCTTATCTTGGGTTTCTTCCTCTTTTTGGCTATCTAAATCAGCATCGGTAGCTATTAGCTGATGAATAGCGCGAATTGTATTGGCCAACCGAATACCCCAATAATCCTTAAAGTTTTGATAACATTCCCAAAGTGCATCATTCATCTCCTCTACCCTACCGTTCTGATAAAGCATTGTAAAATCCTTTAAATCCTGATACACATCTGTAAGATACTCAGCAATGCTAGCAGAGAACATATCATCGGTTTCTGCAATGCGCACATCAAACACTTCGGGAAAAGCATCAAACTCACCCAAATAAGCCTTTAATGTTTCATTTAGGTCAATATAAAACTCCTCAGTTACATGCTTTTGATTTCCCTCTTCGTAAATAGGCTCAGTTTGTGGAATAAGGGAGGCTTTGTAGTATAGCAAAGGCAACAAGCTGTGAGCTACTCTTAAAAAATGGCTACGCTTAAAACTGGTTGCATTCTCAATAAATGCACAGTACTCCTTGGCCACAGCAGCAAACTCAACAACTCCTTTGCTATAAACTATCTCTTTTGTACTACTCATCAGTATCTGTAAATTGATATTATCTAATAATTAAAACACTCTATGCCTCGGCATCGAAATAGAGCTTATAGAAGCCAAGTCCTTTTTCGGGATCGAAGCCCTTTTCAACCCTATCCCTTCCGCCATGTATGTAAAGATGGAAGTTCTTATCAAGCTTTATAACGCTCTTAAATACCTTTTTAGCCTGTTTGGCGGCATCAACTGATATTGTAAACGTATCTTTTAGGTTGCATCCCATTTCTGCCTGATAGGCATCCTTGTACTCCCTAAACTGTTCAACTATTTCGGGTTTACTTATAATATTCTCCTCAAATTCATCCTGACTAAAGGTGTCGCTTTTGGCAAAATAATCGCGAGTTTTGCTTAGTATGGCTACCTGTTCTTTCTTATCTACTGCCGTATCGTTTACCAAAACATCCTTAACAAAATCTTTACAAAGATTGATGTATCCGCTGGTTTGGTAAAAATCGTCTTCGCGAGGTTTAACTCCAAGAAACGTTTCTTTCCAATACCTTGCCTCATCGTTTTTATTGGTATTATCAATGGCAACTACCTTATAGCCAAAATCGTGCTCAGTATTAAAAACTAGGCAACCCTTATCGAGTTTACGGATATTAATTCCTTTGTGCTGTTCAAGTTCAAAGGAACCAGCCTGCTGAAAAACTTTAAGAAAAGTGTCCTTATTTTCCGATTTAAAAATACCCAATGCATCAACCAACTCGCCCTCAATTACACAATCGGTTAACAAAACAACGTATAGCTCGCCTTCCTTAATGTTTGGATGATTACTGCTATTAAAGAGATGTTTTGCAATATTCTGCGATTGCTCAAGCAGTGAATCTGTATTACCAAATATGCGTTGTGCATAGTTGTACACCTCGTTCATCTCCAAATCAGTTTCGTGCGCAAAACTGAAAAACTCAGGTTGTTTAAATGGGGTAAGAAAGTAAGTTTTAAGCAAATTTAACACATCCTCATCGGGAATTTGTATTAGCGATTGTGCTAAAACTGTGCTACCCCCTGCGGCACTGCTGCCCGCTTTGTGTATTGCAATAGATTGAATACTGGCCTGCGAAAAATCAAACATGAATTATATAATTTAACTGCAAAGTTAACAGTATTATTGGGTTGATAAAACCTCAAAAAACACTAATTGAAAAGATGAGTTCGGTTCTTAGGATCGGAATGCAGAATTAAATTAATCTGAGCCAAAAGGCTATACGCGCTTTAAGCATCAACAAAAATTTAATCGAATTCGGAACACGAATGCGCTTATTCATAATTTGGTTTGCCTTTACCCTCCTAATTCTATTTAACAGTTCTTTGAAGTAAAGGTAGGCTACGTAAACTCCTAATTGCGAAGAACGGGGTAGTGCCAAAATGCCACTGCGTGCCAACTTTAAATCGTGGGCAATATCCTTTTCTATTTGATTTTTTTGCACATTGGTAAAAGTTTGGAAATCGATATTAGGAAAATACACCCTTCCGCGCTCAGCATAGTCATCCTTTACATCCCTTAAAAAGTTTACCTTTTGAAAGGCTTCGCCAAGGCTTTGCGCTGGTTTTTGCAGTGCAACATATTTTTCGTCATCGCCATTGGCAAAAACTTTTAGGCACATTAACCCTACTACTTCAGCACTTCCATAAATATATTTTGAGTAATCCTGAGCGTTAAATACTTTCTTATCTAAATCCATCTCCATACTATCTAAAAATGAGGAGATTAGTTCGTGTGGAATTTTATAACTATTTACAACAAGCTGAAAACTATGAACAATGGGATTTACGCTTATCCCTGTGCTAATTGCTTCAAAAATCTCACTCCGCAACTCTTCAAGCATCCTTTGTTTAGGGTGTTGGTGAAATGTGTCTACTATTTCATCGGCAATGCGCACAAAACCATAAATACCATAAATAGCATTCTGAATGGATGGATTTAAAAGCGATACTGCTTTTGAAAAAGAGGTTGAATATTTTTGGGTAAAAAGTTTGCTACACCCAAATGATGTTTGGTTATACAGTTCCATATCGCTTAACAATTTGTTCAGTTACAAGGCGCGAGCTAATAACCGCCATGGGCAATCCGGTACCGGGGATTGTACTTGCTCCAACATAGAATACGTCCTTAAATTTCTCATCGGTATTGGCAGGTCTAAAATACCCTATTTGATTTAAATCGTGTGCTAAACCCAGGCCACTTCCGCGATACAGATTAAACATACTCTCCCAATGAAGTGGGTTTAACACTGTTTTTGTTACCAAATGCTCATTAATATTGAAACCCGCACGATCCGATAAGTCGTTTATAATATTCTGAGCGAGTACCTCGCTATCGTCCCAGTTTAATTTATGGCGTAAATCTGGTACAGGACAAAGGATAAAAATAGTTTCACAACCCTCAGGTGCAAACTCAGGATTAGCCTTTGTGGGAACATTTACGTAGTAGTAGGGTTTATCCAGACTAATTTTATTCTTAAATATTTTTGAGCTATACTCCTCAAAATTCTGTCCTAAAAAATAGTTGTGCACCTCTAATCCATTGACTTTGCTGTCTAATCCTAAATACATTGTAAAGGGGGCCAATGTCCACTTTTTCTTATCGAGTTTTTGTGGTGAATATGCTTTTCTGCCAAATATCTCCCCCCTAAACGATGCAGCATCAGCATTAACCACGTAAACATCGGACTTCCACTGCTTACCATTATTATCAACAAAAGCCTCAATACCCTTATCATTCTGCAAGTAACTTTTAATCTCAGTATTATAGGTAATTTTAACACCACGCTTCTCTAACTCTGCAACCAAGCCTTCAACTATGCGGTACATTCCACCTCGAACATTGTGATAACCATCGTGCACCAATTCGGTATAAGTTAGCATTGAATAAACAGCAGGCGTATCGAACGGCGTAGCTCCTAAGAAGAATGCTACCAGAGAGAATATCACCTTAACCTCATACGATGTAAAGTGCTTATTCATCTCGGTCCACATACTCCTGAGCATTAAAGGGCCATGCTTTAGCGGTACGGATACTAGCGATGCAGCAAATTGTAGTGCTGTATTAAAATTCTTGCGGATTATCCTATTCTCTGTATCATGAAAAAGAGTGCCTGTTTTCTTTAGGTATTCCTGCATTCGCTTTTCAAAATCAGGCTCAATGCCTCCAAATTCTTTGGCTAATTTTTTAATATCCTTATAAATAATAAACTTTTTAGGGTTTCCTGCAAAGTTAACTGTATACAGAGGGTCGAGGGGAAAAAAATCGAATGGCAAGTTTAGATTGCAACTCTTGGCAAACTCGTCGAACTCGTAGCTCATGGAGAAAAAAGTTGGTGCTAAATCCCACGTAAAACCATCCTTTTTTAATTGGTTTAGCCGACCCCCAGGTTGATGATATTTTTCAACCATTTCAACCTTGTAACCTAAAGTAGTTAAACGCATTGCAGTGGTTAATCCGCCTAAACCTGTTCCGATAATCAGCGCTTTTTTCATGTGTAATTCTGATGTGTAAATGTTTAAATATATAGCAATCTAAGGTAGTAAATAAACCAAGCTTTTAAAATGTATATATTCGTTTACTTCAACATTATTTATAAATTATTGTTCAATATTTTATTTTATTTGTTAGACACATTAAGCTAAATACTCATTTTTTGAACTCGATATTCATCTATCTGTTATGATTAAATTGATTCCTTATTTTTTAGTAATTTTGCAGGCAAATTCAATGAGTTAAATGATGAAAGGCAGAGTAGTTGTTGGGCTTTCGGGAGGGGTTGATTCAAGCGTTGCAGCCTATGTACTTAAAGAGCAAGGGTATGAAGTGCTAGGTCTTTTTATGAAGAACTGGCACGATACCACCGGTGTTCTGCATGGCGATTGCCCATTTGACGATGACTACAACTTTGCGCAAATGGTTGCCCGCAAGCTAAAAATCCCTTTCGAAATGGTTGACCTAAGCGAACAGTACAGAAAAAGAGTTGTTGATTACATGTTTGCTGAATATTCCCGTGGTCGCACTCCAAACCCCGATGTGCTATGTAATAGAGAGATTAAATTTGATGAATTTTTTAAAGCAGCCCTTAAACTTAATGCTGATTTTGTTGCAACTGGTCACTACTGCCGCAAAACTGAATTTGAGCAAGACGGCAAAACAGTATATCAACTCCTTGCCGGAACAGATCCAAACAAGGACCAAAGCTATTTCCTTTGTCAACTCAGTCAGCAACAGTTACAGAAGGCACTTTTCCCCATTGGCGATATCCTAAAACCTGAAGTCCGAAGAATTGCCACTAAACTTGGACTTGCTTCGGCTCAACGAAAGGACTCGCAGGGTATTTGCTTTGTGGGCAAAGTTGATTTACCCGTATTCCTTCAACAACAACTTAAGGCCATAAGTGGCGATATTATTGAGATTCCCGCATCACATAGGGCTTATGAAAAGAGATTAGACGAAAGTGCTTTTGAGCAATCAAAGGGTTACGCATATAACCCCGATGAAGGAAAAAAGGTAGGCACGCATCAAGGGGCACATTTTTTTACCATTGGGCAGCGCAAAGGGCTTAACGTGGGCGGTAGTCCCGAACCACTTTTTGTAATTGCAACCGATGTTGAAAAGAATATTGTTTACGTTGGTCAGGGTCAAAACCATCCTGGTTTGTTCAGAAATGCATTGTTTATTCCGAAAACCGATGTGCATTGGGTACGCCCCGATTTAGCAATGGTTATAGATGAAACCCGCAATTACTCCATACGAATAAGGTATAGACAGCCATTGCAGAAAGGGAAACTTTTTTGTAAAGAGGACGGGATGTTTATCACCTTTGCTGAGTCCCAAAGAGGAATTACATCAGGGCAGTTTGCTGCTTGGTATGATGACGAGGAATTAATAGGCTCAGGGGTAATTGATTAAAACCACTGGTAATCCCAAAAAACATATCTAACCCTGCCCTAAAAACCGGCTAGCTTCCGCCAAACTCTCTACTTTACCCACATCCAAAAGGTAACTACCGGTTGTATCAAACCCTAAAATGGTATGATTTTTACATAAATCAAGGTAGGCATCAACAATAGAAAATGAGCCTTTCTGCTTAATCAACTTAAATATGGAAGGGCTAATTATATGTATCCCCGAAAAGGCGAGTTCTTGCAACGCTGTTTCTTGGCTAACCATGATTTGCTTATTAGTTTTAAAGTTTTTCCACCCTACCAACTTCATTTCATTATCAAAAAAGAACTTACGCGACGACTCTCGATTTGAAACAGCCAGCGTTGCCAATGGATTTCTGCTTAAATGATGATTATAGAGTTTACTCAGGTTGATGTCAGAAATAATATCAACATTATGTACCAGAAATGGCTCATTGCCATTGAGAAATTGTTGGGCATTTATAATACCACCGCCAGTATCGAGAAGTTGGTTTGACTCATCGGAAATTAGTATCTCTGCCCCAAAACTATTGGACTGAAGATACTCGATAAGTAGATTAGAAAAATGGTGAACATTTACCACAATGGTTGTAAATCCCTGCTCAACCAACTTTGCTATTACATGAGCAATTAATGGTTTACCATTTATCTCAACCAAAGCCTTTGGCTTATTCTGGGTAAACTCCTTAAGCCTTGTACCCATGCCTGCGGCTAATACCATTGCCTTCATTTAATGCTAATTATCTTTCAACAGGTTTACAAAGTTTTTTCTCCTTATTCGAGCTTACTCCGCATTTTTTGCATGAGTACTTTTTAGCCTCAATTTCATCCTTATGTTTTATATCCTTTTGGCATAATTTTTTCCCCATAATACCTCCTATTAACCCTTGATTTCTCTGTGTTTAAGCAAAACTTTTACATTGCTAAATTTCTGCTGAACCTCTTTGGCAAAACGGCTAGCCATATATACAGAGCGATGCTGCCCACCAGTACAACCAAATGAAACAGATAGATGGTTAAACCCTCTTTTTGAATACACACCTATCGAATCGCTAACCATACCCCACATTTCACCATAGAAATTGTCTGTCTCGCCATGCTCCTCAAGGTACTTAATCACAGATGCATCAAGTCCTGTAAGCATTTTATACTCATCCAGTCTACCTGGATTTGGCAATGCTCTGCAATCGAAAACAAATCCACCCCCATGCTCTGGGTGTTCTGCAGGATAACCCTTTTTAAAAGAAAAACTGCAAACATCCACTGTTAAACCATCAAATACATCGGTTTGTTCTGTGGATGACGAATACTTTGCTGATATCTTATTAAGAATACCAGATAAATGAGGAAGTTGAAGTAAAGAGGAATCAACCTGATTAATAAGGATTTGAATATTAGACGCTGCCATGGGAATGCTTTGGATAAAATGAGCACGTCGCTCAAAAAAACCTCTATACCCATATGCCCCTAGCGTTTGAATAACCCTAAAAAGGGCAAATATTGGGAA
This sequence comes from Bacteroidales bacterium UBA5349, assembly GCA_002410065.1. Taxonomy (GTDB): domain Bacteria; phylum Bacteroidota; class Bacteroidia; order Bacteroidales; family Tenuifilaceae; genus Perlabentimonas. The sequence continues at coordinate 59,927 of DHQB01000004.1, read as the reverse complement.
ATATAATTTTTGCTCATCCTTATCAATCTTGATTAAGCTATTTAGCGAGTTGAGATACGAATTGAACAGTTTTTCACGAATAGCCTGTGGAAAATTTGCCCTTGCCTGGTATAGGAACGATGCCACATCGTACAACAGCGGCCCTCGCCTGCCCCCTTGATAATCGATAAAGTAGGGCTGCCCATCAACAAGCATTACATTGCGCGACTGGAAATCTCGATAGTGGAAATAACCTGTGGGCTGCGAAAGTAAAACATTGGCGAAAGCCAAAAAATCATCATCGAGTTTAGCTTCGTTAAAATGAATACCCGATGGCTTTAGAAAGCTATACTTAAAATAGCTAAAATCCCACATCACACTTTGCAAATCGAAATCGGGTTTGGGGTAGCATTTTGAAAAATCGAGGCCCTTTGCTCCCTCTACCTGAATCTTGGCCAACATATCTAGCGTTACAGAAGCAATCAGCATATTATCGCTGCCCTGCTGGTTGCTCCAATCCGTTTCAATAAATCTATTAAAAAGGGTTTCGTCGCTTAAATCGGAAAGTATATAGGCTTTCTGATCGCTGGAAATGCTTAATATTTCTGGTACTGGAAAACCTTTGGATTGAAAATGATTGGTGAGATAAAAAAAGGCTCTATTCTCTTCAACATCGGGGTTGTATGCTCCAATTACCGAAATATTCTTTGCCTTAAGCCTAAAGTACTGCCTATCTGATCCGCCCTGGGGCAATGGGGTAATACTTTGAGCATCAGACCCAAAATAGGCATTAAAAAGCGCTTGTAGTATATGGTTCATTTTGGCAATCATAGGGTAAAGATAGAATAAAAGTAGCTAACCAAAGAAGTAAACCAGTGGCATAATAAACAGCAATGCTGGAATAAGATTAAGAACCTCAATCTTTTTAATATCTAAAATAGTTATTCCCAAACCAATTAGCAAAATTCCTCCAACTGCACTTAGCTCATTTATCATTAAATTGCTAAGCGAATCGCCTAAGAAGGCCGCTAGCACAGTTAAGCCTCCTTGGTATATCAGTAAAGGTACAACTGAAAAAATTACACCAACCCCTAAAGCTGCTGCAAGCGCAATTGATGAAAAACCATCCATTAAACTTTTAATCAGCAGTAAATTAGGTTCACCTCCTAGGCCCTCTTCAATTGCGCCTAAAATTGTCATTGAGCCCATGCAAAACATCAAAAAGGCAGTTACCAAGCCCTCACTGAATTGCCCGCCCTTAAGCTTTAGCTTTGCTTGAATACTTGTACCTAAATTTTCTATTCTATCCTGGAGCCTGAGAAGGGTTCCGGCAAGTGCACCAAGAATCAGGCTAAAGACCAGTAGCAATGGGTTTTCCGTTTTAAGACTCATGGAGAAACCAAGGAAAAGCGTGAACAGCCCCATGGCCTGAAAAAAGGCGTTTATTATGCGCTTGGGTAAACGAGCATGGAATAGAACACCTAAACCCCCACCAATTATTACAGCAGCAACGTTAATCAGAGTGCCAGATATTATCATAAAACTTGTTAATTGGGATTACTAATTAAGCGGCAGCAACTTGGCTAATTCTAATAGTTATATAGGTTTCATTACTAAAAAAATTGCTTTTAGGCAACCAAATATACAAAATAAAAATTTATATGTTTGAGGGTCAAAGTCGGTAAGGATTATAATACTATGAGTAAATCAGAACAAGCGCTTTCACTTTTTATAAATGGATACAATTGCGCTCAATCGGTTTTAATAGCCTTTGCTAGTGAAGCAGAAATTGATACCAATATGGCCTTTATAATTGCCTCTGGCCTTGGCGGTGGAGTTGGGCAAAGTCAAAGTATTTGCGGTGCAATTAATGCAGGTGCAATTGTTTTGGGGATGAAGTTTGGCAGGTATGAATATACTGACATGAGTGCTAAAGATAATGTGACAAAACTAGTTGGTAAATTTGTTAGTGAGTGCCGCAAAGAGCTAGGCTCAACAAATTGTTTTGAACTCCTAAAAATTAATACAAATGATGCTGTGAAAAAAAAAGAGGCTGCCAACAGTAATCCTTTATCCAATGTTTGCAATAATGCAGTAAGCAAATCAGCTGAAATACTTGAAAAATTCCTCGCTGAAAACATTTTACCCCCAACAGAAACTCACTCTTTATAAATCCGTTTTAATAACGGTGCTGGTCTTTGCTACAGAATAAGCTGCAAAAAACCCAATTGCTCCATTGCTCAGATTGGTTCTGGGGTTTGCTGGAGGGCCACCAAAAAATGGTATAGAGGTACCTGCAGATGACTGTAATTCAATCATATAATTATAGTAATCTTGGGTAAGTCCGCAAAACTCAACCATTATAGTATCGCCAGTATTGAAAGTGTTTTCGGAATCAGCGTCAACAAAATAAATTGATATACCGTTGGTGTAATTACCATTGAATAGCACATCGTCAATAACCTGAATCTTGTGCAGCGAATCTGAGTGTAACTCTCCATTTTGGTAAACCAAAAACTTATAAAAATCTTCTGACTCCAAAGGGTCCTGTGCATATATATTAATGAGCCATGCATTCCATGGTCTCTGGTAAATCACCTTAATTGAATCGGGTGGTGTTACTGGTTTAATCTCCGAACTAGCTTTATAACTCCTTAAATTGCCGTTATCTAGTAAGTCAACCCCATCTACGAATAACGTATATACCTTGCCCACAACTCCATACACATCTGAATTGGTATAGTAGTTCCCTGGGTTTTCAAGGTCTTCGGTAAGATTGTATGAATTCTCACCATCTCCTATAGTTACAATGGCACCGGAAACGGGAGAAGCTTTTTCATTTTTAAAATAATCGCTCGTGCGAGTAATTGAAACACTATGCGATAGGGTATCAGTTGTAAACTCGCCATAAATTACACATCGGGTATAAGTGCTATCCAATTCAATATCAATACGCTCTGTACACGATGTGAGTGCAAGCATAAAAAACATCAGTATCGAAAGGTTTAGCCTATAGGTTATAAATAATCTTGTTGCCATCTTGCTAAAATTTAAAATTGTAGGTTATTGCTGGTATGAGTGAGAAAAGATATGTTTTCTCGGCATACGATAGATTTGGATTATTGCTATCCTGAACAAAGTTAATGGTCCATGCATTCTTCCTGTTGTAGGCGTTATAAACTGACAAATTCCACTCGCCCTGCCACTTACTTTTAGTCTTTGCTCTTGGGCGATAGGACAAAGCCAGATCGAGGCGGTGATAATCAGGGTATCGGTATGAGTTTCTTGCAGTGTAAAGCGGGATTATTGTACCTAATATTTCGTATCGTCCAGCGGGGAAAGTTGCCGGAACGCCCGTAGCGTAAACCCAATTAGCCGAAAGGGTTAGTTTTGGACTAACCTCATAGTTAAACACCACAGAAATATCATGGGGCTTATCATAGGGAGCAGAATAGGGCTTGTCGCTATTAATTCCTTCAATGCTGCGCGTTGCCCTAGAGTAGGTGTAACTTACCCAACCATTAACTTTTTTATTGCCATACCTTGCAAGGAACTCAATGCCATACGATTGAGCTGTTCCAATTCGAAGTTCACCCTCTAACTTCTCATTAAGCATGATATTGGCAAACTCTTTAAAATCGACAACGTTTCTCATGTTTTTGTAGTAGGCTTCAACTGAAGTTTCCACCTTATTATCAAAAAAGTTCATAAAGTAACCCAATGCCCATTGATCGGAAAGCTGTGGTTTTACGTTAGGCGAAGCTGCAAACCAGATATCTAAGGGTGTTCCAGCAGCAGAATTTGAGGCTAACTGAATATACTGAACCGTTCGGGAATAACTCCCTTTTATTGATTGCTTTTGATTAAGCAGATACACAAAACCTACTCGGGGTTCAAGGTTGAAATAGGTATTATATGTTTCTCCTTTACCATAGGATTCATAGCCTTCGGTCTCATAATTACTGTTGTAACTGTAAATTTTTGCACTGCCAATATTTTGAAGAGCAGATAATCTTAAACCATACTTCAGGGTAAGGCTACTACCAAGGTTTTGTTCGTTTTGAACATACACACCATGCTCAAATGCGTAACTTTTAGGCATTATAATATCATTAAGGATAGCCTCAGAACCTACCCCCTTTGCAATTCCTGGGCAAATAGTATGATAAGTAGATTGAATTCCGAAACGAAGTGTATTGTTAGAATTGAGAAAAGAAGTAAAATCAAACTTTGTGCTATAATCCTCCATATTCGAGTTCCATACCAGAGCATTAGCCTCATTACTACCCGATCCCAAATAGTAATCGTAACTACTAAAAATTACCGATGTGTTTAGAAATAGTTTTGGCCCAAAAAGATGATTCCACCTAAATGTTAGCGTTTGATTGCCAAACCCAAACTTTGCAAATTCATTTTTAAAGATATCGCGGCCAAAGTAACCCGAGAGGTAGAACCTATTTTTATCGTTTACCTTATGGTTAATTTTTAGGTTTAAATCGTAAAAAAATAGTTGATTATCCCTTATTTGCTCATTCGGAGCAAAAGGCAGAAACAAATCGGCATATGTGCGCCTACCCGATACTACAAAGGTTGTGTTTTCGCTCATTATGGGCCCCTCAATGGTTAGCCTGCTCGATATTGTTCCAATTCCGCCGGTAGCAGCAAATGTTTTTGAGTTACCCTCTTTCATGCGTACATCAAGCAAAGAAGCCAACCTTCCTCCACTTGATGCAGGAATATCTCCCTTGTAAAACTTAATATCCTTAATAGCATCATTGTTAAAGACAGAGAAAAAACCCATCAAATGCGAAGCATTATAAACCGTTGCCTCATCGAGTAGTATAAGGTTATGATCCATAGCCCCTCCGCGTACACTAAAACCTGTTGTCCCTTCCGACGTGCTTTGCACTCCAGGCAGAAGTTGAATTGATTTAATGACGTCAACCTCGCCCATTAGTGCAGGCATACGCTGAATAGTTTTAATATCGAGCTGAGTAACACTCATTTCGGCCTTAGTTACATTTGCATTAGGACGCTCGCTTGTTATAACTACCTCTTGAATTATTGCCGTTTTTTCCGACAACTCAACCGAAATGGTTGTGTTCTTCTTTAAATTCAACTTTTTTTCAATTGGGGAATAACCTACAAAAGAGTAAATTAATGTAAAACTCCCTTGAGGAACATTTAGCGCATAGTATCCATAAACATTGCTTGCTACCCCTATACCCAACTCTTTTACGTAAACTGTTGCACCAATTAGCGCCTCACCGTTGGATGCATCACTAATATATCCATTGACAGTATACTTATTTGATATATCATTCGCATATAGGCCATTAGGACTTATGAAATTTATAACTAGAAGGCATAGAACCACAAATATATTTCTCATAAACACAAAGTTCTCATATAGAATGTTGCTATATTGTCTAAAAAGATGAGGTCTAAATTGGTGTTGATCTTATTATTTTTCATTAGTTCGAGGTCCAAAACTTCCAAAATAAAACCCTATTGCAGCATAAGGACTAGAGAATTGGTTAGATGAAAACAATCTTTTATTAAGACCATCCTTATTAACATACTCTGCATTGTCAACTCCAAAAACAAATCTATATCCAGCACCAAACTTAATTTTAAACCATCGAGTTAGGTTTACCTCGAGCCCAAGTTCAGGGGAAACTTCCCCTACCCTATCTGAATGATGACTATCAAAATCAGTGATATTAAAGTCCATATCAACAAGAGACACCTTGCCTGTTCCCAATTTAAGTTCGATTGAAGGATGCCAAAGATTTGAGTAATTATGCACATAGCCAAGCATTAAGCCTCCATGGTTAAAACAAAGTCTACTATTGGTATAAAGCGGAGCACTTGGATTATTAACGGGGTGATAGCCTTGGGAATAAATATCGTCCCACTGGCTCACTGAGCTTATGCTATAACTATATGCGCCTACATAGTACTTGTAGTTTAGCAGGAAAGCGCCTGAAAGCCCACCAAAATAAGCTGCGCGTGAATTTACTAACGATAACTCGCTGTGCGTGTTCCCAAAACCTTTTACCTTAACCTTCGATACATTGATCAGGTACCTCGGTTCATCGTTTTTACTCTGAGCATAAATATTGAATGAGCATAAAGCAACTATGCATAATAGAGTTACTCTTTTAATAAACACCATAATAAATTATTTAAATTATTATGTTCTACTCTGATTATTTAAGGAAGATTCTCTGTGCCATTTAATCAAACACCTACAATTCAAATCTATCAAAATCAGAAAATTAAATAAAAAAACAATAAATAATTTCTGTCATGGTGGCTTTTGCTATAGTTAATTTCCAAAGCACGTACCAAATTATTTATTGCAATAGTACATACCGAAATTTAGAACCTCCCAAATTTAAGCGAAACACTCAAGGAAAGGGCATTAAATGCACTTGAAGAGGTGTTGGGCAAGTTCATTCCGTTAGTGTAACGATACGACACACCCGCTGCTAAGCGCATAAACCTTATGATGTTAATTTCTAATTCCACCCCTGGTTCTAAAACAAAAAATGATGTATTAGCAATAATTGATTGATCAAAATCAGCATCATCTATTGCACGAGTTTCAGAATATAGAAGACCCCCTGCACCAATTATTACAGGAAATGAAAGGTGGACAAGTTTATTGGGTAAAAGGATATATTCGAGTAGCAATCCACCATATCCTCCCTCAAGGTATGCAACATCATTCAACCCAATATTTGCAAATTGTGGCGAATTAACAATACCATATCCAGCGCCACCAAAAGCAAAGGAGTTATTAAGAACAACACCGCCTCTGCCTCCAACAAGCCATGTATCTTTACCTGCAAACGATGAATGTGCTACTCTTACACCTCCATAGCCACCATATGTCAAATTATCCTTATTAAATAAGGTTTTCATCTCATTATCAGATTGTGCTACAGTGGTTAATGCTCCTAACACAAATAGCATAAAAGTTGATAGAAGTTTAAGTCTCATGAAAAATATTTTTTAGGTTAATTCAAACTGGTCGATTTCAAACAACTTGCATGCCATACTTTACAGAACGGACTACCTTGTGATTTAATTAAATAGAAAGTATCACAATTCGTTGTGTTAATACGATTTTAATCAACAGTTAACTAAGCAGCATTATTACTTCCTTACTTTCGCAATTAGCAACACATCGATATTATTTATTGTTTAAAGCAAACTTAATTCTTTTATGGAGCTAATTAAAAAAAACCTAAATCGTTTGCTCAAGATTTGTTTAATAGCAATTATACAGAGCTATGCCGTGTCGTTTTTTTTTGTATTTTTGTAGCCGCAGAAAAATAATCATAATTCTATATAAATCAATAATTAAACTTTATTGCGATGTCGAATTTAAAACGTGTTTATACCTTCGGAAACAAGGAGTCCGATGGTAATGGGAAAATGAAAGAACTGCTTGGTGGAAAAGGAGCAAACTTAGCCGAAATGAACCTTATTGGAATACCTGTACCTCCAGGTTTTACCATAACCACTGATGTTTGTACCGAATACTTCAAACTAGGTCAAGATAAGGCTGTAGAGCTAATTAAACCCGAAGTTGAAGCAGCAATGAAAAAAATTGAGGGCATTATGGGAACTCAATTCGGAAGTAAAGAAAACCCTCTACTTATGTCTGTTCGCTCTGGCTCAAGGGCATCTATGCCTGGTATGATGGATACAATCCTCAACCTAGGGCTTAACGATGAGGTTGTTGAAGGTCTTGCAAAAAAGACTGGCAATGCTCGCTTTGCTTGGGATAGCTATCGTCGATTTGTTCAAATGTATGGCGATGTTGTGCTTGGGATGAAACCTGAGTCAAAAGAAGACCATGATCCATTTGAGGTGATTATTGACGACTTAAAGAAGGAGAAAAATGTTAAGCTTGATACCGACTTCTCTGTAGAGGATCTTAAGGAAATGGTATCTCGCTTTAAAAAAGTTGTTAAAGAAAAAACCGGTAGAGATTTTCCAACCAACGCTTGGGAGCAACTTTGGGGTTCTGTTATGGCTGTATTCGATAGTTGGATGAACGATCGCGCTGTATACTATCGTAAACTTAATAAAATACCTGCAGAGTGGGGAACCGCTGTTAACGTTCAGGCCATGGTATTTGGTAACATGGGCGAAAACTCAGCAACTGGTGTTGCCTTTACCCGTGACGCAGCAACCGGTGAAAATATATTTAACGGTGAGTACCTGATCAACGCTCAGGGCGAAGATGTGGTGGCTGGTATCCGCACACCTCAGGAAATTACAATTGAAGGATCACGCCGTTGGGCAAAATTACAGGGAGTTAGCGAAGACGAAAGAAAAGCTAAATTTCCCTCGCTTGAGGAAACTATGCCTGTAGTTTATAAGGAGCTCTTTAATATTCAGAAAAACCTTGAATCACACTACAAGGATATGCAGGATATTGAGTTTACCATTCAGGATGGAAAACTTTGGATGCTTCAAACCCGAAGTGGCAAGCGTACTGGTGCTGCAATGGTAAAAATTGCTGTAGATATGCTAGCCGAGGGTATGATTGACGAGAAAACTGCAATTCTTCGCGTTGAACCTGAAAGACTTGACGAACTTCTACACCCTGTGTTCGATAAAAAAGCACTGGAAAGCGCAAAGGTTTTAGCAAAAGGATTACCTGCATCTCCGGGTGCAGCTTCTGGACAAATTGTTTTCTTTGCCGAGGATGCTGAGAAATTGGCTAATGAAGGGAAACATACCATCCTTGTTCGTATTGAAACCTCTCCCGAGGACCTTAAGGGTATGAACGTAGCAAAGGGAATTCTTACCGCCCGAGGCGGTATGACCTCTCACGCTGCTGTTGTTGCTCGCGGAATGGGTAAGTGCTGTGTTTCTGGTGCTGGTAGCATTATAATTGATTACCGTGCACGAACCATGACCATTGACAAGAAAGTGTATAAAGAGGGTGATTGGATTTCTTTAAATGGATCAACAGGACAAGTACTTGACGGGAAAGTAAGCACCATGTCTGCCACGCTAAGCGGAGATTTTGCCAAACTTATGGAATTAGCTGACAAGCATACCCGCATGAAAGTTCGTACAAACGCTGACTCGCCTCGCGATAGCAAGGTAGCAAGAGAATTTGGAGCTCAGGGTATTGGACTATGCCGCACAGAGCACATGTTCTTTGAAGGCGACAGGATTAAAGCAATGCGCGAGATGATTCTGGCTAACGATGAGACTGGTCGTAGAAAAGCACTTGAAAAACTTCTTCCAATGCAAAGAGCGGATTTTGAAGGTATTTTCGAAGCAATGCAAGGACTCCCAGTAACTGTTCGTCTTCTCGATCCTCCTCTTCACGAATTTGTTCCTCACGAAGAGGCTAACCAAAAGGAGATGGCTAAAGAACTTGGGATTTCTCTAGAGGATGTTAGAGAGAAAGTTGAGTCACTTCACGAGTTTAACCCAATGCTCGGTCATAGGGGCTGCCGTTTAGGTGTAACTTATCCTGAGATTACCGAAATGCAAGCTCGTGCAATCATTGAAGCTGCGCTTAATCTTAAAAAGAAAGGCATTAAGACCTTCCCAGAGATAATGGTTCCGCTTATTGGTGATGTTACAGAGTTCAGAGACCAAGAGCATATTATTCGTACAACTGTTGAGAAAGTATTTGCTGAGCGCAATGACCGTATCGAATATATGGTAGGAACAATGATTGAGGTTCCAAGAGCAGCTCTTACTGCCGACAAGGTTGCCGAGTATGCTGAATTCTTCAGTTTTGGCACAAACGACCTAACTCAAATGACCATGGGCTTTAGCCGCGACGATGCTGGTAAGTTCTTGCCAGAGTACATCGATAGGGGCATTCTAAAGGCCGATCCATTCCAAATTCTTGACCAAACAGGTGTTGGACAATTAATTGAGATGGGGGTTCAGAGAGGTCGCTCAACTAAAAAGAATCTAAAAGTGGGTATTTGCGGTGAGCACGGTGGTGAGCCTAGCTCAGTTGAGTTCTGTAACTCAGTGGGCATGGATTACGTTAGCTGTTCTCCATTCCGTGTACCTATTGCACGCCTAGCAGCTGCTCAAGCAGTGCTTAAACAAAGCTAATTAACACATCTAAGTATACCGAAAAGCCTTCCATATATGGAGGGCTTTTCTATTTTACACCAATTTAGGCCTATTGAATTAACATAAAAGCATTATCTTTAAAATCTCTGCAAACCAACAAGTAAAATGTCGCAACTAATTGTATATAGTGCATCAGCGGGATCGGGTAAAACCTACAGATTAGCTGTTGAGTACATCAAGCAAATACTGAAAAACCCTGAGAGTTTTAGAAACATCCTTGCCGTTACCTTTACCAACAAGGCTACAAACGAGATGAAGGGAAGAATACTAAACGAACTCTTCAACCTAGCCAACGGCAAAAAAACAAGTATTTATAAAGACATTTCAGGGGAAACAACAATACCCGAAGAATTAATAAGCCAAAAAGCCCAGAAAGCCTTGTCGCTTATACTGCACGATTATAGCCTTTTTTCAATTAGCACAATTGATAGCTTTGTACAGAGGGTGATACAGTCGTTGCTTTGGGAAATTGGTGAGCAGGGAGGTGTTGATATTGAGCTAGACACAGACCCTGTACTCGAACTTGCTGCCGATAACCTGCTCGACTCAGCATCGCAAACAAAGGAGTTACTTGCCTGGATAAGTCAAATGGGCTACTCGCTTTTGGATGAGGGTAAGAGTTGGGATGTTAGGGGAAAACTCATTGAGCTGGGAAAACAACTTTTCTCAGAAAAATTCAGGTTAATGAGTCGCGAAGAGGTTGAAAAGTTTACCGATAGAGAAAATGTTAACGTACTTAAACAGAAACTTACCTCTAATACCTCATCACTTGTTAAACAAATAAATACAGAAGCTAAACTTGTTTATACCGAACTTGAAAAGCGCCTACTCACCACCGACAGTTTTACTTATGGAAATAGCGGCGTTATGGGATTTTTTAAGAAATGCCTTGAATTGGATAACTCTTCAAATGAGTTGCCAAAAACCGATATGGTAAGAGTTCTTGATGCACTAAATAGTCCTAACGGAGAAGATTGGGTAAATAAGTCGACAGCAAAAAACAAGGAGCTATTCAACCCAATACAATCTGCTGTAGTAAACGTATTACACCCTAGTTTAAAGAAGATAATTGAGCTAATTAACCAAAATAGCATAACATTTGTTTCATCAAGGTTAATTCTACAAAACCTTGAGAATCTGGCACTAATTGGTGATCTGTGGAATAAGATTAGGGAACTTTCGCACCAAGAAGGCTTCCTACTCCTAAGTGATAGTGGGCACTTACTAAGAGAACTTGTTAAGGATAGCGATGCACCCTTTGTTTACGAAAAAGTGGGTACTCGATACGATATGTATATGATTGATGAATTTCAGGATACATCGGAGGTACAATGGCACAACTTTAAACCATTAATTGAGAACAGCCTTTCGCAGGATTTTTTTAGCATGATTGTAGGTGATGTTAAACAATCTATTTATCGGTGGCGAAATGGTAATTGGAGCATTTTGGCCAATCAGGTTGAAAAAGATTTTCAGCAGCACGGTGTAAAAAGAATAGCGTTAACTAAGAACTGGCGAAGCTTACCTCAGATAGTTAATTTTAATAATACATTTTTTGAGAAAGCAAAGCAAGCTGCTGTTGCTCATATCAACAATGCCCTTAAAGACTCTATTCCAGAGATTATTGACGATTTTTGCCAACAGGTTGAAAAAGCATATGCCGATACCCAACAAACATCCATTAAAAGTGGTGATGAAGGCGAAGGATATGTTGAGATTAACTTTTTTGAGAAGGGGAATAATAGTGAGTGCGATCAAATTCTCTCAGAGGTATTAGTGAATCAAATAAAGGAGCTTAGAAAGACCTATTCTCTTAATCAAATTGGAATTCTAATACGCTCAAAATCCGATGGGCAAAGAATTGCCAATATGCTCCTTGAGCATAATAAAAAAGCAGAGAATGTAGAGGATGAGATTTCTTTTGTAAGTCAAGAAGGCCTGAAATTGAAGGCTTCGCATGTTATTAGATTTGTAATCTCAGCTCTATCGCTCGTTGAGGACAATAAAAACGAAGTAGAGAAAAGGGTCTTTGCAAAAGAACTTGCAACTTTAACCCAACTTCAAAACATAAATTGGCACACCCATTTTAGTGCAGAATTCACTACCGACGAGGTAAACTGGCTCAGTTCATTGAATACACGACCGCTCCAGGAGGTTTTTGAGGCCATAGTTCAGAAATATAATTTGCAAAGCATTAAAGGTGAACTAGCTTACCTGGCAGAACTTCATGAGCATATTGCAACCATAACAAGCAAGGGAGGTGGTGATGTAAATCGTTTCTTAACTTGGTGGAAGGAGAAAAACACAAAACTTGCCCTTACGGTTCCCGAAACAACCAATGCCCTCTCCATTTTAACTATCCACAAATCAAAAGGGTTAGAATTTCCTGTTGTAATTATTCCTTACGCAAATTGGGTGTTTAGGCAATCGAGAAATCAGCCTATACTCTGGGTAAGTTCGCCAATAGAGCCATTTAACATACTTCCAAAGTATCCAATTCAAGCATCAAAAAATGCACTTCAAAGTCTGTTTGCAAAAGATGCTGCAGAGGAAAAAATGAAGGAAATTGTAGATAATCTAAATCTACTTTACGTTGGATTTACTCGTGCGCAAGGTGAGTTGTACATATACGCACCATTAACAAAAAAGGAAAAAGAGAGCGCTGACGATGGGCTAGAATCTGTATCTAAACTCATTCGCAATGTCGTAATCGATATGAAGCTGGAATCATCCTTTAACGATGTAGAAGGAGGAATTGAAAAACACTATACAGGCAAGAAAGGGAACAAAGAATTGACTTCAACTGAGTCTTCAAACCAAAACTTGTGGCTAGTAAACAGCTATCCTGTGGGGCAAAGCCTAAGTAGCATAAAGTTAAAGATGGAATCGCAGGGCTTTTTTACTGATACAATTAATCCATTGCTTGAGCCGCTAATCCACGGGAAAGTAATGCACGACATTTTTGCCAATATAGCTACAGTAAAAGATATTGAGCAAGCAGTTCACAAAGCAAAGGTACAAGGCCTAATTAGTGATGAACAAAGAGTTGCAACGGAGAAACTGATAAAGGAACGTTTAGGCGAAGCACCATTTTCTGATTGGTTTAGCGGTAATTGGAATATTAAAAATGAACAATCAATACTTACACCACAGGGATTTACATATCGCCCTGATCGTGTAATGATCTGCAAAACAGAGGCGATTATTGTTGATTTTAAATTTGGGGAAGAGGCAAAAGAGCATGGCAGGCAAGTAGCTAGGTACAAGGATCTTTTAACTGCAATGGGTTATACAAAAGTAAGTGCATTTTTGTGGTATGTTGATGCAAACAAACTCAAAGAAGTATAGCAAAACAAATAGCAGCGCTGAATTGTTAAATTATAGATATTTTATCATTTCCACCTACTTTTTAAATAAAATTCTTGTATTTTTCGCAAAACAAAAAAAACAACAAGTATGAAACGATTTTTTTTAGCATCATTTGCTCTAATAACATTTGCTGCATGTACTAACAACAAACCCCAGCCTATTGAGATTAAGGGAAATATACAAAACCTCGAAACAGCTTATGCCCTCGTAATGAGCAAAGGCATTACCGATACGGTAAAAATAGAAGCCGATGGAAATTTCAGCTTCAATACTGAAATTAGTACACCACAATACTTCACCCTAAGGGCGGGTAGAATTAGGCATACATTTTTTATGACTCCTGGCAACATATCAATTATTTCTTTAAATGTTGGAAATTTAGAGGAAGTACCAAAGTTTACTGGGGATAATAGCGAGTACAATGTGATTATACGCCAAGCCAATCAGGTTTTTACTTCACTTACCCAAAATTTTGCTGCGTTATACAACTTACCCAAAGATGAGTTTTTGGCAAAGCTCGACTCTGCAAAAAGTGAGGTTCAGAAATTGATACCCATAGCTGAAAAGAAGGATAAGCAGTTTGCTAAAATGGAGATGGCCAGAGCTGATTATAAGGTAAAAGAATTGCTTTATAACTATCCGAAATATAACGCATTGATCAACAAAGTGGAATATGTGTCAAATCCTTCCGATCATAGTTTTATGGCCGAAGTGGATTTTAATAACATAGATCATATCAGCATAAATGAATATACCAGCCTAGTATTCAGTCATTTGCAAAACGAATACTGGACAATAATTAGTAACGATAGCAACAAGGGTATATCGGAGTTTGAACAAAACCTCATCTTCTTTGACTTGGTTGACTCATTGGTAAGTGACCCAACATTGAGGGATTTATACAAGTACAATCAAACCAAGGAAACTATTGTATGGTCAAGCATTGAAGTTGCTGAAAATATTGGCAATCATTTTCTTGGCATTGCAACTTTTTCACCTTACAAAGAAAGTATTGAGTACACTCTGGCAAAACGTATGCTACTTGCACCCGGCAAAATTGCACCAGATTTTACTTTAGAATGCATTGATGGTGAGACTTATTCACTAAACGATTTCAAAGGAAAATTGGTTTATATCGATTTTTGGGCAACTTGGTGTAGCCCTTGTCGCAAGGAAATACCATATCTTGCTAAGCTAAAAGAGGCTTATAAAAATAAACCCATCGTTTTTGTTGCCATATCCCTCGACGACAATAAAGAGGCTTGGGTTAAAATGGTTACGGAAGATAAACTAGGTGGATACCAGCTATATGCACAAAAAGCATGGCAATCGGATGCTGCACAACAGTACCAAATATCTGGTGTTCCAACATTCGTATTAATCGATGCAGAGGGAAAGATTATTCAATACCCTGCTTCTCGCCCATCAGAAGAGGAAACTCCTCTGCTTTTTGATAAGCACCTAAAGTTAATGTAAGAAATTCAGAATAATGACAAAGGGGCTTTTTAGCCCCTTTGTTTTTGCTCATCCCTCAAAAAGTTTTATCTATTATCAAAGTCTTTCAATTTCTGATCTAATTCAGGGGTCTTGGTCATCCAAAAGATTAAGGTTTCTCCAAAAAACTTGTCGCCTATCTTTTGCTCAACAATAATTGGTGCCAAATCATCAAACAATTGCCATTTTTGGGCTTCCTGCTCACTTTGCAAACGGTCTCCCGAAATCATGTAAACAGATCGTTGTACCGTGTCGAGCGTAGTAATATATCTTGGATAAAACCCGAGATTTGTTTCATTGGTGGTTGCAGTACTTCTAAAGTATTTGGTATCCCTAACAACAATATCAATACTACCAATGCCCTCTATCCTATTGTTGTACATTATGGCCGAGTCCTTTATAAAAATACCCAACTCCATTAACTCATCCGATGTTAAATGGATATGCTCTGCTCCAATTGCCTCTTCTTTACCCTGATTTTCAACCTTTGTTGATCCGCCAGAACAGCTTACTACAAATAAGGCTAAAAGTAAAACCTTAATTGAGCCTATTGAATGTTTAAAATATTGTATTCTCATCTCTTAATGCTTTTTTATACAAGTTTGTTTCGCTTTAGCGACTCGAGGACATTCCGCTCAATTCTCTGCTCAGCATCCTTACCATTTGCGGGGATAAATTTTTCGCCAATAATATGCTCGTAAAGTTCAATGTATCTATTGCTGATGCTATTCACAATTTCATCACTCATTTCAGGCACTTTTTGCCCAGGGTTGCCCATAAAGCCATTCTCCATAAGCCACTCACGAACAAACTCCTTTGAAAGTTGGCGCTGTGGTTCGCCCCTATCGAAACGATCCTGATAACCATCTGAGTAAAAATACCTTGATGAATCGGGCGTATGAACCTCATCAATAAGGTAGATTTTACCATCCTTTTTACCAAACTCATACTTGGTGTCAACCAGAATCAATCCGCGATCGCTGGCCATTTTTGTGCCCTCTTCAAAAAGCTTATAGGTGTACTCTTCTAAGATTTTATAATCGCCCTCAGAAACAAGACCTTGCTTTAAAATTTCTTCTCGAGAAATATTCTCATCATGCTCTCCCTGCTCGGCCTTAGTTGAGGGTGTAATAATGGGCTTTGGAAATGCTTGGTGCTCTTTCATGCCCTCAGGAATTTGTACACCGCAAATCTTTCGTGCACCCTTCTTGTATTCGCGCCATGCACTGCCCGTAAGATATCCTCTAATAATCATTTCAATAGAGAAAGGCTCACATTTATGCCCAACCGTTACCATGGGGTCGGGTGAATCGATACTCCAGTTTGGAACTAGATGACGGGTGGAATCCAAAAACTTTGCTGCTATTTGGTTTAGCACTTGACCCTTATAAGGAATACCTTTGGGTAGTACAACATCAAATGCCGAAATCCTATCGGAAACAATCATAACCAGAACATCGTTTGCCAGAGAGTATACATCGCGCACTTTACCGTGATAAACGTTAGTTTGATTGGGAAATTTGTAGTTGGTTTTAGCAATTGCTTTGCTCATTGGTATTATTTTTTTTGATTATTTTTTTCTTCGTCCTCCCTTTTCGAAAGTTGATCGAATGCATGCACAATATACTTCACCAAGCGGTGCCTAATAATATCACGCGAGTCAAAATAGACAATCGATAAGCCTGGTATTCCGTTTAATAGTTTAATGGTTGGAACAAGTCCTGAATCCTCTTTCCTAGGCAAATCTATTTGGGTAATATCGCCCGTTACAATAAATTTTGCGTTGTTCCCCATACGGGTAAGAAACATCTTCAGCTGACTGATGCTTGTATTTTGAGCCTCATCGAGTATCACAAAAGCATTGTCGAGAGTTCGTCCGCGCATATAGGCCAACGGAGCAATTTGCACTGTTCCATCCTCCATGTAATCGTTTAGTTTTCGAGCTGGAATCATATCGTTTAACGCATCGTACAATGGTTGTAGGTAAGGATCTAATTTCTCCTTTAAGTCTCCAGGCAAAAAACCTAAACGCTCGCCTGCTTCAACTGCAGGCCGGGTTAGGATTATTCGTTTTACTTCCTTGTTCTTGAGGGCTCTAACCGCTAGTGCAATTGCAGTATAGGTTTTACCCGAACCAGCTGGGCCAATTGCAAAAAGCAAATCGTTATCCCTATAGTTATCAACCAATACACGCTGGTTAATAGTGCGGGCTTTAATAATCCGTCCGTTGTTTCCATAAACTAGGGTATCGCCAAAATCCTCTACAGTTTGAGAGAGAGTTTCATCCGTTTCGTTTAAAAAATCCTTTATATTATCCTCAGTAAGGCGATTATACTTGCGAAAAAAGTCAATCATCTTACCAATCTTATCCTCCAAAATTAACATTTCACTCTCCTCGCCAAGCACTTTTAGCTCATCGCCCCGGGCAATGAGTTTTAACTTTGGAAAATGTTGAGCTATTAGGTTAAAACTTGAATTGTTAACCCCAAAAAGTGTAAGAGGATCTATACCCTCAATTAAGATTAGTCTTTCGTTCATTCAATAAACTATGATATGAATATTTTATATTTAAGGTGTTACAAAAGTAGGAAAAACGAGCAATTAAAGACCAAATACACAACAGCATTTGGCAATTTTTGTTGCTTTTTTCTTCCGTTGATAAAAAGCACTAAAAATGTTCGGGTCTAAATTTCGCACAATGCTATTTTTTAGCCAAATTTGCTAGTAATTTACTGGGGATGGACGAGAACAAACTTGCTAAACAGATTATAACACTTACAACGGATTGGGGGCAACACGATTACTATTGTGGTGTGCTTAAAGGGAATATTTATTCTGCTTGCCCCGATGTTCAAATTGTCGATCTATCCCACGATATTCCTAGTTTCAACATCAACAATGCTGCATTTGTAGTAAGACATAGCTATAGCAGTTTTCCGAAGGGAACCATTCACCTGATACTTGTAAATAGTGACTCGGCCCAATTTGCAACAATTCTAGCCTTTAAGCACGACGAGCATATCTTTATTGTACCTGATAATGGAATTGTTGGCCTGCTTTTTAGCAAACCCCCAGAATCAATTTATGCAATTGAAAAAGAGGCTTTGGGAAGTTTTACTTCTGTGCACTTATTTGTTCAGGCAGTAAAAGATATATACGAGGGTAAAGGGCTGGAAGGCATTGGTAAAAAGGTTGATGAATATGAACAACGTATTGCCCTTAGAGCTACAATTGACGAATCGGTAATTAGCGGAAGCATTATCTATATTGACTCCTATAAAAATGCGATAACCAACATCTCAAGAAACCTTTTCGACAGGGTGGGGCAAAATCGTGCTTACAATATCTTTGTTGAGAGTAACCACAACAAGGTTAGTCGCCTAAGCATTAACTACAATGAGGTTGACCCCGGAGAGTTGTTAGCCCTTTTTAACTCGGCCAATTTGCTTGAGATTGCCATTCGAAATGGTTTTGCAAGCGAGTTGTTAAGTTTAAGAGTTGGAGGAACGGTGAGGGTAAACTTTGGGTAAATCCTAAAGTTCATTAACAACATTAAGCGCCATACTACCATGGGGCAATCCCAAAAACCACAATTATTTTTTACCTTTGTATATTAGGATTGAGTAAAATCAACAAAATTCACAAAACAATGAATAAACCTGGCGAAGCCTTTACAAGGTTGCTTAACATAATGGACGAACTTAGGGAAAAATGCCCTTGGGATAGAGAGCAAACCACTGAAAGCCTCCGCAACCTTACCATTGAGGAAACCTACGAACTTGTTGATGCCATTACTGAGGGCGACATGATGGGAGTAAAAAAGGAATTAGGTGATATATTGTTGCACATCGTTTTCTACTCTAAAATTGCATCGGAGACAAACATTTTTGATATTACCGATGTGATTAACCAATTATGCGAAAAACTAATCTATAGGCACCCCCATGTTTTTGGCGATACGCAAGTAAAGGACGCCAACGATGTGATTAAGAGCTGGGAGCAGATTAAGATTACGGAAAAAGATGGAAACAAAACGGTTCTTTCTGGCGTTCCAAAGTCACTTTCTTCATTAATTAAAGCAAACAGAATACAGGAAAAGGTAAGGGCTGTTGGTTTCGACTGGGAGCAACGATCGCAGGTTTGGGATAAGGTTAATGAAGAAATGAACGAGCTAAAAATTGAGATAGACAATCAGAACCAGGATAGAATCGAAGCCGAGTTTGGCGACCTGCTATTCTCTGTAGTTAATGCTGCAAGGCTCTATAATATCGACCCAGAAACAGCACTTGAGCGCACCAACAGAAAATTTATGAAACGTTTCGGATTTCTTGAGAGCAAGACCATTAAGCAGGGACGATCGCTTAAAACCATGACTCTAGATGAGATGAACGAGATTTGGGACCAAGCCAAAGAGTTTGACAAGCAATAGCACACATGCTCAATTTTATTCTTAAGCGATTTCTCTACAGCATCCTTGTTATTTGGGGTGTGGTTACCCTTGTTTTCTTTCTATTTCACATTATCCCTGGCGACCCTGCACGTATGGTAATGGGGCAAAGAACGGATGAAGCATCGCTTAAGGCTATTCGAAAAGATCTTGGACTTGATAAATCTACCACGGCACAATACCTAAAATACCTAAACGACCTATCGCCTATATCAATACACAATCAATCAAACCCCGATAGCTACATCTACCTAAATCGAAATCTGTACAGCATTGCATTTACAATTCCCATAAGCCCCAAAAGGGCTATTGCCATAAAAGCCCCATACCTAAGGCGTTCATATCAAAGTGGAAGAAATGTTTCGGCCATAATTTCCGAAACCCTCCCCAATACCTTTATTCTTGCCTTAACGGCAATGGTTTTTGCTACAATCCTTGGCATTGCGCTTGGGGTAATTGCTGCCATTTACAAGAATAGTTGGATCGATCGCAGCCTAATTGTTTTCTCGGCCGTTGGCATGAGCATACCCTCATTCTTTGCTGCCATTCTTTTTGGTTGGTTGTTCGCATTTGTACTTAGAGATTTTACCGGGTTAAATCTTACCGGAAATCTATGGGAAATAGATATGATGGGCGAAGGAGTTACCCTACAACTTAAGAACCTTATTCTACCAGTTTTTACATTAGGTATTAGGCCGTTAGCCTCTGTTACACAGCTCTCGCGGAACTCTATGCTCGAAACCCTTACGCAAGATTATATTCGAACAGCAAAAGCTAAAGGGCTAAGTTTTAGTAAAGTTATCTGGAGGCATGCCCTTAAAAACTCAATGAATCCGGTTGTATCTGCAGTTTCGGGATGGTTTGCCTCGCTTATGACGGGTGTTGTGTTTATTGAGTATATTTTTGGGTGGAAAGGTTTGGGATACGTGGTAGTTAACGCCCTAAATAGTTATGATATTCCTTTGGTTATTGGTTCGGTATTAACATTTTCAATAGTTTTTGTAGTTATTAACTTTGCCGTCGATTTGGTATATACCATGCTCGATCCAAGGATTAGTATATCGTAGATAATCTATGCTATTTTTTCATATCTTTGAATATGCTGTTAGCAGCATAAACCACTTTTAAACATATAATCATCAATATAAAATGAGAAAAAAAATTGTAGCAGGGAACTGGAAAATGAACACTACTCCCCAACAAGGATTAAAACTTGCCAACGAGGTTAACGAGTTGTCTAAATCGGTACCAGCCGATGTTGAACTAATTATTGCTCCACCCCTAACCCATATTACCCAAATCGTGCAAACTCTTGGCAAAAGCAGGGTAAAAGTATCTGGCCAAAATTGTGCTGCATGGGAAAAGGGAGCTTATACTGGCGAGGTATCCGCAGAGATGATTTCATCAACTGGAGCAACCTACGTTATTATTGGTCACTCAGAGCGTCGAGAGTATTTTAGTGAGGGCAATGAAACCCTTTTGAATAAGGTTAAGTTAGCAATGCAGAATGGGCTTACCCCAATTTTCTGCTGCGGCGAAAAACTTAACGAGCGGGATGCAAATCAGCACTTTAAAGTAATTGAAGGGCAAATTGCAGACGTGCTTTTTAAACTCGATGCAAAGCAAATGGGAAACGTTATTATTGCATACGAACCCATATGGGCAATTGGAACAGGCAGAACAGCTTCGCCTGAACAAGCACAAGAAGTGCATGCATTCATTCGGCAAATTGTATCGAAACACTTTGGAGTTGAGTTGGCCAAATCAACTAGCATACTTTATGGTGGTAGCTGTAAGCCCGATAATGCCAAAGAAATTTTTGCAAAGGCAGATGTTGATGGCGGCCTAATTGGGGGTGCTTCACTAAACGCAAGCGATTTTATTGCTATTGCCAAATCGTTTCCAAAATAGCATGGATTACACCGAAGTTAAGATTAGCATTAACCCATACAGCGAGCAATACGCTGAGATTATTACAGCTTTGCTTGCTGAAATTGGCTTTGATAGCTTTGCCGAATTTGACAAAGGGCTTCTTGCCTATATCCCAAATCAGAAGTACAATAAGGAAGTCCTAAGTCAAACTATTTCTGAGTTAACACTAGATTCTGATATTTCTTATACCTCTTCAGCTATAAAAAGCATGAACTGGAACGAGGAATGGGAAAAGAACTTTAGCCCTATATCTATAGGTGAGCATTGCTACATTAGAGCGCCATTCCACGAGCCAAAAAGTGGGTTTAAGGTTGAAATTGTAATTGAGCCAAAAATGGCCTTTGGCACTGGGCATCACGAGACCACTTGGCTTGTGACCAACGAGTTGTTTAATATTAACTTAAAGGGCAAAAAACTACTCGACATGGGTTGTGGAACAGGTATTTTAGCCATAGCTGCTGAAAAATTGGGAGCCAAACACATTACAGCAATCGATAATGATACCTGGGCATACAAAAACGCAAAGGAGAATATAGCAGCCAACAGCTGTAATAATGTAAATGTTATTCTAGGTGATGCTTCATCCATAAATAGTACATATGATATTATATTGGCCAACATCAACCTAAACATCCTACTGGCGGATATGGGAGGATACATAAAGAGCCTTGAGCATAATGGGCTTCTTATTATGAGCGGAATTTTGGTTTCGGATATTGAAACATTGAAAACCGCAGCAGAAAGGCATGGCTTAACATTTATCGAATCGAAAACTAGAAATAAATGGGCACTGGTAATTACTCAGAAAACCGTTAAAAACAAATAGGATAAACCAATTGCTATGAATCCTTCATCCTCATCCTTCATACTGAAGAAATCATTTGTCAGATTATCTTTAGTCCTGCTACTTTTTTTGTGCTTTAGCAGATTATCAGTTGGACAAAAATTTACAAAATTTGAAGATGACCCACAAAAATACACATCCAAACTTGAGGAGATCATCAAGGATCAACTGTTGGACGAGGAAAAGCAACCCTTTAAAAACTTTGTATTATTCTGGAACAATGACTCAATCTCATTTTCAGTAGAGCAAAAAACAAGAATCATAGACGTTTCCAATGCCCTACTCAAAAAAACCATTGTCAATACTACGCACTTTGTTTCTCTAGCTAAAATTTTATCCCTTTATCCAAAAGTCGAAAAATTTCAGGATATTTTTGACCCATGGATTGAGGGTTTATCCCTTATAGTAAACGACGATAAAGTATCCATTGCCAAAATTGGTAGGTTTACCGAAAACTCTTATCTGCTTTTCACCAAAAATATATTAGTTGTAAACCCCGCTTTCTCATGGAAAGCAAGCAATAACAACATCACCCTACACCTTACGGATAATTTTTACATCGATTTTCCCGACATCAACCTAACTTGCTTTAATAACATCGACTCAATAGTTATTCAATCTACTGCTGGAAGATTTTTCCCCCTTGAGGATAAATGGGTTGGGAAAGGGGGTAAGGTTACCTGGACAAGGAGCAATTTCCCCGAAAATGAAATTTTTGCAACCCTTTCGAACTATACCATAAACCTAACACGCAATGAGTACGATGCAGACTCGGTGCTCTTTACAAATCTCGATTATTTTCAAAAACCAGCATTAGGCCGAATTAAAGATAAGATTACCCGAGTATCAAAACCCGAAATGGTTGTCTATCCTGAGTTCTACACCTATACTCAACGCCACAAAATAAAAGATCTTTTTGAAGGAGTTGATTTTGATGGGGGTTACTACATGATGGGCTCCCAATTTGTGGGTAGAGGAACTCGCGAAAATCCAGCAATCATTGAAATTAAACGAAACAAAAAGGATTTTCTTAGAGTTGAAGCAATAACTTATATATTCCGAAGGCAGACCCTAATGTCTAACAATGCTCAAATTCGCTTTAAGCTCGAAAGCGACTCACTTTTTCACACAGGACTAAACTTTACCTATAACGATGGCGATAGGCTTGTTACCGTTTCGCCCACCGACTTTTTAACTACTCAAAGCCCCATACTTAGCTCCTACCATAATTTCTCGATAAACTTTGGCCAGATACGATGGAAAATTGAAAGTGACGAGCTTACCTTTGGTGCTCCCATTGGCTCTTCACTAGGTAGAGCATTCTTTGAATCGAATAACTATTTTAATGAGGAGGGGTTCGACTTGCTAATGGGGCGCGATGAGCAACACCCATTGTTTGCTGTAGCAAACTTTACCCGTAAAATTCAATCGAAAAGTTTTAATGTTGATGAATTCTCGAGCTTTATGCGAAAATCTGTTGAACAAACGCGAATAGAGATTATGCGCCTTGCTATGCATGGCTATGTCTTCTACGAGTTTGAAACGGGTAGCGTACAAACGCTGCCAAAACTTTACGATGCCATTAGAGCTCGTGGGCGTTTTATCGACTATGATGTGCTAAAATTCAGCTCAACAACTGAAGGTTCACCCAACGCTATCCTCAATTTAAACACCCTTGAAATGGCCATTAAAGGGGTTGAAAACGTTTCGGTTAGCGACTCACAAAACGTATTTATATACCCTGCACGCAGAGAACTTATTCTTAAAAAGGATAGAAACTTTGCCTTTGATGGTGTTGTTGTAGCTGGTTTATTCACTTTTAGTGGTGAGGATTTTAACTTCGACTACGCAAACTTCAGCCTTCAACTTAACTCAATTGTTTCGCTAAACCTCGACTATCAAACAAACGATTATGATTTATACGGTAAACGGGTACTAAAAAAGGTTGCCAGTACAATTGAAAACATTACCGGTGAGATTCTGATTGATAAGCCCAATAATAAATCAGGTTTACAAATAAATGAGGATTACCCCATATTTAAGAGTAGCAAAAACTCTTTTGTTTACTATGACGAAAAGACTATTCATAACGGAATTTATAAACGCGATAACTTCTTTTTTGAAATATACCCGTTCATTTTCAAAAACATCAACAATTTTGAACTTAAGGATATTAGTTTTAATGGCATGTTCTACTCTGCCGATATTCTTGGTCCCATTGAGGATACCCTTATTCTCCGACCTGACAACTCCCTTGGATTTAGACGCGAATCACCGTCCTCAGGATATGCTGTTTATGAGGGGCGCGGTAGGTTTTTCAACAGAATCGACCTGAGCAATCAGGGTTTAAGGGGCATGGGTGATTTAGCCTATATAACTGCAAAAGTTACATCGGACAATATATACTTCTTCCCCGACTCAATGCGAGCCGTCTCTACCAACTTTAGTATGCAGCAGCAAATAGCTGGTATTCAATTCCCCCAGGTTCAAGGTGGCGAGCACCTTGTTAAATGGTTCCCCTTTAAAGAACAACTCTTTGCTTACAAGGGGAAGAAACCATTCTCAATGTTCGATATGCAGGCCAAGCTAACTGGCGACTTAATTCTTCAACCCCTTGGGCTTGTTGGCGATGGGTTAATGGATATGGATAAAGCCAGACTGCGGTCAGAAAAGTACGATTTTAACGCAATCGACTTCCACAGCAATATAGCAAATGTTGAATTTGATGTGGTGAATACCACCGAATTGGCTCTGAATGCCAATAAGATGAAGGTTTGGATAGATTTTGAATCGCGTAAGGGTATTTTCAACAAAATAGACAATAGTCTCCTGGCCAATTTACCCCCAATGATGTACCGTTCGTATCTCGATATGTTTACGTGGGGAATAGATGAGAACGAGTTAACCATATCCACTCCATCTAAGCAACAAGCCGTTGATATGCAAGAGTTTTATGTTTCAGGCATGGCTGACAAAGATACCATCCCATCAGGAGCAATCTTCTATTCATACCACATAGAAGAGGATTCTCTCTATTTTGTATCGTCAAAAGCGAAGTATAACTTGGCCAACCCAAGTATTAAAGCCGATTCCGTAAACTACATCATTATTGCCGATGCCATTATCAACCCAAAGGATAAAAAACTAGAGATTGATGCAAAGCAAAGATTTATTCCACTAAATGGCTCCATAATTAATGCAAACTATACCGAAAGATTTCACACAATTTACAATGCTAAAATATCCATCCCTAGCCGTAAAAAGTATTTTGCATCAGGTACTATTGATTATGTTGATGAGAACGATTCGATTCAACCCGTATTCTTAAAAGATATTAAGGTTGACGATCAAGGGAATACCTTTGCAAGTGGAACTTTAACACAACCCGACAACTTTAAGCTTAGCCCAAGGTTTGGATTTATTGGTTCGTTCGAAGTATTTGCTAAAGAGAATTTCTGGTTATTCAATGGAGGTGCAAAACCGCTGTATAACTGTCCCCAACTTAAGTCGAGCAATGTGAGCTTTAAAGCTAGGCTTGAGCCCAAAAATATTTACATCCCAGTTGCCGAATCGCCTCAGAACCTAAACATGGTTAATCTGATTTCGAGCAGTATTGTTACTGTTGATTCAACTCACCTATACCCTGGTTTACTTATCGATAGGAAGGAATATAGTGATAAAGCACTTGTTAATGCATATGGCTTTATACACTACGACAAAAATAAAAATAGGTTTATGCTGGGCTCAAAAGAGAAGATTAACAATCCCGATTCAACGGGAAATCTTATAAGCCTTGCAACAGATTTTTGTGTGCTATTTAGCGAGGGTAGAGTAAATCTTCCAATCAATCTGGGACAGATTAACCACTTCAGCACGGGTACACTATCGCATAACCTTAAAGATAGCATCCTAAATATGGATGTTGTTTTAGCACTAAAGTTCCATTTTAATACCCTCGCACTTGATGCAATGGCCAATGAAATTAGGGAAAAATCGGGTTTACTTAACGTTGACCTCAATCGAAAAATATACTCTAAGTACCTTTACGAAAGGCTAGAACCCGGTGAGGCGCAAACAGGTATGAATCAGATTCGACTGTTTGGAGCAATGACACAAATACCAATCAGCATGGAGAGCACGATTACCTTCTCTGAGCTAAGAATGCGCTGGGATCCGATTAATAAATCATTTGTATCCAACGGCAAACTTGGTATTGGGACAATTGGCAATATCCAAGTAAACAAAAAGGTTGATGGTTTTATTGAAATATACAAGCGCAATACAGGCGACTGGATGATTATATACCTTGAACTAGAACCTGATAAATACTATGTATTCAACTACGCCAGAGGCTCAATGCAAGTGTCGTCGCACAATACTCTTTTCAACGAACCTATTAACAAAATGCGAGCTCGCGAACGGAGGGTTAAGGTTAAAGCTGGAGAAATTCCATTTAACTTTGTAGTAGGAACCCGCAGAGAGTTGCAGCGTGCACGCGATAGATACTATGAGATTACTGGCAAAATTGCAACTGAAAGTGAGGTGAACCAAGATAGCCAGGAAGACTCTGAAACAGAGAGTTCTGCCATTGAGGAAGGCAATGAAAATAACGACGCCATTAATAATAATGCTGAGGAGGACAAGGAGGATTCAGTAATTCAGGTACAATAAAGGATACAAAGGTCAAAATAAGCGTTATTGCATAATCATTAGCTATTCAAGGCGCCTTATGTTGAACTCTTTTTTCTAACCTGAATTGATTATTTTTGTATCCCAAATGATTGAGATAATGAGAATTAAATATTCGATACTACTTGCAACTATTCTAATCTGTTTTGGCTGCCAACATCAATCAAAACAGAGTCATACCATTACCATTGCCACCCTAAAAGGCCCTTCGGCCATGGGGATGATAAAGTTTATTGATAGCATAAGCACAATAAGCGACAGCCACATTAAGGTTGAAATTCTTAACGAGCCCATTCAGGTCCGTAAGATGATAATTGAGGGTACTGCCGATTTTGCCGTTCTCCCCACTACAATGGCAGCAATAATTTATAATAAGGGAATTGAATACAGGCTTATTGCCATTCCAGTTTGGGGAACCCTATACCTTTTTGGCAACGATACTTCCATAACAAAATGGGAGCATTTAAGGGGAAAAAGAATAAATGTAATGGCAAAGGGTATGACACCCGATGTACTTTTTCGGTATTTGTTAGAGCAGAACGGCTTAGACCCAAATAAAGATGTTACCCTAGACTATAGTTTCCCAACCCATATTGATTTGGCCAACGCAGTGGCAGCAGGACAAGCATCGCTTGGTGTAATTTCCGAACCAATGGTAAGTATGGTAATGCAAAAAAATACATCGGTGGTACCAATTTTCGACCTAAACAATGAGTGGAAAAAACTTCAAAGTATTCCAATAGCGCAAACTGCGCTATTGGTTAACAATAATTTTGCAATTAAAAACCATACGGTTTTAGAGTACATTATCAATAGTTACAAATACTCTAGCCAATGGGTAAATCAATATCCCGACAGCGCAGCCACGCTTTTGGTAAAACATAATATCTTGCCAAATTATGAAGTAGCCTATAACGCCATTCCTCGCTCGAACCTAATGTTTGTTAATGCCCGTGAGGTTAGAGATGGAATAAACAATTACCTTAGAGTTTTCTACGAAATGAACCCCGATATTATTGGAGGGAAAATACCTAATGAAGATTTTATTTACTAAAAGACAATACATTAGCATAGCATCGGTAGTATTTATGTTGATGCTATGGAAAGTGCTATCACTTTACTTTAAGTCCGATTTTATACTACCTGCACCAGAGAAAACGCTATTAACATCGCTTAAACTATTTACCGATGTTGGCTTTTTGGCCACAGTGGGTGTTACCATGGCAAGGGGCATCATTGGATTTATACTTTCTTTTATTCTTGGTCTCTCATTTGGCATTCTTGCAGGTGTAAGCCCGAACTTTAACGCTTTTTTAAAACCCATTTTGGTTACCATTAGGTCAACACCAGTGGTAGCCGTTATTCTATTAGCATTGATTTGGCTTAGCACCAGTTCAGTTCCTGTATTCATTGCGCTTCTTACAATGTTTCCCTTTATCTGTACAAACGTAATTGATGGTATTAAGAGCATTGACAGCAACTTGACGGAAATGGCCACTTTTTATAAGGTTAATAACGTGAGAATTGTAAAAGAGGTTTATATACCCGCAATAATGCCTTTTATTATTAGTGGAGCCTCAAGTGCGATGGGCATTGGCTGGCGAGCCATTATTATTGGCGAAGTACTAAGTCAACCTCAATATGGAATTGGAACGGCTATGCAAGCCGCCCAAACTTTTCTGAAAGTTGATACCGTAATTGCCTGGACCATAATAGCGGTTCTAATTAGTGCTATTTTTGAGAAATTGATTAGGTGGAGCGAAAAGCGAATAGTAGTTTGGAAAGTATGAGCATTAAAATTGATAATCTGAGTAAGAGTTTTGAAGGGTTAACGCTTTTCAATAATTTCTCCATTGAATTTGCTGCAGGCACTATTACGTGTATTCTTGGACCATCAGGATGCGGAAAGACTACCCTTTTGAATATTATTGGTGGATTAACCGAACCCACAAGCGGAAACATTAGTGGAATTAACGGGCAAGCCATATCCTACATATTCCAGGAACCCAGGCTCCTGGCTTGGAAAACAGTTCGGCAGAATATTGAGTTTGTGCTCAATAATGCTTATGAAGAAGCAGAGCGAAAAAGTGTTGCACAAAAGTTCATCGAACTTGTTGAGCTGAATGGATTCGAAAACTATTATCCAGCGCTGCTTAGCGGAGGTATGAGGCAGAGAGTATCCATTGCAAGGGCATTTGCCTATCCATCAACGCTAATACTAATGGACGAGCCTTTAAAAGGACTCGATATTAAGCTTAAACTTAACCTGATTAGGGCTTTTGCCCGCATTTGGCAATCCGATAAGCGTACCGTACTTTTCGTAACTCACGATGTTGATGAGGCTATCTTGCTTGGCAACGACATTGTAGTATTTAGCCAAGCACCCATTAAGATTGTAACCCGAAAAAACATAAGTGAACCCTTTGCGGAACGCAAAATGAACTCAACCAGTTACAACGAACTCAAGGTAGATTTATTAAAAGTGCTAAACGACTAGTGTGCAGTCAACTTGCTAAATGTCCTTTATTAGTTGCTCAAGTTTAGCAAATGTTCTATCGCTTATAGGTGCAAGCGGAAGCCTAAGAACGTTCTTAACAATCCCCATCATTGATAGAACTGCTTTTACGCCAGCCGGATTACCTTCAACAAATAGATTGTCGATGATCTCAATTAGCTTTAGATGAATTTCTTGAGCCTCTTGCAGTTTGCCCTGTTGCGCATAGTCAATCATCTCAGAGAAGGGCTTTGGGAAAGCATTCCCAACAACAGATATTACCCCATCAAAGCCCATTGCCATTTGAGGCATAGCCAATCCATCATCACCCGATAAAACCAAAAAATCTTCAGGCCTATCACGAAGGATATAACTCTGTTGGTTTATATTTCCTGAGGCTTCCTTTACCGCAACAATATTTAACACCTCGCTAGCCAATTTTAAGGTTGTTTCGGCGGTCATGTTTACCCCTGTTCTACCCGGAACATTGTAAAGTATTATCGGCAAATCAGTTTGGGCTGCAATGGCCTTGTAATGCAGTTCAAGCCCTTTTTGGGTTGGTTTATTATAGTATGGAGTAACCGATAATATGCCATCGATACCAGAAAAGTCGAAAGTTTTAAGGGTGTCTTTTATGGCCGACGTGTTGTTGCCTCCAACTCCCATAACCAAAGGCAATCTGCCTTTTACCTGTTTAACAACAAATCGAACCAATTCATCCTTCTCTATTTCCGATAGGACAACTGATTCTGCCGTAGTTCCAAGCAGCACGATGTAGCTAGCATTACCAGTAATTAGATGCTCAACCAAATTGGAGAGTGAACCAAAGTCGATATTTCCTCTCTCATCAAATGGGGTAACCATAGCAACCCCTAGTCCCCTAAATTTTAAACTCATGGCAAAAGATTTTTATTTCTCATGTTCATTAATAGCTACCTTATTGAGTTATTTACTAGTACACTATAGCAATCTGGCAACTACAACAACGTAAAAACTAATCCTGTTCATTATTATTCTGCGCAAACCTATTATTAATAAGCTGCAGGTAATGGGTAATTTGCGATATTAAGTATTCTATATCGTCGTTGGGTTTTAGGTTAATAATTAAATCGTTGGGTGTTCCATAATAGGATAAATTTCCTACTTTAAATTTTGCCCTCGATAAGGTTGCAATCCATTTAAGAGGAAAAACCTCTTTCATTGACAAGTCGATTAGTATATCAAAGTCCTTTTCAATAAATTTATCAACAGATGGCACTTGTGGTTTATGATACCAATTTATATCCTTTTTATTAAAAAGATCAACATTTTTTCTTAGTAAATAGGATTGAGGTGTTTCCTTTCCGCAATAGAAGGCAACTGCCGAAACCTCCAAATTCTTTCGATTTAAAAAATTGGCAAATTCTAAAGCATTATTGAATACATCATCAGATGCTGCGTTAAATAAAATCCCAATGGTACGGGCCGTATCAAGGTTATATATTAGCCTATTCCGCTTAACTCCTTTAAGATTTTTACGGAGTTGATTGTGGCCAACTTTCAATTTTAATTTGCTGAACATATATTAATCAAAGTATTTAAGATTCCATTAATGTAAAAAAATCATCCTCGCTCATTATTTTAACGCCAAGTTTTGTTGCTGTATCAAGTTTTGCAGGCCCCATTTTATCTCCTGCAATCAGTAAATCGGTATTTGCGCTAACAGCGCTTAAAATTTTTCCTCCTTGGCTTAGCACCAATTCTTTTAGCTCGTTGCGAGATATGCGGCTAAATGTTCCGGAAATTACTATGGATAGACCCTTAAATTTTCCATCACTCACAGTATTTTCTAATATGTCGCTCTTAAGGTTTAGCCCAGCATCTTCTAAACGTTGAATAAGATTCTGATTCTTCTCGTTGCTAAAAAAGTCAACAATGCTTTGAGCTATCCTCTCTCCTACCTCATCAACCTCAACAAGTTCATCAAAGGTAGCAGATTTTAGACTACTTAGCAAGCCAAAATGAATTGCCAATTTGTACGCTGTGGTCTCACCAACATACCTAATCCCTAAACCAAACAGCACCTTATGAAATGGCTTTTTCTTTGATACTTCGATGCCATCAATTGCATTCTGAGCCGATTTTTGCGCAAAACGCTCTAAACCAATTAGCTGATCATACCTTAAGGTATACAAATCTGCAATATCGTGGATTAAACCTTGTGAAAACAAGAGCTCAATAGTTTCCTCACCTAAGCCCTCAATATCCAATGCTTTACGGCTAGCAAAATGGATTACCCTTCCCTTTAGCTGCGGAGGGCAACCCGCTTGATTTGGACAGTAATGTTTGGCTTCGCCATCAAGTCTAGTTAGCTCAGTTCCACACTCAGGACAATGGGTTATATACTCAATTGGCTTAGCATTAGAATTGCGTAAATCAATATCTACGCCGACAATCTTTGGAATAATCTCGCCACCCTTCTCCACAAAAACAGTATCATTCAATCTCAAATCGAGTATAGCAACTTGGTCGGCATTGTGTAACGATGCACGTTTTACTATTGTACCTGCTAATTTTACGGGTTTAAGGTTTGCCACTGGTGTTATTGCTCCTGTTCGCCCTACCTGATAATCAACCGATATAAGTTTTGTGCTTACCTGCTCGGTTTTAAACTTATAGGCAATTGCCCAACGAGGTGTTTTTGCAGTATACCCAAGTAGTTGTTGCTGTTTAAGACTATTTACTTTTACTACTGCACCATCGGTATCGTAGGGAAGTTTTTTTCGCTTTTGGTCCCATTTGTCAATAAACTCTTTAACCTCATCTATATTTTCACAAAGCACAAAACTATCGGGTACTTTAAAACCCCAATCTTTTGCTTTGGTTAAATTGTCGTAGTGATTATCAAATGGAAGATTATCGCTAAGTAAAAAGTATATCATACAGTCGAGTTTACGCTGGGCAACTGTTTGAGGGTTTAGCAGTTTGAGCGTACCAGAAGCAGCATTTCTGGGGTTTGCAAAGGGAGCCTCACCCTGTTCTACCCTAATTACATTAAGCTCATCAAAAACAGCATGGGGCATAAATATCTCACCCCTAATCTCAAACTCTTCAGGGTAATCATTGCCATTAAGCACTAGAGGTATACTCCTAATTGTTTTTACATTGGCTGTAACATCATCACCTTGAGTACCATCACCACGGGTAACCGCCCTTAAAAGGTTGCCATTTCGATAGGTTATCCCTATTGCGGTTCCATCGTACTTAAGTTCGCACACATATTGCCAAGGCTCGTTTAATGCTTTTGCAATTCGATTATGAAAATCATCTAGCTCTTCAAAAGAGTATGTGTTTGACAGCGAAAGCATTGGGTATTTATGCACTACCTGCTTAAACCCTTCGGAAATATCGCTTCCTACGCGTTGTGTAGGAGAGTTTTCGTGAGTTAGTTCAGGGTATCTTTTCTCCAGAGCCTCAAGATCTTTCAACATCATATCGTACTCAAAATCCGATATCCCAGGCTTGGACAATACATAGTATTGGTGGTTATGATAGTTTATTTGTTCTCGTAACTGCCTAACTCTATTAACAATATCCTTTGAAACCATACCAAAAAAGTTTGCTTAAATATACTAACAATATGGTTAAACTCATTGCGCTAAATACTGTTTTGTATTTGTTAACGTTTCTGTGCATATTTGAGCTAATAAATGTGTGTATCCAATACTCAAACGGATGGAGCCGAGTAAAGAGGACAAAGATATTGTAAACCGATACAGAGGGTTACTTAGAGCCTGCAGAACTAAGGTAACCCCAATTGATGTTAAGCTAATATCTAAGGCTTATAAAGAGGTTGTAAATCTATACCAAGACAAGCGTTCGGCATCAGGTACTCCCTATGTTTTTCATGTTATCAATGTAGCAAGAATTTGTGTTGATGAAATTGGTTTAGGCGGCACTGCAATAGTTGCCGCACTATTGCACGACACCATTACGGACAAGCTCCTAAACCTTGAAGATATAGAGAAGAGATACAACGGAACAATAGCAAGCATTGTTGATGGATTATCGAAAATATCCTCGCTTGACCCTAAAGACCCACAAATACAAGCTGAAAGTTTTAGAGAACTTATTCTAACCCTATCTGCCGATGCAAGGGTTATACTGATAAAACTAGCCGATAGGCTAGAAACCATGAGATCGTTACGCGGATTACCACGAGCTCATCAACTAAAAGTTGCCTGGGAAACATTCTATCTATACGCTCCTCTGGCTCACCGGCTTGGGCTTTACCGATTAAAATCGGAGATGGAAGACCTTGCCATGAAGTATACTAACGAGGAGGAGTATCGGCAAATAATTCGCAAACTAAAAAACACGACCACCCGACGGAATAAATTTATTAGGGAGTTTATTGACCCTATTGAAAATGAGCTAAAAAAAACTGAACTTGATTTTGACATAAAAGGAAGACCTAAAGCTGTTTTTTCAATTTGGAAAAAAATGCAGAAGCAAGGAGTAACCTTTGATGAGGTTTACGATGTTTTTGCTGTTAGGGTAATACTTAATAGCCCACCCGAAAAGGAGAAGTCGGACTGTTGGCAGGTTTACTCTATCGTAACCGACTCGTGGGCACCCAATCCTGAAAGGCTTCGCGACTGGATTTCGGTCCCTAAAAGCAACGGATATGAGTCGTTGCATACAACCGTTGTTGGACCAGAAGGAAAATGGGTGGAGGTTCAGATTCGATCAAAGCGAATGGACGATGTTGCCGAAAGAGGTTTAGCCGCTCACTGGAAGTACAAGGGTATAAAGCAAGATAAAAGCCTTGACCAATGGGTAACTAAGGTGCGCGAGATACTAGAAACACCAACATTAACTCCAGAAGACCTAGCCGATCAGTTTAAACTCAATCTTTACCAAAAAGAAATCTTTGCGTTTACGCCCAACGGTGATCTAAAAAAGTTTCCAAAGGGAGTATCTGTTCTTGATTTTGCCTTTGATATTCACTCCGATATTGGCTGTAAATGCACCGGGGCTAAAGTGAACGGCCGAGTTGTTCCCATTAAACATTTGCTACAAAATGGCGATGTGGTTGAAATTATCACATCAAAAAACCAGAAGCCAAAAATTGATTGGCTACAACAGGTAATAACAAGTAAGGCAAAAGGAAAGATAAAGCAAAGCATTAGGGAAGATAGAAACAAACAACTATCCCTAGGTAAAGAAATGCTTTACCGGAGATTAAAAAACTGGAAAATTACCAATCCAGACGAAGCCGTTCAAGAGCTCACTAAGCATTTAAAATTAAAAAACTCAGCAATACTTTTCGAACGAATCTCCACCGAAAAGATAAACTTATCGGACTATAAGAGTATCCTTTTACACCAAGAAAAGGTCGATGTTCAAACCGAAGAGCAAATTGAGCAACCAAAAACCAAAGTTAAGGAGCAGGCCAAGCCTGAAACCTCAGATTATCTGATAATTGACGAGAAGTTAGTTAACATTGATTACAAACTGGCTAAGTGTTGCAACCCAATTTTTGGCGATAGCGTTTTTGGTTTTGTAACCATTAGGGATGGAATTAAAATTCACAGAACAAGTTGTCCTAACGCAGCACAACTCCATCAGAAATATGGCTACAGAGTTGTAAACGCAAAATGGAAGCAAACGAAAATTGAAAACTCATTTCAAACAACTATTAAAGTTGTTGGGTTTGATGAGTTGGGCATGGTGAATAAAATATCGGAACTAATAAGCAAGGACCTAAAAGTAAATATACGCTCCTTTTCAATAAACTCTTCAAACGGAATATTTGAGGGTAAAATACAGGTTTTTGTTTCGGACACAAAGCATCTTGACACACTACTCTACCGACTTAGCAGAGTAAAAGGAATACAAAAAGCCGTTAGGAT
Source organism: Bacteroidales bacterium UBA5349 (assembly GCA_002410065.1). GTDB lineage: Bacteria > Bacteroidota > Bacteroidia > Bacteroidales > Tenuifilaceae > Perlabentimonas. The sequence continues at coordinate 24,651 of DHQB01000004.1, read as the reverse complement.
GAATCGTGATTAACTACTCCTCAGTTAACTTTTGTATAGCCTGATCGAGCTGTAACGACTTAAGCCTAAGAAAATGGTTTAACGCTTTGTTAATCATTTCATCGGGAGTTTCACCAAGGTAGGGAGCAAGAATTTTTATCTTTTTCAAAATGATAGGATCGATTTTTACCTGCTGACCCAAATCACTTCCGATTATGGCCGCTGGTTCACTATCATCGCGCATATCCTCCTCTTTAATATAGCGAGTGCTAGAGAGAAGTGCCTTTTGTATATCGTTAATTGTATGTTTATTTTTTGCCATAAAGTTTCAGTATTTCCTTAGCCAAATCTGAGTAATCATGGGCACCCCGACTTTTTGGTGCATAATCGAACACGTTCTGCTTAAACGCACCCGACTCCATTAACGAAATATCCTGACGGATATAGGTATTGAAAATTTTACCAGCAAAGTTCTGATTATCGGTAAGACTCTGTATTACAGCCTGACTAAATTTTGTTCGAGGCGCAAGTTTAACAAACAGAATACCCCCTAAATCGAGGGATGGATTCATCCGTTTCTTTACCTTTTCGGAGATTAGCATAATCCTATCAAGCCCAATAAAAGCGAAGTTTTCAGCTTGCATTGGCACAATAAAGTGATTGGCAGCAACCAACGAATTGGTTGATAAAGTTCCCAAGCTAGGAGGACAATCTATTAGGATAAAATCAAAATCATCTGCCACTTTCTCAAGCTGCTCGCGCAGCATATACTCTCGGCCAGGTTCATTGTTGAGCAAAAACTCGTAATCGAGCAGTTTTTCATTTGCCGGAATTAGGCTTAATTGTCCATTAGCTATGATTACACTGTTTATGGTTGCTTTCCCAGTTAGCAGTTCGCCTACGCCTTGCTCAGTGCCATCGGCACCAAAAGCTGATGTAAGGTTACATTGGCTATCCAAGTCAACCATTAATACTCTTTGCTTTTTTTTAGCCAATGCAGCACCTAAATTAAGTACTGTTGTGGTTTTGCCTGTACCTCCCTTATTGTTTATAATGCTAATGATATTGGACATCAACGTATGATTTTTATATCTGTGTAAAATCCTAATATTTCAATGTACTAAGATAAAAAAAATTGCTGAAAATTAATCCCTTAATCTACTATCAGTTATTTTATGCCGCTTTTGTGTTATAATATTAAAAATCCCTATTTTTGATTGTTAACCCTAAAACACTAAATATTAATTTTCAAAAAATCATGAACAGGAATTATTTAATTATTTGTCTTTGGGCAATCCTCATCTCTCCAAGCCTTTTTGGGCAAGAAAGTGGCAACGGAACATTAATTATTTACCGTGATAAGCAACAGTTGCAAGGCCAGAACTTTAACTATCCAGTAATGATTAACGGTTCGGAAGTAGCTCTGATTAAACAAGGAACTTTTTACACAAAATCGCTTGCCCCGGGGAAGTATAAGGTTAGCGCAAAAACTGAAATTGAATCTGGAGTTATAGTAACTATTTTACCCAACGATACATCATACGTAAGGTGTAGCGTTAACATGGGATTCTGGGTTGGTAGGCCAGACATTATTCAGGTTGATAAGAATTCTGCAAGAAGTTCATTAGCATCATCAGTATATCAAGATCTTAGCCTTATAGAGCACAAAACCTTTAATCCAAAGGGCTCCTTTGGGTTGATCTTTGGGTTGAATGCCGGACTAGAAAGCTTTGATGTTTTTACAATGGAAGATGGGAAGAACTCTTCACTAAGCACTGGAGGTAGCTTTAATATTGGTGGGCAATATAATTTATTTATTAACAAGAACCTTGAAATGTCTATCGATTTAAGGTATCAGGGTGCATCGCTCTCCCCCAGTTTAAAAAATGCGACAGCATATTTTAGGCGAGGCGTTACCAATGCTACATTATTTGCAGTTGCTCCATTTAAGAACGACCTAATGAAGCTAAAGTTTGGCGCAGGGCTAGGCTATCACTTTGGTTGTAAAATGGAAATTGATGGTAGCAAAGTTGAAGGTGGAATATATAAACTAGATTACAATCCAGCATTAGCTTTTAGGTTTGGGAGTGTTTTTGAAACATTCTTCAATAGATACAGTTTTGCCATGGGGCTCTTCTATAACAATATAAATTATAAAGTAGAGAGAGCAACCCTAGACTCATTTCCATTTGAGGTTATTAATAAGAAAACTAGTGAACCAAATGGAAGTAATATTGAGCTTATGTTTGGGTACTACCTTTATTTTTAGAGGTTTGTAAACATGTTAACCCTTTTTATGGCATTTAGTCTGCGTTATTAACAACTTTATTCCTATTTTTGGGTTTAGTATTAATAAACAATTCTGTGCTATGAAAAGGGTTTATGTACTATTAGTTGTTACAATGGTATTTTTATTTAATGCTAAAGTAAGCGCCCAGCTTATAAGGGATGTGCACTATCTATACAATCCATCCTATTTTTACAACCCTCAGAGTACACTATCGGACACTTCAAACTTTTCTCCTATTAGAGCTTTTAAACCTGGCGATACTAAGTACAATTTTGAGGTAGGTACAAGTTATTCCTCTTTTGGGGGAGGCCTATCATCCTCGTATATTAGTCCAACCGTATCGTTTAGGGCTTCCGAGAGGCTATTTATTGTTGCCGGAGGAAAATTCTCATACGCAAATGCAAGTAATCCTCAACTCTTTTCAAATTTTGGTCAAGTGGGTCAGGCAAATTCAATGGGCAACCCAACTGAGGCTTTTGCTTATGGCCTTTTTCAAGTAAATGAGAAATTCAGTGTATACGGAATGGGCTCATTTGGTAAGAACCAACTTTACCTATCACCCTTTCAGTCGAGTATAAATACTGGTGATTATAGCCACATATCATTTGGTATGAATTACAAAATATCTGAAAAAACTAGTATTGGAGCATCATTTGGCGTAACAAATGGCCCAGCAGCAGGTTGGGGCTATTCTCCCATGAGCAATTACGGTAACCAACGCTATAATCCATTCTTTCCATAGATTTATCTTAAACACTATTACCTCAAAACAACTACTCCTCTAACCTTTTAAAGGTTATGTGTTTGTTATGATATAATCCGGAAAGAAACTTTACAACCCTTTCAGGTGCTTGGGAAAACTTATCGCCAAATTTTTGTTCCAACTTTACACAAATATCCTTGGTTTGGCTTTTACCATCAATAGCCAACCAAACTGCGGAACCTACCTCATCAAGATCAATGGTAATGTTTGGCGACCGTTTTAATCGGTTCATTATGCGAAGCATAAAAGCACTGTTGGTTCGAGGTACAAGAATGGTTACCAGCCCCAAATCACTTACCTCAAAACCCTGTAACTTTTCGGGTACAAGTTCCAGAACATTTGAGTTCTTTAGCGATTTATCTTTCCTTAATTTTCCCATTTTAAGCATATTAATTTAAAAAAAGGAGGTGCCACACGGACACCCCCTCTATTTTATATTAGAATTTTAACAGTACGCTATGCACTAAAAATTCATAGTGATATTGTTTATTTTGATACACGCTCAAGCCATTTAAGCATAAATAGCATAGTAAACATTGAAATCAAACATGCAGTTACAAAAATCAACCATGTTGCCCAAATTGGAATGCTATTATAGAATATTACACCAATAAACAGAAGTTGATTTCCTAGTGCTGTTGCACTTAACCAACCGCCTTGCATAATCCCTTGATATTTTGGCGGTGCAACCTGAGAAACGAACGCAATGCCAAGTGGAGAAATAAATAGTTCGGCTACGGTTAAGATTAAATAAGTTCCAATCAACAACCATGGTGTAACCCTTACAGCATCTCCTATACCTCCCATAGCAATTCTATCTTGAGTAGATGGAAGTCCGATAGAACCTAATGACATTACTGCAAAAGCTGCTGCGGCAATACCCATACCAATTGCAATCTTTTTAGGTGTAGAGATTTCGAAACCTTTTGATTTAAACCAGCCAAATAAACCTATAATTATTGGAGTTAAGAATACTACGAAAATAGGATTAAATGCTTGGAATACTTCTGCTCCTTGAAGTGTAGTGAAGCCTAAGTTGATGTTCAGCATTTGCGTGTAGTCGTTCGCAAATAAGGTTAAAGTTTGTCCGTTTTGATGGAATGAGAACCAAAAGAATATAACTACTGCAAATACTGCAAAAAGGGCGTATAGTCTTTGTTTAACCTCTTTAGCATCCATTTCAACCACAGAACCCGAATCTGTTTTTATAACATTTTTAAGTGCTGGGTTTGGTAGTTGTTTCTTATTAAAAAGAAAAATGCTTAAGGATACCAACATTGCAATGATTGCAATACCAAATGAATAATGGTATCCTTCCATAAATACGTTTAGATAATTATGAGAGAAGAGATCTAAGTTTGTAACATCTCCGCCAACTTTTGCTGCAAGCTCAGTAAATCTAGCTTGTGCTTCAGGAGTTATGGTTCCACTTACAAATTGGTTACAAAGTGAAGGAAGGTCTGCATTAAAATCAAATCCGTTAGATTTAACCCACCAGTTTCTTAATCCTACGGCCATAAGCGGGGCAAACATTGCTCCAACATTAATGAACATATAGAATATTTGAAATCCAACTTCTCTTTTGTCAGAATATTTTGGGTCATCGTACAATTGACCAACTACTGCTTGTAGATTACCTTTAAATAAACCATTACCAAAAGCAATTGAGAACAAACCAATAAAAGTTAGTGCATAAACTAACGGTGCATTTTCAATAGGAGTTTTTGTTGGGAATGCAAGCAAGAAATATCCCACTGTCATTAATACTAATCCCGCAAGAATAGTAGTTTTATACTTTCGGGTTTTATCCGCTATTAGTCCACCGACCAAAGCTAAGATATAAATTAAGGCATAAAAAACTGAATAAATAATTGCGCCTTCTGAACCTGTAAAGCCAAACTTATTGTTTAGAAACAATAGGAGGATTGCCATCATAATGTAGAAGCCAAATCGTTCTCCCATATTGGCTAAAGCAGCGGACACTAACCCTTTAGGATGTTTTTTGAACATAATTTCTCTTTGTTAGTTATTTATTTGGTAATTTAATTTTCATCAGTTGGCAAATATAGAAATTCTTTTATCTAATACACCCTATTTAATGTTACTTTGGAACGATATATTTAAGGTTATATAGCATATATGCCTAAAAACAAAAAATGCCAGAGTAAATATTCTGGCATTTCTTAAATTCTTAATCACTAGTTATTCTATCCGTAAACTTCCTTTTTGGATGCTTTCAAGGTGTTTTTCATGAGTGAAACAATGGTAAGTGGCCCTACTCCACCCGGAACAGGTGTTATGTAGCTACACTTTGGTGCAACCTCATCAAACTTAACATCGCCAAGTAGTTTCCAACCCGATTTGGTTTTATCAGATTTTACCCGAGTAATACCAACATCAACAACAACTGCACCTTCTTTAACCATATCGGCAGTTACAAACTCTGCCTGCCCTAGAGCTACAATTAGTATATCGGCGGTACGGGTAAACGAAGGGATATCTTTGGTTCGGCTATGGCAAACAGTTACAGTACAATCCCCTGGATTGCCTTTGTGCGAGAGTAAGTTGGCTATGGGTCGTCCTACAATATTGCTACGCCCAAGTACTACGCAGTGTTTACCTGAGGTTTGAATATTGTATCTTTTGAATAGTTCAATAATTCCATCGGGGGTAGCTGAGATGTATGCGGGTAAACCAATAACCATACGCCCCACATTAGCAGGATGAAAGCCATCAACATCCTTTTTGGGGTCGATTGCCTCAATAACCTTCTGATCGGAGATGTGCTTTGGTAAAGGCATTTGTACAATAAAGCCATCAATATCGGGATCTTGGTTAAGTTTATTTACCTCTGCTAAGAGCTCATCCTCAGTAATTGTATCCTCAAACCTTAAAACACTGCTTTTAAAACCAACCTGTGCGCAGGTCTTCTCTTTATGGCCAACATAGGTTTCGCTTGCACCGTCATGTCCAACAAGGATGGCCACAAGGTTTGGAATTTTACCTCCGTTCAACTTTATTTGCTCTACCTCTTGAGCAATTTCTTGCTTAACCTTATCGGCTATCATTTTTCCATCGAGAAGTTCCATATTGCAAATTTTTGTTGGTTAATAAATTATAATTCAGCCCTAGCGAACTATCTCCTAGGCATGTTTGCCATCATTTGTCCAAGTTTTTTTCCGCCTCCGCCAGAAACCATCTTCATCATCTTTCGCATATCGTCGAACTGCTTAATCAGCCTATTTACATCCTGAATTGTTGTTCCACTCCCATCAGCAATACGTTTACGCCTACTCCCATTAAGCAATACAGGATTTTCGCGCTCATCGGGTGTCATGGAGTGAATTATTGCTTCAACGCTCTTAAAGGCATCGTCATCAATATCAACATCTTTAATCATTTTGCCCATTCCTGGGATCATGCCAGCCAAATCTTTAATGTTACCCATCTTTTTAACTTGACCTATCTGAGTAAGAAAGTCGTTAAAGTTGAACTGGTTTTTAGCAATCTTCTTCTGAAGCTTCCGAGCCTCCTCAACATCGTACTGCTCCTGCGCCCGCTCAACCAATGAAACCACATCACCCATGCCCAGAATACGATCGGCCATACGGTCGGGATGGAAAACATCGAGTGCATCCATCTTCTCCCCAGTACTAACAAACTTAATGGGTTTATCAACTATTGATCTAATTGAGAGAGCCGCTCCACCACGGGTATCGCCATCAAGTTTGGTAAGAACAACTCCGTTAAAGTTAAGCCTATCATTAAACTCCTTAGCTGTATTTACAGCATCCTGTCCTGTCATTGAATCTACAACAAAGAGAATCTCATCGGGGCTAACAGCCTTTTTAATGGCTGTAACCTCATTCATCATCTCCTGATCCACGGCTAAACGACCTGCGGTATCGATGATTATAACATCGTATTTATGCTGCTTTGCGTGCTTTACAGCTTCCTTTGCAATGCTTATGGGATCTTTGCTGCCTTCTACGGTAAAAACAGGAACACCTATTTGTTCTCCTAAAACTTTTAGTTGTTCAATAGCCGCAGGGCGATAAACGTCGCCAGCAACTAACAGTGGATTTTTCGATTTTTTAGCCTTAAGATGGTTGGCCAGTTTACCAGAGAAAGTAGTTTTACCCGACCCCTGTAAACCTGCAACAAGCACTATGGATGGTTTTGACGAAAGGTTTATATCCTCTGCTTTGCCTCCCATCAGTAAAGCTAACTCATCGTGCACAACCTTAACAATAAGTTGTCCGGGCTTAAGGGAATTTAGCACATCCATTCCAAGTGCTTTGCGCTTTACTTCGTCGGTAAACTGCTTTGCAATTTTAAAGTTTACGTCGGCATCGAGCAGCGCTTTACGAACATCCTTAAGCGTTTCGGCAACGTTAATCTCACTAATTTTGCCTTCGCCCTTTATCAGTTTAAATGATCTCTCGAGCCTTTCCGTTAAATTATTGAACATGTTTGAATAATATTAAATGCCTTAAAATCTTATGAATTTGGTTGACAAATATAGTAAAAAACGAAATAGTATTGAAATGCGATAATAGCGGAAATATTGGTTAAAGCCACTACTCTTTATATTTGAAAAACAAAGACACAGGTAAAAGGTTTGACCCTAACTCTTCAAGTTTCTTCTCTGTAAAATTAAATTCTCCGCTTTTTGGCGATTGAATTATAATCGAGGTAGTACAGCATACGGAGTGATAGACTATTCCCCTGTTTAGCACTAAGCAAATTGCTGAAATTACTGAAGTATTGTCCCCTTACATTACCATCGGATACTTCAATAACGTTTTTCCAAACTATTGATAACTCACTGCCTGGGGCAAAATTCCACTGATAGGTTAAATCAATATTAAAAAGGTTGAAATTGATATCCTTGTTGTAAACTGGTTCAAAAATAGGGGTTGATAATGAACCGTCTGTATTCAGTGTGTGATAGATGCTATATGAAACCCAACGCCAATAATGCCTAACACGAAGATTAACAAACGCATTTGCATTAAACGAAAGCAATCCCTCTACTGTATTAGTTAGGGTTGATACATCGCGTAAACCCATAAAAACTATTGATTCATCATTGGAATGGGCAATATAGCCAATATCATTCTTATCAAATTCTTGTGTGGCCTCATAAATTATGAATAAGCGATTGCTCAACCTAAAGCGTGGAGAAATTCGAAATGATAAATTATCCGTACCCATTGACACAGCTTTCCAATAGGAAATCTCTGTATCAAGTGCAATGGGTTTTCGATAATCAGAAGATGTTTTAAAATTGAATCCCATACGACGAGGGCGGATAACCATCCTCTCTCCCACTCTGGGCTCATGGTAATCATTTGTCTCATGCGGATCTAACCATGCTTCACCTAAAATAAAAAAATATGATTTTGCGAAAATAGTTCTAAAATTAGCCGATATACGCGATGTGCTATAAACCATAGGGTTGTGAAGCATGGAAAATTGACCGCTTAAAGAACTCGACCAATTTAACAATCGCCAAAAGGGTTTATAAACGCGATAGCCTATTTCGACTCCATTGGAAAACTCATTGGCCATTTGCAAATACCCCATATCATTGGGATTGTAGGTTTTGCTCTCGGTATTAGTCCATATATCAAAAAGAACATTTCCTGACATTTTGTTGAAGCCAAGATTATATTTATAGCCCACATCCAACTTCTCATCAGATATTTGGCTTAACGCTGCCTTGCCATAAAGCGCATACATATTTGTCTTATCAAGAAGCATAAAATCCGTGGCTGAAACGTTGGCCATGTACTTACTGTTTGGTATAACAAGGTTAGTATTGGCTAGACTCACATAGGAATTATTTCTAAGTGTTTGATCGAACACCACCATATTGTAATTCGCGGTCCCCTGAGTTAAACTCTTTCGATGATGATGTGTAATGGTATCTTTAATTGTTGCATAGGTATTTAAGGTAATTGCATTGAGAAAACCAATACCCAATCCCGATGATGTTCGACCAGAAACTTTGGTTGCATTCAGCAAAGATGTTTCCTGAGGATTGGCAATGACCTGCTCGTTTTGCTGTAAATTACTGTAAACGCTATCATATCCTTTTGGCCGAGTGCCAATGCGCCTCGAATAGAATATACCGCCCTTAGCAAACAGATCCATACCTTCATTAAAAAAGGGTCGCATTTCACCATATTGTACTTCGTATGGACTAATATTTAAAACCTTATCGTCGGATTTTACTTGACCAAAATCAGGTATTAGAGTCATATCAAGGGTAAAACTCTCCGATATACCAAACTGTACATCCATTCCTCCATTAAATTGTTTGGTTAAGGTCTCATTATCTGGATGTTTATAGATATAACCAGAAATGTAGGGGCTAAATGAAAGTCGAATGGGCGAGTTAATATACTTTATTCCAGCAAGTTCGCCCGATTGGTTTACAATCCCCGACACAGAATTATCAATGGGATTCCACGAACTCCACTCATTCTTCCTCTTAATTAATCGCCTAAAATTAATCCCCCAGTTCCCTTCAATCTTTTTCGAAAAGCGTAAAGCCGAATAAGGTATCTTTAGTTCAACTATCCAACCCTTATCAGTTATTGCGACACTGCTTTGCCAAACGGCATTCCAGCTCCTGTCGGATATTATACCTGTGTGCATTATATCCGTTTGCACTCCCGAAGCAGAAACAACAAACTCTGAATAGTTTATCCCATCATTGTAGGGACTAATGAGCAAGCTGAATACATCGGCCTTAAGTTTATCGGAATTATCGCGCTTACCAAGTTCATGGTAAATCCGCATTGGTTCGTTATCATAAAGCATTACACCGATGTAAATTGCCTGATTATCAAAAAGTACTCGCACCTCTGTTTGTTCCGATGGAAGGGAGCCATTGTAGGGTTCGTACTGGTAAAAATCTTTCGCTATCAAAGCGTTATCCCACGCTTCCTCGTCGAGCTTACCATCAATTTTGATGTGCGTATCGATTCTATCTGCCTGTAATACTTTTTTTAGTGATGTCGTTTTTTTGATCGGCTGCGCACTTAAGCTAAAGTTTAAAGCCCACAGCAATAAGGTAAAAAAGGCTGTTCGTAGAATAAAATTTATGTAATGCATCCTAAAAAGCATATTTGTCAACACCCCTTTGAAACGATAAGTTGACAAAGGTTTAAAAGGATTTTTTTTGATATTTCAGCATGATTCGCACCAACAAAAAGGGCGGGTTAACATAAAATGCAAACCCGCCCTAAAGCGATAATAGGAATGAGTTACGCTACTTTTGAGTTATCCAACTAACGATTTCCTCATCGTTAGGCTTAGTTCGTGGTGAGAAGGACTGAACAACCCGACCCTGCTCATCGATTAGAAATTTCTGAAAATTCCATGAAACATCAGAGTCAACAACTCCATTCTCCTTTTTTGAAGTAAGCCATTGATATAATGGGTGAATATCATCACCCTTAACCGAAATTTTGGCCATCATTGGGAATGTTACACCATAATTCTGTGAACAAAACTCAGCAATATCAGCATTTGAACCAGGCTCTTGACTAAGGAAGTTATTGGCTGGAAAACCAATTATTACAAAGTTTTGTCCCTTGTACTGCTTGTAAAGTTTCTCTAGAAGCTCATATTGAGGTGTTAAACCACATTTAGAAGCAGTATTTACAACCATTACTTTTTTGCCCTTAAGCTGCGATAAAGGAAAAGTTTCTCCTTCGATAGTTTTAACAGTAAAATCGTAAAGAGTTTTTGTTTGTGCATTAGCGGAAGAAAAAGAAAAAGCAATTATTGATAGTAATATTAGTAATCTCATAATCTGTTAAGTTATTTTAGTTTATTGCTAAACAAACTTTAAGGCTTATGGTTAAAAATAATCTCTCTTATTATTAAAAAAATAAAAGTTTTATTAAATCTAAACTTCTAACAAAGGATAAAAAGGCGGTTACAATTTGTACTTTTGCAAAAAAATAAATCCTAGATACATGTTTGACCTTTCTAAGAAACATTGGCAATGGTTTGCCATGCTTGCTTTAGCCTTGGTGTGGGGAAGTTCGTTTATACTTATGAAGCGGGGATTAGTAGCCCTCTCCTTTACTCAAGTAGCTGGAATTAGAGTATTTTTTGGTTTTATTCTACTCATACCTCTTATAATTCGCCACTTTGGCAAAATTAATAGAACCAACATAAAGTCAATCGCAATTGTTGGTTATGCGGGAATTTTCTTCCCTGCATTCCTCTTTGCTCTGGCTCAAACCCATATCAGTAGCGCACTATCGGGTATGCTAAATAGTGCAGCATCACTTTTTGCATTAATTGTGGGTGTTATTTTTTACAAAAGCAGACCTCTTACTAATCAGGTTTTGGGAGTAATTGTAGGATTTATTGGTGCTGTTGCATTAATTACAGGAGGTGATTTTGGTGCCATTTTTGGCGTTAATTCTTATGCGCTATTCGTACTTATTGCAACCATTGGATATGGTATTAATGCCAACGAGGTTAGGTTTAAATTAATGAATATGAATGGCATACAAGTAACTTCGTTGTCGTTTCTATTTATTGGGCCTGCAGCTGGAATTGTTCTGCTTTTTACCGATTTTACAGTAGCTTTTCAATCTCCGTACTTTTTGCAAAGTTTAGCGGCTGTTCTTGTTCTTTCAACATTTGGATCTGTCCTTTCGCTATTCGTATATAACAACCTCATTCGTCATACCAGTGCCCTTTTTGCAACATCGGTAACCTACATAATACCTTTCTTTGCCATTCTATGGGGATTATTTGATGGCGAAACAGTAAATGCTATTCAACTTGGGGGAATAGTAGTTGTATTGATTGGGGTATATCTGGTAAACCTAAAGGGGAAACAGAGTAAAGAGATTCTATCGGATAGATAGTGGCAAGTGTAAAAGGAAGACTTCAAATAGACAATGACAGAATATGGAACAAGCATATATAGAAGAAAAAACGTTTGATAAAATTGACTTCAAAGACAAACCTTTACCAAAAGGGGAGTACGAAAATTGTTGTTTCCTCAATTGCGACTTTTCAAATAGTGAACTGTCTGACAATATGTTTACCGACTGTGAGTTTTTTGAATGTAATTTAAGCTTGGCTAAGCTTGAAATGACTTCATTTAGAGATGTTAAATTTAAAGATTGCAAGATGTTGGGTTTACACTTTAGCAATTGCAATGAATTTGGCCTCTCATTCAGTTTTGATAATTGCATTCTGAATCACTCCTCGTTTTTCAAGACCAAAATAAAAAAAACAGTATTTAAGAACAGTCAATTACAAGAAGCCGATTTTACGGAATGTGATTTGACAAATTCTGTTTTTGAAAACTGTGACCTGTCGAGAGCCATTTTTTATAATACAAACATTGAAAAGGCTGATTTTAGAAATTCTAACAATTACTCCATTGACCCAGAGACAAACCGAATTAAGAAAGCAAAGTTTTCAGTCTTTGGCATTTCGGGTTTGTTACACAAGTACGATATTGATATTGAATACAGCAACTAAGAGTTCACCTCGAACATTATATTAACTCTACCGATTCACTAGGAATCCAGCCTTTATTGCCATCGTCAATTCTTACCTCAACCCACTCGCCAATGGCTTTTGTTATGCTAACCTTTGTACCCGCATGGATAATAAAAATATCCTTGCTCGAAGCGCCTGGCGAGCTCTTAACCGTTACCACCGATTGAAATACTATTGCCTTATCCCGGTGGATTATACGGCCCTTTTCCTGCAGGCTAAAAACTGAGGTTAGCACAATACATAATATAAACAGAATTCCCAATGAGAAGGTTGTTCGCTTAACCCATGGTCTGTATGAAAACCAAAACAGCAAGCCGGTAACAAGAAGTATTGCAACAAAAGCAATTGAGGCCCATGCCCATCCGTTGGAGGTAAGCATTGATCTTAAGGAGCGGTACCATTTAGTTAGGAAAAAAACAGGAACAGCCTCTATCCTATCAACTGTAGAGGTGCGAGCATACTCGAGGTTAAACTCAATATCCTCGTCGGATGCATCTAAGAGATGTGCACGCTCATAGTTGAGTATTGCCTGCGGAATCTTATTTTGTTTAAAATATGCATTTCCGAGATTGAAATGGAGTTCGGTATTGTTATAACCACTGTCTACCATGGATTGGTATAGGGCAGCAGCCTCTTCGAAATTACCCTCAATATACTCGTAATTTGCCCTTTGCAGAACAGAATCGGGGGTAACACTTGCTTGTAAACTTACGGTAAACGTAAGAGCAAATATTACTATTATTATCCTTTTCATAATCATTTCATTATCCTTCAAATCAATACATAGCTAATTTTTAAGCACAGCTTCAAGTTTAGAGATTAGCTCAATGGAGCTATCGTACAGATTAGCCATTTGTGATTGCTCTCCTTTTGGAGCATATCGAGCATACTCGCAAATTGAAACGATACGTAAGAACTCTTCAACATCGTTATTGATAACCCCACGCTCAAGTAGCGTGTCCCTTGCAGAATCGCTGGATAGGCTTGCAACGGGGATACTAAGTTTATCGGAAATATATCCCCAAAGTGCCCTTAATAGTTCTTCATGAAACTGCTCTGCATTATTCGATTTAAGGAATTGCAATGCCATTCTAAGCCTTTGCTTTGAGACTTTCTTTGCCTTTCGGGTTCGAACAAGAGCAATATTACCCATAAACAAGCGTCTACGCTGAATCCACCAAAATGCAACAGCAAATAATGCTAGCAGAATAACTATAATAAACTTGTATTTATTACTGCTAATTAGGAAGTTAACCCTTTTCTGAGGCACATATTTATCGGTTTTAATAAACCGAATATCCTTGCCAATAAAGCGAATATCCTCACGACCAAACCCAACCATTTGAACATTTGACGCCTCGGTTCCATCGGGTTCAACAGTTAGAGATAATGGCTTAGATTTTAGCGTGATATACTTATTTTGAATGGGATTAAAGTACGAAAACTCAACAACTCCCATATCAAAATCACCGGGTCCCCGAGGTATTGCAACTATCTCAAAAGTTTTGGAACCAGTAGCTCCTTGTTCAGTTGTGTTTATCCTATCGGATACCTTTGTGTCAAAAACCTCAAAGCCAGCAGGAAAAGTGAACTTTGGTGCATCAACAAGGCGAATGTTTCCAGAACCTGCAACACGTACTTTTAGGTTTACTGCCTCGTTTGTTTTCACCTTTACTTTATCGAACGATGCTTCGAGGTTGTAGTTGCCAACCGCACCGGTAAACGAAGCAGGTGCGCCTAATGGCAAATCCTTAACTTTAATTGCTTTTGCTTTGCTCGCTAACCTCCTTTTGGTGGTTTGGTATGCACCAAAAAAGTCGTCAAAAATAGACTGAGCTTTACCGCTTCGTTCCTGAACAAGCACAACCAATTCAAAAGGATCAACGGTAATATTGCCAGAACGTTGAGGGAACAGCATGTACTTTTTAAGCACTCCTTTGTTGTAAATTCGCCCATCAATATTCATGCGCTGAAAATGAACATCACTGGGTGTTTCAACCTCTTGACTCCAAAAACCAGTGAATGAAGGGAATTTAATATCCTCGAAACCCGAAATATTCTGACGAGTATAGATGCTTATGGTTGCCAGAATTGGTTCGCCCCGATAAACAGTAGTTTTATCAAAATTGATATCTACAAAAACATCGCTCGACTTATCGGAACTCTCCACTTTTTGATCGTAACCCTGGTTTGGGCCTTGTTTCTGCTTTTGAGCCGAATACTGATTTGAGGAACCCTTAACCACCTCAATAGTTATAGGATTTGATTCATACTCTTTACCATTCACTTCAGCTTTTGCAGAGTTAATAGTAAATTTACCCTCTTTTGATGCTTCAAGAATATAGGTGTAGGAAAACTGATGGGTTTGGGTTACTTGGCCATTCACAATCTGGATGCTACTGCTCGAAGAGGTACTTGGACCAGCCAGAATGTAAAAATTGTCGAATGAGGGTGGATTAAAACTCTTAGGCTTAGAATTGAACTCAAACACAAGCCTAAACTGCTCGCCCTCTGCTACAACGCTTGGTGCTGTTGCTACAAAAACAACGTCCTGCGCAATAGCTAGTATCGATACTGTTATTAAAGTAAGTATTGCAATAAACTTTTTCATCTGCTCACATATTACCAATTCTTTTCAACCTTCACTTTTGCCTGTTTGGCCTGCTCCTCTTTCACTTTTTCCTGTATATCTTTCTCCCTACTTTGTATAGCCTCTAGCATCCGCTGAGCATCCTCAGGCGATATTTGCTGCTTATTCTGCTCCTGCTGTTGTTTATCTTTTTCAGGTTGATTCTGCTGATCTTTATTCTGCTGATCATCCTGCTTCTGCTCATCGTCCTTCTTGTCCTGCTTTTGCTGATCATCTTTATCATCCTGATTGTCTTGCTGGTTATCCTTATCCTGCTGCTGATCTTGGTTATCCTGCTGCTGCTGGAGTAATCGTTGGGCTTGTGAAAGGTTGTACTTTGTCTCTAAATCGTTTGGATTAAGCCTTAGCGATTGCTTATACGCATCAATACTCTCCTGAAATTTTTCGTTTTTAAAATATGAATTCCCTAGATTATAGAACACTTTGGACTTATCTAAATCTGAAATTTGAGCATTGCTCAGTCCTTCGAATGTGCCAGCAGCGTCCTCCCATTTATCCTGCTTATACAAAGCGTCACCAAGGTTGAAATTTGCCTTAAATGATGAAGGATTTATCTCCATAGCAGTGCGGTACGCTATTTCTGAATCGAGGTATTCACCCTTTTTAAAGTCTTTGTTGCCCTTCCTAACTGATTTCTTTTCGTTTTGGGCATATGCGCTAAAGGCAAACACCATCAAATTAATAAGAAATAGGGCGGCAACCCGCAGCATTATATTTGATTTCATTTTCATAATACTAATTGCTTTCTCCAAAAAGATTCAACCTTTTAATTAGCTTATTCTTACGTTCTAATACAAAAAACTCGATAATCAAAAGCAGTAACGCCAAACCAAAAAGGTACTGAAACTGATCATCGTACTCTGAAAATACTTTATCCTTAAACTCAATGCGCTCCATCCGATTAATCTCCTCAAAAATCGGGAGTAAACCAATTTGTGCATTGGATGCCCTTAGGTATTTACCTCCACCCGAAACGGCCACCTTCGATAGGGTTTCTTCGTCAAGTTTAGTTACCACTATGTTATCGTCCTTATCGCGAAGAAAATCACGATTCCCTGTTCCAAATGGGATTGGGGCCCCTTTTGGCGATCCTATTCCAATGGCATGTATAACAACGCCCTTTTCTGCATACGCCCTTTGCGCTGCTGTAACTGGGTCGTCCTCATGGTTCTCACCATCAGAAATGATAACAATGACCTTACTGGTCTCGCTTTGTGGGCTAAATGAGTTAACCGCCAAATTAATTGCAGAACCAATTGCAGTTCCCTGCTTGGGAACCATTCCTGGGCTAATGGATGAGAGAAACATCTTTGCTGAACTGTAATCGTTGGTAACGGGCAACTGAACATACGCATCACCCGCAAAAACAATAAGTCCAATTCTATCGTTTGCCAGCTGATCGACCAAACGCGATATAGCCTGCTTTGCCCTATCGAGCCTATTGGGCTGAATATCCTGAGCAAGCATGCTGTTGGAAACGTCAAGTGCAATAATTATCTCTATCCCTTTTCGTTTAGCCTCAGTTAATTTAGAGCCAAACTGGGGTCGAGCTAATCCAAAAACCATTAAAGTAATAGCAATAAGAAGTATAATGGATTTAATCCACCCCCTACTTTTTGAAACCCCCGGCATAAGTTGCTGCAAGAGTTCAGGGTTTCCAAACTCCGAAATACGTCGCTTCCTAATGTGCATAGCCACAATAAAAAGACCTATTAATGCTGGAATTATCAGCAATGCGTATAAGTAATCAGGGTTAGCAAATCTGAACATAGAAGACTTTTAATTTCAATTGTTTACAAAATATTAACCTAAGGGATACTCCTCAGTAGAGTTGCCCTGAGAATAAAATCGATACCCAAAAGAGCCAATGCCCACAGGGCATATATGGCAAACTCCTCACTCTTTCGGGTAGTTTCAATAACCTCAATCTTTGTTTTCTCAAGTTGATCAATCTCTTGATAAACTTTTTCAAGCGCTTTGTTATCGATTGCTCTAAAGTACTTGCCCCCTGTTGAAGATGCAATCTGCTCCAGCATATCCTCATCAATTTCAACCTTTACATCCTGATACCTTATACCAAAGGGAGTTTGAACTGGATATGGAGCTGTGCCAATGGAACCAACGCCAACAGCATAAACCCTTACGCCAAAAGTTTTGGCAATATCTGCAGCCATTAAAGGAGCTATCTCTCCCCTATTGTTTACCCCATCGGTTAATAGAATAACAACCTTACTCTTAGCATCGCTGTCCTTTAATCGGGTTACTGCTGTGCCCAATCCGTTTCCAATGGCGGTTCCATCCTCTAGCAAACCAAGCTTAACATCGTTAAACATGTTGATTACCGAAGCATGATCGGTGGTAAGCGGGCACATGGTAAAACTCTCTCCGGCAAATATTACCAGCCCTACTCTATCGTTTTTTCTGCCAGCAACAAACTGAACGCCTATGCTTTTGGCTGCTTCAATCCTATCGGGCTTAAAATCTCGTGCAAGCATACTTGATGATATATCAAGCGCAATAACAATATCTATCCCTTCGGTTTCGATGTTTTGGGTAATATTAAAAGACTGGGGGCGAGCCAATACCACAACAATTAGGGCTAGGGCAACCATACGTAATGCAAAAGGCAGATGCCTTAGGTAAACCCTAAGCGATAAAGGAGCCTTGGTAAAACCTTTGAGTGTTGACAGCTGAAGGCTTGGCTTTGCATCCTTTTGCCTAAATATGTACCAAGCAATGAGCAAGGGTAGTATAAGCAAAAGGTATAGTAGCTTTGGATGAGCAAATATGATTCCTTCCATTACTCGCCAGATTTTTCAGGTTCAACAAACTTTTTATTCTTCTCTTCTTCATTACCATTGGGCTTATCCTCAGAATCAACCTCACCTTCAACAAGTTCTTCAATTTTTGTTTGGTTCACAAACTTGTACCCAAAGTTTAACCCAGCCTCATTCTCCGATACCATAGGCGTGTAACGTGCAAATTTCACCAAATCGGAAAGCGAAAGATTATCTGAAAGTTCGTTCAGCAATTCTTTCGAAATAATGTTTTCGTTCCGAAAACTTCGAATTATCTCATCGGTGGTTTGCTCCATGGCATAAATATCAAACCTCGACTCAATGTATTGCCTAATAATATTGGTTAATGTAGTATGATAATGTTTGTGTTTATCGGTGTTCCACTGTTTCTGATCCTTAATTAAATTTAGGTTGCGCAGCGCTACAATGTGTGCAGGTTCAACTGGCTTAATTGGGAAGAAAAGTGGCTTATTATTCTTTCGCCTCGATATGTAGTAGATAATAAATGCAATTATGGCAATTAGCAACAAACCACCGCCAATCCATGGGGCTAATTCACGAAAGGTGATTGGTTCTGAAATGGGTAATTTAATATCGTAGATATCTACAACAGTAGTGTCGGCCGGAATTGCATTTACCAAGAACCAAATGGGCGATGTTTTGGCTGTATCACTCATCACCCCGTTAGAGAATGGGAGTTGGAATGGTGGAATGCGATAGTAGCCTTCATCGAATGAAGTTATTCTGAGCCTATAGGTGTACTCTAGATTTTCCTTATCTACTCTCACGGTATCAATAATACCATTGTCGAGCACCTCGATGCCAGTAACCAAAGTATCGGCAAAAATTGGAAACTGAACACTATAGCCATTAGGCATTTGTGCTTTAATTGTTAGTTCTACCTGATCGCCAACAAGAATGCTATCAGCTGAAACTTGAGCCTGAAAGCTATGAATTGGTTTCTGTGCAAACGACGCAAATGGAATGATAAGGAATCCCAAAATGCCCATAAGCACATTGCGCAACCCCCGATGCATCCATCCGAGTTGACCCAATTTATCTGTATATTTTAAATTAAAAATTTTCATTGCTGTTCTAAATTGCATTTACGCCCGTTGCTTAAAAAGTTTTATAAGAGGTTTAACATAATCCTCATCGGTGCTTATGGCCACCGAATCGACCTTGCAGCGTGAAAAGGTTTGCTTTAGCAATTGTTCCGATTGGATCCACCAATTGGCATAAGCCTTGCGAACCTCACTGCTCGAGGTATCGATCCACTGGTAATGACCCGTTTCCGCATCCTTGAACTTTAATAATCCAACTGAGGGTATTTCAACTTCGCGCTTATCGTAAACCCTTATGCCTACTACATCGTGCTTATTGCTAGCAATAGTAAGTGCATTGGTAAATAACGGGGCAGGCTCATCAACTTCAGAATCCATAAAATCGCTTATAACAAAGGCAGTACATCGCTTTTTAATAGCATTGGTAAAGTACCTTAACGCCTCAGAGATATTTGTGCCTTGGCTGGTTGGTGTAAAGTTTATTAGTTCGCGAATGATATGTAGGATATGGGTTCGCCCCTTTTTGGGTGGA
This sequence comes from Bacteroidales bacterium UBA5349, assembly GCA_002410065.1. Lineage (GTDB taxonomy): Bacteria > Bacteroidota > Bacteroidia > Bacteroidales > Tenuifilaceae > Perlabentimonas. Next base: position 5,026 of record DHQB01000004.1, on the reverse strand, counting down.
ATAAATTTCTCTACCTTATCGCTAAACATCAGCACACCAATCTTATCGTTATTCTGAATTGCCGAGAAGGCAAGCACCGCAGCTATTTCGGTGGCAAGGTTCTTTTTTAGCAGATTGGTTGTACCAAACATCCTTGACCCACTAACATCAATAAGCAGCATTACGGTAAGTTCACGCTCCTCCTCAAACACTTTTACGAAAGGTTGGTTAAAGCGTGCGGTTACGTTCCAATCAATGTTTCTGATATCATCGCCATACTGATACTCACGCACTTCGCTAAAAGCCATTCCTCTACCCTTAAAAGCACTATGGTATTCCCCAGCAAAAATCTGACGGGACAATCCACGGGTTTTTATCTCTATTTTTCGTACTCGCTTTAGTAATTCTGATGCTTCCACAACTTTTGATTTACGAAACAGTAATTAGCTATTCCTTTTTCAAATATGTAACCACGGTTATAAACCAGTCGCCCTTTACCAATTCAACTTCGTATCCTTTACCATCCTTCAGGTAGGTCCACTTGAGGTCCTTGCATTTACCATACTTCTCTGCCAACTGCTCCTTAAGTCGGTTAAACATCCACGTATTATACATTCGGGATACAGAGGTGCATATTCCATCTGCATTTAGCATAAAGATTAAAGTTTGCTCCTCAAATGCATTTTCGAACTTAATAAAACTCCTATCGTAGTTGTAAATCTCTTTGGCAAATGCAAAACCAGGTAACTCTTTCCCCACCAGTATTCTTATCTCATCTTTATACAAGTTGATATAATTCTGAGTTTTACCAGAAAATAATATCATTATAAATGATAACAGAAGGCTACTGCGAATAAGGGCAATCCTAAACATAGGCTATGGCACCTCTATGGTATTTAAAATTTCGGTTATAATATCCTCGCTGGTAATATTCTCGGCCTCGGCCTCGTAGGTTAAACCAATACGATGGCGAAGTACATCGTGGCAAACCGAACGAACATCCTCTGGAATTACGTAACCTCTTCGTTTAATAAAAGCATAGGCTTTTGATGCCAAAGAGAGGTTTATACTAGCCCTAGGCGATGCTCCGTAGGCAATCATATTCTTAAATTTGTTTAGGCCATAATCCTTCGGAAAACGTGTGGAGAAAACGATATCAACAATATATTTCTCTATCTTCTCGTCCATGTAAACATCCCTAACAACCTCGCGTGCTTTCATAATATCCTCTGCTTTAAGCACTTTATTAGCCTTTGGGAAAGTAGCTGCCACATTCTGCCTAATAATAAGTTTTTCCTCTTCAACCTTTGGATAGGTAATTTTAACCTTAAGCATAAAACGGTCGACCTGTGCCTCGGGCAATGGGTATGTTCCCTCCTGCTCTATTGGGTTTTGTGTGGCCATAACAAGAAATGGCGAGGGCAGTTTAAATGTTTCGTCGCCAATGGTTACCTGTCGTTCCTGCATAGCCTCAAGCAGGGCACTCTGCACCTTTGCTGGGGCACGGTTAATCTCATCTGCCAATACAAAATTGGTAAATATTGGGCCTTTTTTAACATGGAATTCTTCCTTCTTCTGGCTATAAACCATGGTTCCAATAAGGTCAGCTGGAAGTAAATCTGGGGTGAATTGTATTCGAGCAAAACTGGCATCAATTGTATTGGCTAGTGTATTAATGGCCAATGTTTTGGCTAGGCCGGGAACACCTTCAAGCAGAATATGTCCATCGGCAAGTAGGCCAATAAGCAATGACTCAACAAGATGCTTCTGTCCAACGATCACCTTATCCATTTCCATGCTAATAATGTCTACAAACGAACTCTCTTGCCTTATGCGTTCGTTAAGTTCCTTGATGTTAACTGATGATGTGTCGTTCATTTTCTTAAAAAATTATTCTGTTAAAAAAACAAATATTATCTGCTATAATTAATTGCACAAATATGCAGAATTAAAGGGCTTTGTAGCGTTAATGAGTGTTAAAAAAGGTAAAGATTTGTTATAGCAATTTTCAATTTTGTCTGTTTTTTTTTCAATTAATAGAATTAATCAACCCAGAGAAAAGGTTTTCCTTAAAATCTTTTTAAACAAAAAGTGCCTAATCATTATCACTACGGTAATTGTTTTGAAGATTTAGTTTGTATGTTCAACTATATGTAATTCCTGCCTTTTTTTCAGATTATTCTTTTTTTAATTATAGTAGCAAACTTTCAATAAAATATTAGCCAATAATATTCATCCATTCGATATTGTTTAATACTTTTGCTGCACCAAAAACAAAAGCATGGGAAGAGCATTTGAATACCGCAAAGCGCGTAAACTAAAGCGCTGGGGCAATATGGCCAGAGTTTTTACTCGCATTGGCCGTGAAATTATGTTGGCTGCTAAAGCTGGTGGTCCCGATCCGGATATAAACCCAAGGCTCCGTTTGGCCATACAGAATGCCAAGGCAGAGAATATGCCCAAGGAAAACGTTGAAAGAGCAATAAAAAAAGCAACCGAAAAGGATACCAAAGATTACAAGGAGGTTATATACGAAGGCAAAGGCCCTCATGGCGTAGCCATAGTTGTTGAAACAGCTACCGATAACCCAACACGTACCGTTGCCAACGTACGAAGTTACTTCACTAAATTTGGGGGAACACTTGGTACAACTGGCATGCTCGATTACTTATTCGACAGAAAATGCTCGTTTCAGGTAGAAGCAAAAGAGGGGGTTGATTTGGAGGAGTTGGAACTCGAACTTATCGATTTTGGTGCTGAGGAGATTTTTGAGGATGATGACACAATTATGATTTACGCTGTATTTACTGGCTTTGGACCAATACAGAAGTACCTTGAAGAGAATGGATTTGAGATTAAAACTTTTAGCTTCGAAAGAATTCCAAATGAGAATAAGGAGTTAAACGAAGAGGACCAAGCTGATGTTGAAAAACTGATAGAAAGACTTGAGGAAGATGATGATGTAATTAACGTTTTTCACAATATGCACTAAAAACAATATTGATTTAGACATGAAAATACCATACCTTGCAGAAAAAGCATCGTATGGTTTTTCGTTTTTTACTAATCTGCTTAATTACCCTTTTGCCCTTTTCGACAAGCAACGATAAGGTTAGTTATCCAGCGTGCGAATATAATGGCATTAAACTTCAAGGTAAGGTAAAGTTTGTAACCTCCTTCCCTGACCTAAAAATCAAGTTTGTTGAGAGTTTTCCTGATATTAAGGTGAAGTTTGTAGATCACTTCCCCGACAATTGTGGCGAATGGCAAATAGTTGAAAGTTTCCCCGATTTTACCGTTCAGATTGTGGAATCATTCCCTGATATAAAGGTAAAAGTTGTAACCAGTTTTCCGGGAAAGCCCTAAGCACCAATCCTATTCGGGAAAAATTAACAATGGAATATCTGCATCTGAAAGCATTTTACGGGTAAGTGATGGGTTAAAAAGCCCTTCGAGCAAGCCACGCTTATGCATGGTAAGGGCAAGTAAATTGATGTTTTTCCCGGTGATATACCCTTTAAATGCTTCGGCAACATTCTTGCCCTTAATTAGTTCAAAATCAACCTTTGCCTTTTTAACAACCCTTTGAGTGTAATCCTTAAGTGCATTCATATTTGCTTTAACAAGAGGATTTTCAGGGTTATCACAAACATTAGCGCAGATTAAATTTAGGTTAAATCCCGATAGCATTGTGAGCAGCTTTCGAATTGCAGTATAATCGCTATCGTCGAAACGTGTTGCATAGAGCACATTTTTAACCTCACTAATTCCCTTTAGGGTAGCTTTCTCGGGTATAACAAGCAAAGGGACATTAGTTTCCTTTACCACGTCGGCAGCAACACTTCCAACTAATTCAGAACTCCTAAACCCTTCACTTTTAGTTCCCATTACAACCAATCCTGGCTTATATCTTTTGCACATATCAATGATACCATAGTTGGCAAAACCCTCGCGGAGTGCGTACCCAATTTTCAATTCCTTCATGCCCTTATCGTCAGCATACTTCCTAATCTTATTGTAGAATTTGTTGAGTTGCTCACGAGCATTCTCCTGAAGAATGCTATAGCTTATATCAATATCTATCTGGATACTCGCCATATCAGTAAATGGTATCATATCCACAATAGGAGAATTAAAAACATGAAGCAACTTAACCTCTGCCTTATAGACATGGGCAAGCCTTAAAGCAAAATGTGCTGCGTTTATTGACTGCTCCGTAAAATCGATAGGAACTAAAATCTTACGGGGTTGAGCCTCACCTTTTCCAGGTTCCCTGTATGCTGATAAAAGTTTTATAGCCTTTTCTACCTCCTTTTCGCTAATCAAAACCTTAACATTATCAGACACATTTGGCTGAACCAAATTAATGTTTTTTAAATAGCACTTTACCCCATTAGACTCTAGAAAACTCTGGAGTACTAATGCGCTCGTATATGAGTCGTTTGCAATTGCAATTAGTTTATCATCCATAGTTGAAGGCTATTAATAATTTATTGGTAAAGTACGAAAATATGCATTATAAGTCAAGTAAAGCAGCAGACATTATTATAACAGAACGGTTAGGTTATAAGATTAAACAAAAACTCACATGAAATGTTTCCGGTGATTTGGCAGCAAAATTTGTGGCATTCTATTTTAATATCCTTTTGCAAAAAAGGGATAATGTATGGGACAATCATTTTATTAATAGTTTTTGATTTATCAAAAAAAAATCATTCATTTGCAATAGTAATTTAGAACTAGATAATGATATCATTTCAAAATATTTCATGGTGGTGGCACAGTTTTAACTCTCAAACAAGGGGGCGTTAACCTATATTGCTACATCATGTAACAATACAAGGCCGCAGGTAACCCCTGCGGTCTTTTTTTTAACTATGAATACCTTTTTACCTTGAAACCTTTTTTTCTGATATTGATTTGGACATGGCGTTGGCGGGGCTTCCCCGCCCAGTAAAAGCATGCGCCCTACGTGGGTGCTGTGTGCAATGCTATAATGTGCACCTGTTTAATACAATACTGTTTTGACTCGTCCTGAAAAAAGTTT
>DHQB01000022.1:2974-40223 GCA_002410065.1 Bacteroidales bacterium UBA5349 | reverse complement strand
GTACATTGGAGGGATAAGCTCAAACTCAACGGTTACAATAGCCGCAGTTTCCAGAGCTTCAATTACAAACGAATTGCTAGTGTTGCCTTCAACCAAAACACCGTTTAACTTCCACTCCATAACCCGGTAATTGGCCTCGGGAGTAGCAGTAAATACAAGTTCGCTGGCACTTGCAATCTCATCGCCCGAGGTTATTGGCGTTCCGTCAAAAGTACAGGTTAAACTTCCATTTTCGCCAATTACGCTAAAGGTAACAGGGAAGTTCTGGATTAGAATAAACTGTGCAATAAGTTCAACATTATTGCTTGGCATAACGAAACTGTATGGATTGCTGTACGAAACGATATTGCCAGTTTCAGCATCCTTCCAACCCAAGAAAACATAATCCATTTGTGGATATGCTTCTAATTCAACGGTTTCGCCGAGGTAGTAATCCCAATTGCCACTTACCCAGCCAGAGTATATCGGGTCGATGGTTACGATTACCTCATAGTACTCGTTAATTTGGGTCATTAGGAATAGGGCGGGTGCACCAACATCAAAATTGATGGTTACGGTAACATAGGTAAACTCTTGCTCTTTTGTATTTAGCAGGTTAATTTTTGGCTCTTCGAAGTTAATCCGGAGGTTTGCTGTGCCATCGCCGTTATCGGTAACTACGTAAAAAGGCCAATCCATCTCCTCAGACCCCCACTCCCCACTCACCAAAACGTGCATGCTAGTTACAGCGGTGGCATCATTCCAGGTAATGGTTATATCGACATACTCTGGAAGTTCATTCTCTAAGTATGTCACTGATGTTGGGTTAATAGTGGCGTTGGCAATCCCACTCTCAATGGCAGTAACTGTTAACAGTACCTCGTTGCCATTATCGAACAGCACATTGAGGTTAAGCTCATTTTCAGCGGCCGTTAAGTTTTGGGTTAAGTAGCTGTTGTGTAGGAACAGCCACGCTCCGTTAATGTGGTAGTCGGTGCCGTCAACCAAATCGTATTTTGTAATGGTAGAGATTGATTCAACAGCCTGAGCGAAAGGGCCCCAAACAATTGTGGTCATCACATCATCGGGGTTGGTGAGGTCGTAGGTAAGCTCAGTTGGGTTTATTTGTGCTGATGTTGTTTGTAGTATAACAATCCCAAACCACTTTACTTTACCTGAGCCAAACTCTATGTTAAAATCCAAATCAGAATGTGCTTCTGGCGAAAGGGATACTATAAAATTGGCATAAATGGTAAGCACATCGCCAGTAACATCGTAGTCAGTACCCTCAGTTAGGAGAATCTCTTGATATTCATCAAATTCGTCGAAGTAGAAGTGGAATATTTTTGCAACTTCAGTCTCACTACCCCAGCTAATTGTAAAGTTTACGTCATCAGCTTCGTCTAATCCAAATACTTGATATTCGGGTATAAGTTCGGGCCATATATAATCTTTGAACTCTACTGTAACAGCAATATCGGACTGGAGGTTGCTGTAGGTATATTGATTGCTGGTGTTTCCTTCAACTACCACGCCATTTACCCTCCATTCTTTAACCGTATAGTCCCAATTTGGGGAGGCTTCAAAGTGAATATCAGTACCCTGAACGATAGTTTGTCCTGAACCAAAATATTCTTGTTCATTGATGTAGGCGTTGAGCCAGCCGTTTTCTCCAATCACCTCATAGGTTACCTGCCAAACAGGATCCATTACTATCGGAATGGATAGGTCTTCCTCAATATTTGTGATAAATCCCTGAACATTGGCATAGGATGGGCAAGAGACATGGTACATGTAATCGCCCCGAGCTGTAACCTCAAATATTGGGTTATTGGTATTGTCCACAACTGTCCCTTGGTTACCAGAATTCCAATCGGAACCTAAAAACACTTCTGCAGCTGGAATTGGATCTCCGAACTCATCTGTGACTTGTAGCTCCACAAGGAATGTTTTTACCATAGCATCTAATTGCAAAAGAGCTGGTTCGCCTTGGTCAAACTCCACACGTAATTGGTAAGAATCATAAAGAAATTCGTCATCCTTACTAGAGTTGAACTTGTTTGGCAACTCATCGTAGTAAATGTTCAGCGTAGCCGTTGTTCCGTTGTCGTTGGTAACAGCCCACATTGCCTCGGGTAGGGGAAACCAAGCACCTCCATCTGCAAGGTATATTGACATACCGGTAACAGAGGTTGCATCGTTCCAGGAAATGGTTAACTGGGGGTCAGTGTTGTCCCAATTTTCATAAAACGTAATCTCAGTGGGGTCAATGGTTGCATTAATGGGTGATCGTGTAAGGTTGAGATTATTAAAGAATAGATTGTTTTGCCCATCAGCAACTCCATTTCCTTTGTAAATTTTAAAGCCACCCAGTGTTTCTGTGCTTACGGTTGTGCTCCACGTATCGGTCCATGCTCCACCTGGGCTTTCACCCGTAACAGTAATGGCAAGGTTATCTCCATCCTGATTAATGCTGAATGTTAGTCGCATATCGGAATAGTAGTCCCAACTTGTTGTGCCATAACCCGCGTCTGAGACATTAAAATTCCAAATTTCATTCTCCGGGGCAAACCCATCCTGATTGAAAAGAGAAAGTCCCATGGCTCCATTTCGCCATTGTACAGCCATTTGTAGGCTAAAAGTAGATTCATTTGCCCAAGCGGTAATAGCCCTCTGGGCATTGGCATACTCGCCGGTGTGGCCATACATTCCAAAGGAATTAGTGCTTGTGTTTATATCCGCATGTCCATCACTAGTGCTGGAGCCGATATAAAAACCAGAGTTTCCACCATCGCTCCATAGTTGCCAAGGGCCAAATCCAGTGCCTTCGTTGGATCCGTTAACCCAAGTTACTGTGGTGTAGTTAGAGGCAATGTCATTACCCGCAACAATTTGGCCTATGCTATAAACCGAAACAAGCATAAACCCCAAAACTAGGGCAAGGGTTGATTGGTAAGTTTTCCATTTCATAGTATAAAAGTTTAGGTTAGTGGTATTATGTGTTAAGTGCTTGCAAAACAAATATTAAACCAATAAAAATTACAGATAGTTAAATTTACTGCAAAAAGAGATCAAAGTCAAGTATGGCTATTAAAAGTTTGATAAGAGGTTGAGGTTGAGGTTTAGAGTTACAGGTTGCGAGTTGAGATTTAAGGTTACGGGTTAAGGGTTGCGAGTAGGGATTTAAGGTTGAGGTTAAGGTTGAGGTTAAGGTTGAGGTTGAGGTTGAGGTTGAGGTTGAGGTTGAGATTGAGATTGAGGTTTAGGGTTGCGGGTTGCGGGTTGCGAGCCTGTCTGCCTGACGGCAGACAGGCTTGCAATGATGAGTATATTCACAACGACATGGGTTTTGGGAAAAAATAAGTTAGCAAAATAAATTACTTCTCCCCAAAGAATCTTTTTACTTCGGATTCAAAGGCTCGGTCCACTGCTTTGCCATCGCGGGTTTTAGCTAAACCGCCACCCGCCGTCTCCTTATAGTCGTGGTGTAGTTTATCACCTACTTCTTTCATGGTGAGTATAACCTCGTCGGGTGAAACGAAAGACCTAACTCCGCTTAAAGCCATTAAAGATGCGCTAATCGCTACCGATGCAAAAACACCGTTACGTTTTACACAGGGCACTTCAACTAGTCCGGCAACGGGATCGCAGATTAATCCTAGAGAGTTTTTTATTGCTAGAATAAATGCTTGTATTATCTCTTGCGAGCTACCATTCTCTAAATATGTAAGCGCTGCCGCTGCCATGGCTGCACCAGTTCCAACTTCGGCCTGACAGCCATAATCGGCACCGGCTGTGGTTACATCGTTAAAAAGAATCATGCCCAAAAAGCCCGATACTAGGATTGACTCAAGTATCTTTTTCCTATCAGGTTTCACAATTTCGGAGTATGCTTGTATAACTCCGGGCAAAATTCCGCACGATCCGGCGGTGGGGCAGGCCACAATAACACCGCATTTTGCGTTTACCTCATTCACTGCTACGGCATATGCTGCTGCTCTACCGTAAATATTATCGAATAGCGGATTTTTTTTAACAAACTTATTGATTTTGAAAGCATCCTTTCCGGTTAGCTTTAAAAGCGAAAGTTCTTTGCTCTTTATACCCTTTTTTACAGATGCTTTCATTATCCGCCAATATTCTGCGGTCCTTATTAACGTTTCCTCAGGGGTAGTTCCCTGCAGTTTCGACTCTACCTCAAAAATTACATCTATTAAGTTTTTCTTCTCTTTTAAAAGGTAGTTGTCTAGTTCCTCAAATGAGTTAAATGGCATGCTATAGTTCGCTTTAGCCTGTGCCGATATTTTAAAAATGGGAGAGATTAGTGTTGCATTTTCAACCTTTCTTGCTTCGGATGCCTTAAGTATATTGCCATTGTGGTAGTAAAGTTCTTCTTTCCCTGTAAGGGGTGTTGCCAATCTTGTGTTTAAATACCTAACCTCCACATTTCCACCACCAATGGAGAATCCCGTAATGGTGTATTTGTCCGATTCGGTATGTACAATAATCTCGGCAATGTTATTGTTATTCTCATTCTTATACTTGGCTTCCTCTTCTATAAGTCCCTTCTTATACCCAGAGAAGGTGGCTATGATTCCATCGAGATCAATTCCATTTTTAGCCAGAAAAGCCGGATCGCCATGTTGTAACATTTGGGGATGATCAGGAGCAAGTCCCCATAATCCGCCACCAATTGCCGAAGGAGTGTAGTGCCCCGGACCTGTGTCGCGGAACGATGCCAATAGCCGAACCTCAATGGATTTAGGCTTTTGTGTGTCGAATTTTGATTTTGCAATTATAATATTGCGGGCAATATGGCCTATTTTGTTGGCGCCTGCTGTATGCGAACTCGATGGCCCAACCATTGATGGCCCAACAATATCGAATACGCTCATAGGTTTTATATAACGATGAAGGTAACGTTCAAAATCGTCATGCAACGATTGAATATCCGCCTTGTTTAAAACCTTATCAATGGTACAGTTGATTATATAAAGCGATTTCACTTTTTTGTCGCGCTCCTTTATATACCAAAGTTCCATATACTCCGGAAAGATGTTGTGCTTCTGGAATGTTTCAATAATATTGTTTATAACTGTAATCTTTGCCGAGTTAATGCTTTTTATTATTATGGATGTTTTGCTATCGGTTTTGGCCTGAAATAAGAAATCCTTCGGGTTGTTTTTCATTTCAGTAATATTTTCCTTAATGTCCGGAAGGTCAACCTTAGCATGATTTGCCGAGGTGATATCGTTGTAAAACACGGTTAGCATATAGTTATTTTCCTTGTTGCTAATAATACGATATAGGCTATAGGGTTGATGTTTATATGGGATTAGCGACGAAAGAGTTTTCTCTAGTTTGGAGTGGTCAAAATCATGAAGAATACATTCCTCTAGTTCTTCCTTGTGCCTATATGGCTTCTCCGTTTGCTTGTTTGCAATCCGCTCTTCAACAATATCAATACAATACTCTATTTCTGATTTTTGAAAGTAGTTGTCAATTGATATTTTTATTGGTGCTTTTATTGCTTGTTCCATTCCTATAGTATTGAGAGTATGTTGATTATTTGTCAGTTTTATTTTGTTCATTATTGCATCTTAATGCTGTAATTTCTCCTTCTTCAATGAAAGGGGCTTATCAACATCAAGTTTTCGAGAATGCAATTTAGCCTTTAAAAGGCAATTATGAATCTTATTTACACAAAAAAAAACGGGTAATGTAATATTACCCGTAGTGTTAATTTGTGAGGAGTATTAGCTAAAAGTAGAAGTTGAGACCACCACCAATCAGGCTGTATGCAGGGTTGTTAAGACCAATCTCAGCTTCAAAAATAAAACTCATATTGCTTCGCATACCAATCTCAACTCCAATTGGTAACCAAAGAAGCAATTGGGTGTCGTTAGCAGGGAAGTTGATATCAGTATCGAGGCCGGTAAAAATTCTCACATCTTTTCTAATGGGGAAGGTGGCGTTGAGTGTGCCATCTATACCAAATATGCCAAAATCGTGTGCTCCAACTGCCACAGATAGGTGTCTGCTAAGAGCAAACTCAACATCAGCACCAAAATAATTGTTTGACCCTAGTACCCCGAGGGTGAGGCTAAAGTCAACTCCATTAGTAATACCAACACCACCGTGCAGAAAAAGGATAAAATTGGCATTGCCATTTATTAGAACAGCTGGTTCAATCCCCAATGAGAATTGCTTAGGCTTGAGAGTTTGTCCGGTATTAAAAACTTGGGAGTTTGCGCTTAATGAAACAGCCAAAGCAAGAAAAACAATCAGGATTTTTTTCATAATATTTTTAGTTAAGTAATTTCAGATACAAAAAAACAAATTATTTTTAACCTTTCCATTTTAATGATCAAGTAAAACTAAATTTTAATTAGTTTTAGGGTATTACAGTTTGAATGGTTTGCACTAAATTTGATGGTAAATAGAGTATGAGAAAATTTAGTTTAATATACAGTTTTTTATTGATTAGCCTATTATTTTTAATGGGCGTTCAGCTCAATGCTCAACCCCGTAGTTATACAACGGATAACAAAAAGGCAATTACAAAGTTCGAAGAGTCGAAAAGAGCATACGACCAATATAACTACAATAGTGCCGAAAAACTTTTACTAGAATCCATAAAATACGATAGTAAGTTTATTGAGGCTCAACTTTTATTAGCCCAGGTGTATCAGGTAACCCATCGAGTTGAGGAGGCAATTACAGCAGCAGAGCGGGCTATTGAAATTAATCCTAATTTTTTTCCACATGCTTATTTTAATGTGGCTAACATGCTTATGAGTAGGGCCGAATACCAAAAGGCCTTAAAGCACTACCAGAACTTTTTAACGTTTGATAAAATTAGGGAGGAGACCCGTAAATTGGCTGAGTTGCGCTTAAAGAGCTGTGAGTTTGCACTTCATGCTATTGATAATCCTGTTCCCTTTGCTCCTGTTAGCCTCGGCTCAAGCGTAAACAGCAATATGCACGATTATTGGCCAAGCCTTTCGGCTGATGAGAATACGCTAGTTATTACAGTGAATGTTCCCAAAGATACTAGCCTTGAGGATGTATTCGGAAATAGGCAGGAAGATTTTTTTATTACAAAGCGGAATGAACAGGGTGAATGGGAGCCAGTTCGTAATATTGGAGGGCCCATTAATACACTTCAGTTCAATGAGGGGGCACAATCGCTAACGGCCGATGGCAAAACCATGTACTATACTGTTTGCGATGGACGATGCAATATCTATGTAAGTAGTTTACAGGAAGAAGGGCAGTGGGGGAGACCTATTAAACTTCCCGAACCATTAAACCTTATTTCTTCCAGCGAAAAGCAACCTTCAATTTCGCCCGATGGTGCAACCCTTTACTTTGTGAGCGATAGAAATGGAGGTTTTGGGAGTTTCGATATCTGGCGATCGACAAAAATTGATGAGTACACTTGGGGTAAGCCCGAAAACTTAGGCAAAACCATTAATACACCCTACCTAGAACAATCGCCTTTTATCCATTTTGATAATCAAACACTCTATTTTTCATCCAATGGGCACGTTGGAATGGGTGGTCTTGATATTTTTATGACCCGAATGGTAAGTGATACCACATGGGAAGAGCCTGTAAATCTTGGTTACCCAATCAATACACAAATGAATGAGGATGGGCTTATCGTTAACTCCAAAGGAACAACTGCATACTTCTCCTCAGAAATTAATTCCGACTCAGGTCGCGATATTTATACCTTCGATCTACCAGAAAGCATAAGACCTGTTCCCACATCGTATATTAGTGGAACCATAACTGATGCAAAATCGGGATGGCCTTTACAGGCAAAGTTCAGCCTAGTTGATGTTGATGAAAATCAAACACTAATGGAGAATCAATCGGATATCAATGGCAATTTCTTCACCAGCATCCCCATAAACAGGCAATATGCTTTCTTTGTTTCTACTCCGGGTTATCTGTTCCACTCCGAGCACTTTAACCTTAAGGACATCCATTCCGCTGTTAATCCGTTCAAAAGAGATGTTGAGTTAGTGCCCATTAAGGTTGGCGGAACCATGGTTATGCGTAACGTTTTCTTCGAAACCGATTCGTATGAGCTAAAGTTCCAATCGCTAGTAGAGTTGGGTAAACTTATGGATTTACTAAAACTTAACCCTACAATGAAGGTTGAGGTTGGCGGCCATACCGATAACGTTGGGTCGGCAAATTACAACTTGGTTTTATCGGAGAATAGAGCAAAAGCAGTTGCTCAATTTCTGATTGACAATGGAGTTAACGCTAGTAGAATCTCATCGAAGGGGTACGGATTAACCGTGCCCATTGGCGATAATGCTACCGAGGACGGCCGTGCCCTGAACAGGCGAACGGAAATACGTGTTATTGAACTTTAGATTCATTTTTGCAGCAAATCCCTTAACTTCAGAGCGCTCTGCTTTATAACACCCAACCGATAAGCGTAATTGTTTCTCAAAAACCGTTTCTTTGTATTGCAGCATATGCATCAATATTTTTTTGTCATATGTTTTAATATATAGGGTATAACCCTAAGATGAGAATACAATTTCAATAGCCTTATGAAAGCAATTTTAAGCCATCGGTCAATTCGCAAGTATAAATCCACCCCCATTGAAGAGTCTCTTTTAAATGAGATATTGCATGCAGGAGTTAGAGCATCAACTACAGGAAACATGCAGGTTTATAGTATTGTTGTTACAACCGAGCATGATATAAAAAAGCAATTATTACCATGCCACTTTAATCAGCCAATGGTTATGCAGGCTCCCGTAGTGCTCACCTTTTGTGCAGATTTTAATCGATTTAATAAATGGTGCTTACAGCGCAATGCTAAGCCCGGTTACGATAATTTTCTTTCATTTTTCACTGCTGCAATTGACGCATTATTGGTTGCACAAAATGTTTGCATTGCTGCCGAAAATAATGGTTTAGGCATTTGCTACCTTGGAACTACAACCTATACAGCAGATAAAATTATTGACGTGCTTAAGTTACCCAAGGGAGTTGTGCCAGTTACAACTGTTGTTGTTGGCTACCCTGATGAGGCACCCGAATTAACCGATAGATTATCCTTAGCTGCTGTGCTACACCGTGAAATTTATCAGGACTACTCAGTTGGCGATATCGATCAGATTTATGCAGCAAAAGAGGCTATGCCCTTAACAAAAAAGTTATTAGAGGAGAATGGGAAAGAAACATTAGCCCAAATATTTACCGATAATAGATACAATAGGACTGATAATGTTGCGTTTACTAAGGTATTGTTGAAGGTATTGTCCAATCAAGGCTTTATGAACAATGAGATGTAATTAAATAGTTCCCTAATACTAAAGCACACCCTTAAAAAAACAAATTTTTGGTGTGCTTTTTTTGTAGCATCATGATTCGGAAAATTTCAATATCTATTCTGATTTCACTGTTATTCACCTTGCAGGGCATAAGCCAGAGGGTGTCAGGCGAGCTAATGTTTTCTGATGTTGAGAATAGCCATAAGTGCTTTAGCCGGATAGATGCAAATGATACCCTAACAATATATAGTGCATTTAATAAATACTTATCAGAGTTATTCAGCAATGGCTTTTTAGAGGCGAGGATCGATTCCATTAATATTAGTAACAACCATGCACTGGCCTACGGATATAGGGGTGGCAAATATGAATTTGATAAGTTTGAGGTTGATAGTATCTCAACCAAAATTTACTCAAAGGCAGGTATTAACCTAAAAGTAATTAGGCGGGATGCTCTTTCACCGGTTACATTCAATAGCATATCGCAAAAAACAATCGAGTACTTGGAGAACAATGGTTATCCATTTGCTCACATTGATTTTACTAACGTAAAGATTAAGAAAAGCAAAGCAAATGTTACAAGTAGCATAAGCCTTGGCCCTAAAATTACCCTTGATACTATCTACATTAAAGGAGATGCAAGAGTAAAAAGAGGTTTTATTGAAAACTATCTAAGGTTTGAAAAAGAAAAACCCTATAGCCAAAAAATGGTATCGAGACTTGATAAATCGATAAATCAATTAGGGTTTGTTTCAACTATTAAACCCTCAGAGGTTGAATTCGTTCCGGGCAAAGCAAGGATATATACCTATTTAACAAATAAGGCAGCAAGCCATTTTTCTGGTATTGTTGGATTCTCCTCAGGCGAAGAGGGCAAAAAGGGACTGCAACTTACTGGCGACATAAACCTTAGGCTTATAAATACTTTCAAAAGAGGCGAGACCAATATACTTAAATGGCAGGCAATGAGCGAAGGTCTTCAACGCTTGAAAGTTGCCTCATCGTGGCCTTACCTATTCGGAACGGATATTTCAATCAATGGGTCGTTTAACCTTTTAAGACGCGATACTACGTACATGAACATTAATCCAAATTTAGGGGTTAGTTTTCGACTATCATCAGGAAGCAGGATAGGGCTTGGAATTAACTACAAGAGTTCTATAACAACAGCACCTGCATCAGCTCGAATTTCTGGTTATAGTACCTTGCTGTATAACGTTAGTTTCTCTTCAGATCAGGAGAGTAATGAGTTGCTTCCAATTTCACAGTTTTACTATTCAACTGTACTTGGGATAGGTAAAAGGAGGGTTGACAATAACCAGTTGTCCACAGGCAATAATACCCAAACCCTTAGTGAGGCAAGCCTAATCCTTGAGAGTTATGTCCCTCTTTTGCTAAATAAATTCATATTGCATAACAAATTACAGGCTACAACAATGGAGTTTTTTGACGGTAAGGCTGATATATTGGAGAATGAAGCATTCCTCATTGGTGGGGCATCTACCCTGCGAGGCTTTAACGAAGAATCAATTCTTGCTCGGCGTTATGCTATTGCAACAATTGAGCTACAATATCGTGTGCAAAACACCTTAAATATCTTTGTATTTTCCGATTTTGGCTATGCGTCATTTAGTTCACTTGGCAAATGGAACGAAGATTATCCTCGCTCCATGGGAGCTGGTATTCAGATATTAACTAGAGGAGGCGTTTTTAATTTAACTTACGCTTTGGGAAAAGGATTTGGGCAAGATATGAGTATGAAAAATGCAAAGATACACGTAGGGTATTTAACCACATTTTAGAAATTATATATAGTTATACGGATTGATTTTCTGGGAACTTTAGAGTTTTAAAATTGGAGTTTAGCATTAACATTTCGAATTAATATTTAGGTGTTTTTACATATTTTAAATAAAAATCTAAATAATTTGGAATAAAGTTAGAATAGTTATAATTTTGCGACTCGTTTAAAAACAATTCAACTTTTAAAAAGGCATGATAATAATACCGATTAAAGAAGGCGAGAACATCGAGAGAGCCCTAAAGCGTTTTAAGCGCAAGTTCGAGAAAACTGGAACTATGAAAGAATTACGCTCACGCCAAGCGTTTCATAAACCATCTATTGAGAAACGCGAAGCCAAGAAAAAGGCTATCTACGTTCAGAAACTTCAACAGAAAGAGGAGTAAGTTTATTGCCTTGGGATGCATCAGGCAAATTTGCCTGATTTTTTTTGGGATTTACCCCATAAATTCATTATATTGCATCCAATGAATATGCTTACAAAATTCCTTAAATATCTTCAGGTTGAGCGAAATTATTCTGTCCAAACTATCCGTGCATACGGTGATGATTTGCAGCAGTTTTTTGCTTTTTGTGGTCTGAACCCAAATATCGATGAACTAACATCAGTGAGCCATCGCACTATCCGTGCATGGCTTTCTTCGTTACTCAGCAACAATCTCTCTGCTCGTTCTGTTAACCGTAAGTTATCATCGCTACGCTGTTTTTATCGTTATTTGCTTAGAAATAATGTCATAACAGTTAATCCGCTGTCCAAGGTTGTTGCCCCAAAAACAACTCAGAAGTTGCCATCCTTCTTAACCAAAGATGAAGCATCAAAAATGATTGACGCAATTGAGTACCCTTCTGGTTTTGTTGGATTGCGTGATTTGATGGTAATGGAACTTTTTTACTATACGGGCATGAGGGTTTCCGAAATGACCAATCTTAAGGTCAATGGAGTTAACCTCCAATCGCTAACCATTAAAGTGTTAGGAAAAGGAGCGAAGGAGCGAATAATACCTATTCACCCAGCGCTAGCAAAACTGCTTGAGGAGTATATTGATCAGCGTAACGAGTTGGTACCGGTAAACCAAATGCCATACCTTATTGTTACTAATACAGGAAACAAACCCTATCAGCAGATGGTCTACAGAATTGTAAAAAAGTACCTATCGATGGTCACACCCCTAGATAAGAAGAGTCCCCACGTTCTTCGACATACTTTTGCAACCCATTTGCTTGACGAAGGAGCAGATATTAATGCAATAAAAGAACTTTTAGGGCACAGCAATCTTACAGCAACACAAATATATACACATACCGGAGTAGATAGACTTAAAAAAGCATATAAGCAGGCCCATCCAAGAGCCTGACTAATTATACCAAACAACTTAATATATATACACCAAACACTAATAAAGGAGGATAAGTACTATGAACGTAAAAATTCAATCGATTAAGTTTGATGCAGACAAGAAACTTATTGACTTTGTAAACAATAAGTTGAGCAAACTGCAGCGTTTTTATGATGCTATTATCGGTGCCGAGGTTTTCCTTAAGTTTGAGAATTCTCAGGAAGAGGAGAATAAGACAGTAGAGGTTAAACTTTTAATCCCTGGCAACGACCTATTTGTTGCCCGTACTGCAAAAAAGTTTGAAGAAGCGTTAGATGAGTGTTTAGAGGTGCTGAAGAGACAGGTAAAAAAACACAAAGAAAAGCAAAGAAGCATATAGCATATATTAGTTAAATATTAATCTAATAAACTCCCTCTTGCCAAGATTAGCAAGCACTTAAGGTTTGTTAAATGGTAAAGAGGGTGTTTTTTTTGAATAATTTAAAATTTTATTTGGTAGGTAAATAAAATATCTATACATTTGCCAACCGATTTCGGAAGGGTCTAACCCATTGGAAATAGCAAGATATAAGAGGTTTGCCGATGTAGCTCAGTTGGTCAGAGCAGCTGATTTGTAATCAGCAGGTCGGGGGTTCGAATCCCTCCATCGGCTCAAAAAAATGTTTAGTGTTCTTTTACTTTATGAGTTATTTGGGGAGATACCAAAGTGGCCAACTGGGGCAGACTGTAAATCTGCTGGCGTATGCCTTCGTAGGTTCGAATCCTGCTCTCCCCACTTTTTTGGTATTTAGGCGGGAGTAGCTCAGTTGGTAGAGCATCAGCCTTCCAAGCTGAGGGTCGCGAGTTCGAGTCTCGTCTCCCGCTCTAACCAAAAGCCGATGTAGCTCAGGGGTAGAGCGCTTCCTTGGTAAGGAAGAGGTCATGGGTTCAATTCCCATCATTGGCTCAAACACTATCATTTTTTCTCGACAATCTATCTTTTAAATCTAATAATTTAACAAACTGGAGTCATGGCAAAAGAAAAATTTGATAGGTCGAAACCTCACGTAAACATTGGAACCATTGGTCACGTAGACCATGGTAAGACCACTCTTACTGCAGCTATCACTAAGATTCTGCATGATAAAGGTCTTTCCGAGTTTCGTTCGTTCGACTCTATCGACAATGCACCCGAAGAAAAAGAAAGGGGTATCACTATTAACACTTCTCACGTTGAGTATTCAACTGCTAACCGTCACTATGCTCACGTTGACTGTCCAGGTCACGCTGACTACGTAAAGAACATGGTTACTGGTGCTGCTCAAATGGACGGAGCTATCATTGTAGTTGCTGCTACTGATGGTCCTATGCCTCAAACTCGTGAGCACATCCTACTTGCACGTCAGGTAAACGTACCTCGTTTGGTTGTTTTCCTAAACAAGTGTGATATGGTTGACGACGAGGAGATGCTAGAACTAGTAGAAATGGAAGTGCGCGAACTATTAAGTTTCTATAACTTCGATGGAGATAATGCTCCTGTTATTCGCGGTTCTGCATTAGGCGGACTAAACGGAGAAGAGAAGTGGGTTGATAAGGTTATGGAACTTATGGATGCAGTTGACAACTACATTCCAATTCCTCCACGTGAAAACGAAAAACCATTCCTACTCCCTGTTGAGGACGTGTTCTCAATTACTGGACGTGGAACAGTTGCAACTGGTAGAATTGAAACAGGAGTAGTTAACACTGGTGACGAGATTGAGTTGATTGGTCTTGGTGTTGAGAAACGTAAAACCGTTTGTACAGGTGTTGAGATGTTCCGTAAGATTCTTGATCGCGGTGAAGCTGGTGATAACGTTGGTCTTCTACTTCGCGGTGTTGATAAGAATGAGATTAAGCGCGGAATGGTTCTTGCTAAGCCAAACTCAATTAAGCCTCACACTTTATTCAAAGCAGAGGTTTATGTATTGAAGAAAGAAGAGGGTGGACGTCACACTCCTTTCCACAATAACTATCGCCCACAGTTTTACCTACGTACACTTGACATAACTGGTGAGATTCAACTTCCAGAAGGTGTTGAGATGGTAATGCCTGGTGATAACGTAACCATTACTGTTAAGCTTATCTACCCTGTAGCAATCAACCAAGGTCTTCGTTTCGCAATTCGCGAAGGTGGACGTACTGTTGGTGCTGGTCAGGTAATTGAAATAGTAGAGTAGTAATATTTCATAAATGTTTACCCGCCTCATGGGTGGGTAAACATTTATACACGGGTGTAGCTCAGTTGGTAGAGCACTGGTCTCCAAAACCAGGTGTCGGGCGTTCGAGTCGCTCCTCCCGTGCAACAAAAGTACAATTCATATGAGAATTAAAGCATACCTTCAGGAAGTATACACAGAGCTAGTCCACAAAGTATCGTGGCCAACGTGGAAAGATCTTCAATCCAGTGCATTAATAGTAATGATCGCTTCCCTAATAATTGCACTTGTGATATTTCTCATGGATATATCCTTTGAGAACGTGATGGATTTTATTTACCGACTGATGCATTAAAACCTGAAAGGAATTTCGATGGAACAAAGCGTTAAGAAATGGTATGTTTTACGTGCCATTGGTGGGAAGGAGAAAAAGGTAAAAGAGTATATCGACAATGAGATTAAGAGGCAACAAAGCCTCAATGATATCATTTCGCAAGTACTTATACCTACTGAAAAGGTTTACCAAATTCGTAATGGAAAAAAGGTAAGCAAAGAAAGGGTCTTCTATCCTGGCTATGTTTTAATCGAAGCATCTCAGATCGGTGAAATCCAGCATCTCCTAAAGGATATGCCAAATGTGATAGGGTTTTTGGGAGATCCAAAAACAGGCGAACCTATCCCATTGCGCCCTTCGGAAGCAAATCGAATCCTAGGTAGGGTTGACGAGCTAGCCGAGAGTGATGAGGAGATTAACATTCCCTTCTTTGTTGGTGAAACAGTGAAAGTGATCGATGGTCCGTTTAACTCTTTCTCTGGAATCATCGAAGAAGTGAATGAGGAAAAGAAGAAGCTGAAGGTAATGGTCAAAATTTTTGGCCGAAAAACTCCGTTGGAGCTCAGCTTTATGCAAGTCGAAAAAGAGTAATAACTGTTAAGAGCTAAAGCATTATGGCTAAAGAAGTTGCCGGATTAATTAAATTACAGATAAAGGGTGGTGCAGCAAATCCTTCACCTCCCGTTGGTCCCGCACTCGGCTCGAAGGGGGTTAACATCATGGAGTTCTGCAAGCAATTTAATAGCAGAACCCAAGGTCAGGCTGGGAAAGTACTCCCCGTGATTATTACCGTATATTCCGATAAGTCGTTTGACTTTATCGTGAAAACCCCACCTGTAGCTGTTCAGCTGCTTGAAGTATCAAAGCAGAAGAGCGGTTCACCAGAGCCCAACCGAAAGAAAGTTGCTTCGGTTACGTGGGATCAAGTACGGGAGATTGCTCAGGATAAAATGCCCGACCTGAACTGTTTTACCATGGAATCGGCTATGAAAATGGTGGCTGGAACTGCCCGAAGTATGGGCATAGCAGTTGCCGGAGAATTTCCAGGTAAGTAACATTTAACCTCTTTTAGCGAGATGACAAAATTGACCAAGAATCAAAAACTTGCGTTGTCGAAAGTAGAAACCGAGAAGCAGTATAAGCTTGCGGAGGCTGCCAAACTAGTGAAGGAGATCAGCTACACCAAATTCGATGCCTCAGTAGACATCGATATCCGCCTAGGTGTTGACCCCAGAAAGGCCAACCAAATGGTACGTGGTGTTGTAACTCTCCCTCATGGTACAGGTAAGTCTGTTCGCGTTCTTGTACTGTGTACCCCCGATAAGGAGGAGGCTGCAAAAGCAGCAGGTGCCGACTACGTAGGACTAGATGAGTATGTAGAGAAGATTAAAGGTGGTTGGACTGATATTGATGTTATCATCACTATGCCAACCGTCATGCCTAAAATTGGTGCTCTAGGACGTATTCTAGGACCTCGTGGACTTATGCCAAACCCCAAAAGCGGAACCGTAACCATGGATGTGGATAAGGCCGTTACTGAGGTTAAGGCAGGTAAAATCGACTTTAAAGTTGATAAGTTCGGTATCGTTCACACCTCAATTGGAAAGGTTTCATTCGAGCCCGAAAAATTGGTAGACAATGCCTTCGAGTTTATTCAAACAATTGTTAAACTCAAACCATCAGCTGCTAAGGGTACTTACATTAAAAGTATTTACCTTTCTAGCACTATGAGCCTAGGTATTGAAATCGATCCAAAATCGATCTCGGACAAGTAGTAATAACGCAATAGAGACCCAATTACCATGAGAAGGGAAGAAAAGAATGTAATTATTGATACGCTTACAGAGCAATTCAATCAGTACCCTCACTTTTACCTTACCGATACCTCAACGTTGAATGCTGCTGATACCAGCATATTACGTCGTAAATGTTTCGATAAGGAGATTAAGTTGGTAGTGGTGAAGAACACCCTTCTGAAGAAAGCACTCGAGAAGTGTGGGAAGGCAGATTTCTCACCCCTGTTTGATACCCTGAAGGGATCTACCTCCATCATGTTTTGTGAAGTAGGTAATGTACCCGCTAAGCTTATCAAAGATTTTCGTAAAAAAAGCGAAAAACCAGTACTAAAGGCTGCGTTTGTAGAAGAGTCGATCTATACGGGCGACAATCAACTGAATGCGCTGGCTAACCTTAAGAGCAAAAACGAGCTTATTGCTGACGTTATTGCCCTTCTGCAGTCACCAGTTAAAACAGTTGTATCTCAACTACAATCAGCACCAAATATCCTTGCAGGAGTGGTTAAAACCCTTAGCGAGAGAGAAGGATAATTTTAAATTTGTTTAGAATTAATTCATTAACCTTAAGTAAAAAAATGGCAGATCTTAAGAAGTTTGCAGAAGAACTAGTAAATCTTACTGTAAAAGAAGTAAACGAACTAGCACAAATCCTAAAGGATGAGTATGGTATTGAGCCTGCTGCTGCTGCAGTGGCAGTAGCTGGTCCTGCAGCTGGTGGTGAAGTAGTAGCTGAAGAGAAGAACACTTTTGATGTTATTCTGAAGGCGCCAGGTGGAGCAAAACTTCAAGTTGTAAAACTTGTTAAGGAACTCACTGGTCTTGGTCTTAAAGAGGCTAAAGAACTAGTTGACGCTGCTCCAAAAGCAGTTAAAGAAGGCGCTTCGAAAGAAGAGGCCGAGTCGCTTAAAGCACAACTCGAAGAAGCAGGAGCAGAAGTTGAACTTAAATAAAGAAAGCCTGATAGCATTAGGTATTAAGGGTTTAGAGTCCATAGTAGGACTCTAAGCCTTTTTATTGTTTAAATTAATGGTTCAACAAATCTTACAGCGATGTCCTCAGATACAGCAAACAAAAGAATATCATTCGCCAAAACAAAGAATCAGTTCGATTATCCTGACTTTCTGGATATTCAGTTAAAATCATTTGGTGAGTTTTTTAAATTCGGTTCTTCAGTTGAGGAACGCAAAAAGGAAGGTTTACACAGGATTTTTGCTGAAAACTTTCCCATAACCGACACTCGGAACAACTTTGTGCTCGAGTTTATCGATTATTATATCGACCCACCACGTTACTCTATCGAAGAGTCGATTGACCGTGGGTTAACTTTTAGCGTACCGCTAAAGGCTAAACTAAAACTTTATTGTACCGACCCCGAGCACGAGGATTTTGATACTGTGCTTCAGGACGTTTACTTGGGTACAATTCCTTATATGACCCCACGAGGCACCTTTGTAATCAATGGAGCCGAAAGGGTTGTAGTATCCCAACTTCACCGTTCTCCTGGCGTTTTCTTCGGGCAAAGCCTTCACGCCAACGGTACTAAGTTGTATTCAGCTAGAATTATCCCATTTAAAGGATCTTGGATCGAATTTGCAACAGACATCAACAATGTGATGTATGCCTATATCGATCGAAAGAAAAAACTACCCGTAACGACCCTTCTAAGAGCAATTGGTTTTGAGGGAGATAAAGACATTCTCGAAATATTTGGATTAGCCGATGAGATCAAGGTATCGAAAGCTAACCTAAAGAAATTTGTTGGCAGACGTTTGGCTGCAAGGGTTCTAAAATCATGGGTTGAAGATTTTGTTGATGAGGATACTGGAGAAGTAGTTTCCATTGAAAGGAATGAGATAATCCTTGATAGGGAAATAATCCTTGAAAATGAGCATATTGATGATGTTGTTGATTCTGGTACAAAAACTATCCTTCTGCATAAGGAGGATCATAATATTTCAGATTACGCCATAATCTACAACACGCTACATAAAGACCCCTGTAACTCAGAAAAAGAGGCTGTTGTACATATCTATAGACAACTGCGAAACTCTGAGCCACCTGATGAGGCTACAGCCCGCGACGTAATCGATAAGTTATTCTTCTCCGATAAGCGTTATGATCTTGGCGAGGTAGGACGTTACAGGATTAACAAAAAACTAAACCTTAATACAGAAATTGATGTTAAGGTTCTTACCAAAGAGGACATAATTGAGATTATCAAGTACCTCATCGAGCTAATCAATTCAAAAGCTGATGTTGATGATATTGACCACTTAAGTAACCGACGAGTACGTACTGTTGGCGAACAGCTTGGTAACCAATTTAGCGTTGGGTTAGCACGCATGGCTCGAACCATACGTGAACGGATGAACGTTAGGGATAATGAGGTTTTTACACCAATAGACCTAATTAACGCCAAAACGCTTTCTTCGGTAATTAACTCTTTCTTTGGAACAAACCAGCTCTCTCAGTTTATGGATCAAACAAATCCACTTGCTGAGATGACCCATAAGCGCCGTTTATCGGCACTTGGACCAGGCGGTTTGTCAAGAGAGCGTGCAGGATTTGAAGTTCGTGACGTTCACTATACGCACTACGGAAGACTTTGCCCTATTGAAACACCTGAGGGACCGAACATTGGTCTAATATCCTCACTCTGTGTTTATGCTAGGATTAACGATCTAGGATTTATTGAAACTCCATACCGAAATGTTGAGGGAGGAAAGGTTGATTTAACCAACGAAGGCGTTCTTTATTTAAGCGCTGAGGAGGAAGAGTTCAAAAACATTGGTCAGGCTAACGCACCTCTCGATGACAACGGGAATTTTATAAATCCTAAGGTTAAATCTAGATTAGAGTCAGACTTCCCGCTTACTGAAAGGGATCAGGTTGACATGATGGACGTTGCTCCAAACCAAATTGCCTCAATTGCAGCCTCGCTGATTCCGTTCCTTGAGAACGATGATGCTAACCGTGCTTTGATGGGATCGAACATGATGAGGCAAGCAGTACCCCTTATCCAACCCGAATCACCAATTGTTGGTACCGGGTTAGAAGGTGTTGTAGTGCGCGACAGCAGGGTTCAGATTCTTGCAGAAGAGGACGGTGTGATTGAATATGTAGACTCTGATGAGATTATTGTAAAGTATAATCAAACCGAAGAGGAACAGTTTGTTAGTTTTGATCCTGAGAGAAAACGCTACAAATTACCTAAGTATAAGAAAACTAACCAAAATACTTCAGTAACCCTAAAACCAATGGTTCATAAAGGACAAGAGGTTAAAAAGGGACAAATTCTTACTGAGGGCTATGGAACGCAAAGTGGTGAGTTAGCATTAGGTCGTAACCTTAAAGTGGCATTCATGCCATGGAAAGGGTATAACTTTGAGGATGCTATCGTTATCAATGAGCGATTAGTTCGTGAGGATGTTTTTACCTCTGTTCACGTAGATGAATTTGTTCTTGAGGTTAGGGATACAAAACGAGGAGTTGAAGAGCTAACCGCCGATATCCCTAATGTTAGTGAAGAAGCAACAAAGGATTTAGATGAGCATGGAATGATTCGCATTGGGGCAAATGTTACACCTGGCGATATTTTAATAGGTAAAATTACTCCAAAGGGAGAGTCAGATCCTACTCCTGAAGAAAAACTTCTTAGAGCGATATTTGGAGATAAGGCTGGTGATGTGAAAGATGCATCTCTTAAAGCGCCCCCTTCACTTCAAGGTGTTGTAATTGACAAAAAACTTTTCTCACGCTCAGTAAAAGACAACAAAAAAGGGAAAGGGAGCGAGAAGAATTTAGTTGCAAAACTGGATGATGAGTTTAATCACAATGTTTATGCTCTAAAAGAGAAACTTATTGAGAAGTTGTTCTTTGTTGTGAATGGGAAAACATCTCAGGGAGTTACCGATATGTTTAGCCAAGAGATAATTCCTCGTGGGCTGAAGTTTACCCAGAAGATGCTCACTGAGATAGATTATCTCAATATAAACGCTAATAAGTGGACTACTGATAAGAAGAAGAACGAAACCATAAGGAAAGTAATCCATAATTATATTCTAAAGTACAAGGAGTACGACGCAGAGCATAAACGCAAGAAGTTTAATATCACCATTGGTGATGAGATGCCAGCAGGCATTCTTCAACTTGCTAAAGTTTATGTGGCTAAGAAGCGTAAGATAAAAGTGGGCGATAAGATGGCAGGTAGGCACGGAAACAAAGGCATTGTTGCCAAAATAGTTCGTGACGAGGATATGCCTTTCTTAGCAGACGGAACGCCAGTTGATATTGTACTTAATCCGCTTGGTGTGCCTTCTCGTATGAACCTTGGACAGATTTACGAAACCGTTCTTGGATGGGCTGGTGAGAAGTTAGGTGTTAAATTTGCTACACCAATTTTTGATGGAGCAAAAATTGACGAGATCAACATGTACACTGATAAGGCTGGTTTGCCACGTTCTGGTAAAACCTACCTTTATGATGGAGGTACAGGTGAGCGTTTTGATCAACCTGCTACTGTTGGTATGATCTATATGCTTAAACTTGGGCACATGATTGATGATAAGATGCATGCTCGTTCAATTGGTCCATACTCTCTAATTACGCAGCAACCACTTGGTGGTAAAGCACAGTTTGGAGGCCAGCGTTTTGGTGAGATGGAAGTTTGGGCACTCGAGGCCTTTGGAGCATCCCATATTCTTCAGGAGATATTAACAATCAAATCTGATGATGTTATGGGTCGTGCCAAAGCATACGAATCTATTGTTAAAGGAGAACCAATGCCACGACCAGGTATTCCTGAGTCGCTTAACGTGCTATTGCACGAGCTAAGAGGTCTTGGCTTAAATGTTAGTCTCGATTAACAAGTTGTTACCATAGCATGGTGGGCGGTATGCTCACCATGCGAATAACTTAACTTTTTAATACTTAGAATATGTCGTTCAGAAGGGAAAATAAGGTAAAAACGGACTTCACTAGGATTACAATCAGTCTATCATCTCCAGAGGAGGTTTTAGAACGCTCGAGTGGTGAGGTGCTTAAGCCCGAGACCATTAACTATAGAACGTATAAGCCGGAGCGTGACGGATTGTTTTGCGAGAGAATTTTTGGGCCGGTAAAAGATTATGAGTGTCATTGTGGTAAGTACAAGCGAATTCGGTATAAAGGAATTGTGTGTGATAGGTGCGGCGTTGAAGTTACAGAGAAGAAGGTTCGCCGTGAAAGAATGGGACATATAAACCTTGTTGTTCCTGTGGCTCACATTTGGTATTTCCGCTCTTTGCCTAATAAAATTGGCTACCTACTTGGCTTACCAACAAAAAAACTCGATTCGATTATTTATTACGAGCGCTATATTGTTATCAACCAAGGAATTGCTGAGAATGTTGCCTATATGGATTTTCTTACAGAGGAGGAATATCTTGATATTCTAGAAACCCTTCCTAAAGAGAACCAGCATCTTGATGATGATGATCCTAACAAGTTTATTGCTGGGATGGGGGCAGACGCTTTATTTATGCTGCTTTCACGCCTTGATTTAGATGAACTAAGTTTCGATTTACGCAATAAAGCAAATAACGAAACCTCACAACAGAGAAAAAACGAAGCGCTAAAACGCCTACAGGTTGTTGAAGCTTTCCGTGAATCTGTAAATGTTAACCGTCCCGAGTGGATGATACTTAAGGTTGTTCCTGTTATTCCGCCAGAGTTAAGGCCTCTTGTGCCACTTGATGGGGGAAGGTTTGCAACCTCTGACCTAAACGACCTTTATCGTCGTGTTATTATTCGTAATAATCGTTTGAAAAGGTTGATTGAAATTAAGGCTCCTGAGGTAATCCTCAGAAACGAGAAGCGAATGCTTCAAGAATCTGTTGACTCCTTATTCGATAACTCAAGGAAGAGTAATGCAGTTAAAACTGATGCAAACCGTCCGCTTAAATCGCTTAGCGATAGCCTAAAGGGTAAGCAAGGGCGTTTCCGCCAGAACCTACTTGGTAAACGGGTTGACTATTCTGCTCGTTCGGTTATTGTTGTTGGACCTGAGCTGAAAATGCACGAGTGCGGATTGCCAAAGGATATGGCAGCTGAACTTTACAAACCATTTATCATTCGTAAACTGATTGAGAGAGGTATTGTAAAAACAGTAAAATCTGCTAAAAAAATAGTTGACAGGAAAGATCCAGTAATTTGGGATATCCTCGAAAACGTATTGAAAGGGCATCCAGTTCTACTTAACCGTGCTCCAACTCTTCACAGGCTTGGTATTCAGGCTTTTCAGCCTAAACTAATAGAGGGGAAAGCCATTCAGTTGCATCCTCTAGCGTGTACCGCGTTTAACGCCGACTTCGATGGTGACCAGATGGCGGTTCACCTCCCATTGGGAAATGAGGCTATTCTAGAGGCTCAGATTTTAATGCTAGGATCACATAATATTCTGAACCCTGCTAATGGTGCGCCTATTACGGTGCCATCGCAGGATATGGTTCTTGGATTATATTACATCACCAAATCAAGACCAGGTTCAAAAGGCGAAGGATTAAGTTTCTATTCCGATGAAGAAGCCATAATTGCATACAATGAGGGGAAGGCAGACCTACATGCAAATGTAAAGGTTCGCATGTCCCTACTTAACGAGGAGGGTGTTGAGCATATCGAGCATATTGAGACATCTGTAGGTAGAATTATTTTCAACCAGTTTGTTCCCAAGGAAATGGGTTACATTAACGAACTGTTGACTAAAAAGTCACTTCGTGACATTATTGGTAGGGTACTCAAAAAGGTTGGAATAGCTAAAACAGCTCAATTCCTCGACGATATTAAGGACTTAGGGTATACTTTTGCATTTAAGGGTGGACTTTCGTTCAACCTTGACGATGTAATGGTACCTATTGAAAAGGATATATACGTTAAAGAAGGTTATGCTCAGGTTGACGAGGTTATGGCGAACTACAACATGGGTTTGATTACAAACAATGAGCGTTACAATGCAATTATCGATATTTGGACACATACAAATGCCAAACTAACCTTAACGCTACTCAAAAAACTAGCTGAAGATAATCAAGGCTTTAATTCGGTTTACATGATGCTTGATTCAGGTGCTAGGGGATCGAAGGAGCAGATTCGTCAGCTTTGCGGTATGAGGGGATTGATGGCTAAGCCACAGAAATCAGGCGCAACAGGAAGTGAGATTATTGAAAACCCAATTCTAGCAAACTTTAAGGAGGGACTTTCGGTACTTGAGTACTTTATCTCAACACACGGTGCACGTAAAGGTTTGGCTGATACGGCATTGAAAACTGCTGATGCTGGATACTTAACCCGTCGTTTGGTTGACGTTTCGCAAGACGTCATAATTAACGAAGAGGATTGTGGTACGCTTCGTGGTTTGCAAGCAACTGCCATTAAAAAGAATGAAGAGGTTGTAGAAACTCTATACGAACGTATCTTAGGAAGAACAACTGTACATGATGTTTACCATCCACTTAGCGGCAAGTTAATTATTGCAGCAGGAGAGGAGTTAACCGAAGAGATTAGCCAAGAAATTGTAGATTCGCCAATTGAGCAAGTAGAGATACGTTCAGTACTCACCTGCGAATCAAAGCGCGGAGTTTGCACCAAGTGCTATGGCAGAAATCTCTCCACCGGTCGTATGGTTCAAAAAGGTGAAGCTGTTGGTGTAATTGCAGCACAGTCAATAGGTGAACCAGGAACACAGCTTACACTTCGTACTTTCCACGTTGGGGGTACTGCTTCCAATATTATTGCCGATTCAAAGATTATTTCAAGATTTGACGGAAGAGTTGAAATTGAGGAACTTAAGAGTATCCAGAAGGTAGATGAGCAAGGCCAAAAATATCATATTGTAATTGGGCGATTGGCTGAGATGCGAATTGTTGATAAGAACACCAACATTACACTATCAACCCATAACATACCCTACGGTTCAAAACTGTATATTAATGATGGCGACGATGTTACTAAGGGAAAACATCTATGTGAATGGGATCCTTGGAATGCTGTAATTATATCGGAAACAGACGGTACAATTAGCTTTGATTCGGTTATAAAGGATGTTACTTTCCGTGAAGAATCCGACGAACAAACAGGATATCGTGAAAAGGTAATTATTGAAACACGAGATCGCACAAAGAACCCTATGGTTAGGATTATGAAGGGTAAGGATGTGTTGAGATCGTATAACCTTCCTGTTTCATCACATATTGTTACGGAAGAAGGTAAAGCTGTAAAATCTGGAGATATTCTGGTTAAAATACCAAGAGCTGTTGGTAAGTCTGGTGACATTACTGGCGGTCTTCCACGTGTTACCGAGCTATTTGAAGCGCGTAATCCATCCAACCCCGCAGTTGTTTCAGAGATCGATGGCGAGGTATCATTTGGTAAGGTGAAGCGCGGTAATCGTGAGGTTATGATTACTTCGAAGACAGGTGAGATAAAGAAATATCTTGTTCCCCTTTCTAAACAAATTCTTGCTCAGGAGAATGATTATGTAAGGGCAGGTATTCCTCTTTCCGATGGAGCAATTACCCCATCAGACATCCTAGCTATTAAAGGCCCCACCAAGGTTCAAGAGTATATCGTTAACGAGGTACAGGAGGTTTATCGTATGCAGGGTGTAAAAATCAACGATAAGCATTTTGAGGTGATTGTTCGCCAAATGATGCGCAAGGTTGAGATTGATGACCCAGGAGATACTCGTTTCCTAGAGAAACAGATTGCGGACAAGTGGGAGTTTATGGAAGAGAATGACTGGATTTATGACAAGAAAGTTGTTGTTGATGCAGGTGATTCCCCTGAGGCAAGGCCAGGTCAGATTATTACTTCACGTAAACTTAGGGATGAGAACTCAGTCCTCAAGCGTAGAGATTTGAAACCAATTGTTGCTCGTGACGCAGTTCCTGCCACATCTAATCAGGTGTTACAGGGTATCACAAGGGCTGCACTTCAAACAAAGAGTTTCATGTCTGCAGCATCTTTCCAGGAGACTACAAAAGTGCTTAACGAAGCAGCAATCCACGGAAAGGTTGATACACTGAAAGGGCTTAAGGAGAACGTTATATGTGGACACCTAATTCCAGCAGGTACGGGATTGCGTGAGTTTACCAATATGACTGTTTATTCAAACGAAGATCAAGAATCTATTGTTCAAGCTGAAGTTGCCGTTACTCAAAGCTAAAGCAATGTTAATATTTGGAAAAGCGAGGGTAAACCCCTCGCTTTTTTTTATCTTTATAGATTCAAAATCTAAACTATACTAAAATGAGCGAAAAGAAAAATCCTTTGAATATAGAACTTACCGAAGATGTTGCACAAGGGAATTATGCTAATTTGGCAATCATTACCCATTCTGCATCGGAGTTTATACTCGACTTTGTAAGGGTTATGCCTGGTTTACCTAAGGCAAAAGTGCAAACTAGGGTAATACTTACACCCGATCATGCAAAACGATTACTTGCTGCCCTTAAGGATAATGTTTCAAAGTTTGAGAGTAACCATGGCACTATAAAAGTAGGCGAAACCAATCCAGGAATTCCTCCATTTCCAATGAACTTTGGTGCAGGACAGGCTTAACAAACTTGCAGTTTAAGTTTAGCAAGATAGAAATCATTTTTAGGATGACTCCGTTTTAAAATAGGAGTTAATACGGCTCTAGTGCTATTGGATATTGGCTAACCAACTGGTTTCCAGTTTGAAGACTTGAAAATCTCCATAAAAGGGCCTGGTGAGCAACAATTAAGATCGAGGCTGTTGGGATAATCAACACGTGTTAAATGGAGACCTTGAGGGTATGCAGCAATCACCTTTTTAGGTTTTACCTTGTTGGTTAGTATTTGCTCAAATTCGTCCATTGAGAGTTCGCCTGTACCAACATCAATAACCCTTTGAACAATAAGCCGAACCATCCCCTGAAGAAACCGATTTGAAGTAATCTCAAATTGAATTATTCCTAGTTGTTCGTTGGTGTATAGTCTTGCTGATGATATATTGCATTGAGTGCTGTTATTTTTACTTGGACAACGACAAAAGTTTATGAAATCGGAATGCTTAGCAACTCGAACTGTTGCCTTAGCCATTAGGGTTATATCGAATTTGTAGGGGTAAAGAGAACTAATCTCGGCTAAATATGGATCATTAGTGGTATGTATAAAGTAGTTGTAGGTTCGGGCTATGGCACTATGCTGTGCATGTGGCTTACCCACAACTTGGCTTATGCTCAGTATGCTTATATCATTGGGTAGCATTTTATTGAGTCTGTGTTTTAGGTCAAAATCAAAAGTTGTGTCAAAATCAAAGTGGAAAAAGTATTGACTTGCGTGTACCATTGTGTCGGTTCGTCCGCAACCTATACAAACAGTGTTTTGATGTAGTACTTTTGAGAGGGCTTCTTCCATTGTTTGCTGCACTGAGATAACGTTTGGCTGTCGTTGCCATCCGTGATATGCTGTTCCTTTATAGGCAATCTCAACAAAGAAGCGATGCATAGAGGGCATGGTTTATCGGCTTTAACTTGATGTAAAACTAGCAAAATAGAATAGTTAAATGTAATGGTTTTCTTTTTTATGAGAGACCCATTAGGTGAATTTGGTTAAGCTATATTTCGAGTTGTTAAATAAAAATAGCTTGTCTTTAAACCTTTGGGGTAAAGGTTATCCAATTAACTTCAGTAATTTTGCACTCTCATTAAAGTAAGATGTTAAATAGAATTAGAGAATCATCATCATTTGCCTATATCGCATTAGCCCTTGGTATCGTTTGTATAGGATTTTCGGCAATTTTTGTTAAAATAGCTGATGTGCCAGGTTCTGTATCATCGTTCTATAGAGTTTTAATTGCTGGCGTGGCACTGCTACCCATATGGATTTATAGAGGTTATAAGGTGCCATCGTATAGAGACTTGTGGCTTATATTTATTGGTGCAGCCTTTTTTTCTATCGATTTATTTTTGTGGAATACAGCAATTCTGCTCACATCGGCAGCTACTGCCACTTTACTAGCCAACAATGCCCCAATTTGGGTTGCCCTAATCTCTCTATTTATTTTTCGACAAAAACTTGAATCAAAGTTTTGGGTTGGTTTGTTGCTTTCGCTAATTGGCTTAAACATCCTAGTAGGCTTAGATGTATGGCAAACCATGGACTTTAATAGGGGTGATGTACTCTCGATTATTGCTGGGTTTTTCTATGCACTTTATCTGTTGTTCACACTCGATTCGAGGAAAAGAGTGGATACGGTTTCGTTTATGTTCTTCTCGTTGGTGTTCATGATTATCATGCTTTTTGGGGCAACACAAGCAAGCGGTGATAGCATAACAGGGTTTTCTGGAACTACTTGGGGAGCACTATTGGGATTGGGCTTAGTATCGCACTTTCTTGGATGGCTTTCGATAAACTATGCCCTTGGGCATTTAAAGGGAACTAATGTGTCGGTTACTCTTCTATCGCAGTCGGTTGTTACCGCATTGGTAGCAATACCACTGCTTGGCGAGTCGCTTTCAGTAAACCAAATAGTTGGGGGATTACTAATTTTAAGCGGGGTTTACTATGTGAATAGGCGCAAAGTAAAATCCTAAGCATTATTCATAAACCGTTGCATTATCTCAAAGAAGTCCTCTTTGTCAATTGGTTTGGTAATGAAGGCGTTGCAGCCAGCTTTTAGGGCAGTTTCCTTGTCCGATTCGAATGCATAAGCTGTTTGCGCAATAATAGGAATTTTCTGATTCACTGTTCTTATGGCTTTAGTTGCATCAATCCCGCTTAGTTTGGGCAGTTTAATATCCATGAGGATTAGATCAGGGGCTGGAATTTGCTTAAAAATTTTAATGGCATCTTCACCATTTTCTGCCCTAACTATTTCTGCTCCTGTGCCAATTATTAATTCCCATAGGTATTGGTAGCTATAGTCATCATCCTCTACAGCGAGTATCCTTTTATTCTTCCAGTTTGGAGCTAGGTTTATTGTTGATTTACTTTTATCAACTATTTGGTCAACAGGTTTATATGGAATAGTAAAAAAGAATGATGTTCCTTTACCTATTTCGGACTCTACCCACATGTTGCCTCCAAGCAGTTCGGTAAATGCTCTTGAAATCGGTAGGCCAAGTCCAGTTCCTCTCCGGCTATCAATGGATGCGTTCTCAACCTGTAGGAAACGATCGAAGATCATTTTATGATTGTCTGTGGCTATACCTATTCCAGTGTCGCTAACTTGGAATTCGATTGAATTGTCATTAATGGTGTACCCAAACACAATTTTACCGCTAGGAGTAAATTTTAGCGCATTGAATAGCAGATTATTTAGTATTTGTCTTATTTTCTGCTCATCGCTTTCAATGGTTGCTCTTGAGTTTGGAAAACCTTTCCTAAGTATAAATTCTAATCCTTTATTCTGTGCAGACGGAAGATGTGTACTATAAAGATTCTCTAACAGGATATTTAGGTTGAATTGGTTATGATAAACTGACGTTAATCCAGATTCTATTTTAGATATATCAATAATATCATTTATAATCGATAGTAGCTGTTGGCTATTATCATTGATAATATCGATATACTCTTTTTGCTTCTCCTCGTTAACACTTTCTCTTTCAAGTAGATTTGAGAATCCGCAGATTGCATTCATGGGAGTGCGAATCTCGTGACTCATGTTGGCCAAAAAAGCAGATTTTAATCTATCGCTTTCTTCAGCTTTTTCCTTAGCCCTATAAAGTTCATCATTAAGTTGCTTATACTCCTCGTTTTGTGTTTCAATCTCATCACTTTGCTGCTTTATAAGCCTTTCAGTTTCTTTCCTTTCTGAGATGTTTCTAAGGAACGATTGGTAGGTACCATCGGGCATCTGTTTCGAATTCATTTCAATAAATACAGAACTTCCATCCTTTCTTTGAATAATCCTTTCGTTCTTTAGGGTTAATCCTTTTGCAAGCAAATCGTATCGTAAAGGGTTTTTATTTATTTCGTCGTCGTTACAAAGATCTGAAATGTTTATTCCAAGAAGCTCCTCCTCAGAATACCCCGTTAACTTAGTAGCTGCTTGGTTAACCATTATTAAATTGCCTTTTTTATCGCCATGGAAAAAGGCATCGGTTGCCAGTTCTAATAATTCTTTGTACTTTTTGTATTGAGCATCAACCTCCGCGGCCTTTTCTTTAATTTTGATTTCAGCCAGTTTTAAATCGGTGATGTCGGTTATGGTTCCTATATAGCCAACGATTTCGCCATTAACTACTTCGGGATTAGCAGTACCTAAAACCCAAACTATAGTTCCATCTGAATGGAGAAATCGGTACTTGGCCTCTGATTTAGAGGCTTTAGTGGAGTTTTCAACCCATTTTGAGAATGTTTCATCAATATCCTCAGGATGGACTGCTTTTAGCCAGTTGTTGCCCATAGCTTCGGTAGGTTCTAATCCTGATAGCTCACACCATTTAGGGTTAACGTAGGTTGTGTACCCATCTGGCCGAGTTCTGAATATACCTACCGGAGACATACGCGCAAGATTTTGAAACAGCTGTTCGCTTTGCTGTAGTCTTATTTCTGTCTTTTTACGCTCTGTAATATCCTCGGCAAATCCACATATATATTCTTTGTCGGCAATTTTAAGGTAGAATGATTTAACTAGTTTATTTTGTTCTTGTCCGTGTTTGTTGATGTGGATAGTTTCGCGTGAGGTTACCTCACCCTGCTTTATATCAATAAAATAGTCGTAAAAATTAGCTTTATAGTTAGGATCGAAAAGTTTTATGCCTTTACCATAAATTTCATTTGAAGAATAACCTAGGCTGCTTTCAACTATTTTATTAACGTATTCAATAGTCCCATCTGGGTTTAATAGATAAACTTCTTGTTTTGCATTCTCTACCATAAATTGGAACTTAAGCAGTTCCTCTTGACTTTTCTTATAGTTCTCAACAAGTTTATTCAGCGTTTTGTTTAAAGCCTTGAGTTCGGTATTTCTCTTTTTTAGCTCGGTGGAACTTACCCACACTTTTTTACGAAGAGATAGAGCAAGTATGCCCAAAAGAACGATTAGGGCACCCAGAATTATTCCAATAACCCTGTATCTACTTTTAAGCATTCTATCTTCATACTGCTTTAACCATTTATTAAGCGATTTGTAGTAAACCGAGTTAGGGTCGTTTTTTAGTTGAACTAAACGCTTATCAATAGCATTGATGATTTTTGGGTCTTGAGTTTTTGGAAAAGCAAAATAGATTCGAGAAGGTCTGAAAACAATGGAAGAAGAGACAATGTTTTTATTCTTTTCTTGAGAAAAGGAGAAGAATCTTGAAGCTATCATTATATCGCATTGTTCAGTTTCCAATGCTTCAACAGCTAATTTGTAGCTGGGAAATACAAAGAGTTCAAAATTGATATCCCAAGTATGCTTAATATCCTCAAGCAGAAACTTCTCTTGAACGGAACCTTTGATAACGGCAATTTTTTTGCCGTTCATATCCGCAATTGAGCTAATATTTGAATTTTCCTTGGTGTATCCCTCAAGCCATGTTTCAATGACAGAAAAATTGTTTAGCGTAAATTCCTTTGCCCTATTCTCAGAGTATGAAACATCAAGAAGTATATCAATTTGCTCTTTTCTAAGCCGTTCAATATTCTCAATCCAGTTTCCAAAAACGTATTCAATTTGCCAATCCTCAAGCACGGCAATCTTTTCAATGATATCAATCAAAAAACCTTTGGCCTTACCCTTATCATCCACAAAAACTTTAGGGTTATTTTGGTAGATACCAACGATTAGTGTCTTCTTTTGGCTTTGGGCATAGGGTTTAAAACTACCAAAAGCAATTAGGAGTGCTGCTGCGATTAAACTCTTAATGGTTTTACTTAAAATCAATTGTTATAAGTTTTATGGTACTTTGACTTGCTAATTTACAAAAAATATAAGCAATATAAACATCACCTTATCCAAATAAAAATGAGATTGAAGTATAGCGAGTTACAAATTGCAAATGAAAACTATTTGTAAAAAGTTTTATCAAAAGCCTTAAACTCTCCTTTATTAAGTATTAAACGAAGCCAAATAGCTTTTATAAACCCTAAGCCATAGCCAAAAAGTTGAATCCATGCAGCGGCAATGCTAAGAGCTGCTACTCCAATGCTTTTATTTGCTACCAATGAGTGAAAGAATACCAAGAAGCAATAGAGTAAAGGTATTAGTATAAGTAGGGGTAAGAAAAGTGCGGCAATGACAACCATTGTCATTCCAACAGCAAATACAGATGGCAGCAAATGCACTATTTTTAGCGATTTTGGATGAAGAAGGTATAGGTTTATGCGGGCAATGCCCGAGTTGAAAACCTGCTTGTAGAATTGCCGAAAATTTGTGCGCCGTTTATGAAAAACAAAGGCCTTGGAGAAAAGTCGAGTTGTAAAACCCGCCTCAAGAATTCTGAGGCTAAAATCAATGTCCTCGCCAAAGCGCATTTTGGAGAAGCCACCCGTTTTCTCAAAAACCTCTTTAGAAATCCCCATGTTAAAACTTCTGGGATAAAATTTATCCAATCTTTCTTTCCCCCCTCTAATGCCACCGGTTGTAAAGAATGAGGTCATTGAGTAGCCAATTGCCTTTTGGATGGGTGTAAATGAGGTGTGTGCCCTATCGGGCCCACCAAAAGCATCAACGGGATTGCCTTTCAGTTCGCTTTCCACTTCACAAAAATACTCTGGGGGAATAATGCAGTCAGAGTCAAAAAAGATAAAGAAATCGCCATTTGCCCTTTGGGCACCGTAATTCCGCGTAGTTCCTGGTCCTGAGTTTGGCTTGCTGTAATATGTAATATTAAGTAAGCTATTGTATCGATTAACAATTTCGTTGCAAGGTATTGTTGACCCATCCTCTACAATAATAACCTCGAAGTTTTGCTCCTTTTGGGCGGCTAGGCTTTTAAGTAAATCATCAACCTCGTCGGGGCGGTTGAAAACAGGAACAATTACGGAATATTTTGGATGTTTCATTTGTAATCAATTTTGCACAAATATAGTGGTTTACCTTATTGTGCAAAGTTATAAGGTTTAATTAACGGTGATATAGTGCCTGAGCCTTTGAAATGTTTTGTCATCAACCAGTTTATTGCTAGCAATTTCCTTTGCCGATTGGAAAGGCCCAATAGTTTCTCTGTAGTATATTATTGCCCTTGCCTGATAATCGCTTAGGTATGGATGCTTCTTTAGCTCGTTATAGTCAACTAGGTTAATGTTTATCTTTTTAATTTTCAGGGAATCAATATAGATATTTGGTGATATTGACTCCAAAGTCTCCTTTGTAAACCCATAAACCTCGGTTAGCTGACTGGCATTATAATATCCACCTAAAAGATTACGATAGGTAATAATACGTCGTGCATAACCGCGTCCAATCCCTCTTATTTTTACAAGTTCAAGCGTATCGGCCGAATTAAGTTCAATCTGCAAAACTTCAGCCTTTATAGTGGTTGTAGTATTGTTATCAGCCAAACTTTTGTGCTCAAACTGGCTTTTGTCAATTTGAATAAAGGGCAATAATCGGTTGAACAGAGTAGAGTCAATAATGTATATTTTGCTAAAATCATCTGCTTTGCGAAAGGTTCCTCCTTTTGATCGATAGTTCTCAATAACTCGTGCTTGTTTTTTCGATAATCCAAGCCGAATTAGCTGCGATGCGGTTACCGTATTCGGATCGAAATTAAAAAGTTCCGGTTCACTAACAGGCGGTTTTTCCTCTTCGATATAGGAGAAAGGTTGCTCAACTCTACTCTTAGGCTGATTAAGGGTAAGCACAAAACTGTCGATTTTGCTAAATACCTGTGGATTTGCTAATGGACTTGTTGAAATAAAAAAAGTACGATGTATGTATGGAATTATGGCAAGAATCAAAACCAGCGAAAGGAGTAGGATAATACCATAACGCTCGGTTCTTGAGAACGATAACCATTCTTTCCACATACTGTATTAAGCATTTTATCAATATAATTTAAAAGTACCTTTTTTATTCAGATTAGAAGAAGAAAAGCACTGAAAAATAAAGTTAAGCTGAACTTTTTAAGAGACATTTTAGTGCAAAAAATAATTTTAAGGGGTGGATATCTCTTCCGCCCCTTAAAATATTTAGCTCTACTCTACCAATAACTTTCTGTCCTTTGGATATTTTACGGTGTATTTAAGGGTTAGTTTTCTACTCTCGCCAGGTTGAATATTCAGGCTCCATTTCACTTTTCCTGTGGCCTCATCAACAGTTGCCCCAAGGGTTTCTATTTGTTCAATCTTTATATCACTTAACTTTGATACTGGAATCTGATCCTCAATATCAATGGCTACAGCTAAAGATTTATTGTTTTTCACAGAGATTTCCCAAATGCGTTGTTCCCTTCGTGATGAGCCAATTAAACTGCTACGGGCAAACTCTTTCATTGATTCACGCTTAATTTGAATATCACGATCACGACCAACGGAAACGGTAAGGGTATCCTCAATGGTGCTTAGGTCAAAGTAAGTTTTTCCTTGGTAAATACCCTTAAAGAACAGGTTTACATCACCATTCAGAAGCTCATAAACTTGCCAATTTGGTATGCTTGCCATAAGATAAGCATCCGTTGAAAGTTTTGGGACAGAGGCATACTTATATTCTGCAGGAACACGATACTCAAGAATAGAAACATCATAAACCTGATTATCGGATGGGATGGAATAAGGCAATTCGATTTTGAATTCGGTAGCAACCTGACTTTTCTCAATGGACATGGGGATATTTACCTTTTTCTCTGGAGTATAACTTGACATCCCTCTAATCCTCATTCCTGGAGTACTCCCAGCCACGCCATATCCAGTTACAATAACCTCATCAAGAGCAACATTATCCGACTCCATTCTCACATTCCTTACGCTTGTGTTCCCAGGATGTTCTTGTGATTTCATACCTATAAATGAAAACACTAAAGTGCTATTTGGGCTTGGGAGTTTTATTGAATAGTTTCCATCAATATCGGTAGCCACACCAATATTTGTCCCTTTTACCATTACGCTTGCACCTGGAAGTGGCAAATTTTCATCTGCATCAATTACCCTTCCCGAAACAGTTCCGCTATACGGAGATGGAGTGGGAGTAGTTGAGTGCTGAGCATAATAGTTATTGAATGTTAGTAAGTATGGCGAGAGCTCTGGTTTATAATTGCTAATTGATGGATTGCCAGTTGATAAGGTTAAGAGCACATCTTTCCAATCCTCCCCAGTATTCTGGTTAACTTGAGCTTTGTAAAACAAGCCAAGCGATGAGTTAACGTCTTCAATACGAATGTCATATAGTGCTTGCCAGCCCGCATCAGCAATGAAGTAGCGAAGTTCAAACTTCGATGAAATTGCTGCATAGCTACTCACTTTTACTTTAACTAAACTGGTTGGTTTATCAATCTGAGCATTTAGTTCCATTAGCTGTTGTGAAACTGAAATCATCTCCTTTTGTAGTGTTCTAATTTTAAGAGTTATTGAATAATTTCTCCCTTCAATTTCGGTTAATCGATTCCTGAAAAACGATGCCATCTTCTCAAGATCGGCAGCCATTACTCCATTTTCTCCACCAATAGTTCTATTCGAAAGAATCATCTCCTTCTCCTGCTGTAATACCTTTTGAATATTCCGCTGAATAGAAATGCTATCCCTTAAAATTTCCCGTCTTTTTTCCAAGGCAATTATCTCTTCTGTTGATTTTTGCTTGTTCAAATAATCAATTGAATGCACAACCGATACAATGGTAATGCTTTGTTCGGCTGACACTTGGATGCTTTTATTGATAATTCCTTCGGGTAAACCCTTAAAGTGCAATTCGCTAACACCCCTGTCAATTTTCACATTGGCCTCTCGCATTATCTGTGCACCAGCCTGATAAACTGTAACCTCTTTAATTGTTGAAGAAACTTCTTTTTGATTTGTTGCCAGAACAGTGCTGAAAAGAAAAATTCCAACGATTGAATACAATGCTTTTTTCATTATTGATGAATTTGTTGATGAGTTTTTTTGATAAAACTTAGATTAGACTTTTTCAGTTAAAATTCAAATGCAATTATTCCCTCTTTAATTGTTTTTTTAATACTACCTGTAACTGTAATACCCTCATAAATATTAATATCGCAGTTTTGATAATTTGTTTGCGAGGAGAAATTTGAGACTTTAGTGGGATTAAAAATTACCATATCCGCTTCGTTTCCAATAGAAATGGAACCTTTGGATTTTAATCCGAAAATAGAGGCAGCATTGGTTGAAGTATACTTTATCCATTGTTGAAGGCTAATTTTGCTTTGCAATACCCCAAAATGGTAAAGTAATGGAATCCTAAACTCAAGTCCACCAGCCCCATTTGGAATTAGGGTAAAATTTTCTTTTCCAACCATTTTTTGCTGCATGTTAAATGGACAGTGATCGGTTGCCACCGTGTCGAAAGTACCCTGCTGTAAATGATCCCATAGATATTTCTTATGGTGGGCTGGGCGAGCGGGTGGACTAAAAACAAAGGGGATAGTTTCCATAGAAGTTCCCTCATAAACTTCGTCATCAAGTAAAAGGTAGTGGGGGCAAGTTTCGGCATAAATTGGTAATCCGCTTTTTTTAGCCTGAGCAATATAGTTGGCCGACTCGGCCGTTGAGATATGAACAAAATAGGTAGTGCAGTTAGTTTTGGCAACCAGTTCAATAACTTTTTTTACTGCATTACTTTCCGATTCGGGCGGACGGGACAAAGCATGGTATTTGGGATGTGTCATTCCCTTTTTGAGATAATCGCTACGTAGCTGGTCAATCATATCACCCTCTTCTGAATGGACAAGTACAATAATCTTAAGTTTTGCAGCAATTCGCATAATCTTCTCAAGTGCCTCGTAATCGATGCCAATGCTTTGGCGGTAAGCAAGATATGTTTTAAATGATTTAATACCGTACTCTTTTACGCAGATTTCCATTTGCTTCTCCATGTCGGGAAGCCAGTTACTAATGCCCATGTGGAAATTGAGACCAACAGAACAATCCTTTGCCTCTTGTTGCCTAAGCCGAAGTGCTTCACAAAGATTTTGACCCCGATTAGGAGTAACAAAGTCGATTAAATGTGTAACGCCACCCGCCAAGGCTGCTTGGCTGCCTGTTATAAAATCATCGGCAGATGGACCAGCAGGTGTGGGCAAAGCCAGATGTACATGCGGATCGACACCTCCGGGTATAACAAGCATGCCTTCGGCATCAATAATATCAGCATAATTAACCGAAAGCGAGCCATAGTTTTCAATTGATAAGATCTTACCGTTATCAATTACAATATCGGCATCAAAGTTCCTATCGGGGTTTACTATGTGTGCATTGCGGATGAGTAAGCTCATTATTGGTTGATTGTTATTCGTTTAAAAGAAGTTTTGGTCTTTTTAATGCAAAATATGTAAAGTAAAACAATAAGGTAATAAGGTTGCTAAATATCTTAATCATTTTTTTACTAAGGTTTAAATAATTGAAATAAGGTTTTATATCA
>DHQB01000022.1:2630-2811 GCA_002410065.1 Bacteroidales bacterium UBA5349 | reverse complement strand
GTTTACTATGTGGGCATTGCGAATGAGTAAACTCATTATTGGTTGATTGTTATTCGTTTAAAAGAAGTTTTGGTCCTTTTAATGCAAAATATGTAAAGTAAAACAATAAGGTAATAAGGTTAATAAATATCTGAATCACTTTTTTACTAAGGTTTAAAAAATTGAAATAAGGTTTTATATC
>DHQB01000022.1:0-2448 GCA_002410065.1 Bacteroidales bacterium UBA5349 | reverse complement strand
GTTTACTATGTGGGCATTGCGAATAAATAGGCTCATTTAGCTGATTTTTATTTGTTTTAGAAAACCTTATTTTCATCAAACAACCTTAGTAACTATTCACCGAAAAATGTTTTAACCTTATTACCTTATTTTTAAGGTTTAATTGTTTTCTGATAGAACTGAATAAATTCATCATACT
This sequence comes from Bacteroidales bacterium UBA5349, assembly GCA_002410065.1. Lineage (GTDB taxonomy): Bacteria > Bacteroidota > Bacteroidia > Bacteroidales > Tenuifilaceae > Perlabentimonas. The sequence goes on along the minus strand of DHQB01000022.1, from coordinate 2,270 downwards.
CTTCATGAAAAGTTTTTTTTCTGTGATGTTCAGGCTGGTTTAAAATATATTTACAAACATTATCAACATCTCCCTTTGATACGGAAAACGCTGAAGCTGATTGTTGCCAGCTAAAAACATGTGGGCACAACCTATTGTCATTAATAAACTTCGATGAACTTTTTGCGATTATTGATGCTATGTTTTCTTCAGATAAGCCAGGTGCTCTGGATATTAGAAAATGAACATGTTCTGGATTAGCGTATATTGCGTAGAGCTTGCAATCATTATTATTTACAATTCCAGTAATATACTTTTCGATTCTCTCCCTATTCTCGGCTTTTATTAAAGGCTCTCTGTGTAATGTAATGAATACAAAATGGGTGTACAAGTTATTATACTCAATTTTCATTGCATCAAATATTAAGTAAACAATAAGGTAATAAGGTAATAAGGTTAATAAATATCTGAATCACTTTTTTACTAAGGTTTAAAAAATTGAAATAAGGTTTTATATCACCCCCTCCCAAAAAAAAAATCTACAATTTCTTCCATAGCCTCTTTGCCTGTTCCTTCGATTTGGCAAGTACTTCCTCTTCATTCAGCAAAGCATGTTCTCTATCTTTTAAGATCAGTTTTCCTTGAGAAATTAGGTGTCTAACATGCCCTGATGACATTCCGTAGAAGAAATGTCCAAGGAAATTCCCCTCATTTATTGGTGTTGGGGTGTCGTAATCAAGTATCATAAGATTATTTTCACCGTCGCCCTTAAAATTATTCTGTTTCAAGTAATTGTGAACTGCTCTTAACCTGTTGTAAACTATTTGTGGATTAAGCGACTCATGATTAATGCCCGTGAACCAAGCCGTTTGCGCCGATTTAAACATATCGCTGTGCATGCCATCAGTTCCAAGCATAATGTTTTGTTCTATTCCATTCCCATTAAAAATTCCAACTCTATTATTTAGGTTGCTATCATAATTAACAGCAAGATAAGTCTTTGAGCTGTTAAGAAGCTTGCGTTCCAACTCATCGAGGTGGATTCCGTGAACAAGAATATTCGCATTTAAATCAAGAAAACCCATATCGGCATAGCGTTGAACAGCGCGTTTCCCGTATTTACTTATGCAATGCTCCTGATCGAAAAGATCCTCGGCTAAGTGGGCATGGACTCCAGTATTGAAATCTTGTGCAATTTTTAGCGCTTCTTTCAAGGTTTCATCTCCAACGGTGAAACTTGCGTGAAGTCCAACCAACCCCTGCCTATTTTTCAGGTAGTTTCGGGTTTCTTCCAGCGATTCTATGGCTTTCTTAGGCCCATTTCTGTCAGTTATTTCATAAGCTAGCAAATGGCCAAGACCAGCCTCATCGAGGGCATTAGCAATGATATCGAGAGATCCAAGGGTGTATGCTGGCGACGAGTGGTGATCGATAATAAAGCTACAGCCCGTTTTAGCTGCAGCAAGGGCTGTAACCAATGCGCTTGAACGAATCATTTGCTCGTCCAATGCATAATCGAGTTGCCACCAGACGTACTGCAAAGTTTCGTGAAAATTTTGTGGTGATATGGCGGGTTGTGGCATTCCGCGCGATAGTGCAGAGTAGATGTGGTGATGTGCATTTGCTAAAGCTCGGGTGATATAAAGTCCTTCGCAATCAATAGTTTGAATGTTTTTGGGCAAATTTGTTGGTGCTGTAAAGAATATCTCACCATCAATACCCTCTTCAACCCATATATCACTTTTTGTAAATTCAAGGGTTTGCCAGTTGATGTAGGTTCCGTTTTTTAGGTACAACATATTTCAATTTTTAAAAGATTTACATTTAATTACGAGCTAATTTATAATTCTTTTAATTCCATTTTTCAATGTTGTTACATGAAAGTTGAGCAATAGTCCTAATCGGTAACCACCTAGTTTCAAATATGTGATTACTTGAGCTGTATGAACATCAGTAAAGTACTCAACAGTTTTAATTTCGATAACAACTTTTTTATTGACAAGTAAATCTATTCGATATCCATGATTGAGTTTAATTTCTTTATAAACAATTGGTAATGCTTTTTCTTTTTCTACATCTAAACCTGCCTTAACCAACTCGTAGTATAGACATTCCTGATAAGCAGACTCTAGCAAACCAGGCCCAAGTTGTTTGTGAACTTCTATTGCACAACCAATTATTGTACTAGACAACTCGTTTTCTATTAATTCACTCATGTTAAGAATTTTATATCATTTATTATACCATTTTATTATACCACGGAGTTCCACGGAGAAGTACGGAGGTTCACA
>DHQB01000015.1 GCA_002410065.1 Bacteroidales bacterium UBA5349 | reverse complement strand
TTGTCTATTGGCAAAGGTAAATATTTTGTAAACTGTAAAAAAAATGCTCGGTTGATTGAGGTTAAAACAGGCAGAATAAAAATTCAAAGGTGAATGGAAGGAGGTAAACAAAAGATCCAGAAAAATACATCTATTTTTTTTATTTTAACTTGATTGTTTGACTTACATGTAGTTAGTTAGTTTGCCCGTAAATACTGATATTTCAAAAGTAATAATTTTAAACTACTTTTTATAACATTTAAATATTCTTGCTAAGTTTGCCACGCTATTTTTGAAATCTCAACTCATATTACTAATGAACTTTAAATACCGCTTTAGCTTTTTTCTTGTAATTATATTGTTTACAAACACTCTAATAGGGCAAGAAACTTTCAGGAAAGGATATATCATAAAGAACAATGGGGATACCCTTAGTGGAATGATTCTCTATGAACTAAAACAATCGGCCCCAAGAAAGATTGTATTTAAAAGATTCGAGATTGCTCAGCCAATAACCTACAAACCATCCGATATAAAGGCCTTTGGTTATAGAAACGCCAATCACTTCGAATCACGTTTGGTTAAAAATAAACAGGTTTTTCTTGAATGCTTTATAAAAGGTAAGCTCAGCCTTTGGGGGAATGGAAACAAAATGTTTGCTGAAAAGGCAGATCAAATTGTTGAGTTGAAAGACAAGGAGGTTTTATACAATGATAAAATTTACTCAAAGGCTTATGAACTATTAAGGATCCTTACCAATGAAACTAATGAACTTAATATTCCAACCTATATTAGCATATCTCCTATGCGCTTAACTCCAATTGTTCAAAAATACAATGAGCTGTTAAAAAGCGAATACATTGTCTACTATCTACCTGAAAAAGCCAAAGAGAATAGCGTTGAGCTCATCACTAAAGAGAAAAAACATAGTTTTGGAATTATGAGTGCATACAATATTAATCCCACAACTATTGGGGTGTCGGGCACTAACTATATTTCTACACCTATTAATTCATATGTAGTAAATAATTTTAGTTTTGCCCTTTTCTACAATTATAAATTCAATACCATATTTCACGACATTTCAATTCAAGTAGAACTACACTTCAAGGAATTCGACGGTGCATACTATATAGAAACCGAGAGAAAGCCCTTAGCTAAGAAGTATTACATCGACATGAAAAGCAGTTCTAATGATTTAAGGGTTCCTATCTCATTACAATATACTAAACCCCTTAATTCGTTTTCTGTTTTCGCAAACATCGGAATTATTAATAATTTTCGACTTGACGAAAACAGTTCTGGAATACTTAACGTAGAGAGTGATGGAGAAGTTTTATCATACAACACTCTTAATCCCAATAAATATAAGGAATACAAGCACGATAGGAGTTATTTCCTAAGCCTTGGTCTAAAAAAGAACATAAATAGTAGGATTACTTTGATTGCCGAATCGAGGGCAGAAATGCTTTTTTGCAATCTTGAAAAGGACATTGATTTTAAAGCAAACAATACTCAAATATTTGAATTTACTTACCCTTCTCCTTTAATTACTCTAGTTAAAAAATCTCCCGTAATTAGTTTTATGGTTGGTCTGAGTTTTTAAGAACAACAAAACATATTTGAGTTTCCCTGCCGTTAAAAATCGTTAAGTTTTAATCTCAAAACTCGAATTATCCAAACATCGGCTTAAATTTGGGATAATCAATTACGGAAAAATTGAAACGAACGCTAGCATTCTCCCTATTAATCATTATTTCCTTTGCAACACAAAGCCAGCAAAGTGATAATATAAGAGAACAAATCCATTTTCAGCTAATTGATGCAACAAACGGCAAACCCATATCACTTGGTCATATTATAAATACAGGGTATAAAAAGGGTATTGTTGCAGATATGCTAGGATTTTTTGCAATGCCTATATCAACGGGCGATACGCTTTATATTAGTGCTTTAGGATATCATCAAATGCGCATCCCTTCGTGGGGTCAGTTCAAATCCGATTCGCTTTATTACCCAATTAGATTAACACCAAGGTCATACGAAATTCGAGAGGTACGGATTACCCGTTTTGGTACATACCAACGTTTCATAAAAGAGGTAACGGCGATGGAGCTACCTAGATCGGAGCAAGAAATTCTACAGGAAAAACTAGAGAAATACTTTAGGGAACAAATTTCGAAAATGGAGTTACAAAACCTTCCCTCTGCACAAGGGGGTTTTGCCTTTGGTAGCGATTGGATAGCAAAACAGAAAGTAATAATTAAGGAGAAAGTTGAAGAAGAGTTAAGGTGGGATGTAATGCTCAAAAAATTCTCAGCCGACATTGTCCAGGAATTAACCTCCCTATCTGGCAATGAGGCAATAAGGTTTATGGAATATTGCGATTTTACAGAAGGATTCCTTCTTCTGGCAAGTGATTATGAGGTTCGAAAGCGTATTTTAGATAAATTTGAGGTTTACAAAAAAGAAAAACTTCATCCCAATGATAATTCCAAGTAAGAGGAATATAGAGCTAGCTTATCAGACCGTAAAAAGATATGCACACTGCACCCCCGTGCTCACTTCTCAATCCATAAATAGTATTCTTGGATGTGAGCTATTTTTTAAGTGTGAAAATTTCCAAAAGGTTGGTGCATTCAAATTTAGGGGAGCCTCAAATGCTGTTTTTAGCCTAAGCAATGCACAAGCCCTAAAAGGTGTTTGCACTCATAGCTCAGGAAATCATGCTGCTGCTCTTGCATTAGCTGCTGCTATTAGGGGTATCCCATCATATATCGTTATGCCCAGCAATGCTCCATCTATAAAGCGCAAAGCAGTTGAGGGTTACGGTGCAAAAATATTTACCTGTAAGCCAACCCAGGAGGCACGAGAAAAAGAGTTGGAAAGAGTTAAAATTGAAACTGGGGCTACGTTTATTCACCCCTACGAAAATTTTGAAGTAATCTGTGGACAAGGAACGGCATCTTTGGAACTGCTTGATGAGGTTAAAGATTTACAAACTTTAATCACCCCTGTTGGGGGTGGTGGCCTTTTCTCGGGCACGCTAATTTACACCAAGGAAACTAACCCGCATATTGAGGTTTACGCAGGCGAACCACAAAACGCCGACGATGCATTCCGCTCCCTTCGCGATGGCACACTTTACCCCTCCATTAATCCCAACACCATTGCCGACGGGTTAAGAACATCACTTTGCCCTCTTACCCTAAGTATTATTCAGAAGTATGCCGATGGCATTCTCCCCGTTTCAGAAGAGTTAATTGTTAAGGCAATGAGGTTAGTATGGGAGCGGATGAAGATAATTATAGAGCCCTCCTCCGCTGTGCCTGTTGCAGCAGTTATGCTAAATCCTGAAAAATTTAATGGGAAAAGGGTAGGGATAATAATCTCAGGTGGAAATGTTGATGTAGAAAATCTTCCATTCTAATAATTTGATCCACTTTCATCAACTGAGCAACAATACAAAACGCATAAAGTCAACAACTAAAAATTTTATACAAATGAAAATACTAATACTTTGCACCGGAAACTCATGCCGAAGTCAAATGGTAGAAGGTTTCCTAAAATCATATGACGATACCATTGAGGTTCTCTCAGCCGGAACAGAACCCTCATCGCACGTTCACCCTTTGGCCATTAAGGTAATGGCTGAAGTTGGTATCGATATCTCACAAAATCAACCCAAAAACGTAGAGCAATTCGTGGGTCAGAGTTTCGACTATTTGATCTCCGTATGCGCCGAAGCCAATTTGAATTGCCCTGTTTTTAAGGGCAAAGTGGATAACCGTTGGCACATCGGTTTCGACGATCCAGCTTTGGCAAAGGGAACTGACGAGGAGGTAATAGCAGTTTTTCGACGCATTCGCGATGAGATATCCGAGGGCTTTTCAAGTTTTTATAAATCGCTAATGGGTGGTCATGCTGGTTGTAGTAGTTGCTGCGGTTGCCAATAACATAATGAACATTAACATACTTTAAAGACTGTTAAGCAGAGGTTGTATAAAATGGATACTCAGCTAGACTAAAGCCAAAAAAAACTAATCCAAGTTCTTCAAGTCATCAATTATCTTCTCTATAATTTAAACTGTTAACTTATTACGTCAATTAATTGATAAAAAGAGATAAGGTGTAACTTTTTTTCATAATTTCACGGATATAAACTTAAACCAAAATGATACTACTCAACATTAACACATGGTGGGATAGCCTTACCACTCTTCAGATGATTTACTGGGCAATATCCATCCCTGCATCTCTTGTCTTTGTCATTCAGTTGGTTATGACCTTCTTCGGTTCCGATGCTGATGCTGATGGACTAGATGCTATTGGCGATGCTGATTTAAGCGTTGACTCCGATTCGGGTGTTGGATTTCAGTTCATTAGCCTAAAGAATTTTGTAGCATTCTTTACCGTTTTTGGATGGGTAGGATTAGCCTGTGTTTACAGTGAAATGGCAGGCTGGGCCACGGTACTTATCTCTACAGTTGCAGGTATAATTATGATGTTGATAATGGCATCAATATACTACTTCATGGGAAAACTAACTGAATCGGGTACGCTTAACATGAAAACGGCTATAGGTAAAACAGCAACTGTGTATCTTTACATCCCCGAAAAAAGGAAGGCTACAGGCAAGGTACAGCTCAAAATACAGGGTTACAGAACACTCGATGCGATGACAGATGATGATGAAGCCATCCCAACTGGTTCCATCGTGCAAGTTGTAGATATTCTGAACGACGAAATTTTGCTCGTAAAAAAATCATAACCTAAAATAATTCTAACCATCTAATTCTAAATCCCATGGCTCAATATGTAGTAGTAGGCATTATTGCCCTAGTCTTTTTTGTCTTTATCCTCATTGTATCGTTGCTTAAACGATACAAGCGATGCCCTTCCGACAGGGTTCTTGTGGTTTACGGAAAAGTTGGAAAAAGTAAAAACGATGAGTCCCGTTCTGCAAAGTGTATTCATGGTGGTGCGGCATTTATCTGGCCAGTTATTCAGGATTACTCTTTCCTAAATTTAACACCACTCTCCATTGAGATCAACTTAACCAATGCTCTTAGCCAGCAAAACATTAGGGTCGATGTACCTTCTCGCTTTACAGTGGGTATCTCCACCGAGCCAGGTATTATGGATAATGCTGCCGAGCGTTTGCTTGGTCTTGCACAGGACGATATTAGTAACCTAGCAAAGGATATTATTTTTGGTCAGCTCCGTTTGGTGGTTGCCACCATGGAGATTGAAGAGATTAATAACAACCGCGATAAGTTTCTTGCTGCCGTATCGGCTAACGTGGAGGCTGAGTTAAAGAAAATTGGGTTGAAGCTTATAAATGTGAACGTAACCGACATTAACGATGAGTCGGGTTATATTGAGGCACTTGGTAAGGAAGCTGCGGCTAAAGCTATAAACGATGCAAAGAAGAGCGTTGCTGAAAAGAACAGAGATGGATCTATTGGTGAAGCCAATGCCCATCGTGATCAGCGCGTTCAGGTATCCAGCGCAGATGCTACAGCCGTTGAGGGTGAAAACCTGGCAAAAATAACCATAGCAAACTCCAATGCAACCCGGAGGGAGAATGAGGCCGAAGCAGAACGTAAAGCCGTTGCTGCTGAAAAAGTGGCCCGTGCAAAAGCACTCGAAGAGGCTTACGCATCTGAAAGAGCTGCTGAAATAGCCCGTGCCGAAAGGGAACAAGCTACTCAAAAAGCAGATATTATTGTACCCGCAACCATTAATAAGGAGAAGGTTGAAATTGATGCTGAAGCTATTGCAGAGCAAACCCGTAGAGAGGCTCGTGGTGAAGCTGATGCTATTTACATGAAAATGGAGGCCGAAGCCAAGGGTATTTTCCAAATCCTTACCAAACAGGCAGAAGGCTTTCAAATGCTTAACAAAGCAGCTGGGAACTCACGCGATGCGGTAATGATGATGATTGCCGACAAACTGCCCGAACTGGTTAAAACACAAGTTGAAGCCGTTAAAAACCTTAAAATTGATAAGGTTACTGTTTGGGATAATATGGGATCAGGAAAAGACGGAAAAAGTCCAGCCACAGCCAATTTCTTGTCAGGAATGTTAGGTGCAATTCCTCCATTTGAGGAACTATTTAAAATGGCAGGCATGGAACTACCAGACTACCTTAAAGGAAAAACCATTGAGAACCCAAAGGAAAAGTCAAAAGGGAAAAAAGCGGACAACATTGAGGATATTGAACCAATGAAATAAGAATTTGCATAACTAAATAAAAAAGGCAAGCCTAAGAAGTGGCTTGCCTTTTTTATGTGTGATTAATTTCTATCAATTCCTTGCCAAGCAAAAATTATTTTAGCTGTTCTGCTATAATCCCCCATCAACCAGCCACACCTTATTGGGGTTATCGTTGCGTAAGGCAAGATTGAATCGCTTAATTTCACCCGACTTTAGCCTAACCTCATACGGAACAAACTCTCCAGCATACTGACCCGATTTAAAAGGCTCACCCAGCTTTACCAGCGTTAACCCGCCAAACTTTTCCTTTAGGTTATTTGCGTGCTCATTTTTCCCATCGAAGAATGAATAGGCTTGAGCTACCAGCTGCCAATCCTTTTTTGCCAGTCCGTTAAAGATAATCTCTGCAGCCTTTTTGCTAGTAATATTTGTAAAGATTTTGCTTTCTTCCACAACATCTAAATCTCTCCACTCCTGCCCTTTAGGTATTTCTATTGCAAATAATGAAGGGTCAATCCTAACATTGTACTCTATACTTTCTATATTAACAATTAGTGTTTCCTTGGTGTCCTCAGTAAGATAGATTTTCATACCCCTTAACAGCTTGGTGTCGTTATCAAATACATACTCGCGACGATTATCCGACTCGCCAATTGAGGTGTTGCGCATATAGTCGTTGATAAAGTCGCCCTGTGCCTTATCGGAAACGGTTAAGTAAACTAGCCCATCTTTCACCTCCATTGTTAATGTTGAACCATTTTTCTTTAGTCCGTACTGCTCTTTTATAAGTATTTTTTCGGGTTCAAGCAACATCTCAAAATCCTCAATCATATTATGGAAACGTGAAGCTTTTAAATAATCCTGTGTGCTAACCATATGCAAGTACTGATACTCCCCATCGTTCACTACTACCCTACCTGGTTTCTCTAATCTCCATTTTTCAGGATTACTAAACGATTTGTAAAAACTATGGTTTACCATATTGTATTCAGCACCAATGAGAGAAAAATTATCGTTTGCTAGGGTGCGAACCTGCAATTTAATAATCATACTTTTTACCAGTTGGGTTGCCCTAATTGAATTATCAATTAAACTATTGGCAGCCCGTGCAGTACCATTGAGCACATTTGTATTATTGTTAATAATTGGAACAATCACAACGCCTAGGGCAACTACAGCTGCCACCATTAAAAACTTTTTAAATCTAGGGTTAAGTTTTTTGCTTTTAGAATCTTGGGTTTTCATTTTTGTGTCCTCCATTTTTAGTTGGTTCATAATGTTTTGCTTAAGTTGAAATGGAGCTTTGGGTTGCAGTTTAGGCTTCAGCATCGATATAATTTCCAGAGCATTGTGGTACTCTTCCTGACAATCAGGACATTGTTTAATATGCTCCAGAATACTCCCTTTTAGTGCAAAATCTTCATTCGTATCGAATAGATTCACCATCTCCAGTTTACATTTTTTACAATCCATAATCGTACCTCCTTGATGTTTTAAAATATTCTGCTTTTAACTTATCGATACCGTACTTAAACCGCGACTTAATGGTTGTAACGGGAGTTTCAAGAATTGATGCAATCTCAACAAAGCCAAGGCTATCAAAAATCCTCAAACGGATTACCTCCGATTGTTCCTCAGGAAGAACTTTTAGGAGTTCCTCTAACCTTTTGTATTCCTCAATCTGAATTAGAACTTCTGATGCTTCCTTCTCATACATTTGGCTTGGTAGATTGGCCGTTTCAATTGGCTCAAACTTTTGCTTTCTGCTCTTTCTGTGGTAATCAAAACAGGCATTTGTAATGCTTCGATACAGGTAGTGCTTTACATTTTTTATGGAGGATAATTCCCCATTGTCGTAGTAAAGTTTTATAAAAACATCCTGCACAATATCCTGGGACTCGGCATAAGAACCCGTTCTAAAAAAAGCGTGTCTGAAAAGTTGATCCTGATACTCCTCTATTACCCTTTCAAGTTCATCCAATTTGCTACGGCCGTTAGCTAATTCCATTTCTGCATTTTAAAAGCTTTGTTGGTATGACGAATTTACAATGACAAAAGACGTAAGTTCTGTCAACTTAATTATTAACATTTCCTTCAACACCCTATTGCGCTACCTTTCAATGACTTCAGGAGTATTCAAATCTAACATCGCCATTTTATAAATTTAATTTATTTTTTCTTGGTCTATTTTATGGAATATACCCTTTTAGTGTATCAATATTGAAAGATTCATCGTTATAATAATAAAGGCTAACAAGTTGAACCACTAAAACCTACAACTATGAAAACAAAAACTAGAAAAACAGACCTAGAAAGAAAAAAAGGACTTTTCTTTCAACTTGGGCTAATTGCTTCTCTAGCAGTTGTACTCACAGCCTTTGAATGGCAAAGTAGCGGAGATAATTTTACTCTGCCTATTAACGATAGGCCGTTTGAAGCGCCTATTGACATGGTTATATTAGACCCAAGTAAAATTGTAACCCCTCCGCCTCCTGTAATTCCTTTTGCTGAGATTATACTAATCCACGAGAACAACGCGCTTGATATTATTGAGAATCCGGATATTTTTGTAGATGTAAAAACGGATATTATTCCGTATCTCATTAACAGGACTGATGAAGGTGATGTGGTTGAAACCATCCCGTTTACCCTAATTGAGAAAAAGCCCACATTTATGGGTGGCGATTACAATGAATTTTCAAAGTGGGTGTTCTCTATCCTTAAGTATCCTGAACTAGCTGCCATAAATGGCATTCAAGGAAAAGTTATACTTCAATTCATAATTGATACCGAGGGGAATGTAACCGACATTACGGTAATTAGGAGTCCGGATAAATTACTGGCCGAGGAGGCAGTAAGGATTGTGTCGCAATCACCTAAATGGGAACCAGGCGAACAGCGCGAACTGCCAGCTAGGGTTATCTTTACCTTCCCAATCACCTTCCGATTACAATAAAATAATTAAGCATAAAAAAGGTTGGGTTTCCCAGCCTTTTTTATGATATCACCCTAAACATTTGATCAATGGGTTTTTTATTGCGTGGTAAAACCGTTTTTGCTGGTCTGCCCACGGCAACAAATGAAACTAAACTAAAGGGTTGAGTAATTTCCAATAAGGCTTCCAGTTCCTTTCTTGCCATCATGGGAGCGCTCATCCAGCAAGCGCCATAACCAAAGTCGACTGCCGCCAATAGCAAGTTCTGAATACATGCTCCTGCACTCTGAATATCTGGTGAGTTTCTAAGTTGGTTAACCTCATCGTGAGTTAAATCAACACCTTTCTCCAGTACTGTTTCGTATTCGCTCATACAAAGGGCAACCAATGCAGGTGCTTCCTCAAAAAAAGTAGCAAAAAACTCAACCTGACTCTTTACATTAGCTGCATATTTCGATTGGTTTACAGGAAGAGAGCTAATCCTCTCTCTAACTGCATCGGCCATACGCCTCATCAGCTCCTTATTGGTTATGGCAATAAATTGCCATGGCTGGTAGTTGTTAACGGAGGGTGCTAAACTAGCCAATCGCACCATTTCCTTAATATCGCTTAAACTCACTGGTTCGGGAGCATATTGCCGAATGCTCGTTCGTGTTTCAATTGCCTTTTTCAGTTCCATATCTTCAGATTTTTATTTACAGTCAAAACAAACCTACAAAAAAACAGCGAGATTATTCTTAGGATGAACCTATTGTTTAATAACATTTTGGATACTACTTTTTTATCAAATTTTAAAATTGAACTAATAGTGTTTTGGTTACGTTTTATTACTTTTGCTAAAGCATGACGAAAAAAGAACAGGACAAGGAAAACGTATTAATCGAAGAAAACCCTTTAAGTAAGATAAAGGTTTCTAGGATAATATACCCCATAATTATTGGCTTAGGCGTTGTTGGTTACCTTTTCTATCGCGAGTTCGACCCTGATGTTTTCTCGTACATTTCACTTACCAAATGGGGCTTCCTTTGGTTGTTAGTTTCCCTGGCCCTAATGGCCCTTCGCGATTTGGGTTATATTGTAAGGTTACTTATCCTCTCTGAGGGTTCGCTTACACTAAGACAGGCCTTTAGAGTGATTATGCTCTGGGAGTTTACTTCGGCTATTACACCATCGGCCATTGGAGGAACAGGTGTAGCTATCATTTATGTAAATAAAGAGGGGATTGGAATTGGGAGAAGTTCGGCTATTGTAATGGCAACCTCACTACTCGACGAACTCTATTTTTTAATAATGTTCCCTTTACTCCTGCTAATCATCAACCCAAGAGTACTTTTTGGTATTGGCGGAATTGAGGGCGGGATTTCGTTCTCCAACGAGCTTTTTCTCTTTGCCACCATAGGGTATAGCCTTAAACTCCTATACGTTCTGTTCCTCTCATATGGGTTATTCATTAACCCACGGGGGTTAAAATGGCTTTTGTTGATGATATTTAAACTGCCCATTCTTCGCAAATGGAAACATGGAGCCAATGAAGCAGGAACTGAAATTATTAAGAACTCCAGGGAGTTCAGGTCCAAACCAATTGGCTTTTGGCTCAAAGCTTTTGGGGCTACTTTTATATCATGGACATCGCGCTACTGGGTTGTAAATGCATTACTCCTTGCTTTTTTTTCTGTATCCGACCATTACCTAATATTTGCACGGCAGTTAGTAATGTGGCTCATGATGCTTGTAAGCCCCACGCCTGGTGGTAGCGGATTCTCTGAATTCGTTTTCACCCGATATCTAAGTGAATTCATCCTTGTATCACCAGTAATACTTGGTGCAGTTGCTGTAACCATTTCGCTAATGTGGAGACTGGCAACCTATTATCCATACCTAATTATCGGCGCAATTATATTCCCAAGGTGGCTAAACAGTAAGTTTTCGTTAAAAAAGAGTAATAAATAAATTGTAATCAGCATGAAACCCATTTTTTATATAACCGGAAGCAGCCGGGGGATTGGCAAAGCACTTGTTGAACATGCACTAAAAACAAACAATTGCTATGTTTATGGTATCTCACGAAAACAATCGGTTGAACATGAAAGATACAACCATATCTCTATCGACCTAAGCGATGCCAATATGCTTAATGGGCTTGAATTGCCATTTGATGCGGAAGCCGACAAGGTTATTCTCATTAATAATGCAGGAATGCTTGGGAAGGTTAGCCCATTTGGAAAACAGGATAATGAGTTGATAATAAAAACTCATATACTTAATGCCATCGCTCCTGCAGTACTTTCTAATTGGATTATCAAAAAATATTCTGAAACTGCCTCACAGATAGTAATACTTAATGTTAGTTCAGGGGCAGCACGCTATCCGGTTGCGAGTTGGGGTAACTACTGCTCATCAAAGGCCTCGCTTGATATGCTCTCAAGGGTTATTTCGTTGGAGAATAGTAATGGGAAAGTAAAAACTTTTGCTGTAGCTCCGGGTGTTGTTGACACGGAAATGCAATCGGAAATCCGTCAGGCGAGTTCATCTGATTTTCCAGATTTACAGCGATTTAAAGATTACAAGGATAATGAACAGCTATCGGATGTTCGTGAGGTTGCAGAACGTTTAATGCGAATAGTCAATAATCCTGAAGGATATAAAGATACCCTGCTTGATGTAAGGAAATTGTAATACTAAAAGTTGCTTATAATCGCTCTTTTACAAAGCGAATAAGCGATTCAAAAATTAATCGCCCATCTGTATTTCCCAATTCGTCATCAGCGGCTCTTTCGGGATGAGGCATCATGCCAAATACGTTAAGTCTTTCGTTGCAAACACCGGCAATATTCTCAACCGATCCGTTAGGGTTAACTGATTCAGAAATCGATCCACTCTCATCGCAGTAACGGAAAAGAATTTGGTCATTAATTCTCATCGTCGCCAAAGTGTCCTTATCGGCATAGTACCTACCCTCGCCATGGGCAATGGGAATTTTTAATGCACGGCTGCTTGGCAGATATGCGGTTAGGGCTGCCGACTTACTGTCGGGAAGAATATGAATGTTTTTACACTCGAACTTCTGGCTATTATTGTGCAAGAGGGCTCCGGGTAGCAACTTTGCTTCACATAGAATCTGAAAGCCATTACAAACCCCAAACACATAACCGCCTGCATTAGCAAACTCAATAATCCTTTCCATTATTGGTGAAAATCGAGCTAATGCTCCAGACCTAAGGTAATCGCCAAACGAAAAACCGCCAGGCAGCACAACAACATCAACACCTTGTAAATCGTTATCCTTATGCCAAAGTTCAACAACCTCTTGCTCCATAACGTTCCTTAGAACATAGATCATATCATGATCGCAGTTAGAGCCAGGAAAAATTACTACACCAAATTTCATAGGATTTGCTTTGATAGTTGCTTCAAAGATAGAGATTAAAATATTTTGAGCAAAAATAGTTGACCTGCAAAAAATAAAGCCTCCAAAACATTGTCAAATAAACTTTGGAAGTAACCCACTTTACAACTATTTACCTCTGGAATCCCATAAAGATATTAAGATTTAAACTTTGCAACAAATCATCAACCCACAAGAGTTTTTTGCATAAATAAGGCTAACATTATCAACCATGGGCTTTAATTTGAGCAAATACGGACAACTCATTTCAACCATCTTCCAGGAAATAAATATGTAGTAATAAAATCGAAAAAACATTCGCCATTTGGCTTATTCCTTAGCTTATCATAAGTTTTGGCCAATATTTAATCTACGCTAACCTAACTTTGGTCAAATTAGGTATTCTATAAAAACAAACAAATCATCGTATTATGCTTTTTTACCTTAATAAAAAAGGACTCTAGGCTTTGTGAATTAGTAAAGTATTTCTATTTTTAGCAAGTTAAAACTGCTATATACTAATCATTGAACACTTTTACAGAATTGTAAAGCAAATGACTAGTATGCAGGGCATACTTGTATTTATTCGCGTAATTATCTGCATATGGTTATTTCTGATCAGGATTTGCAATTCTTTATCACCGCTTTAAAAAACTCTTCTAAATACGACTTTAGTGAGTATTCGGATAAGTCGTTAAAGCGTAGGCTGCAAAAGGTCTTGTCAGATTTTAATCTTGATCTTGCAGGGCTTATCTCCTCTATAAAAACCAATGCTGAATTTACGGAACGAATTGTAAAAGAGATTACTGTAAACACGACTGAGCTTTTTCGTGATCCTCAAATATGGCATATGCTCCGTTCAAGTATTTTACCCCGCTTTAAAAACAATAAGAACATCAATATTTGGCATGCTGGCTGCTCTACAGGACAAGAAGTTTACTCAATGATGATTCTGCTAAACGAAATGGGTTTACTCGAAAAAGCTAAAATTTTTGCATCCGACCTAAATACAGATGTGCTTGAAGCAGCAAAAAAAGGGGAGTACAAGTATCGTTTCAACATTGGGTATCTCGATAATTTCGACAAGGTGATTAAGCAGAATCCTCTTAACTATGAGGAGTTTAATGACGTGCCTTATGAGAATTACTTTACTATTGACAAGGCTAGGGATACCATTACAATGAAAAAACATCTGACGGAGAAACCCATTTTTCGCAAGCACGATTTGGTTAAGGATGGGAATCTGTTCTTTGCAAAATTTGACCTAGTGCTGTGCCGAAACGTAATTATCTATTTTAACTATACGCTTCAAAACAAGGTTTTCGATCTTTTCTTTGAAAACCTTTACAATAAAGGCGTTCTTGTTCTTGGTATGCACGAGACCATACTTGGCCCATGGGCCAATAAATTTGAAAAGATGGGGCAATCCTACATTAAAAAATAGCCCTTACTATTTGATACCTGATTAAACCATGAGATTTTTAAAGAACATAAGCATTAACTACCGGATACAGCTAACTGTAGCAATATTCCTTTTCATTCTTCTATGTGCAGCAGGTTTCACTATATCTCAATTCTCAGCAAAAAGGGTAAACAAAAGTATTCAGAACCAAGCAAATACATATCTTAACCAGCTGTCTGCCCTCATATTAGAGGTTGAAAAACAAAATGGCAAAGGCTTTAATCATTCAGACTACGCCTCACTTAAACCCCATTTCAGTAAGGCTGCATTTTACGAAACCGATCTTCCATTTATGGTTGACGCACAAGGCACCTATGCAATTCACCTTTACAAAGAGGGACAAAGATATCCTCAAGAAAGACTTAACCATCTATTTACCAACAGAACTGGGGTTCTAGAATATACCGATTTTATAAAAGGAGAAAAGCACCGGATTCGCCTATTTTATAAAAAAGTTGAGCCATATAACTCCTACATTGCATTACCAGTAAGTATTGATGAAGCTCAAAAAGAACTTTCGGGTAACCGTGCCTTGGTTATACTAATATTCGTTGTATCATTCACTGTTCTACTATTCGTAATTAGATTTACGCTAAAACCTTTTATTGCAACCATTAAAAAAATTAATGAAAGTATATCAAAGCTCTCGTACGGAGAAACTGCTCAGAAAATTGAATACAAAAACAACGATGAGGTTGGTCAAGTAGTGCAATCGCTTAGCCAACTAATAAATGGATTAACTAAAATATCCCACTTTGCTAATGAAATTGGCAAGAACAACCTTAGCGCAACCTTCGAGCCACTTGGCCCAAATGATAATCTTGGAAACTCATTGCTTAGTGTGCGCAAAAACCTCATGCTTGCATTAGAGGATGAAGAAAGGAGAAAAAAGGAAGACGAGAAAAGGAATTGGTTCAACATTGGTCTTGCAAAATTTGCCGATTTCCTTCGACAGAATAATGATAATCTAACCCAATTAGCAGATACAGTTACCCAAAACCTTCTTGACTATTTAAACGCAAATCAAGGAGCGCTCTTCGTTGTGAATCAGGATAATGATGAGTCAACACTCGAACTTCTTAGCGCATTTGCCTATAGTAAGAAGAAGTTTAAGCAAAAAACTATACCCATGGGTGAAGGTCTTGTTGGCAGCTGTGCACTTGAAAAGCAAACCATTTACCTAAAAGAAATTCCAGAAAATTACATTGAAATAACCTCTGGGCTGGGCGAAGCCACCCCGCGTACCCTACTTTTGGTTCCACTTAAACTAGAGGATAAGATATTTGGCGTAATCGAGATTGCAACTTTTAATGAATTTGAAGCACATGAAGTTGAGTTTGTTGAGAAAATTGGCGAAAACATTGCCTCAACCCTATTCTCAGTAAAAAATAGCATTAGAACCATTCAACTCTTAGAACAATCGCAACAGCAAAGCGAAGAGATGGCAGCACAAGAAGAGGAGATGCGCCAAAACATGGAAGAGATGCAAGCTACACAAGAAGAAATGGCTCGCAAAACTCTTGAAATGGAGGGAATGACATCAGCAATAAACGAAGCCATGCTTTTTGCCGAACTCAATTACGAAGGGTTTATGCTAATTGCCAACCACAACATGCTCAATTTAATTGGCTTCACTAAAATCGACCTTGAAGGAAAAACCCTTAGCAACTTTATTCATCCTGATTCCATATCAACGTTTAATCAGGTTTGGAACGGCTTAAAAACAGGCGAGGTCTTTAAAGGAACTCTTAAGTGGAAAACCCGCGATAACGAAGAGCGATTTGTTCTCTGCAGCATCACTCCATCTTTTGAAGAGACTGGAGAGATATATAAAATATTCCTTCTAGGACAAGATGTAACCGAATCAAAAAGAATTGAGATAAAGGCTCAAGAGCAAGCAGAAGAGATTGAACAGATTTTAGTTGAGATGCAAGCAGAGCAAGAAGTATCGGAGCAGAGACAAGAAAAAATGGATGAACTTTTACAAGCCCTTGATAAAACTTGTCTCATAACTGAAATTGACCCTAGTGGCACAATAAACTTCATAAACAACAGGAATACTGAAGTTTTAGGCGACGAGAAGGATAATATTGAAGGACGATTACATTCAGAACTAGACAGTGAGGCTAAAACAAATCCTGATGCGTACCGCAAATTTTGGAATGATCTGCTATCAGGGTTACCCCAAAAACGAAACTTTTCGCTTAAAGTTAAAGGTTCTGATGTATGGATATCAGAACATTACACTCCAATTATTAACGATCAGGGAGAGGTTGTTAAGATTATAAATATTGGCATTGACATATCTGACAGTAAACTCATTGAGAGAAAACTTCAGAAACAGATTGACGAACTAATTGCTCAGCTTAAGAAAAAATAACAGCATAGACCGATAAAAAGTGATAAGCAGATACGAAATAGGCATAGTAGAAACCCGCAATGTTATTAAAGCATTGCTTGATACCTATGATTACGACTTTAGGGATTATGCCTTAACATCTTTAAAGCGGAGGCTCGAAGATGTTATCACCAATAATGGTTTAAAAGATTCTGAAGTTCTAATAAATAGGCTACAGGATAATAAGGTTTTCTTTGAACAATTCTTAAAAGACATTACCCCAGAAACCACTGAGATGTTCCGCGATCCTTCTCTATGGCGGCACCTTAGAGAGGATTTAATTCTGGATGTGGTTAAAAACACCTCAAAGCCTAAGGTATGGGTCGCAGCATTCGATTCAGGAGAAGAACTATTTTCTCTTTGTATCCTATTAAAAGAAATGTGTTTGCTGGATCAGTTTCAAATTTATGCTTCCATATTTAGCGATGAAACGCTCAAAAAAATTCAACAAGGCCGCATAGATGTTAAGCAACTTGAAATTAACGAGGCCAACTACGATAGGTCAAATTGTATTTCCAAATATTCAGAATATCACCACATAGCACCCGCTACTGGTTCACTTACGCTTGATACAAAGTTAATCAAAGACGTAACGTTTATAAAACAGAATACACTGTATAATAATGCGCCTGGAGGCATAAGGTTGGCCCTGTTCAGAAATCAGATTATATACTATAATCAAATACTTCAGGACAAAACCCTTAACTCAATACATAACAGTTTGGTTGCAGGTGGTTACCTTATTTTGGGTACTAAAGAAACTTTGGAAAATACAAACGCAAACAATAAATTTACCGTAATAAATGAGACGGAAAAAATTTATAAAAAGAAAACAGGATAAAATATAAATGTATAAAGCGGTTATCATAGGTGGTTCAGCAGGCAGTTTTCAGGTAATAACCCGATTGCTTAACTCATTGCCTCCAAATTTCCCCTTGCCAGTTCTGCTAAGCCTACATAGGCTAAAGCATATTCGAAGCGGGTTTGTTGAGGCATTATCCATTAAATCTTCTATCCCAGTAATTGAACCTTACGACAAGGATCAGATTAAGGCAGGGAAAGCCTATCTTGCTCCAGCCAATTACCATATGTTTATTGAACTAGGTAATCGCATTGCACTATCAACTGAGGGTCCAGTGAATCATTCTCGTCCCTCAATTGACCTATCGTTTATTACGGCGGCTCAAGTATATAGAGAAAAACTTATTGGCATAATTCTCTCAGGTGCAAATAAGGACGGTGCATTTGGCATAAAAAAGATTAAGGATTACGGGGGGATAGTAATTGTTCAGGATCCGGCGGAATGTCAGGTTAAAACAATGACTGAGGCAGCGTTAAAACTCACTAAAGCCGATTATGTCATGAAAACTGACGAGATAATCAAGTTCCTTCAGAATTTAAAAATATAATACGATAGACAAATGAAAATATTCCCAAATAGATCAAGGTTTAGCTATGGCATACTCATGCTATTGCTCATAGCATCAATTGCTGGGAGTTTTTTTTCACTATACAACCACAGCATTTCCGAAAACCCTGAGTCAATCCCATTCATTGCAATAGTGCTTTCAATTTTAACCGTTGCACTACTAATAACTTTTTATCAGGGAATTTCAGGAGCGTGGAATGCTGCTGCCACTTACGCCTCTCAAATCGACGAGCTAAAAATGAATCTTAGTGAGTTGAAGAAAAAGGAGGAAAAACTAAAAAATGAAAAAGATGCTGCCGCAGAACAGAAGGTTGAGGAAGATATAGAAGAGGTTGCAAATAACCTTGTTCCACAAGAAACATACGAGGATAAAGAGGCTTTTTTGGAAAAACTCCTTTCGAACATCGCTAAGCAACACGATATTGTTCAGGCAGTTGCTCACACCAAGCAAAACAATAATCAATACACTATTACATCATCATACGCTTTTTTTACCGAAACCGAACCACAACCATTTGTTGAGGGTGAGACCCTGCCAGGGCAAGTTGCAAAAAACAAGGTAATACTTAACCTAAACAGCGTACCCAACGATTATATTACAATACTCTCAGGGCTCGGAAAGGGTTCGCCAAGCAATTTGCTAATTATTCCAATAGTCAATCCAGAAAGCAACGATTGTATTGCTGTAATAGAATTGGCTTCGTTTAAAGCGTTCGATAGCAGAAAGGTTAAACTGTTTGAAACGCTAAGTCCAAAAATCTCTAAAAAACTTTTAACCGTTGGCAACAGCACAATAGAATAGCATGACAACCCTTAATAAAACATCAGCTGAGATTTTAGATAAAGCAGTAAACCAAAAGGTTACGATTGCTGCAGCAGTTGGCCTTCTGGTAGTTTTCGTTTCGTGGACCATTGCTTTTACATCACAAGGTACTGATTTTAGCATAACTGGCATCGCTGCAATACACAAAGCAAACCCAACGCTTTGGATTATCAATATTTTACCTTTCCTTTTTGCATTCCTCACATACTCTATCCTGAAAAGGCATCAGGAAAAAGTAACCTTCTTAGAGGAAGAGATTCGTCAACGCGATGAAGACATCAATAAAAACGCACTTTTTGCCAAAACCATCGGCGAAGGTGATTATAAGGCTCACTTTGAGATTAGCGACGAAGATGATATACTAGGTAAATCGTTGCTAGTAATGCGCGACAACTTGCTGGAGAACAACAATAAAGAAGCAGAGCAATCATGGATAACAAAGGGCAAAGATGAGGTCTCCTTCATCCTACGGATGCACAATAACCTTGAGGAACTTACCTATGAGGTACTGGTTAAGCTAATAGATTATATCAACATAATACAAGGGGCTCTTTACCTGTACGACGAAGATAAGCAAAGCCTGTATAGCCTTGCCACATATGCCTATAATCGAAAAAAACACATTAACCAAGAGTTCAAAATTGGTCAAGGACTAATAGGGCAATGTGCATACGAACAGGATATAGTTTACAGAACTGAAATACCTGATGATTATACGAGCATAACATCGGGAATTTTGGGCGATAAAAAGCCCAAGAGTCTTATCATAGTTCCACTAATTACCGACGAAAAATTACAGGGAGTCATTGAATTTGCCTCTCTTGACGATCATATTCCAGACTTAACCATACGTTTTCTTCGCGAAATCGGTGAGATTATTGCGCGAACCGTATTCAATTTACGCATAAATCAGAAAACGGAGCAGCTGCTGATGGAGGCTCAGCAAATGACCCAGGAACTGAAGGAAAACGAAGAGGAACTTCGCCAAAATGCTGAGGAGATGAGGGCCACGCATGAAGAGCTAGAAAAATCCAATTTTCAGCTTGAGGCAAAGATTCAGGAAGTGGAGAACGCCCAAAAAAGACTTCACTCCTTACTCGAGAATGCTTCGGAGATAATATCGATATACAGCAGTAGTCAAAAGTTAACCTATATAAGCCCCTCCGTTACAAAAATTCTTGGCTATACACCACAAGAAATGACTGGAGGAAAGGATATTGATAGGTTAACGCGCAAGGGCGAGCAGGACCTTACCGAAATGTTCCAAAAACTGCTCGATTCGCCACGCATACCAATTACCATCCAGTATACCTTTATGAAAAAGGATGGCACGAAGATTTTCCTTGAGGTAACAGGGAGAAACCTACTTGACGATTCCGCCATAAACGGTATTATTCTTAACTCGCAGGATATTACTGAGCGAAAGCGTGCCGAGAAAGAAGAGCGAATGCGCAGCAAGATGCAAGCCTTGTCGGAAAACTCGCCTGATATGATTATGCGCCTTAATACAGCGGGTCAGTTCTTTTATGCCAACCCAATGGTTGAAGAGTACTTAGGCATTCCAATTAGAGATTTAATTAACCAAACTCTTAATTCTGTCGATCTAAATGGTGCTTTGGCCACCTTCCTAAAAGACACCATAAAAACAATAAAAACCAGCAAAAGTAAGGTTGAACTCGATTTAACTTTCCCCTCAAAATTGGGAGAAACTGTAATGCATATTTCGGGTATTCCTGAGTTTAACGAGAATGAATTGGAAACAATCCTTTTTGTTGGACACGATATAACTGATGCCAAAAGGATTGAGCTTGAAATACAGGATAAGAACCGCAAAATTACTGAGAGTATTAACTATGCTCAGCGTATACAAACATCAATACTCCCAAATAACCGAATAATTAGGCAGTACTTACCAAAGTCGTTTATCTACTATAAACCACGTGATGTGGTTAGTGGCGATTTCCCCTGGTTTTTTATCAAAGAAGACTTTGTATATATTGCTGCTGTTGATTGTACTGGACATGGAGTACCTGGTGCACTGCTTTCGTTTATCGGCTATTTTACCCTAAACAACGTAGTTGACCATGATGTAACTTACAGTGCGGGTAAAGTGCTTGACTTATTACACTATGGTGTAAGGAAAACCCTAAAACAAGACAGGCCCGATGCCGATGCTAGGGATGGCATGGATATTGCTTTATGCAAGATTAGCCTAAAACGCAAAGAACTCCAATTCGCAGGGGCACATAGACCACTTTACCTTTTGCGAAAAGGAGAATTACAAGAGTTTAGGGGAGATCGCAAAGCAATAGGTGGCATTCCCCACCCTAAAAGGGAAGAAAATGATTTTAACAATCATTCTATCGAAATTCAGCAAGGGGATAAGATATTTTTCTTTTCGGATGGTATGCCCGATCAGATTGGTGGAGAGGACTCTCGAAAGTACGGCCCTGCAAGGATAAGAGAGATGATAGTAAATAATCAGACGCTTACAATGCCTCAGTTCAACGACCTATTCTCAACGGATTTTGAGGAGTATATGGGCAAAAACAAGCAGATTGATGACGTACTACTAATAGGAATTGAATTCTAAATTGTTTAATATCGGTAAATTATTTAATTTTACGGGCTATGGATAAAAGAAATGTCAAAGGTTTTCTTGAGTTTGTCTATGACTTCTACAAGTCGATGAAGGCTCACGAAATCACCCTTGTATACGAGGGTGAAATTACACACCAAATTACGAAGGCCTTTACCTCCCTCACTGAGTCTAACATGGCTAAGGAGGAAGAGTCCAACACTGTACAGAAAAAAGTGTTCCACGTTATGGTTGAGTGTTTGCAGAACATAAGCAAACATGCTGACAGCTTTGGCTCGGATGATTTTCTGTTTGCAGGTCGTGGAATTTTTATGGTTAGCAAAGGCGAAGTTGAATATCACGTTACAACAGGTAACGTTATTGAAAACACAAAGATGGAGGAATTAACAAATATCCTTGATCATATTAATACCCTTGATAAAGAGGGATTAAAAGATTTATATAAAACTCAGATGCGCGAGGGGAGACTATCAGAAAAAGGTGGCGCTGGGCTTGGTTTTATTGACATCGCCCGCAAAACAGGTCGAAAACTGGAATATCATTTCCTTCCTATCGACGAGGAAAATCACTTCTTCATTCTTACCTCAACCATTTCTAGAAACGAGTAAACGACTGACCTATGGAAACTATAAAGATCCTGGGTACTGATGATACCCCAACTGTAATTCTTGATGCTGATAATGACATCTTTGAGATTTCTGGCCGCTCGCTGCCCGAAGATGTTACTGCATTTTACGACCCAATACTAAACTGGCTAGACGAATATGCTGCTAGCCCTAATGAAAAGACCATTTTTACCTTTAAATTGGTTTACTTTAATACTGCTAGTTCAAAACTCTTGCTCGATATTCTGATGAAACTTGAAGAGATGCACGAAGACAAGAAGTTCATACTAGTAAAATGGTACTATCCAGAGGATGATGAGGATATGCAAGAGGCAGGCGAAGAGTACGCCGACATTGTTGATGTTCCGTTTGAACAGGTTAGTTACACATTAAGTTAGTTTACCATTTACGCACTAAATTGCTGTAAAATCGGCTAAAAGCTAAACCATGAGTGAAGAAATTCTGAAGGCTTTAATGCAATTGTTTGCAATCATTGCAAAGCAAGACGAAGGCCTTGAGTCGAATGAACGCGACTTTGTGGTTAACTTTCTTATGCAACAGCTCAACGACGAATCCGTTGAAGAATACATTAAACTTTTTGAGCAGCATGCAGACCTTGATGCCGAAAAAGACGAGGAAGCAGATGGACAGCCTAAAAAGGTTAAGTTAACCTCAGTAAGAGATTCCGTAAAAATCCTTGGGATATGCAAAAAAATTAACAAAACCCTTACCCAAAAGCAGAAAGTTGTAGCTCTGGTTCGCTTGTTTGAATTGGTAAATGCCGACAGAAAATTTACCGATCAGCGCATGGCCATCATCAATACAGTAGCCGATGTTTTTAAGGTATCAAAAGAGGAGTTTATTGATATTGAAAACTTTGTGATCAACAATGATCCAAAATTACTCGACTACTCAAGCATCCTTACCATTCACGACAACGAACAAAGGGGAGAAAACTGCAAACATATTCCAACCGAGGCCCTTAACGGACACCTATTCATTCTACAAATAAAAAGCGAAGATCTTTACTTCCTTCGATATACTGGTACTGAGGATGTATTCCTTAACGGTCTCCCCATTGACAATAAACGCATCTACCTTTTCGCTAGTGGTAGTTCAATAAAACTCCCTAAAGGCAAACCCGTTTACTATACCGATGTTGTTGCCCACTTCCTAGCCGACTCAACCAACATCCGCATATCGTATGGCGTTAGTGATGTAGGTTTTAAATTTAAAAGTGGCGCCATTGGCCTTCGCAACATCACCTTTAAGGAAGAGCAAGGGAAGTTAATTGGAATAATGGGTGCTAGCGGAGCAGGAAAAACAACCCTCCTTAATGTTCTAGCGGGTATTGAAAAACCTACAAGTGGTAAGGTTTCCATTAATGGGATTGATCTGCACAACGAGAGAGAAATGCTCGAGGGAGTTATTGGCGTTATACCACAGGATGATTTGCTTATAGAAGAGTTAACCGTTTTCCAGAACCTTTACTACAACGCCAAACTTTGTTTTAAGGATAAAACGGAAGAGGAACTTACAAAACTTGTCGATAAAACCCTGCAGAACCTTGGCCTATTCGAACGTAGGAGTCTTAAAGTTGGATCACCCTTAAACAAGATGATCTCAGGGGGTCAACGCAAAAGGCTCAACATAGCCCTTGAGCTTATTCGCGAACCCGCAATCCTTTTTGTTGACGAGCCAACATCAGGCCTGTCATCGCGCGACTCAGAAAACGTAATGGACCTGCTTAGGGAATTAACCCTAAAGGGCAAACTCATTTTTGTTGTAATACACCAACCATCGTCAGACATCTATAAAATGTTTGACAATATGATGATTTTGGATACTGGAGGGTACCTAATCTACTACGGCAATCCCGTAGAAGCTGTGATGTACTTTAAACGTATCGACATGCAGATCAATAGGGATCAGGGAGAATGTCCTACATGTGGTAACGTTAACCCAGAACTTATTTTCAACATTATTGAAGCCAAAGTAGTTGATGAATTTGGCCGATATACCCCAACACGAAGAGTTTCACCTGCTAAGTGGGAGGATCACTATAAGGAGAGGATCAAGCTGAAGTCTATCCCCGACGAGACACAGCCTCCACCAAAATCGCTGAATATCCCATCAAAATTAAAGCAGTTTTTTATATACACTACTAGAGACCTGCTCTCTAAGGTTAGCAATACCCAATACATTGTTCTTAACCTGCTCGAAACACCAATACTAGGTTTCATTCTTGCTTTTGTTATTAGGTACATTGCGGATCCAAACTCTAACCTGTATATATTGCGGGAGAATGAGAATATTCCCATTTACATATTTATGGCGCTTATTGTGGCGCTGTTTATTGGGCTTACAGTTAGCGCCGAGGAGATATTTAGGGACAGAAAAATACTTAAACGGGAGGCATTCCTTAATCTAAGCCGCACTTCTTATCTTTTTAGTAAGATATTTATCCTGCTAATCCTTTCAGCAATCCAAAGTATAACCTTTGTGCTAATTGCAAATGGTATTCTGCAGATACAAGGAATGTACTTTGAGTACTGGTTGATTCTTTTTTCAACAGCAGTATTCGCCAACCTGCTAGGCTTGAACATATCAGCAACCTTTAACTCTGCTGTTACCATCTATATAGTTATTCCCCTGATAATGATCCCAATGATGGTTTTATCGGGAGCTATGTTCAGCTTTGAGAAGCTAAATAGGGCCGTTGGAAGTTTTAATAGGGTTCCGCTAGTTGCAGAGTTTATGGTTACTAAATGGGGTTATGAGGCTCTTGTTGTTCACCAATTTAAGGATAATGAATTCCAGAAGCATTTTTATGAGATAGAAAAGATTGAACGAAACGCAGATTACAAACTTGTATACTACATTCCAGAACTTGAGAAGATAATAGCTGAAAGCATTGAACTAATTGCCGAGAAAGAAAAGAATAAAGCAAAATTATTGGATGATCTCCTTGTTCTTTACAATTCGCTTTTTTATGAGATAAACTACCTCGCCCCTGCAATTCCATATCGATATCTTGATTCGTTAAATTATAGCTCATTTAATTATGAGGTAGCCTACTCCACTATTGACTACCTTGAAGAACTTAAGACTCACTATAAGCAGATTTTTCAAACCGCAAATCAAAAGCGAGATCGAATTATTTCGCACCTTGTTACTACAAACGCCAAGTTATACGAAGCAAAGCGAAATGCTTATCATAACGAAAGCATTGCCGATTTAGCAACAAAGAAATTTGAGAAGACTAACATCCTTAACTACAAAGGTGAACTAGTACAACAGAATGATCCAATATACCGCGATCCCATACCAAACAATCGTTTCGACTTCAGATCGCATTTCCTTGCACCCCGAAAACAATTTTTAGGTAAATTCTATGATACGTTTTGGTTCAATGTTTGCTTTATATGGTTTATGACTTTTATTCTTTATTTTACCCTCTATTTTGAATTGCTTAAGAAATTAATTGAATTTTTGGGTAAAATAAAATTGCCAAAACTTAAAAAATAATCTATTTTTATACCTTTACAGATAAGAGCAAACAATCTATTTAATTTAAGATTATTATGCAAAAACTATTAATTCTCATTATAAGCACAACCCTACTGATGTCATCATGTAGATTTTTCTCATCTGATGACAACATTAGCAAAGACGAATTCGATATTCCCGATGAACTCTATGACGATAAACCCCTAGATATTGCTTCGGAGGTTATTGATGATATGATTCAGAACGTTGCTTCACCTGTTGAAACAGCAGCACTAATAAAAGGCTTAAACATCCCCTTTGACCGTAGTTATCTTGCTAATACTGAATTGGGAAACTCTCTTAACACCAGTTTCCAAAAGGCACTTGGCCTTGGAATTTATGGTGCGGATTTAGGCTACATCAATATGTACGAAAGAACCTCCTTGGTGATAAACTACATAACTACCATTAAAAATTTGGCCGATGGTATCCAGGTTGGACAATTCTTTGATTTTAGCACCCTAAGCCGCATCGCAACCAACAGAGAGAACATTGACTCACTTGTTCTAATATCCCAGCAAAGTTTTAATCGGATTGACAACTACCTGCGTGAGACTAATAGGGCACAGCTTAGCGTAGTTATTGTTGCTGGTGTTTGGATAGAAGGTTTATATATTTCAACTAGAGTTGCCCAGAGTGCTAACAACATAAGGATAAACGAGACAATTGGAGAGCAAAAGATTATTATGAACAGCCTAATGCTCCTCCTCAATAACTATAAGAAAGACCCTAATGTTGCTTTGCTGATTTCAGATTTTGAAGAAATTCAAACCCTTTTTAAAGACATTAAGATTACATACGAATATGGCGATCCTACTCCTATTGAAAAGAATGGAGTGCTAACTTTCCAGCAAAACGACAAGCAGTTTATCGATATGCCTGATGAAGTATTGCAAAATATTATTAAGAAAGTACAAGAGATTAGAAACAAGCTTTTAAAGGGTTAATAAAAATAGAAACTTTTTTGCTATGAAAAATAGAACCATTCTTCTTTTAATTTCATTATTCCTTTTTGGATTCTCTGCCAACTCATTTGGTCAATCCGAAGATGATTTAGTTGAGATTTGCGCTATGGTAGCGGGCGAGGCAACCTTCCTCAAGGATTTTAAGATACGGCTTGATGCAGGAAATCCCCCACCAACCCAACGCTTCTCTGTTATCCTAAAAAAAGGAATAAAATATAGGTTTTCTGTTTGTAATTCCAATGATTTTGAAGGCAAAGTTGTTCTTCAACTTCTTGATAATAACCGCTTACAGGCAACAACCTACGTTGTGGCAACTGGTCAAGATTACCCTTCGATAGATTACGTTTGCACGAAAACAGGTGCCTACCATCTTTTCTATAATTTTAGGGATGGCAAACCAGGGCTTGCAGTCGGTCTGCTTTCACTTGTTGATACAATGTAATAGTTAAACCAGCATTAACAAAAAGGGAATGTGGCTAGCCACATTCCCTTTTTTTATCCAAACAAAATAAAAAAGCCTGAATCTCTTCAGGCTTATGCTCCTCATCTAGGACTTGAACCTAGGACCCCCTGATTAACAGTCAGGTGCTCTAACCAACTGAGCTAATGAGGAATGTTGATTACAAAATCACTCATGATTTTGCGACTGCAAATATACTACCTTTTCCATTTGGAGCAAACTTTTTGGTTAGAATTTTCTAAATTCTCTTCACATTATAAATTGTACCTTTACAGAATTATTTTGAACTAAATATTTTAAAAATGGCAAGCATACTAGGAATTGGAAATGCGCTAGTGGATATTATGACTAGCATAGAAAGTGACATCGTACTTAACGAACTAAACCTCCCTAAGGGGAGCATGCAAATTGTTAATGAAGAGACCATTAACAATGCAATGGTTAAAACCAAAAACTTCAAGCAGACATTGGCAACAGGTGGTAGTGCTGCCAATACCATAAATGGCCTGGCCCATCTAGGATCCAAAACCGCTTTTATCGGTAAGGTAGGCAATGATGAAATGGGAAAATTCTTTTTTGAGGATATGGTAAAGGCAGGTATAAGCCCAACACTATTGAAAGGAAAGTTTCAAACAGGTAGAGCTCTAGCTCTTGTTTCACCAGATTCAGAACGCACATTTGCCGTTAACCTTGGTGCTGCTATAGAGATGACTCCTGAAGATATTAGTATTGACCAGTTTAAAGGGCACACCTATTTTCATATTGAGGGATACCTTGTGCAAAACCATGCGCTGATTGAAAAAGCACTTAAACTTGCCAAGAAAGCTGGTTTAACTGTTTCTTTAGACTTAGCAAGCTATAATGTTGTGGAAGAAAATATCGACTTTCTGAAAGAGATGGTTAAAAAGTATGTGGATATTGTTTTTGCCAATGAGGAGGAAGCAAAGGCGTTTACAGGGAAAAACCCTGAAGATGCACTCGTGGATATCGCCTCAATGGTAAAAATTGCTGTAGTAAAGGTGGGTGCTAAGGGTTCAATGATAAAGTCTGGCGATTACACCTGTGAGGTTGGTGTAGTAAAGGCTAATTCAATTGATACAACAGGGGCTGGCGACATGTATGCTTCTGGGTTTCTCTATGGCCAATCAAAAGGATTATCGCTTGAGCAAAGCGGAGAAATTGGCGCAATTCTCTCTGGAAAAGTTATTGAAACAATTGGTCCGAAAATGATCGATTCCACCTGGGAGCATTTAAGAAATCAGGTTAAGCGAATAGCAAACGGCGAAAAGATTGTAGGTTAAAATCCTTTTTGATTATTCTGATCAATCCAAAAACGCCAAGGCACATTTGACCAATATTCACCTGCATAATTAACTCCTATACGTGGCCCAGCATTATACTTATAATTGTGCTGGGCTTTTTCTATCCACAAATCTTCGAGTTCACCAAGGTGCCTACCATTAAACGATTTATCAATAGCAAGTAGTTTGGTTAGTCGCCCTGGACCATAACATTCAGCTAAACCTCTAATTAAAACTGCTTGGGGCGACCCTTCGGCTCCGGATACTATATTCAGCATCCAATGCATTCCATATATAAGATAAACATAGAGATACCCCCCAGACTTGTACATTATGCTGGTTCTCTCTGTTATTCCCTTACTAGCATGGCATGCTAGGTCCTCCTCGCCTCCGTATGCCTCAACCTCCGTAATAGTAAAGCCCTTTACAGTGTTATCTTTATATCGGCGGAATATCTTGCACCCGAGTAAATTGGGGGCAATACTCAATGCACTCTCATTAAAAAAAACATTCCCCAATATGTCATTAGAAGTAGAACTCATAAACTTTTATTGCTGTCAACACTAAAAAGAAAAAGGCCATAAAACAATGCGGTTAGCGAAACACCAACGTGTGTTTGTAGGGTATCCTCATTAAACATTGAAAGAGTAATAATTATAAAAAATGCAAAGGACAATAAATCAAGGCTGTTTCTTTGGTTATATAAAGGGAAGAACCAACCCCAGAGAAAAACAAGAAGGCCTAGAAATCCGACTTGAACTGCTTGGGTTAAAAACTGATTATGGCTTAAATACCAATAATCTGGATTAAGCCTAGGCTCGTTCTCTTTATAGTAGGTATTAAAAACATCAGTTAAATCACCCGTACCTATACCAAACCAAAAATTGTTTAAAAATATGTTTACCCCAGCTCTAGCAAAAACATATCGTTGCACCAAACTACTCCCGCTCACATGCCCATACGTTTTATACTGGTCAATCTCCCAGAATGTCTGGTATAGTCTAGGATAAAATCCTATTTTATGTTCCTTAAATAGAACATTTGTTACACCTTGTTCAATATAATTAATATCTTCTTCGGACAAGCTCCATACACCTAATGAGTCTTTGTTCAATCCCATTGAAGTTAAATAGCGAACCAGTGTAGAGGCAATTGGTTGTCCAAGATTATCGTTACTAATATACTTTATGCTACTTCTAGCGTTCCACTCCTTTTCCAACTCCTCTCTACACAAATTAACCCAAACCAAATTACCATTTTCATATTGAACATCTTTTAAATAATTCTTGTAGGGGTTTCCATTATCTGTTTTATCGAGTAGTTTTATCTCATCAATACACTGCCGATTCCCAAAGTATTCCCTTGCATTTACAAATAGATAAGAGGCAGACATAAGCCAAAGCAAAACTAAAGCAAGCAGAATGGAAAACTTATAAAATATCTTTTTAATTTTAAATGCATAGTAAAAACAATAAAACGAAACCATCACCATTAAAATGACAAGGCCTGTAAGCGATTGCAAAATAAATAAGTAAATAATGAACCAGGATAGCAGTATAGTTTCCAGAACAAATCTTAGTTTAGATAAAGGGCGAAACCTACTCATACCCCAAATTACTATGGTTATACTAATGTTAACCATTAATGAAAACCTAATATGAGATACGAATAGGGAAATATCTCTTACATTGCCAGAACCCCTATAATCCGAAAAATAGAAATAGGTACTCAATAAGCTATAAACCAACACGGCAAGTACAAAAAACCCTAACAATAATTGCTTTTCTCTTTCATTTACTGGTTTTGTGGATGCAAAAATAAGGGGAATAAGCAATAGGGGTAACTTTTGGGTTATCTCTTTAACCCCATAAGTAAAGTTTTGCGTCAATAACAAACCAAAAATCAATGAAATATATATCCCAAAAAAGAAAAATATAGAGTAGTTTGATTTAAGCCTATTCCATTTTTGTATCCACTTCCCTTCAAGCAACCAGTTAGTAAAAAAGAACATTAGGGCTATTGTGAGTGTAAACTTGGAAAACGGCAAACTTACAAAAGCAAGCAAACCACTAGCAATGAATATCTTTCGGTGTATTTCGGGGGCAAAAAGTGCTCTCATACTTCAATAATAATTGGATAAAGTTAACTAAGAAAGCTTATAAGCAAATAAACTCCAAAAAAATTAATTAATTGTTTGTGTTGGAGTTTAAATAAATAACTGTATTTTTGCATCCCGCTTATTATAACCGTTTGGATCACGCATTAATGACAGGTATTAACTTAAAACAAAGGAGTTTAAAACGTGAATACACTTAGTTACAAAACAGTATCGGCCAACGATGCCACCGTAGAAAAAGAGTGGATAGTTGTTGATGCAACGAATGAGGTGTTGGGGCGTTTGGCTAGCAAAGTTGCAAATATTTTGCGAGGCAAATACAAGCCCAGCTTTACACCCCACGTAGATTGTGGAGATAATGTAATAGTTATCAACGCCGAAAAGGTACGTCTTACAGGAAATAAGATAACCGATAAATTATACTACCACTATACGGGTTTCCCTGGTGGTAAGCGTAGCGCAACCCCAAAGGATTGGTTGCAGAAAAAGCCTACTGCTATTATTGAACATGCAGTTAAGGGTATGCTACCAAAGAATCGCCTAGCATCACAGATATACAACAATTTATACGTATATGCTGGGCCTGAGCACAAACACGAAGCTCAGAAACCAAAAGAACTTAAGTTAAACTCAATTAAATAACAGCTATGCAGGTATTTAATGCAACTGGTAGAAGAAAAAGCGCTGTAGCACGTGTTTACCTTCAGGATGGTAAAGGAAACATTACCATCAATGGAAAAGAATTAAAGGATTACTTTCCATCTGAGCTACTTCAGTACGTGGTTAATCAACCGTTTCAGGTTCTTAACCTTATTGGGAGTTATGATGTTAAAGCAAATCTTGGTGGTGGTGGAACCAAAGGTCAAGCAGAAGCACTAAGACTTGGTATAGCAAGAGCTCTGGTTGAAATTAATGCTGAGCACAAATCTGTGCTAAGAGCAAATGGTTTTATGACCCGAGACCCACGTGAGGTAGAGCGCAAAAAACCAGGTCAACCAGGAGCAAGAAAGAAATTCCAGTTCAGCAAACGTTAATCGTTTTCTATCAATTTTTTGGCAAACAGCATTTGCTGTAAATTGCTTGGACTTTCTAAAACTTGAAACTACCAAGTGATTGCCATTTTTTTAACTATTATAATTCAAAAAAATGCCAAAGACAGATTTTAAAGAACTCTTAGACGCAGGTGTACATTTTGGACACCTAAAGCGCAAATGGAACCCCAAAATGGCTCCCTATATTTTTATGGAGCGTAACGGAATCCACATTATCGACTTACAAAAAACTGCTATCAAAATTGATGAGGCAGCAGCAGCAATGAAGCAAATTGCTAAGTCTGGTCGCAAAGTATTATTTGTTGCCACCAAAAAGCAAGCGAAAGACATTGTTTCCGAAAAAGTGAGTCAAGTAAATATGCCCTATGTAACAGAGCGTTGGCCAGGTGGTATGCTTACCAACTTTCCAACTATACGTAAGGCTGTTAAAAAAATGTCAACTATCGATAAGATGTTGTCAGAGGGTACATTCAGTATTCTTTCAAAAAGAGAAAAACTTCAGGTTACCCGTCAAAGGGCAAAACTTGAAAAAAACCTTGGCTCTATTGTTGATCTTACTAGACTTCCCGCAGCACTTTTCGTAGTTGATGTGCAAAAAGAATATATTGCAGTTAGTGAAGCAAAAAAACTTAACATCCCAGTATTTGCAATGGTTGATACCTGTTGTGATCCTACTCCAATCGACTTTGTAATACCTGCTAATGATGATGCTTCTAAATCAA
Source organism: Bacteroidales bacterium UBA5349 (assembly GCA_002410065.1). Taxonomy (GTDB): domain Bacteria; phylum Bacteroidota; class Bacteroidia; order Bacteroidales; family Tenuifilaceae; genus Perlabentimonas. The sequence continues at coordinate 120,324 of DHQB01000015.1, read as the reverse complement.
TATCTCTTATTATTGACATAATGGTTAAAGCGATTAGCGAAGGGCTTGACGAAAGGAAAAACGAAAAAGATAAGGAGCCTGCTCATACCGAAGAGGGCGAAAGCGAAAAACCAACACGTACGCGCGCTAGGAAAACCGCTAAGCCAATTAAAGCCAAAGTAACCCTTAAAGATGAGAAAGCAGTAGTAGAGAAGGAAGAAACAACCGAAGGGGAGGCAAAAACCGAAGAATAATATCTTTAACTGATAAAATAATAATACAATGTCTGAAGTAAAAACAGCCGATATAGTAAAACTCAGAAAGCTAACAGGGGCTGGTATGATGGACTGCAAGAATGCACTTGCTGAGTCTAACGGTGATCTCGAGAAAGCAGTTGAGCTAATCCGTGAACGCGGTAAAGCCATTGCAAATAAACGCGCAGATCGTGATGCTGGTGAGGGTGCTGCTCTTGCCGCAATTAGTGCTGATGGTAAAAAAGGTGCAATGGTAGTTCTTAACTGCGAAACCGACTTTGTTGCTAAAAACGAGAATTTTATTGGTCTTACAACAAAAATTCTAGATGTAGCACTTAAGAATTTACCTGCAGATATAGACGCCCTTAAGGCTCTTGTTATTGATGGAAGAAAAATTGAAGACCTTGTATTTGACCAATCTGGTATTACAGGTGAAAAATTCGAACTCTCATATTACGAGAAAATTGAAGGCGAAACAGTAGCATACTATATCCACCCAGGCAACAAATTGGCGTCTATTGTTGCATTCAATAAAGCAGGAATAAACGAGCAAATTGGAAAAGATATTGCCATGCAAGTTGCAGCAATGAATCCTGTATCTGTAGATGCTGAGGATGTTCCTGAGAAAATCCGTAAGCAAGAGCTTGAAATTGGAAGGGAGCAAGCTCGCCTTGAAGGAAAACCTGAGGCTATGCTTGACAAGATTGCTCAAGGCAAACTACAAAAGTTTTTCAAAGAGAGCACCCTTATGAATCAAGATTTCATTAAGGATAGCAAAGTTAACATTTCCAATTACCTTAAGAGTATTGATAAAGACCTAAAGGTTGTCGGATTTAAGCGCGTTTCACTTAACGCATAACAAAAACTCATTTGTTCAAAAAAGCTATCAGGTTAACCTGGTAGCTTTTTTTATAATGTTTAGCAAAAACATCACAGATTAGTGGTTCAAAGCAACCTTTTTGCTATTTTTACAAAACCTAACCATAAATAGCAATGATAAAGTACAAACGAATACTCCTAAAATTAAGCGGAGAGGCCCTAATGGGCAATGAGAACCACGGAATAAAGCCCAGCGTTATCAACTCTTATGCAACGCAAATCAAAGAGATATCTGAACTTGGCGTAGAAATAGGAATCGTAATTGGGGGCGGAAATATTTTTAGAGGGCTAAGCGGACTGTCGAAAGGCATTGACCGTGTTAAAGGAGACCAAATGGGGATGCTAGCTACCGTTATCAACAGTCTTGCGCTTCAAAGCACAATAGAAGGACTTGGCGGAAAAGCAAGGTTATTTACAGCCACAAAAATGGAGCCTATAGGCGAACTTTACACAAAGGCAAAAGTATTGCAAGCATTTAGCGAAGGCTATACTGTGATAATTGCAGGTGGAACGGGCAACCCATTCTTCACTACTGATACAGCCTCGGCACTCAGAGGAGTTGAGATTGAAACTGAAGCACTCCTTAAAGGAACAAGGGTTGATGGGGTTTACGACGTTGATCCTGAAAAAAATCCTAAAGCCAAGAAATTTGAAAACCTTACGTTTGATAAAGCATACGAGCAAAAACTAAAAATTATGGATCTTACCGCATTTACGATGTGCAGTGAGAATAATTTGCCAATTATCGTATTCGATATGACCACAGAGGGAAATTTAAAAAAGGTTGTTTTAGGAGAAAATATTGGTACATTGGTGAGAAATTAAATATTTTTATACTAAAAATTCATAAAGCCATGAACGAAGAAGTTAATTTTTACATAGAAGGGGCAAAAGAGATGATGGAAAAAGCTATTTCTCACCTCGAGGATGCACTAAGAGTAGTTAGAGCTGGTAAAGCTAACGCTGCTATGCTTTCTGGTATTATGGTTGATTACTATGGCTCACTCACCCCACTGCAACAAGTTTCTAACGTAGGTACACTTGATGCCAGAACCATTACCATTCAGCCTTGGGAAAAGGCAATGATTGGGCCTATTGAAAAAGCAATTCTTGCGGCTAACCTTGGATTTAATCCTCAGAATAATGGTGAAATAGTTCGTATTGCTGTTCCGCCTTTAACCGAGGAGCGCAGAAAGCAACTTGTAAAGCAGGTGAAAAGCGAAGGTGAAAATGCTCGAGTTAGTATCCGTAATGCACGAAGAGACGCAAACGAAGAGATTAAAAAACTTCAAAAGAATGGACTAGCAGAAGATCTTGCAAAAGACTCGGAAGGTGAGGTTCAGAAACTAACCGATGCCTATAGCAAAAAGGTTGAAGAATTGCTTGAAAAAAAAGAACAAGAGATTCTAACTGTATAAAAAAAGCCGCTTTTGCGGCTTTTTCTATACCAATGCCATTTTGAGCATTCGGGCAGCTAATTCAAAGCCCAGGGTATAATCGCCCGGTACAATCAAATGATGATTACCCAAAGGCTTATTTAAAAAATAGGCAATAACTGAATCGTCAACATTCACTAATAATTGCGTTCTACACATTCCCTTCCTGTTTTCCCCAACCTCAACAAGGCCTTTGCCCACAAACATTTTATTTAGGGTATGGTCGAGTCTAACAATGGTAACCCTATCAGCCTTTAGGCTTCCCTTTATTGCCAAACCTTTTCCCGATTCGAAATGGGTGTCAAGTTCAAAATCTTTAAGCAAGTTTGCAGGAACAGTACAATGTGAAAAGGTTAACAGTTTCTTCGTAGGGTTCACAAAAGAGGTATTGGCAATCCATGGGATAATGCCGAATAGTTCTTTTGATATCATCATGCCCAACATGCTGCAATTATCACCCTCGCATCCGGCGGGTACTCCATCCATCGACAACTTTGACAAAGCTAGACACGCAGTTGCATTACACTTTTGGAGAAGCGAAAAGCATTCAACGGTTAAGGCATGTAACTCATACTTACGAACCAAATTGGATAAGACCTCATAAATTCTACCAGAGCCAGTTAGGCCTTCAACACCCTTTGCATTGAAAAAATTTAAAAAATCAGCTGAAACTTCTCCGTGTTCACCTAGGGCAACACTGTTCCAAGGGATGTTCACCTGATCAACTCCCAACTTTGTCTTAATAACAAAGGGATCAATATTCGAATTTACTAGCCAGTCCGAAACTTCTCCTATTAGGCCAAAACGCTTACCCTTTAAGTTTTTAATCCCATTCTTCACTTTGTATAAATCGTCAACAAGTTCAACAGCCAATTCGCTATTCTGATCAACCAGCATGCAGGTTATGTTATTTTGGTTCATCCAAGCTTTAACTTCTGTTGCAGCTGCCCATGAATTATCAATATCTGAAGCAATTAAAAGGTAAAAGCCAAATTCATGCACAGATTGCAATGCTATTCGCTCTGAGCCACCTGTTAGAAAAACCAACACTTCTGGTTCCTTATCAACAAACTCTACCATATCCTGCTTAAAAAGCTTTTGTAAACGCCTTTTGGCCTTGGTAAATATTTGAACATCCGCTGCGGGAAATGCTAAAAGTTTTACACGTATTTTTTCCATTTAATCAGATGTAAAAATTTATTGCAGAGCATCACTCATGTCCATTGCAATATCTAGGTATGCAAAAATATCGATGGGCTGACCGCCAATTCTCTCATTATCGCGTAAATGGCCTAACCTAACGACAACCATATCTAAATCGGGAATAATGAAAATATACTGACCTAAAATTCCTCTAGCAAAAATAACCTGATGGTTGCGATGCGTAGTAAACCACCACTTATTACCATACCGCTCTGTTGGTATACCACCCAACTCTTTGTCTGCAAGGTATGTTGTTGGCTTCAGAGTTTCTTCTAGATATTCTTTCGATACAATCTGTTCGCCATTCCATTCTCCCCCGTTTAACACTAAGCGGCCAATTCGCGCAAAATCTCTTGCGTTGCTATTAAAACAGCAATAGGCCTTTTCAATGCCGCCCTCCCTATCGAGACTCCATAATGCACTATGCTCTGCACCTATTCTACTCCAAATCCTGTTCGACATGTAATCGGCAACACTTTGTCCCGTTGCTTTTGCTAGAACTATGGAGAGCAGCTGTGTATCGCCACTCAAGTAGTTAAACTCCTTACCTGGTTCACTAATAACAGTTTGATCGAGTACAAGTTTTCGTAAAAACTTGCCATAGTATGCTTGGGTAGTTGTTGAGAAAAGACTGGAATAAGCCTCATCCCAACTCAAGCCCGAACTCATGGTCAGCAAATGCCTGATGGTAATTTTTGCTTTGTCACCTTGTGCAAACTCGGGGATAAAATCGGCAACAGGCTGATCGAGGTTATCGATAAACCCCTCATCGAGAGCACAGCCAATTAGCAAACCAACAATACTTTTAGCCATCGAAAAAGAGTTTGAATAGGAATCTGGTCCATAACCTTCCCAATACGATTCAAAAAGTAAAAGGGAGTCGCGAGCAACCAAAAATGCTACGGTTTTATACTTATCCATTGCTTTTAGCTGATCCTCGGCTAAATCGTACGTATTAAATAAGGAATCTGTTTGCCAAGGTTCTGGCTCGCCAATCTCTACAGTCCTATTGGCAAAAATTGTATTGTGATGAATTTTGGGCTTTTGGTATATTAACGCCTTTACAATATAATGGTTTTGAGGAATTGAAAGGTAAACCGTTAGTGCAACTATTACCGATAAGGTAAAGGATATCAGAATCTTTCTCTTCATGGTTTTAGGGTTTTAATTTGTAGGCAAGTTAAAAAAAACCTAGTATTTTTCAACACTGTACAATTGGAAAATAGTATAGCCCAAAACCTTAGTAAAAAACTAAGGTTTTGGGCTATTAAAAACCATATGGTTTATTAGAATATGGACTAGTTAGCCTCTAATATCTCAAAAAGTTCATCGAGTTTTGGAGTAAGAATAATCTCTGTTCTACGATTTTTTTGTCGCGCTGCTGAAGTTTTCTGAGGATCAATAGGATGGTATTGACTTCGACCTGAGGCGGAAATACGTGCGGGTTCAATTTTAGATTTATCTAAAAGGATACGTACAATTGAGGTAGCCCGCTTAACGCTCAAATCCCAGTTGTCTGTCAGTTCTCCCCGCTGTGGGAATGGCACGTCGTCAGTGTGACCTTCAACAACAATATTAATGTCCTGATTTTGCTCCAACACAGGTATTAACTGCCTTAGCGCTTTTATTCCGTTTGCATCAACAACATGGCTTCCCGATTTAAACATCAACTGCTCATCAAGAGACACATAAACCTTTCCGTTCTTATGCTGCACGCTTAGTCCCTTACCTTCAAAACCAAATAGTGCATCGGAAACCTTACGACGAAGGGCCATAACAGCTGAGTCTTTGCGTGCTAATATCCTTTCCATCTCCTGAATTTTTGCATTTCTCTCGTCTAAATCACTTTTTAAACCATTCAGATGCGATTGGAGCTCCTCAAGGTTCTTTCGTCTTAAGTTCAGTTGGCGCTCAAGTTCTTTAAGAGCATCCTGCTTCTCTTGCAGCTCTTCTTGGGTTGCCTGCAGTTGGGCCAAAACCCTACGAGACTCCTTTTGAGTGCCAGCCATAGATGTTTCCTGAATATTCTGTAATTCGGCATAGCGCTTTGAGAGTTTCGCATTCTCATCTTTTAATCTCGATAGTTCAATGGCTCTGGATGTACTATCAGCTATGAGTTGTGCAACTTCACCTTTAAGTACCCTAAGTTTTGAGTCCAACTCTTTATTACTCTTCTCTAAGGTCTCGTTTTCGTTAAAATAGCGCTCCCTTTCCTCCTCACATTTGATATTCTTATCTTGTAGTGCCTGAAATTCCTTGGCAGGCACACACGATTGTACAATTATGCCTATTAGAAAAATCCATATGATTTTTAGCTTTATGCAATTCATCTTCGTTTTTTTTAGGATATTATTTGTTGAAGCAAATATATGAATAATGACTTTGATAGCGTTTATATATATCCAATGCTTATAAAGATTTTATCAACAAAACTATCTGTTTTACTAGTTGTTATTCTTAGAAGGTCTTTACCTATAGTCCCTATTCTTTTAAAAACTTTATTTTGATATATTTGTTTTAACTTTGCAATCGTTAAAAGATTTTTGTTATGCAACACCCGCTTCTAAGCCAAATAAACTCCCCCGATGATCTTAAAAAACTTAAGGTTGAAGAACTTGTTGGTTTAAGCAACGAACTACGACAGTTTATCATCGATGAAGTTTCATCAAACCCAGGACATTTTGGTGCAAGTTTAGGAGTGGTTGAACTTACTGTTGCTCTTCACTATGTGTTTAACACACCTTACGATAGACTAATCTGGGATGTTGGACATCAGGCCTATGGCCATAAGATACTTACCGGCAGAAGGGACCTGTTTCACACTAACCGAAAATATAAGGGCATTAGCGGGTTTCCGAAACGTAGCGAAAGTGAATACGATGCCTTTGGGACTGGTCACAGTTCTACGTCGGTTTCAGCTGGCTTAGGTATGGCCATTGGGTCAAAACTTAAGAACGAAGAAAGACAAACCGTTTCAATTATTGGCGATGGATCGCTCACAGCCGGTTTAGCTTTTGAAGGGCTTAACAACGGGGGATCGACTAACTCTAACCTATTGGTTATCCTCAACGACAATAATATGGCTATCGACCCCAATGTTGGGGCACTCAAAGAGTATCTTCTCGATATCACAACTTCGCAAACCTATAACAAGTTTAAGGATGATGTTTGGAATCTTCTGGGGAAACTGAATAAAGTAGGGCCAAGCGCACGCTCAATGGTTCAGAAACTAGAGAATGCACTAAAATCAGCAGTGCTAAAGCAAAGCAATCTCTTCGAATCGCTTGGTTTTAGGTATTTTGGACCTGTAGATGGCCATGATGTAGTTTACCTTACTCAAGTACTTAATGATCTGAAGAATATACCTGGCCCAAAATTGCTCCACTGTCATACTGTAAAAGGCAAGGGATTTAGTCCTGCTGAAATTAATCAAACTGTATGGCATGCACCAGGTCTATTCGACAAAACTACGGGCGAAAGAATTGTAGTAACCACAGACAAACCAACACCACCTAAGTTTCAGGATGTTTTTGGGCATACTATCCTAGAACTTGCTAGGCAGAATGAGCGTATAGTTGGTATTACCCCAGCAATGCCTAGCGGGTGCTCTCTAAACATTATGATGAAAGAAATGCCTGAGCGAACCTTTGATGTGGGAATTGCAGAACAACACGCAGTAACCTTTGCTGCAGGGCTTGCTTCCGAAGGATTAATTCCGTTTTGCAACATTTACTCATCGTTTATGCAACGTGCCTACGATCAGGTAATTCATGATGTAGTTCTGCAAAACCTTAACGTTATTTTTTGTTTAGATAGAGGAGGTATCGTTGGAGAGGACGGAGCCACACACCATGGCGTATTCGACATTGCATACATGAGAACAATACCCAACATCACCATATGCTCACCATATAACGAAGAGGAACTTCGTAACTTGATGTTTACCGCACAGCAAAACGATATGGGCGCATGGAGCATTCGTTACCCAAGGGGCACTGGTTCTATGGTTGATTGGAGAAAACCTTTCAAAACAATTGAAGTAGGCACAGCCAAAATCCTAAGAGAAGGCAATGACGTTGCCATCCTATCACTTGGTCCAATTGGGACCAATGCTGCCGAGGCAGCAGAAAAATTGGCTAAAGATGGAATTAGCGTTGCCCACTACGATATGCGATTTGTAAAACCCTTAGATACCAATACGCTATCTCAAATTGGCAAACGTTTTAAAACAATAGTCACTGTTGAGGATGGTGCAATACAGGGAGGATTTGGCTCTGCCGTTTTGGAGTGGCTAAACGATAATGGTTTTTCAACCAGAGTAATCCGGCTGGGCATACCTGATAGGTTTATTGATCATGGAAGCCCACAAGATCTCTATAGGGAGTGTGGCATTGATACGGAAGGAATATACAATTCCATCAAAAAAATTGCGAAACCAAAGCTTATTGGTAAAGTGGTGTAATCATTATTTATTGGCTACAGCTAATAATAATATTGCCCAAAACAAAAAAACCTACTATATTCGCAAACCAAAATATTTTTTCGCCCGGATGGCGGAATTGGTAGACGCGCTGGTCTCAAACACCAGTGGTAGCAATACTGTGCCGGTTCGATCCCGGCTCCGGGTACAAAACTTCAACAAGCCTTAAACTATTTTGTTTAAGGCTTGTTTTGTATGGTAGCCACAAAATTTAATATCTTTGATGGTTACCAGTATATCCTAAAAAAGGTTAATCACAAGAATATGAAGAAATCTGAGAACCTTTCCCCCTACGGAGAAAAACAGTCTGAATTTGATAAGCGGTACATTGAGATGGCCCATATCTGGTCAAAAAACTCATACTGCAAACGCAGGCAGGTTGGGGCACTTATCGTAAAGGACAAAATGATTATTTCCGACGGCTACAACGGAACCCCCAGCGGTTTTGAAAATATTTGTGAGGATGAGAACGGCCGTACTAAGCAATATGTTCTTCATGCTGAGGCAAATGCAATAACAAAAGTAGCAAAGTCGAACAATAGCAGCGAAGGTTCAACTCTTTATGTAACCTCTGCTCCATGCATTGAATGCGCAAAGTTAATTATTCAGGCTGGTATCAGAAGAGTGGTTTATAGCGACGACTATAGAGCAACTGAAGGAATTGAACTTCTAAAAAGAGCGGGTATTGAAATTATTAAGCTTGAAGATTAACAACAAAAACTATTAATTGTAGTTAGCAACTATGGTGCAGGATTATTTTGGATTACATTTGAAAGGAAATACTAAAGGCCGATATGGAATACAAAAATAGGAAAAAGGATATTTTTTATCCACTTGCAATAGCAGCAGTTCTTGCAATAGGATTATTTTTAGGGTACACGCTAAAGAAACAGTCTGGTAGAACCAGTCTAACAATTTACCCAAAAACCGATAAGCTCACAAGCGTACTTAACTTTATTGAGGATCAGTATGTTGATACCGTTGAGATGGGAATGCTAGTTGAGTCAGCTATCCCTACCCTTCTTAAAAATCTTGACCCGCACTCGGTATATATACCAGCTTCTGACCTTAAAGCAGTAAACGAACCTTTAGATGGTGGATTTGATGGTATTGGAATATCCTTTAACATGCCTAGCGACACAATTGTTGTTATGACTACTATTCCTGGTGGGCCATCGGAACGAATTGGTATTATGCCTGGCGATAGAATTTTAACCATTGACGACTCATTAGTTGCTGGTGTTAAACTGCCACAGGAAGATGTAATGAAAATGCTAAAAGGACCTAACGGAACCAAAGTAAAACTTGGAATTGCTAGAACTGGAGTACCCGATATTATGCATTTCGATTTAATCCGCGATAAAATCCCTATTTACAGCATCGATATTAGCTTTATGGTTGAACCTGGGATAGGGTTCATTAAAATTTCGCGCTTTGCCAGAACTACGTACACTGAGTTTGTTAGTGCCGTAGAAAATTTGCAAAAGCAGGGCATGGAAAAAATTATTATCGACCTTAGGGGGAATAATGGTGGATACCTTGATCAGGCAACAAATATAGCCAACGAGTTTTTACCGGAAGGGAAACTCATTGTTTACACACAAGGGAAGGCTCGTGCTCGCCAGAACGTATACTCAAACTCTAAAGGAAGTTGTATCGATATACCTGTTGCTGTAATAATCGATGAGTTCTCGGCCTCAGCTAGTGAAATTTTAGCTGGTGCTATACAGGATAACGATAGGGGAAAAGTAATTGGAAGGCGATCGTTTGGTAAAGGCCTTGTTCAGGAACAGGTTCTTTTCTCAGATGGTTCGGCATTGAGATTAACCATTGCCCGATACTATACTCCAACCGGCCGTAGCATACAAAAACCCTATGTACCTGGAAATGATGATTACTACCATGACATTAGTAACAGATATCTACACGGCGAATTTCAGGAAATAGACAGCATTAGACTCGACGATTCCCTTAAATTCACTACCCCAATGGGGCGTACCGTATATGGTGGCGGAGGCATAATGCCCGACTTCTTTATCCCAATGGACACAACGGGTACAAGTCCCTACTTTAATCAGGTTGCACGTCGAAATCTTATTTATCGTTTCGCCTTTCAATACTCCGACAGGAATAGGAAAAACCTTTCGAGCCTTAAAACCCATACAGATTTTATAAGTTACCTAAAAGGGGTTAACATAATGGAGCAATTTATTGCTTTTGCTGATAAACAGGGTGTAAAACCAAATAAAAACCAAATAAACACTTCGAAAAAGATTATTGAAACACAGCTAATGGCCTACATCGCTCGAAATATTATTGATGATAAAGGATTCTACCCAATAATCACTCAAATTGACAGCACACTTTTGAAAACTATTGAAATTATCAAGCAAGAAGTTAGCGAATCAATCACGGCATTAGACACACCATTTAAACCATCCATGAGGATGTTTTACCTTTCATATAGCAGAAATCAGGTTTTAAAAGACTTGGTTGCCGGCATGGTTTAAACATCTATTATCTTTTACAGAAGCCTCATCTATAAAGTTGGGGCTTTTCTGTATAGAACATAGCCCATTCAAAAAATAGGTTAAACGGTTGACCTGTATGGCAAAATGATGTATATTTGGTATAAACCTTACGCTAAATCTCATGCCATGAAAAAGTTAGGAGCCATTGACCGCTATGGTGGAGTTCTAAAAGAAGAACCCCTTTCGTGCATTACCAATGATATACTGATGAAAAACACCTGCGCTCTGGAGGCTGTTTCGCCCTACTTTGGATACTACGATGAAACACCCCGAACCAATAGGCCAAAAATGCTTTACCTGATGTTGGCCGACTACTTCCCTCTGGAGAAACTAATCAGAGCTACAGTTAAAGTACAGGAGAAGGTGAAGTTTCCAATTGGTGCTGTTACTGGTAACATAACCATGTTTAACCAAACCTGTTATGTTATAAGGCTTATTAACTTACAGAACTACAGCCAAATACATGCCGTACAGGAACTGTATGATAAGGAGGGAGTTCAATTCAAATCGCCGGGTAAAAAATTTGCGAATGAAATGGCGATGATAAAACTACGCTGCTTTTTCACCCTTATCCCTTATGGCGATGGAATTTACAAAGATCAAGCTGACCCTAATATCGGATTCTTTGAACTTCCCTACTATGTACCTTGGGATAACTTTAAAAAGATAACTGACGAGGTAAAATTCGATACAGATCTACTCTATTTTGATGCTGCCACAGCATATTTCTATCAAGATAAAGGCGTTGTTGATATGGTAAGGATATACCGCGAAAATCTGGATGAGGAAAAGCTCAAAATGATAAGGAATAGATACCTTAAGGTGCTCGAAACTATTCGCACGTAATTAGGCATGAAATGAAAATTGACTGAGCCTAATAGCTCAGCAACAAATTACTTAAAAACTCTAAAAAAACTAAGGCTTGATAGGTTGATGATTCAGTAATATCAACAACCAAAGAGTTTCTCCTTTGTCCAATCTGCTAAATAACACTTAAACTTTAGGGCAGTTTATAGGCTCAAATACCAATAATTGCCCTATATTCACTACCCAAAATCAAACCAAATTTCTATGAACGGAATTTTTAGTACTTCGCTGGGGAGGAAGTTGATTATGAGCATCACCGGTCTTTTCCTCATACTATTCCTTATGGTACATTTAGGGACAAACCTGCTACTTTTAATTGGCGATGGCGAACTTTACAACAAAGCTGCCCATACCCTTGCTACCACTCCTCTGTTGAAAGCTGTTGAAATTATGTTGGCATTAGGTTTTATTTTTCACATAATCTATGCAACAATAATAACACTAAAAAACAGAAAAGCTCGCCCAGTGGGGTACGCTAAAAGCGGTACAAACGAGCTCACCACTTGGTCATCAAAAAACATGTATATACTGGGCTTTGCTATTCTAGGCTTCTTAGTGATCCACATTATCAACTTTTTCCTTAAAATCAGGTATGGCGATGTTCCCTTCATATCTTATGATAATGGGATTACCCAAATGCATAACTCATATGAGTTAGTCTCTGAATTCTTTGTTGCCTATTGGTGGTATAACCTAATCTATATTGCATCGGCAATATTGCTTGGGCTTCACCTAAGTCATGGATTTTGGAGTGCATTTCACACCATAGGGTTAAACAATATTAAGTGGATTAAACGGCTTAACGTTGCATCGTGCATCTACGCCGCAATTGTTGCAGCAGGGTTTACCATTATACCTCTCTATTTTTGGTTTATCCACTAATTTCCAAAACAACTATTAAAAAATAAACATCAACAAATATGATTAAGCTTGATGCAAAAATACCGGGAGGGCCGCTTGCCGACAAGTGGACAATGCATAAGAACTCACTTAGGCTTGTAAACCCTGCTAACAAGAGTAAACTTGATATTATTGTTGTGGGTACTGGCCTTGCGGGATCGGGTGCAGCGTCAACCCTTGGTGAACTTGGTTATAATGTAAAAGTTTTCTGCTATCAAGATACACCCCGAAGGGCACACTCCGTAGCTGCACAAGGGGGTATTAATGCTGCTAAGAACTACAAAAACGATAACGATAGCACTTTTCGTTTATTTTACGATATGATAAAGGGAGGCGACTATAGGTCGCGCGAGGCAAACGTTTACCGTGCAGCCGAAGTAAGCAATCAGGTTATCGATCAGTACACAGCAATGGGGGTTCCCTTTACCCGAGATTACGGAGGCTTACTCGATAACCGCTCATTTGGTGGTGTACAGGTTAGTCGTACATTCTACGCCAAAGGATTAACAGGGCAGCAGTGCTTACTTGGAGGTTATAGCGGCCTAATTAGGCAGATGCAAACCGGTAAGGTAACCATGTACTCAAGGCGCGAAATGCTCGATTTAGTTGTAATTGATGGCAAAGCACGAGGAATAATTGTACGAAATCTTCTAACTGGCGAAATTGAGCGCCACTCTGCCCATGCAGTTGTACTTGCAACAGGGGGCTACGGCACAATTTATTACCTGTCAACCCTTGCGGTTAACTCCAACGGCTCTGCTGCTTGGAATGCCCATAAGCGCGGAGCACTTTTTGCTAACCCAAGTTTTATTCAAATTCACCCAACATCCATTCCTGTTCTTAACGACTTTCAGTGTAAGCTTACCCTTATGAGCGAATCGCTTAGGAATGACGGAAGGGTATGGGTTCCCAAAACAAAGGGAGATAAGCGCAAACCATCTGAGATACCTGATGAGGAGCGTGATTACTACCTAGAGAGACGATACCCAGCATTTGGCAACCTGGTTCCCCGCGATGTGGCATCGAGAGCTGCAAAGGAGCGTTGCGATGCTGGATATGGAGTTGGCGACTCGGGCCTATCCGTTTATCTCGACTTTCGCGATGCCATTAACAACCAAGGAGAAAAGGCTATTGAAGGTAAGTATGGCAACCTTTTTGAAATGTACGAAAAGATAACTGGTGAATCACCATACAAAACACCAATGCGTATATACCCAGCAGGTCACTACACAATGGGTGGACTTTGGGTAGACTATAACCTAATGACTACTATCCCAGGATTATTCGCCATTGGTGAATCTAATTTTTCCGACCACGGAGCAAACAGATTGGGAGCAAGTTCGCTTATGCAATGCGCAGGCGACGGATACTTTATTCTGCCCTATACAATAACCGATTATTTAGCCGATGAGATAAAAACACCAAAAATCTCAACCGAAAGTCCTGAGTTTGAAGTTGCTCAAAATGAAGCAAATGAAAGGATTAACAAGTTACTATCGGTAAATGGTACCCAAACGGTTACCTCGTTTCACAAAAGGCTCGGCAAAATTATGTGGGATTATTGTGGCATGTATCGTAACGAGGAGGGTTTAAAAAAGGCTTTACCACTTATTGATGAACTGGAAAAAGAGTTCTGGAAGGATGTAAGAGTTCCGGGTAAGGCCAGCGACCTTAACCAAGAACTTGAAAAAGCCATTAGAGTTGCTGATTATTTTGAACTTGCCAAACTCCTTTGCATAGATGCACTAAACCGCGAGGAGAGCTGTGGAGCACACTTTAGGGAGGAGAGCCAAACCGAGTCGGGAGAAACAAAGCGAAATGATTCGAAGTTCTCGTACGTTGCTGTGTGGGAATACAAAGGCCCAAAAGGTCAGCATATAATGCACAAAGAGGATCTGAAATTTGAGTTCGTTGAACCTCAAGAACGCAGCTATAAATAGATTGTAACAACATCAACTTAAATTGCTATGAATATTAAGCTAAAAATATGGAGACAGGAGAGTCCTAAGGCAAAAGGAAAATTTGAAACATATAGCCTTAGCGATGTTTCTACTGAAATGTCTTTCCTCGAAATGCTTGATTACCTAAATAACAAGTTAATAACCGAGGGGAAAAATCCCGTTGCCTTTGAGCACGACTGCCGCGAAGGAATTTGTGGCTGCTGCAGCCTATATATCAATGGACGACCTCATGGCAAATTAGGCAGAACCACAACCTGCGAACTATATATGCGCGAGTTTAAAGATGGCGAAACCATAACCATTGAGCCATGGAGAGCTGCAGCATTTCCTGTTATTAAGGACTTAATTGTTGAACGCAATGCTTTTGATAAGATAATGCAGGCTGGAGGTTTTATCTCTGTAAATACAGGTTCAGCTCAAGATGCAAATGCCATTCCTGTATCAAGGGATAATTATGATCTAGCAATTGAAGCAGCATCGTGTATTGGCTGTGGGGCTTGTGTAGCAGCCTGTAAAAACTCGTCGGCAATGCTATTCATTTCTGCAAAAGTTTCGCAGCTTGCCCTATTTCCACAAGGAAGGATTGAGGCCAAGGAGAGGGTAAAAAAAATGGTTGCAAAGATGGACGAATTAGGCTTTGGCAGCTGTACTAATACCAGAGCATGCGAAGCTGAATGCCCAAAAGGCATATCCATAACCTACATTGCTAAGCTGAATAGAGAGTATATTAGTGCTAAAATTAGCGATTAAGTATAGCAGATAATTTTATCGTCATAAACAATCATCTCTTTGCTTTTTATTATTTTTGTAAAAAATATACCATGAAAAAGATAGCCATTGCCCTATTTGTACTTATTGTTGCCGCTGGAGTTACATTTGTACTATTGCGCCCACAACTTGCTACAAAGCAATACGAAAAGGGCTTATCGTTAACCGATTCGGCCCAGTTCGAACAAGCCATTAAAAAGTTCGATAAAGCAATTTGGCTGAACAAGAAAGATGCGAACTTTTATAATGCTAGGGGGATGGCATACACATTCCTACAAAACAGTTCGGCAGCTATTGCTGACTTTGACAAAGCCATTGAACTGAATTCTGAAGTTTCGGATTTCTTTTTGAATAGAGGAAAATCATACCGCGAACTTAAAACCACTGATAAAGCACTAGAAGATATAAACAAGGCCATTGAACTAAACGATTCGAGTGCAACCGCTTACTACCAAAGAGGCCTAATAATGGCATCACAGGGCAAATTTGATGAGGCAGTTGCTGATTACAACAAAAGTATTGAATTGGACGGTTCTAACCTTGAAGCCTTCTATAGTAGAGGAGAATCAAGAGCTAACCTTGAAGATTTTATGGGGGCTATCTCCGATTATGACAAGATGATTGAGAATGAGGAAACACCAGTACTGGCCTACAAGCAAAGGGGAATTTTTAAGCTAAAGATTCAGGATTACAAAGGGGCTGAAAGTGATCTTGAAAAGGCGCTTGATCTTGAAAAAAACGATAAGGAAATCTTCTATCAACTTGGACAAGCAAAACACAACCTAAATAAGATTGACGAATCGGTTGCCCTTTTCAATAGTGCTATAAAACTTGACCAAAACTACGAACAGGCATACGGTGCCCGTGGTGGTGCTTACCTTAAAAAGAACAGCTTTAAGCAGGCAATAGCCGATTTTACGCAGGCAATAAGTTTAAATAATGAATATAAAAGAGCATACTACGGAAGAGGAATTGCCAAGGCACTTGCTAAGGATTACAAAGGCTCAATTGACGATTTTACCAAGGTGATTGAACTCGATAAATGCTTTGCGCAGGCATATTACAACCGAGCAGTTTCTAAGGCCATTCTTGGGAATCATCAGGAGGCTCTTAAAGACTACAATGTAATTATTGAACTTGACTCACGGAATGCGGAGGCATACTACAACAGAGGTATATCGCGCATGAACATACAGGATACAGAAGGTGCATGCAGCGACTTTAATCGTGCTGTTGAGTTAAACTATCAGCCTGCTGAGCAAATGCTTAAACTATACTGTAGTTCTCGTTAGTAAACGGAATTTGTAAATTATCTATAAGTATGAGCGTGGCTACAAACCACGCTTTTTTATTTGCCAATTTAGGGCAACCAATGACAATGCGATAAGCACCATCCCCACGATGGCTAGAAAAGTGGGATTTTCGTCTGGAAGCAATATCCAGCTAAGTACAGCACCAAGTAAAGGAACAATAAACTTCCACATGTTTAAATCGGATACTTTAACCCCTGGACGCCTAAGGAGTGTGTACCATATAGAAAATGCTGCTGCCGAAAGAAAACTTAACCAACCCAATGATAGGTAATACTCTGTTGGAAAAGGACCTGCCTGATACCCCTCGGTTACTAAACCAAGTATAAAAAGAGAAACACCTCCAATAATCATTGATAAAGAACTAAATACCAAGGGAGGTATTCTGCGCTTGTCAGATGCTACTAAAATATTACCTAAGCCGCCAAGTATATTGTTGCCAATTAAGATTAAAATTCCAATACTAACCAATGGCCCAGCCACACCCATTTTATTCCTGCCAAAACTGATAATAACTATTCCCATTAAGCCCAGAACAATGCTAATAACCTTACGCCTTGTTAACTTATCGTTTGGCATTAGCAAATGCGCAACAACAGCAACAAACAGAGGACCAGATCCAATTATCATTGCACCTAATGCTCCAGGTACCATATTCATCCCTTTATAGAAAAAAGAGTATTGCAAAAAGGTTTGCACAAAGCCTACCAATAAAATCTTCGGAAAGTTCTGCTTTGCTATAAGCATCTTATCCTTTAAATTTGGGATAAAAGGGATGATAAGCAATCCCGAAATAAAAAATCTGATCCCCGCAAACTGAAAGGGCATGTTATACTGTAAACCTATTTTAATTGCCACAAAGGCAGTTGCCCATAGCACACATGCTATAATCGCTAAAAATGAGGTTGACCTTATCAATAGTTTTAATTTCAACGTCTGCGTTATTTATGAGTAAAGGACAAACTATGCCCAAGGCGATGGGTTAATGCTCTCGTCGGGTACAACACCTGCATATCGTTCTGCAACTATATTAAGTATGTCATTGAGTTCATCAGGGCAATCAGAGGTTACAAGTCTTAATCTCAATTCCTTAAAATTCGGTAAGCCTTTAAAATAACAGGTAAGATGCCTTCGCATTTCCAATATTCCTCTTCTATCGCCTTTAAACTCCATTGATTTTAAAAGATGTTCCTTTGCAATGGCAACCTTCTCCTCTACTGTAAAAGGGTTCATTCGTTCGCCGTTCTGCATGTAGTGCTTTATCTCCTTAAAAATCCATGGCCTACCATAGGTTGCACGACCTATCATTATGGCATCTACTCCATACTTATTGAACATTTCGACTGCTTTCTCGGGGCTATCAATATCGCCATTCCCAATAATGGGAATATGCATTCGCGGATTTGATTTCACATCGCCTATAAGGCTCCAGTCTGCTTGACCTTTGTATAATTGTGCCCGTGTTCGTCCGTGGATGGTAAGCGCTTTAATACCCACATCTTGCAACTGTTCTGCAATAGAAACAATATACTTCGATTCATTATCCCAACCCAAGCGCGTTTTTACTGTTACAGGGATATGAGTAGCATTCACAATTTGCCTTGTCATCTCCACCATTTTGGGGATATCCTTCATCATTCCCGATCCTGCCCCTCTATTGGCAATCTTTTTTACAGGGCAACCAAAGTTGATATCAATTAAATCGGGGTTGGCTTGGGTTGCAATTTTACATGCCTCAACCATGCTCTCAATAATATGGCCATACAGCTGAATACCAATAGGACGCTCATGCTCATAAATATTGAGCTTAACCTGACAACTTGAAGCATCGCGAATAAGCCCATCGGAATTTACAAACTCCGTGTACATCATATCTGCTCCAAACTGCTTGCACAGGTATCGAAACGAAGGATCGGTAACATCCTCCATTGGGGCTAAAAGCAAAGGTTTTTCGCCTAAATCTATTGAACCTATCCTCACTATTTCTCCTAAAAATTTGATTACAAAAATATACAGACTTCTGAATAAAACACAATTTGTGTTAGATATGAATTGTTTCAAGAAAAAACCTTAGCTACATTTGGCAAAAAATACCAAATGGAAAATAGTATTCGATTCAATATCTCACCCAGAAAGGGAATTTTCTTTTCACTTGTTTTTCTTACTCTAGGATTTCTTCTGTTCCTTTTTTTGGGGGTAATTACTACCGCAATAGTAACTGGAAACTGGGATCTAACTCAAATCCTATCACCTACCGCTACCACTCCCGATGGACTAATCTCCATACGCATTATGCAGATGTTCCAAACCGCAGGGATGTTTATTTTCCCAGCAGTACTCATCGCCCTTTTAGCCTCTAAAAAACCATTGTCATTTCTTGGCTTTAAACAAGCAAGTACCAAGCAGATGCTTTTAGCCATAGCGATGATGGTTATACTGATTCCTGGAATAAACCTCATTGCATCGCTAAATGCCGATATTCCCGTACCTGATTGGATGATTCAAATGGAAAAATCGGCCGAGGAATTGATAAAGAGACTATTGATTACGGATAAATTCAGCATTTTTACCCTCAACCTTTTTATGGTGGCCGTTCTACCTGCAATCGGTGAAGAGCTTTTTTTCAGGTCGATTCTCCAAAAATATTTCATCAAACTAACCAACAATAACGCTTGGGGTATTATTATTACCTCGCTAATTTTTAGCGCAATTCACATGCAGTTTTTGGGATTTATTCCAAGGTTTATGCTGGGTGTGGTATTTGGCTACCTTTACCTTTGGACAGGCTCAATTAAGGTCACAATGCTAGTTCACTTTGTGAACAATGGATTGGCAGTTTTCCTTTACTATCTAATCGGAACAGGCATTGCCCCTATGGATATAGAAAATATTGGAGAGCCATCACAGAGTTGGTACTTGGGGGTAACAAGCCTAATATTTTCTGGCTTTCTTTTGTGGACTCTTTGGAATGACAGAGTTAAAGATCGAGTTCAACCCGCTCAAACAGTTGAAGTTCTCTAATCTCATTTTTGCGATACACATACACAAGTCCATACTCTTGAGCACGTTCACGCCGCTCATGGTCGGGAAGATCTTTTAGGGTCTCCTCGACCTCATTCCATACATTAAGGATAATCTCATCGGCCTTTGCTCTTAGATCCTCAAGTTCCATCTGGCATCGCTGTGTGTTTTGCTGCAATATTCGTTGATGATTAGAAGCATCGATAAAATTCTCATATCTAACCTTTACAACAGCAATGGTGGGGTTTGTAATTGGGGGTTGCCCCATGCTTACCCGCTGGGCTTCGCCTTGAATAATCGTCTTACCCCATTCCTCTAAATCTTTATCAGCAGTAAGATTTGGCAACTTTCTTTCATCCACATCCATTCCAAAAGTTGAGCGCACCTTTTCGGGGAGTTCACCCCTTGTAATGGCTAAATTAAGTACCTGAATAAAATGTGAAAGGTAAAGTCTTGCCTTTTTAGCTGCTGCCTGGTAATCCTTATTCTTCTCAATCTGCTTGCTATAGGCAGCCTTATAGTTTGTAATTGCTTTCTCAAAGTTGTTTATAAACAGCTGAGCCTTAGAAAAAGAACTTTGAGAATATGCTAATTTAAAAGGGGGCAAATCCTTTCCCTTTTTTACTGCAGCTTTTAAGGCTCTTAATCGAGCGCTATCGGTGTTGGGAAGTCGGCGGTATGGCATACGCAAAAGTGATTAACGGAGGTTGATGTTAATAACATGTTCACAAGGTACGAATATACTAATTTAATAGAATTGAGCAAGTGTATTCGCAATTTTTTTTGACTCTACTTAAAACTGACCCTTAATAGGTTAAATTGCGAACGCTACTATTAATGCACATCAATTGCTGCATTCTCAAACGACTAGGGCACTTTGCTGCAAAACAGCAATTTATGAAACATAATTTTTCGGGAGGTGAAAAAAATGGAGTACATTTGTTTGACCTTTAGTATATCAAAAATCAAAAACAACATAGCATATGTACGCAAAACTTAAGGAATTCTTAACCAAAGAACTTCAGTCTATTGAGGAAGCTGGCCTTTTTAAGAAAGAAAGAATTATCACCTCGGCTCAAAAAGCTAAAATCAGAGTTAGCACAGGGCAAGAAGTGCTCAACTTTTGTGCAAACAACTACCTTGGGCTGTCCAACCATCCTCGCCTAGTTAAGGCATCCAAAGACACTATGGATACCCACGGCTTTGGAATGTCGTCTGTTCGTTTTATCTGCGGAACACAAGATATTCACAAAATGCTCGAGCAAAAAATATCAGAGTATTTTGGTACTGAAGACACCATACTCTACATTGCTGCATTTGATGCAAACGGAGGCGTTTTTGAGCCCATTTTAGGCGAAGAGGACGCAATCATCTCGGATGCACTAAACCATGCATCGATTATTGATGGGATTAGGCTTTGTAAAGCACAACGCTACCGCTACAACAATGCCGATATGGAAGATCTTGAAGAGAAGTTAAAGATTGCTCAAGCTCAGCGCTTTAGACTTATAGTTACCGATGGCGTTTTTTCAATGGATGGCAACGTTGCTCCAATGGATAAGATTATTAAACTTGCCGAAAAGTATGACGCTCTTGTCATGATAGATGAAAGCCACTCGGCTGGAGTTGTTGGTGCGACAGGAAGAGGAGTTACTGAACTTTTCAATATTCGTGGAAAAGCCGAAATAATTACAGGAACCCTAGGCAAAGCCTTTGGTGGTGGATGCGGTGGTTTTACTACGGGCAAGAAAGAGATTATCGATATGCTACGCCAACGATCAAGACCCTATCTTTTCTCTAACTCAGTGCCACCAGCCATTGTGGGAGCAGGAATTGAAGCGTTTACAATGCTTGAGAGCAGTGATGAGCTTCACGACAAGCTAATGAGCAATACCCAGTATTTTACCAAGGCAATGCAAAAGGCAGGTTTTGATATAAAACCAACCCAAAGTGCAATTGTGGCTGTAATGCTTTACGATGCAAAACTATCACAAGATATGGCAGCAGAATTGCTGAATGAGGGCATCTACGTAATTGGTTTCTATTTCCCTGTTGTACCAAAGGATCAAGCCCGTATTAGGGTACAAGTATCGGCTGCGCACAGCAAAGAAAATTTGGACAAGTGCATTGAGGCCTTTACGAAAGTGGGCAAAAAATTGGGTGTAATCTAATCGAAAACAGATAGCACAAGCAATCAAAAAAGGGGATGTTTTTTTAACATCCCTTTTTTAATAAAACCTTACTAGGGTTTTACATGTGCCCAGTTTTCTCCACGTTTAATTCTGTAAAGTTGCATTTCGCTTACCCCAAAGTTTCGGGCAATCATCTTAATGCGAGTTTTCCGGTTGGGATCTAAAAGTTTTCGTTTAATCACCTTTACCTCAGCTTCGCTAAGTTTGTAGTGATGCAATCTGTTATGCTCATGTAAGCGCTTGCGATCGCTAATTACACTCGGATTAGAATTCTGATGCTCATTAAGTTCCTCCTTGCTTGCCCACCTTATGTTTGATACCCTATTATCGTCTTTAATATAGTTTAAATGAATAACATAAGTTTGAGAAGGATTGTGCTTTGGAACAAAACTTTCAGCAATCAGCTTGTGAACATAGAATGTTTCTACCTTGTTTTTACCATCCTCCCTATAAGTCCTTTTAAGTACTTTATACCCCTTAGTTTTACCGCACTTAAGTAGGTTTCCGTTCTCAATATCAACAGAATAACTAACTACCCTTCCGCTGCTTGAAACTGCATAACTTAGTTCTCTCTGGCTCTTAAAATCTAACTCTTTCCACTCCTCATTCGGATAGCGTTTAATCATAATTTCGGTTTAAAAGTTGTATTATTTATTTAACAATATCGGTTTCGAATAGTCTTAGCCTAGCGTTCAAACAAACGGATACGAAGAATTTAATCCTTGCATCTAATGCTTTGACTTCGCTCAGCATAGCGGTAAAATAGAAGGGGGAGATAAAATTAATCTGGGATTATTTAACTAAATCATCTAGTATGGCTACAATACGGTGTGCTAATGTCTTTCTGGAATAACTCTCAAATCCTTTAGGGCTAAATCCCTTGAAATCATTACCGTACCAGTCCCATAAACTTTCTACTCCTTGCTTTATTTGATTAAGGTCTGTAAAGTCGGCAAAAATACCAGCTTTAGTTTCACTAATCAAATCATGGGTATTACCACCTAAAGGACCTACTGCAAATATTGGCCGTTTTGCAGCCATGTACTCAAAAACCTTCCCCGTTTGAATACCCATTGCATTGGGGCTATTATTCACTAACAACAAAAGAACGCTTGACCTTAACTGTAAATCAATTGCCTGATTGTGGGGCATGTATCCCATAAAATCAGTGTAAGGCAAAAGTCCATTGTGAACAATTGCGTTGTGTGCAGAGGCATCAACACTACCAACAAACCGTAGCTTAAAATGTTTAGCAAACTCTGCATCGTTTTTTACCTTGTCGCCAAGCACTTGCCATAGTAAATTACAGTTTCGGTTGGGCGATAGCGTTCCAATATGGGTTAGTATAAATCCCTTATCTAAAGTTACCTCACCTGTTTCAAAATCTTCAGGATCATAGCCATTTTCAACAACTAAAACCTCGGTTTTGCCAATTAATGAGAGGTCGTTAGCCCAACCCTTTGTTACAGTTACTACCCTTTGGGCATGGGTTAAAACATTTCTCTCTAATCTTCTGTGGATTTTTTTTGATAAAAGGGTTGGTTTTAAATCATCAAAAAAATCAATATT
Source organism: Bacteroidales bacterium UBA5349 (assembly GCA_002410065.1). GTDB lineage: Bacteria > Bacteroidota > Bacteroidia > Bacteroidales > Tenuifilaceae > Perlabentimonas. Next base: position 96,974 of record DHQB01000015.1, on the reverse strand, counting down.
AGTCCATGGATCCCTAAAATCGGCTAACCAAGGAATGGAAAACCGTTTACTAATCCGCTTTGCAATTAGGTGTGTGGTATGGGGCGGACCAGATGATACAATTGCATCAACAGAATTGTTTGATAGATATTTAGAGAGATACTTCACCGAGGGTCGTATCCAAAACATGCGAGCATCTGGAATAAAAAGATTACCTCTAACCCATAGGGCGAAGCTATGCATTATGCCTTTGCTTGACTTTTTGTTTGAGGCAAGCCCCGCCCCAAATTTCTGCCCTTTACGACCCGAAATTGCCCTAAAAAGATTATAGGGCTCCCATACCGATTTCTTTAAAACCTCTATCCCTTCGGGTATCTCATTAAGTAGTTCGTGATCCATTGCAGGTGCCTCAGGATTGGCAGCAGTATAAATAACAGGCTCCCACCCGAAGGTGCGCAGGTACTTAGTGAACTTTAGCCAACGCTGAACTCCACTCCCCCCGGCTGGAGGCCAATAGTACGTGATTATTAGAACCCTTTTTCTCACTATTACAAAGGAGTTTATTATCTGGACACAGTACCCAGTTGGCAAAAATTAAAACGTAATAAACTAAGTAAGGAGATTACGATAACACTAAATGCTCCTTAGCAAAGTTTTCATACTTACCTTTTGCTCCATAATCTCGCGTAGACGAGAAACATCGACCCTCTCCTGCTCCATGGTATCGCGATAGCGAATTGTAACCATATTGTCCTCGAGCGATTGATGATCAACTGTTATGCAGAATGGTGTACCAATGGCATCGTGCCTACGGTAGCGTTTACCAATGCTATCCTTCTCCTCGTACTGGCACTTAAAGTCAACCTTAAGATCGTCCATTATTTGGCGAGCCTTTTCGGGCAAACCATCCTTTTTAACTAGAGGTAGAACGGCCAACTTAACTGGTGCTAATGCTGGTGGAATGCGAAGCACAACACGCTCATCAACACTGCCATCTTCTTTTGTTATTTTTTCCTCGGTATAAGCACCCGACAAAATTTGCAAGAAAGTACGATCTAAACCTATTGAGGTTTCAACAACATATGGAATGTAATTCTCATTTGTTTCGGGATCGAAGTATTGGAGTTTCTTTCCCGAATGCTTTTGATGGCTGGCCAAATCGAAATCGGTTCGCGAATGTATTCCCTCAACCTCCTTGAACCCAAATGGGAATTGGAATTCAATATCGAAAGCGGCATTTGCATAGTGAGCCAGCTTAATATGCTCGTGAAAACGGAATTTATCGTCTCCAAGGCCTAAGGCTTTGTGCCAGCGCATGCGTTGCTCTTTCCAAAACTCAAACCACTTCAACTCCTCACCAGGTCGAACAAAAAACTGCATTTCCATTTGCTCAAACTCACGCATACGGAAAATAAACTGGCGTGCAACAATCTCGTTGCGGAATGCTTTACCAATTTGTGCTATTCCGAAAGGAAGTTTCATACGACCAGTTTTTTGCACATTCAGGTAGTTTACAAAAATGCCTTGAGCGGTTTCTGGGCGCAGGTATATAACGTTCGCATCATCGGTAACAGAACCCATTTTAGTATCGAACATCAGGTTGAACTGGCGAACATCGGTCCAGTTCCGCGTTCCCGATACGGGGCAAGCAATCTCACAATCCTCAATTATCTTTTTAACCTCTGCCAAATCATTGTTTCCCAAAGATTCTGCCATGCGGTTGCGAACAGCATCTATTTTCTCCTGATTTTCAAGAACTCGAGCATTGGTTTTTACAAACATTGCTTCATCAAAGGTGTCGCCAAAACGTTTCTTAGCCTTTTCAACTTCTTTTGCTATTTTGTCGCTCTGCTTTTCCATCCACTCCTCAATTAGCACATCGGCGCGGTAGCGCTTTTTACTGTCCTTATTGTCGATAAGCGGATCGTTAAAGGCTCCAACGTGTCCCGAGGCTGTCCACACCTGTGGATGCATAAATATAGCCGAGTCGATGCCCACTATATTCTCGTTCAGACGGGTCATTGCATCCCACCAATACTGGCGGATATTATTTTTTAGTTCAACTCCATTCTGTCCGTAATCGTAAACTGCGCTTAGTCCATCGTAAATCTCGCTACTTTGGAAAACAAATCCATACTCCTTGCAGTGCGCAATCAACTTCTTAAAAAGTTCTTCTTGATTCATTGTGAAACGCTTTTATGTTTTGAATAAATTGTTTAATGGTTGATTATGAAAACATCTGCAAAAATAGCGTAATTAAAACAAAAACCAGCAGCTGCCTTTCTATTATAGAAAATTTACATCACACGAGTGCAAAAAAAACACCCCTTTTGGGGTGCTTATTTTATACACAAAAAGTAGTTTACCTAAGCGATGCATTTACATGACATACCAACTTTGTAAGGAAGTTCACATAACTGCCATACTCATTATCATACCAACCAAAAACCTTTAGGTGGGTAACAGGGATGTTTATCTCACTGTTTGCCTGCACTCCATATTTGGCAAGAGACTCAACAGGTAATTTAATAAAACCTGTACGCGTATGCGTTTCGTGACCCTCAATAACTGCAGCAGCCTTATAGCCAATCAAATCTGACGATACATTTTGTCTTTCGGAAAAAACAACCATATCGCGCTGTGCACCTGCTGCTGCATCTTTGTAGATATTGTTAATCACGTTTCGGTTAATGGTTGGATTGCCCTTTGCATCAATCTCGCTATAAAACGTTAGGTTAAGCGTAATGAGCGATACAGTGCTTGTAGGAATTCGAACCGAGTCGGCCATAAAGCCAATCTCCTGAATTTCGGGAATAATTGAATCCAACGCTTTGGCTGCACCAGTGGTTGAAAGTATGATATTGTTGAGTACTGAACGTGTTTTACGCAAATCGGATGTGCCCATGCTTGGTATTGTATCGAGTACCGATTGGGTGTTGGTAGCAGCATGCACTGTTGACATTGAGGCTGTAAGAATTTTTGAAGTTGCTGAATTCTCAAGCAGTGGCTTAATCATATGCGCCAAACCGGTAGTGGTGCAACTAGCTGCTGAAACTACATGATGCTTAAGCGGATCAAAGTTCATATGGTTAATACCATAGACCATCATAAGGCTATCGTCGGGCATTTTTTTCGATGAGTCCTTAATTTTGAAGGGTGCCGATGCTACCACCTTTTTTGCTCCTCCCATTAAGTGCCCTCGAAGGCTTCCTCTCCCAGAGTCTACATCGGTAGTTGGATCGAGGAATTGGCCGGTACAGTCTACCACAATTTGCACCCCTTCCTTGGCCCAAGGAATATTCTTAGGGTTGCGCTCCTTAGTAAGTATCTTAACATACATCCCATCGATATCGAAAACAAAGTTTTCGGCATCTACTAACTTAAATGTTATCTTTTTGCCAGTGTGGCCATACAGAAAATGCTCAAGTCGGCCGTAGGTAGTATCCGACTCAAGTGCACAAATCATATCCTCAGGCTTTTTGCCCACCTCGCGACCTAGGTTCACCACCACGCCATCGAAATTTCGATTAACTAATTGGTTCCAAACCATTAGCTTGCCAATACGGCCTAAGCTATTGATTCCAAGGTAATTCTTTCCTTTGATTACTGGCTCCATAATTCTATGGGATTAGTTAGATTATAATGAGATTAGATTTAAATTCAAATATCCATCATTTTTTTGCTCAAACAAAAGATTGATGCGTGTTAATTAACATCTAAAGACAAAGTCAATCCATTTGGCTTGCCATAATCAACACCAAATCGACCAGCCGATTGGAGTAACCAATTTCATTGTCGTACCAAAGAATAATTTGAGCCGTATTGTTGCTTACTACTTTAGTTGCCAACGAGTCGAAAATGCAGGAGTATTTGCTACCAATTACATCGCTAGAAACAATGGGGTCGGTTGCATACTCAAGGATGTTACTCATGCTACCCTTTGCATATTGCTGAACTAGGCTGTTTATTGAAAGTGCAGTAACCTTTTCAGGGAAAGTGATAACCAACTCTGAAAGTGCACCGCAAACAACAGGAACGCGAGTTGAAATCCCATTAAACTTATTCTGTAGTTCAGGAATAATAGTATGTATTGCTCGGATTGCACTGGTTGAAGTTGGGATAATATTATTGGCCGATGCGCGCGATCTGCGAAAATCATGGTGAGGTGAATCAATTATACGCTGATTGTTGGTATAGGGATGAACAGTATTTAAAAAGGCTGATTCAATGCCAATCTCCTTGTTTAGCAAATGTAAAATTGGTGTAACACAGTTGGCTGTACAACTAGCATTGGAAACTATTTTGTGCTGAGGGAGTAACTGCTCTTCGTTTACCCCTATCACCACGGTATAATCAAGCATATCGGAGGGTGGGCTTGAAAGGATTACCCTCTTTGCCCCTGCATCGATATGCTGTTGAAGGCTTTGTCGTGTTGTAAAATACCCCGACGATTCCAAAACTATATCAACCCCCCATTCTTTCCAAGGTATTTGCGACGGGTTTTCGTAATGCCCAATAATTACTTTTGATCCGTTGATGTGCAATTTGTTATCAATAATCTTTACCTCTTTATTAAATCTGCCATGAACGGTATCGTACCTTAGGAGATAAAGAAGCATCTCATCGTCCATTAGGTCATTTATTCCTACCAAGTCAATTTCTGGATGATGAGCCAGTAACCTAAAGAACATCTTACCAATCCGTCCAAATCCGTTAATCCCAATTCTTACCTTATTCATTGAAGCATATTTAGGTCACAAATTTAGCATTATGAAACTTATTCTATGCTAAAAAAAGAGTGTCTAAGAACACTAAAGTGTTCTGTCTCTATTCCTGCTGTAAATCGTAATGCCCAACGTAAATGCTCCCCGTATGGGCATCAACCGATAGGGCATCGCCCGAAGTGATGTTGGTTTTACCAAAGGTGCACATCTTTTTATTGCTAAAAACAACCATATCGTTGCAGCTTACCACGCAAACTTTCCCAAGCCTACCAGCAGTAACTGCTGCATGCGAGGTTGCCCCTCCGCGCGAAGTAATTAGACCATCACACTCAAAAACAATTGGAAGGTCGTCGGGGGTGGTATCTGAGTTTACATAGATGAATTTACCTTGGGGATTAAGTTCTTTCTGTTTTGCTAAATCTGAGTGATCGAAAACAACTAAGCCATTTAGTATTGATGCCCCAATTGGAATACCCTTGCCCATTAACTTGGCTCGGGGCGGGGGCGTTTGGTACATAATCTTAACCTCGGGCTTATATATCTGCTGGTCACGGGTTTGTAGAACATACAAATCGTAAGGGTTATCCGATTCGAAAGTAAACTCAATTTCCTGATGGCCAAGATGCAACTCGTTTACCAACCTATCGGCAAGCTGAAACAAATGCTGGTATGTTCTTGGCAGCTGTGATTGTAGCGATTTGTTTTTCGATCCTTTCTGTCCCCGAACCTGATGCTCAGAAATTGGCAGCACATTGGTTATCCCTCCAACCACATCATCGCCTTGACTCAGCAGTGAATAATCTCCATTCAGCCTCAACCCAGGGTTTTCAGTTGTAGCATCGTAGGTAAAAACCACGCCCGTTCCGGATGAACGATGAAGGTTTCCTAGAACCATACATTGAATAATTACAGCGGTTCCCCATTCATCAGCAATCTGCAGATGCTTACGGTAAAGTTGGGCTCTTTCTCCATCCCAACTTTCGAATACAATATTAATTGCAGCAAAAAGTTGCTCGTAAACATTGTCGTACAATGGAATGCTCCGCTTTATAAGTAGTGCTTTATATTCTAAAGCTATTTCGCGCATCTGCTCAGGATCAAAAGAATCCTTGATCTCAGCTCCTAGCCTATTCTGATGCTTTGTAACTATGTTATCGAAAGTTGTTCGATCAATGCCAAAAGCTTGCCCCCACGATTGTAAAAATCGCCTATAACAATCCCATGCGGTCCAAGCCATGTTTGGCATTTGGCTAAGCGATTCGGTAATTCTATCGTTCATTCCCACATTCAGAAAAGTATTCATTGCACCAGGCATTGATATGGGTGCGCCCGACCTAACCGATAGCAGTAGTGGGTTTTTAATATCGCCAAACTTTTTATTCACAATCCGCTCAATCTTGCTTAGATATTCCTTAACCGCTTTTTCAAAATCAATCTTTAAAGGCTTGTATTCCATTACAGTATCGCGCCTACGGAATAACTCCGTGGTAAGAATAAAGCCTGGGGGCACAGGGAATTTTTTCTGATAAATGCTCTTTAAGAAGTAGCCCTTTGAGCCTAAGAAAACTTTGTTATCGAGTTTGGGACTTGGTTTACTTAAAGATGTAATCATCATTTGATCATCAAAATCCATAATATCCCTTAGCGTTTTTTCAGAATAAAGATCAGCCATATCGTTTAGGCTATTTAACACTTCGGCAATAAAGTTATCTAGATCCTGAAGCAGAAACGAGGTCGACAGCATATCGCGGTAAAACGATTCCGATTGCTTATGAAATAAGAACTGATTATCTGATTCATCTGTTCCGCTTACATATTTAGGAACAATATCCTTAAGTATGCCATCGAAACGACGGTAAAACGAGTTGCGAATAATTTCTTTAACACAGTTGCTCAAAAACTGAAAAATATTGATGTACTGGTTAAGTGAAAAGCTGAATGAGCTGAAACTGAAGCGCAACATCTTTAAGTTCGATTCAAATCCCTTGTTGATGATACCATCGAGGTTAAGCCCCTGATAGAATAGCGTTAACACGTCAACTATACGTTTTAGGGTACTTGCTGTTATATACGATAGGTTTACGCTACCAACAATTTGACGCATAATTTTTGAAGCAGCCATCTCCATCCTAAATATTTGCCCCAATGCCTCAAATTTCTCCTCGTGGTATTGCCCATACATCGATGGAATACCAAATGCCACGTGACGTTTATAGTAGATTGTCTCCCACCCTTCGGTTTTTTTCTTGTTATTAACTATAGTATTCAGGTTGGTCATGCACTGATATATAACTTTCAGCATAACTAGCTGGTCGTCCTCTTTCTCTGCTTTTACATAATCATCAAGTGCCTGTTTCTCTATACATCCACACATACGCATTTCATGTGCAATGTCAGCAGTTTCGGCTAAATACTTGCCGCGTAGCAAATGCACTACTTGTACAAATAGCTGTAATTTCTTTTTGTGTAAGTCTTCAACATCTTTAACTTGATCAATTGCTTTGTCAATATCTTGCTTTTTTGCGCTTAACAATTGGTTGGGCGATATAGATAGATGCTGGGAAACCTCGGTAATAAGTTTACGCATGGGCAGTACCCACTGGTCGCCACTCGATACAGCATCTTTAATATCGGGGGGAAGCAATGTCGAAATCTTCTCAAAATCGCCATCTATCCAATAGTCCAATATTACTTGAAGAAAATCAAGATGCTTATTGTTGCTATCGATATGTATTTGTTTCCGCAGAAAGTGCATCAGCTTATCCTGCCTATTTGAGAGCGTATCAATTTCGGTTGTCACATCACGAAGGTCGCCCTCGGCACCAATCTCATTAAAGAAAACAGGGAACAGTCTGCAAAGTTCCTTTACAGGTTTAAACACCCCAGCTATATCGGCGTTCAATAACTTTGATATGTTACGCTGAAAAAGGTCGGTATCGAAAATAAGTACGCCCCCAAGTTTTAAATTGATGATTAAAGCGGGTAGAAGTTTCTCGAAACGGTTTGGAGCAACCTCTATCAGGTCGAGCCAAACACGCATGCTTTTTAGGTGGTTTGGGTCGGCTTTTAGCTGCCAGTCGGCACTCATAAAGGTATTGCCCGGCGGCGTAAAGCCTATCCGAATAACATTGTCCTCGAACTGCGAGAGCAATTCCTTATTGTAGAACAGCGCAAACTCCTTACCCATTGTGGCAATACAGTCGAGAACAATAGATTTATGCTCATCTAGTAACTCCTCAAAGAGTTTAAAAATATCATCAACAAATTGATGTATATCCTTGGTAGGAACATCGCTAAAAATACTGGTTAACAATTTATTTAAATCCCATATCAAATATTCCCTCTGATGGTCCATTACCGACATTCGAAGAAGATAAATGATATAATGGAATTGGCTTATGGGGCTGGGAAACTCTGAAATTATCCCCCTGTGATAATCAGCAATATCTGAGAAAAGTAAAACCTTATCCGCAAAATCGTCCCATGTTTTTGCAAGGGTAACCTGTCGCTTTAGCTGAGTATAGAAATTGCTCCCTACCTTATTAATTACATCAAGATTCTCTTCTGGAAAAAAGCGTACGTCGCTCTTTGCCCACTCATCTATTTTCGACTCACTTTGCCATTCATCAATAGTTTGACTGGCTATATTTTTAAACAAACCGAATATTCTATCGCCCAGCAAATCTTTTTTTATCAGTACTGCTAACCTCTTCTTTAGGTTATTTGCATTTTTAATAACTGATTCCTTTTTTTTAGCAAAAGCGTTCTCCAGAATACCAACCCCTCTATCTAATGCTTGGGTATGCTCCACCTCTAGCGCACATACCATTTCTAGAAATATGGCAAGAGATTGAATTAGGCTATCAATATTCTCAGGTTTCTTACTTGCCGATAAAAGGGTTTCATGAATATCAAGCAGAACATCAAGGGCCTTATTCGCTTCAGGCAAAGCGGCATAAAACCAAAAATCTGTAATGGCAATCTTTTTAAAATTATCGCAAAGAAAACCTAGGTTGTGATAGGGGTGATTAAGTTCACGAATAAACTCGACAACGCGTTGGTTTATCCCAAACTGATCTTCAGAAAGGGATACAAGCCAAGCGTGGTGCTCAGGAATAACTATTTCAACATTGCTAGTTTGCTGTAGGTTAGCCTCAAGAGCCTTCGATTCTAGTTTTTCTCCCATGGGATTATTGTTTTACCAACTATCAAACCCAAATGTAGCAAATACTAAGGTATGCTCAATCTGTTTGGAAACACAATGCTGCTTTGTGGCAAAATTGGTGTTAAGTGATTAAAAGTAGTTTTTGGCTTTATTTCCCAGGGAATCATCCATTCGGTATCCCTCATAAGAATTTCAGGAAAATTGTAGTTCTCCTTATCGTATAGGGCTCGCGAGTCTGTTGCAAACTCATCGAATAGCGCCTTATCTTCCTCATTAAAATAATCAGTCTGCTTTTCGTATTCGGCAACTGGCAACACGCGGTATAACTTTTTGCCATCTACAATTGGAGTATGCACCCACACCAAAGCATGTGCAGCATTAGCAATTAGCGTTTTACCATTTTCTTTCACAATATTTACAGCAGCAACTGCTCCTCCGTTACGGTACTGCTGCCGTTGGTTCGACACAAAATTACCTAGCGAGTAAACCACAACACGCCCCTCAGTGGTATCGGTATCAAGCGAAGCTTCCATTCGCTGTAGTACGTGAGGGTGCGAGCCAATTACCATTCTTATGCCCATATCGTGCATAAACTTTGTGAGTGCTTGCTGCTGAATTGCCGGAGTACGCTGATACTCGTTACCCCAGTGTACACATACAATCACCTCATCAACATTTAAGCTCTTCGCTTTTTCGTAATCGGCTCTAATAACTGCTGTATCAATTAAATTCACAATGGTTGGGCTGGGTACAGGAATCCCATTTGTTCCATAAGTATAATTAAGTAGAGCTAGGCGGATTCCATTCTGCTCAAGAATAAGCGGGTAGGTTGTATCCCTATGCTGTGCATCGTAGTAAGAGCCCGCATGGGGAACTCCCTTTGCGGTTAGCACATCAATTGTTCGAACAATACCCTGCTTGCCCCTGTCAACGGTATGGTTATTAGCGGTTACAAACACATCAACCCCAGCTCCCACAATTCCGTCAACCAACTCGTCGGGCGAGCTAAACTGCGGATAACCCATGTATGGCTGCCCAGCTAGAGTAACCTCAAGGTTGGCAATGGTAATATCGGCCAAACTAAAAAGAGGTGACACCCTTGAGAAAACATCATCATAATTGTAGCTTTTAGTTTCGCTATTGTATGCGCTCCTTATTTGAGGGCCATGCCCCATTACATCGCCAATAAACATAAGTGTAAGGCTTTGCCTTTGAGTAGTATCTTTATCCTGGGCATTAACTGAAAAGGCAGCTAAAAAAACAAGTAAATAAAACGCTAAAATTTTTCGCATACAGAATAGGGTTTGTGTCCAAAGATAGGGAAAGAGAAAATAAATCCAATTGTTCAAGCATCGGCATTTTTATTATTCCCCATTTTCATCCATTTTTGTAGCCTGATAAAAACCTAAATTTAGATATATGAAACCTACTCTAATTATACTTGCCGCAGGCATGGGTAGCAGATACGGTAGCCTTAAACAGGTTGATGCCGTTGGCCCCAATGGCGAAACCATTATTGATTATTCTGTTTTTGATGCTCTTAGGGCTGGATTTGGAAAGATTGTTTTTGTAGTCCGTAAAGATATTGAGAAAGATTTTTTAGAGGTATTCGGCAAGCGATTTGAGGGGAAAGTACCCTACGAGATTGTTTTTCAGGAACTCGACATGCTACCCGGTGGATTGATTTGCCCCGCCGATAGAGTAAAACCATGGGGAACAGCACATGCTGTTTGGGTTTGCCGAGATGTGGTTAAAGAACCCTTTGCCGTTATTAATGCTGATGATTTTTATGGTCAGGACTCTTTTAACGTTTTAGCTAAAAAACTCTCTGACCCATTGCTCGGGCAAAACGACTCTTTTATGGTTGGTTACAGGCTTGCTAACACGCTAAGTGAGCAGGGTTCCGTTTCGAGAGGGGTTTGCAAAGTTGACACCAAATCGTTTTTACAAGATGTTGTTGAACGTACAAAGATTGAGCGGATTAATGGGGTTGTTAAGTATATGGATGAGAACAATGCCATGGTCCCCGTTGATGAGCAATCTTTAGTATCAATGAACTGCTGGGGGTTTACTCCAAAGTTGTTTGGGCATATCGACTCAATGCTAAATGAGTTTTTAGGGGGCTCACTTGCCAACCCAAAAGCGGAATTCTATATCCCAACGGTTGTTAACCATTTAATAAAAAATGGTAAAGCAACCTGCAACGTTTTGCCCACCTCCTCGCAGTGGTTTGGCGTAACCTACCCTGGCGATAAGCCTATGGTTATGGAAAAACTTAACAATTTGGTTGCAAAGGGTATTTATCCTACTCCCCTATTCTAAAATCCTACTCAAATGCTTATTGTAATAGGAATAATGTTTTTGGGAATTGTTGTTGGGTATTTTATCCGCAGCAAAAAAGTTATTATTAAAATTAGCGATAAGCTTATCATGTGGGCTATCTATCTTCTTCTATTCCTTCTTGGCATTACCATTGGCTCAAACAGAATTATTGTAGATAATCTGGCTAACCTTGGCCTAAATGCACTGGCAATTACCATTGGGGGAATTGCAGGAAGTTTAATTACCGCATGGGCTGGATACAGAATTTGGTTTAAACCAAAAGAGAGAGACCATGCGAAATAGTTTTACAATCCTTCTGTTTTTTGTCATAGGGGTTTTAGTTGGTTTCTACAGCTTTGCTCCTATCATAATAATTGAGAATGATTTTAGCAGTTGGGCACTATATCTGCTGATGTTTTTAGTGGGAATTGGTATTGGCGCAGACCCAAACTCGCTAAAAGCGTTCAGAGGGTTTAATTTTAGGGTTGCACTTGTGCCTCTTTTTACAATAATTGGTACCACGTTAGGTGCACTCGTAGTTTACCTTTTGCTTCCCAATTTTACCTTTACGGATATACTCGCCGTTGGCTATGGGTTTGGTTACTACAGTCTTTCCAGTATTTTTATAACAGAGCTAAGGAGTGAAGAACTAGGCGTAATTGCCCTGCTGGCAAATATAATGCGAGAGATAATCACCTTACTTTCGGCACCATTATTCGCTCTCTATTTTGGCAAGCTTGCCCCAATAGCAGCGGGGGGCGCAACTAGCATGGATACAACCTTACCCATTATTACAAAAGCTTCGGGAAAGGAATACGCTATGGTTTCGTTAATTCACGGGGTAATTCTTAGCATACTTGTTCCAATCCTAGTTACCTTGGTGCTTAGTTAGTACCCTTATAAAATCACCTATAACTTTCTGTTGATATACCCGCTCTAATCGTTTATCTTTGTAAAAACGCTTTTTATGGCTACTCACTCATGCGATTTTTTAGTAATTGGCTCCGGCATTGCAGGTTTAAGTTTTGCACTTAAAGCCGCCGAGCATGGATCGGTTATCATAATAAGCAAGGCAAACCTTGACGAGACAAACACCGTTTACGCGCAAGGCGGAATTGCCGCAGTAACCTACGACCCCGATAGCGCTGAAAAGCACATAAACGATACGCTAATTTGCGGCGATGGATTATGTAACGAGCAAGTTGTTAGAATGATTGTTGAGGAAGCGCCAACCCAAATAAAGCAATTGATACAGTGGGGCGTTCGATTTGATAGGAACGAGTCGGGTCAGTACGATTTGGCAAAAGAGGGTGGACACTCAGAGCATCGGATTTTGCACCATAAGGACAATACAGGGCATGAGATACAGCGAGCCCTAACCTGTAAGGTAAAAAATCATAAAAACATAGAAATTTTCGAGAACTACTTTGCGGTTGAGATTATCACCCAGCACCATTTGGGCATGAAGGTAAAAAGGGGAAGTCCAGATATATCATGCTTTGGCGCATTTGTTCTCAACCTTAAAACACAGAAGGTAGAAAAATTCACATCGAAAACCACCATAATGGCCACGGGAGGAATAGGGAATATATACCACACCACAACCAATCCGTTAGTGGCAACTGGCGATGGCATTGCCATGGTTTACCGTGCTAAGGGCGAGATTGAGAACATGGAGTTTATCCAGTTTCACCCCTCATCGCTCTTCAATCCTGGCGAGCGACCATCATTTTTAATTACCGAGGCAATGCGCGGGTTTGGTGCCATTCTAAAAACAACCGATGGCAAAGAGTTTATGTACAAGTACGACAAAAGAGGTTCACTTGCCCCGCGCGATATTGTGGCCCGTGCCATTGACAACGAGATGAAGATTCGGGGCGATGATTTTGTTTACCTTGATGCAACCTTTAAGGATGCTGCTGACATAAAAAATCATTTCCCAAATATTTACCAAAAATGTCTTACCATAGGCATTGACATAACTAAGGATATGATTCCTGTGGTTCCTGCAGCGCACTATCTGTGCGGCGGAATAAAAGTGGATATGAACGGCGAAAGCACAATAAAACACCTTTACGCAATAGGTGAATGCTCGTCCACTGGCCTGCATGGCGCCAACCGGCTTGCCTCAAACTCGCTTATTGAAGCCCTTGTTTATGCTGAAACGTCATTCCAAAGCGCCAATAAGGCCCTTTATGAGATCGAGGTCAACCATTCAATTCCCGATTGGGATTACGAAGGGACCACCCACCCAGAGGAGATGGTGCTAGTTACACAAAGTTACAAGGAGATGCAGCAGATAATGAGTAACTATGTTGGGATTGTCCGGTCGAACCTAAGGCTCGAAAGAGCCCTAATACGGCTTGAAACCCTATATCGCGAAACTGAAGAACTCTACAAAAAGTCGATACTTACCCAGAATCTTTGTGAACTTAGAAACATGATAAACGTTGGCTACCTAATTATTAAAAATGCGCAAAAGATGCGAGAAAGCCGAGGCTTACACTATTCACTAGATTATCCCAAAGTAAAAGGGACTGAGTTTTAAAGATATTAATGCCAATTTATTACCATGAGCTTATTCCAAGGTCAATTTCTTTTTACAAATCAAAAACCCGAGCCCAGCCTTCCCGATTGGAACTTGGTGGAGATAGATGACTACACCCTCTTATCTCACCCTCTACTAAATTACGCGTTTGCCAAGGGCAACAACTTTGAACTTCATATAATTGGTGATGTTTACGATTGGGTTAACCCATTCCAAACCAACCAGCAAATTATTAACTCGCTGGTCAAAAACCCAACCTTCGATAAAGTTCTTGAAGAGTTGGCCGGCTATACAGGGCGGTTTATAATGTTCTACCTTTCCAGTGATGCATTGCATATTGTTAACGATGCATGCGCACAGCACGAAGTATACTACAACAATAGTTTCACCACATTTGGCTCGCAACCAAAAATAATCGAGCTTATAGAAAAGCCCGCCCCTCCTTCCAATAAAGCAGCAAGTTGCTTTTTTAATTCCAAGAGTTTTTTGAGCAAAAAAGTTTTCTATGGCGATAAAACCCATGTGCAAAATATTAAGCACTTACTGCCAAATCATCATCTCGATATAAAAAACAAGAGGCCCGTTCGCAACTACCCGTTTGAACCACTAAACCAATTATCGCTAAGCGAAGTTGCTGGCAGAGCAAGTTTAATGCTAAAAGGCTTTTTAAAAGCCATAGCCCATAGGGAAAGAATAGCACTAGCTGTAACTGCAGGGTACGATAGCAGGGTGCTATTTCTTGCAAGTTTGGAATTGCCATGCGCTTACTTTGTGCAAAAACATGCGTATATGAACAATACGCACTACGACATAACGATTCCCAGCCAGTTAACCAAAATGTTTGATAAAGAGTTTACCATTATCCCCGATATCCCTAAGGAGCAAACCGTTTACCCTGATGATTATAAAGCCAGTATTGATTTTCCAAGATTTTTGAAAATTCCCAGTGTCATATATCATGATTACACTTATATCAATGGGAATATTAGCGAGATTGCCAGGAACTATTTCGGATACCTAAAAAAGCCGTCGGCTCGAAATCTGGCCTTTTTAAATGGCTATAAAAATGCTAAAGCCGTAATAAACGAATACCAGAATTGGATTGATAGCAACAATAACCTTTTTAAAGCAAATGGTTACAACTTGCTCGACATGTTTTACTGGGAAGAAAAAATGGGCAACTGGGCAGCAAAGGCAAAAACAGAGGGTTGCGCAATGGGGCAAAAATTTGTTTCGCCTTTCAACTCAAGACTTTTGCTCACCATACTCTTAAGTACTGACCGTAAACTCCGCGATTCACACAACAATGTTCTGTACAACCGAATCATAGAATTACTTGCACCCGAAGCGCTGAATATACCCATTAACCCATGCCGAAAGCGCAATATAATTGGAGTTATGCAAACACTTCGCTTATACAATACCTACAGATACATTGGAGTTAAACTTCAAATGCTGAAACCATAATATCAAACTCAACCGAACGTTACATAGTTGTAATTGATATAGATGTAGTTATAAAAATTATTACATTTGCCCACTGAAATTTAAAAAAACGCATATCCATGCAGCAACTAAATCAAACACAATTTTCAAAACTAAATATCCTTTTCGGATGGTTAGCCTTTGCCATTGCAGCCGTTGTTTACCTTTTAACCATTGAGCCAACTGCAAGTTTTTGGGATTGTGGCGAGTTTATCGCCAGTGGTTTTAAACTGGAGGTTGGCCACCCCCCCGGAGCGCCTTTCTTTATGCTGCTAATGCGATTTTTTACCATGTTGGCCCCAAATACTGAGCTAATCCCTATTTTTGCCAATACCCTTTCGGCATTGGCCAGTGCATTCACCATTCTATTCCTGTTTTGGAGCATCACCCACCTTGCTCGCAAAATGGTAGATATTAAGAACGATACCATAACCCATACACAAGCTATTCTTATAATTGGAGCAGGATTAGTGGGAGCTCTTGCCTATACATTTTCCGACTCTTTTTGGTTTTCGGCTGTTGAAGCTGAGGTTTACGCCACTTCATCGCTATTTACTGCGTTAGTTTTTTGGGCAATACTTAAATGGGAGAACGTTGCCCATGAGCCTCACGCAAATCGATGGCTCATATTTATTGCCTACCTCATGGGGCTTTCAATTGGAGTGCACCTGCTAAACCTACTGGCAATTCCTGCCATTGTAATGGTTTACTACTTTAAAAAGTACACTGTTACGCCATGGGGTGTTGTTAAAGCGCTTGCTATTAGCGTTTTGCTTTTACTAATTATGATGTATGGTGTAGTTCAAGGGTTTATTGTGCTTGCCTCAAAATTTGAACTACTATTTGTTAACGGTTTTGGATTACCCTATAAGTCTGGAGTATTCTTCTACATCATCGCAATTATTGCATTAATTGTTTGGGGCATTATATATTCGCACAAAAAGAGCAAACCTATACTCAACACCATACTGGTTAGCTTTGCAGTAATACTAATTGGATATAGCACATTTGCGCTTATCGTTATCCGCTCCTCGGCTAAACCACCAATGGATCAGAATAGCCCAAACAACATGTTCTCTTTGCTATACTACCTTAACCGTGAGCAATACGGTGATCGCCCGCTGGTTGTGGGACAAACATTTGACGCACCCGTTATTGACCGAAAGAACGGGAAGCCACAATACATTCAGAAGGATGGCAAATATGTGGTAGCAGCATACAAAACTGAAGTAGAGTTCGATAGCCGTTTTACAACGCCTTTCCCAAGAATGTATAGCTCCGAGTCGTCGCATATTGATGCCTATAAGAGATGGAGTAATTTTACTGGACGGCCAGTTAGGGTAACCAACCGAAATGGTGAAATAGAGGTAAAACGGGTCCCAACATTTGGTGAGAATCTTCGCTTCTTCTTCTCATACCAATTTGGCCATATGTACTGGCGATACTTTATGTGGAACTTTGCAGGTAGGCAAAATGATTTGCAGGGAAATGGTGAAATAACTAAAGGGAATTGGATAAGCGGAATCTCATTTATTGATTCCCAAAGACTTGGCCCACAACACGAATTACCATCTACCCTAAAGGGGAAAGCCCATAACCGATACTTTATGCTGCCGTTCATTCTTGGCCTGATTGGCATATGGGTTCATTACATGAAGAACAAAAAGGATTTTTGGGTTGTAACCCTACTATTTGTGCTTACAGGTATTGCAATTGTAGTTTACCTAAACCAAACTCCTGGCCAACCCCGCGAACGCGACTATGCATACGTTGGTAGTTTCTATGCCTTTAGCATTTGGATTGGCCTAGGCGTAATTGGACTGTACCAGGCCATTAAGCAAATATTAAGTGGACCAACAGGTGCAGCAGTAGTATCAATAGTTGCATTAGTTTTTGTGCCAGGGCTTATGGCTGCCGAGAATTGGGACGACCACGACAGATCAGGTAACTACATTTCAATCGATTTTGCCTATAATGCACTAAAAACATGCGAGCCAAACGCTATCATATTTACCTACGGAGATAATGATACTTTCCCACTATGGTATGCACTAGAGGCTGAGGAGTTTAGAACCGACGTTAGGGTTAGCAACCTAAGCTATCTAAGAGCCGAT
This sequence comes from Bacteroidales bacterium UBA5349, assembly GCA_002410065.1. Lineage (GTDB taxonomy): Bacteria > Bacteroidota > Bacteroidia > Bacteroidales > Tenuifilaceae > Perlabentimonas. Next base: position 79,637 of record DHQB01000015.1, on the reverse strand, counting down.
TGGTATGTTAGCCAGATGCTGCAAAAGGCATACGATTCGGACCCGCTACCTGCTAGCATGACCCTTGACCAATATGTTAACGGCACCCGTGATATTGTTCTTGCCACCGATAGGCTTACCCAACCACTTAGCGTAAAAAGAGCTGTCGACTTTATGCTAAGCGATAAACCTGAAACAAAGATGAGTTCGCCGTTTGAGCGAGACCAAACCATTGACTTTTTCCCAACTCGCAATCTTTATCTCCCGGTTGATAAAAAAATCATTGAAAAGAAAAAAGTTGTGAGTCCGAATAAGCTAAGCCAAGTGGTTGATACAATGAGTTGGCGATTACCAAGCAACTACATGTTTAAGGATGGCCTATTCCTTATGGACCTTATGGCGCACAACAACTGGGAGCGGCCTGTTTACTTTGCCATTACCGTTAGCACCGATACTTATCAGAACTTAGATAAATACTTCCAGATGGAAGGGCTAGCATATCGTATTGTACCCATTGATGCGCCCAGAGTAAATGGGAGATATGGAAGCGTTGATACCGAAAGGATGTACAACAACCTAATGAATGTTTACAACTACAGGAGCATTGCCGATGAAAAGGTTTACATCAACGAGAATAGTAACCGAATAATTTCAAACTACAGAAATATTTTTGGGAGACTGGCACAGGGTTTGATTGCCGAAGGCAAAGCAGACTCAGCCATAACAGTTCTTGATAAGTGTATGGAGGTAGTACCTTATAAAACAGTGCCTTTCAATTTTTTCACCCTGTCGCTAATTGAGTCATACTACAAGGCAGGAAGCGTTGAAAAGGGCACACAGTACTCAAGGGTTTATATGGAGCAATGCGCCGAGGAGTTGGTGTATTTCCTATCGCTACCTGCCAAATTCTCGGTAAATACTAGAAGAGATTTGGAGTTGAACCTATACATATTGCAAGAGTTATATGGCATGGCCAACACCTATGAAAAAGGGAAGCACAAAACGGAGTTAGAGGAACTTTTTAGCATATTAGGAAACAGCTTAGAAAATGTTTAATCTTAGTCCACCGAAGTTTTTTACCGATTTCTTCCCTGACCTAATCTGGAGATATCCCGAGGAGAGTAACAAAGTATATATAACTTTTGATGATGGCCCAACCGAGGTAATTACACCTTGGGTTCTCGATATGCTAAAGCAGCACAATGCAAAAGCCACCTTTTTTTGCTTAGGCAAAAAGGTTGAAATGCATCCCGAGATTTTTGAGCGTATTAAAGCCGAAGGACATGCCGTTGGAAACCATAGCTATAGCCATATTAAAGGTTGGGAGAATGGAACAGGGCAATACGTTCAGGATGTTGATATGGCCAACGATATTATTGGCTCTACCCTTTTTCGCCCGCCCTATGGACGCATTAAAACTAGGCAGATACGCATACTCAAAAAACGTTACAAAATAATTATGTGGAGCCTGCTTAGCATGGACTATAGCCGCTGGGTTACGCCAAGACGATGTGCAAAAATTGTTCTCAACAACTTACGCACCGGCTCCATCATTGTTTTTCACGACTCCAAAAAAGCCGAAAAAAACATGAAACGTGCGCTAGTTAAACTTCTTAAAGAGGTAAAGAGAAGGGGCTGGGAATTTGGGGTGGTGGAGTGAGAGAATAGTTTCTTTCTTTTAAGATCCTGTAATTATTTCAAATCTTAAAGTATGATTAGAATAGACATAATAGGACCGCCTGGTGTAGGGAAAACCAAATTATTAACTACATTAGTTAAAAAAAGCAGAAATCGAAAATGGGTATCTAATTATGAGGCATTATTAAAAGTTATTCACAGTAGTCAAGAGTCAGTTTTAAAGAAAATATTTCTAACTTTCCTGTTGCGCAGTTTTCCTTTACGTAAAAGGAGTTTCACCTTTACTCGTTTTTTTAACACGACTCAGCACTATAATGAATTATTATCTCCATTAATGGAGACATTTAGGTTGAAGTTTGAAAAAACAATTAATAACTCCGAAATAGATACCAGCATTGCTTTTAATTCATTCCATAATTATCTTCTTCAAATTAAAGAAATTTGCTTGGTTCAAGATTGCTGTAAAGGCAAAATTGTTCTTTTTGATGAATCACTAACGCAACACACAAATCATACTATTATAGAAAAAATTCACATAGAAAAGTGTCAAGAGGCATTCCCTCATGGGATTATTTACCTTACTGGAAACCTAGATACGATAAAGCAAAGGCTTCTTCAAAAAAATATAAAGGATAACAATTCGCAGCATTTCAATAGAAAAGTAACACTAGATGTTGAAACAATGATGAAAAACGCAGAACGCAAAGCGGTTTTGTTTAATGAAATTGGAATACCAGTTCTAACAATCGATACCACACAAGACCTTAATTTACTCTGTTATAAAGTTAACGAATGGATTGATAACCATTTTCTTTAATTAGCATCTTTATGAAGTTAAAATAGGAAAGATGAATAAACACTTAACACTTTCTATTGTTGTTGCAAACTTCAATAACCAAAAGTATTTAGATACATTTTTTGAAAGTATTGATAAATCCAGCCAAAAACCAGATGAACTAGTTTTTGTGGACGATAAATCAACAGATAATTCCTTGTTATTAGCAAAAAAATGGAAGAAAAAGGCAAACTATAAATTTGTATTAATCGCACTAGATTCAAACCAGGGTTTTGCCAATGCACTAAATATTGGAATTAAAAAAAGCACTGGAGACCTCATACTAAGAATTGATCCCGATGATTTTTTTCATCCTCATCGCATTATGGTTGAAAAGGAGTATCTCACAAACAACCCCGATATCCACATTGTTGGTTCAAACACCTATTACTTCAATTCACATAGGGCTCGGGTTGTAGGGCATTCCTTTTCCCCAGTTCTGCATAACGAAATACTAAAACGATTTCAAAAAGGTGTAATTTCAATTGCAAATACCTCTTATACTGCAAGAAGAGAGGTTTTTGATAAAGTTATTTATGAACAAGATTTCGTACCCTACGAGGAGTATGTAATTTTCTCGAAAATGCTAAGTAGTTCTTTTAAAACCCATAATATCTCTCAACCGCTAACCTATTACAGAGTTCATTCCCAAATAAGGTCTTATCGGTTTATAAAAAACAAATTACAGGATATTAGTGACCAATGTTATGCTATTTGGGGAAACAAGATATCATCATTTACGCTATCTATGAGGACTATTGACAGCTACCTATATTGGAGATGGCTTAGGTCAAACAATTTGTTATTTCAACTCTTTTGGATGGCTTTAGGGATTCCATTCAAGGCAATAAACTATTTGCAGTATAATTTGTCATCATCCAGTTTAGCCAATAAACGTCTTGCTACCAGTAAATCAGAGTGATTTTCCATAATCTCTTGATATGCATTTTCTGCTATCTCTCTGGATTGTTCAGGCTTTGATAGCATGTCCGTCAAGCCAATAAGCATTCCCTTATTATCTTTAAAGGATATGTAGTTATGCCCATTTACACCTAGCATATCATCAACCCCCTCAAGTGATTTAAAAACACAAGGTAACTTAGATGCCATTGCCTCAAGAAGACAATTGGGTAAACCCTCTCTTTCAGAGTTCATTAGTAAGACATCTGCAATAGTGATTACATCTTCAACATTTTCTATAGCACCCATAAACCAAACCTTGTCTCCAAGCATTACCTTGCCTTTTTGATATAAACCAAACATTTCTTTTGGGCTTTGCCAATAGAAATATTTATTATTTGAGTAATTGCCAACTATGATGTACAAATAGTCTATAGGTAAAATACTTAAGACTTCAAATATCTCACCATACCCTTTGCGATTTATTAAATTGCCTACTGATAATATTACTTTCTTTTGGGCACAGATGTTATGCTTTGCTCTTAGTCTAATTTTTTCTTGATAATCTGCAGGTTTAAATCTTGTTGTATCAACACCTTGAGACGAAAGAAATACCTTACTGCTGTATTCTGGAAAGTTGCATAAATATTTCTCAGCAAATGTCTTGTTTATGGCATGATATAATGATATTCCCTTTAGTATTTTCTTATTTATTTTGCTAATTACTAGGTTTTTGTTGAGCATAGAATCTACGTCATCCATTGATAGATTTACTGATTGAAAAACCACTTTTATTCCCAATGTTTTTGCAAACATAGCTATTAGCATAAACTGAGGAATAAATGGACCGTAAATGATTATAATCTCAAAACGCATTGTGTGTATTAGTATGTATGGCAACGAAAGTATTACCAATAAAACATTGACAACTTTTATTGTGCATGCTGGGATTCTAATTATTTTTAAATCTTCAATCGTCTCAAATATAGGGTTTTTGACATTCCAGTTAAATGACAGGATACTTACATTATTATTTAGTTTACGTAAGGTTTTAGCAAAGGAAAACATGTTAATTCCAGAACCAGAATAGTATGGCTTTGTTAATACTGAGCATAATAGTATTCTTTTCATAATGGAGTAACCTTGTCTTACCTATTTATACGGTCTATAAACGTACTAACAACTCGTTCCATTCTATGATTATTTATGATAGTTTGTCTTGACTCCTCAGATAAATTCCTCATTAATGTTGTGTCATTTAATAAAGTATTTATCCAACTTGGTATTTCAATAGCATCACTAATTACTATTCCATTTTTTCTGTGATTAACAATATAATCTGAAATACCATCAAGTTTGCTGATTATTGGAACAACGCCACACGCCATGGCTTGGAGTAGAGAGTTAGGTATACCTTCATAAGTAGAATTTAGAATAAAAAGATCTGCTTTTTCTAAATAGTCTTTAACGTTTTCGACAAAACCAGTAAACTTAACCTTACTTCCCAGTATATTTTTACCATAGGAGTGATTGTGTGTAATTTGTTTATTTTCTTCATCAGAAAAAAATGCTGAAGGACTACACTCTCCAATAACAATATATACAAAGTTCACTCTTACTTTACTAAGGGCATTAAAAACAGGTATGTATCCTTTCCTGTCAATTAGATTCCCTATGGATATAAGAGTTATGGGTTCTCCATCTTTTGTTTTTTTGCTGCCATCGAAAATCCAATTTGAACTCACACCAGATGATAACTCAAGAATCTTATTGCCTCTGTTAGGGAAAACGTTAATATATTTCTTTTTGAAAAGAGGGTTTGTTGCATAATACAAATCAATGTTCTTCAATAAAAATTTTCTCAAATGTTGATTACGGCTTAAAGTGAGTATATCATCAGCTCCATTTAGTGTTGATCTAAAAACAGTTCTTTTATTAAGAATTCTTGCAAGACATAATAGAAGTAGATAACCAGGGAATGAGCCAAAAACGACAATAATAGAACTGTTGAGAAATAAAAAGAAGGATCTCGGCAACAACAGAATGCTAGACAATCTTCTTGCGAGTAAATTCCCAAATGATATAGGAATCGCTTTTACCTGCAACAAAATGTTTCCAGCAACTGAAACTCTAGAGTTACCACTAAAAGTTAATATCCTTACAGGAAATCCCTTCCGAGCAATTTCTATAGAAAATTCTAAAGCGTTTCTCCCTGACCCAGAAGGGAACGGATTGAGGTGTGGCGTAACAATTAGTATTTTAGATTTGATTTTCAATTACGATAGTTATGTTTTACTCGGGTTTTCTTAAATTCATCTTTAAACCAATGTTTTTTGTTTAAATGCAAAGCGGACAAACGATTAACTTATGTTTTACAAAACCATCTGAGAATCTATAATGGATATTTGTGTTTAATCAATTTTTCTCTACTAAATCGGTCCACTATGTTCGCATTGCTTTTTCTAAACTCATTAAGAATGCTGTTATATTTTTCATTCCCAACTAACTGTTTTAAAGTGGGTTTTGACCCAAATATCTTAAATTTATTCAAATAAGTGTAAACTGTTTTTGCAAATAAATGCCATCTAGGTATATGAATAATAAAATACTTGTCTCGTATTTTATATCGAGTAAAAATGTTCAGGAATCTAACAAAAGGGATAAGTTTACGCCTCATTCCGGTATTGTTAGGTGAGAAATTAATGCCTTCAAGGGATATGTCTAATCCGTGTTCCTTTGAAAATTGGCGTAAAAATTCTTTAGGGTTTTCACTGAAATCTTCAAATAAGTATACATATACATCATCTTCTCCAAAAATATGGTGTAAGTAATTAATTATAACATCATATTTTAAATAGTCGTAATGAAACTTTTGAAAATTCTGCAGCCTACTCCAACCAGGGTCCCAGGAAAAGTACCGTGGTGCTGATTGAGTTCCATATGCCCCTAAAACATATTGTGAATATTTTGATACCAGCATATCCTCTTGGTTCCTAATAAATAATATAATACTACTGTTTTCGAAAATTTTCTTAACTCTATATAGCATTTCTTTACTTACATATGGATTGGAACCTATCAAGCCTTCATCACAAATTATAACTGAGGGGTCCCTGAATATTTTCAACAATTCAGAGGAGTAGCAATAATCAAAGGGTGAAATATTAAATACATAGGGGCCAAATATTTTGTTGTGATCAAGATATTTTCTATGCAATACATAAGGGTAAAATTCCCTTTGAAACCAGGTGGTTCCTGTTTTGGGAAATCCTATGTGAATAATTGGTTTCATTAAAATTTACTAACTTATAATTATATAAAAGGGTAATTATATCTGTTAAATTCTAATGCGAATAAAATTTGCATTAATGCAAATATATAAAATATGCTACAATCACTACTGGAAATATAATTTTAATCTATTAGAACTGAATGAGAATCAATTTGATTGCCCTTTTGGTCAAAATAATATTGCGGTTAAAATAAAGATAACTAAATTAGTATGATTATTATGGATAAATTACATGTGTAAATTGGGTGGAATTTTAAAAATCATATTTTATGAAACCAATAAATGGCTTTTTAAAAAAAACAATATTTGTAGCACTTTCAATTTTTATTCTTTCAAATGTTTATTCGCAAGATGTGGATTGGAGTAAACAGATTACTGCAACAACCGATTTGCAAGAGTTGCGTATAAGCTGCATTGATGGTAGTGGAAATCTTATTGTTGGGGGATGGTTTAATGGTGACTTGTCATTTGTTGGGACAATTGAAACCTTATCCTCAACAAATGTAGTTGCATTTATTGCAAAATATGACGAAAATGGGAGTCTCCTTTGGGCAAATCAGGTGGGAGCGTCTTCTCCAACTACAGTTAAAGTGATTAAAACTGATAACTATAACAATATTTATATTGTAGGTGAAATTGCTGGAAGTAGTGAATTTACTAGTCAGGATTTAAACAACAAAACTATTACTAATACAACAGGGTTTGATGGGTTCTTAGCAAAATATGATCCTAATGGCAATTTGACTTATGCTATAAATATAGCTTATGGGAATGGGATTGACAGATTAAATGGTGTTGCAATTGATGATTCTGAAAATGTATACATTACTGGATTTTTTAGGAGTTCCACAATTGTATTAGGAAATAATGAAGGCACTTTAAATTATGTTGGTTCAGATAATTGGGGTAATGCTTTCGTCGCTAAGTTTGAACCAAATATTACAGATGATGGTGTGGATTTTGTTTCTTCAATTCAATTTGGAACTAATTCTGATGGAGTTTCAAGAGGGGCTGGGTTGGAATGGCGTAACAATAGTATATTTTTAGCACTTGATTTTAAAAAATCAATTTTAATTGAAGGTACAAGCCCACAGGTTGACATTATATCGACTACTTCTTGGCAATCAAATGCAATAGTTAAGTTGTCAGATAATTTTGAATTTCAGTGGGCTAAAATAGCATTAGACAAATATTCTGATGTAGGGACTAGTAATAACATTGTAGTTGATGAGGATGGAAATAGTTATCTAGGAGGTCGTTTTAGTAAAGAGATTTTTATTACAAATCAGTCTGGCGAAACTGCCGAGGCTTATTTAAGTAGTAAAACAAAGGGTTATTTTGATTGCTACATATCGGGATTTAGTAGTTCTGGAGATCCTTTATGGTTAAAAACCTTTGGGGGTTTAGGAGAAGAGCGATTGTGGGGTCTATCCTATTCTAGTCAAGTAATATCTGCTGCTGGTTTTTTTAATGGTAATTTATTCGCTGGAAACGAACCTTTGTCTGCCTCAGACACCTTAAAATCCAATGGAGGTCGTGATGGGTTTGTTGTTAACTTAGATGTTAATGGGAATTTGTTAAGTTCTAGAGCACTTGGAGCTATTGCAAATGAGGAAATCTTTTTTTCTCAATTAGTTTCTGATGCTAATGGAATTGATGGCGGAATATTTAAATCTCCGATTCTAAACATTGGTGGTGTTGACTTTACAAAATTGGGTTTAGCAAACGATGCCTTCCTCGCCAAACACATTAACATTCATATTCTACCAACAATCTCGGAGACTACATGCTCAGGCAGCCAGGATGGAACTCTTAGTATTGAAGTATTTGGAGGTGGGCAAGCACCTTATAACTACGTACTTAACAAGGTTGATGGCAACATAATTGGTAGTGGAACATACACAGGTGTTCTAAACTTTACTGACCTTGAGAGTGGAGTGTATAGATTTATGATTAGTGATAATCTGAACCGATCTGTTACAAAGTTTTATCATATTATTGCACCTGCACCAATAGACATTAATGGAACCGTTACAGATGTTGCAGGATGTTATGCCAATGAGAATGGTCAGATTGGCCTTACCGTTACTGGAGGAGTTGGCGAATACATATTCTTCTGGGATACACCTAATGGATATGGCCTTGTTCCTAATGCACAAAACCAAAGTTCATTAACAGCAGGTTCATACACGGTTACTGTTACCGATGCTAATGGCTGCATGGCTTCAGAAAATTTCGAGATTTCCCAACTCGATAAAATTAACTTTGAAGGAAGCATTGTAATCAACAACACTAACACAGACCCACTAAACCCTAATGGATCCATTGATCTTATAGTTAACAATGGTGTCGAGCCATATAGTTTCACGTGGAAGGGGCCCAATGGATTTACATCATCAGTGCAAAACTTGATTGGCATAAGAGGAGGAACTTATATTCTTAGCCTTGAGGATGCCAATGGATGTATTGCTAACGCAAGTTTTAATCTTGGCGATGAGAATCTCTTTAATGCATGGATTACACAAACCATAAACCCTAAATGTAAAGGGGGTAATGATGGAAATGCAACTGTTGATTTTGAAAATGTTACTGGGGGTGTGACAATTGTTTGGAGCAATGGGCAAACAGATGTTCTTACTGCAACAAACCTTAGTGCTGGAGAATATTCTGTTACACTGACTGACGACATGGGAACACCAAGCGACACTGGTGATGATATAGAGATTACGCTTATGCCTGTTCTAGTCGGAGAGCCTGATTTTGCACTTAATGTTACTTCAATAGTTAAAAAAACTACTTGCCCTGCCGATAACGATGGTTCAATACAACTTTCTGTAAACGGCTGGTCGCAACCGTATCAATACGATTGGAGCACTTCCGATGGCAATGGGCTTACCGATGGTGTCAAAGACCAATTTGAACTCACCATAGGCTCATACTCTTACACAGTTACAGATAAATATGGCTGTGCAGTTGGTTCAGCTGTAAATGTGTCCTCAAATTACTCCGCCCCATCGTTTTCTTTTAACGTTAGCCCAAGCAATATTATATGCGAAGGCACGGAGGTAGTTTTCAGTGCCTCAGAAGGTTTCCTTTACCAATTCTTCATCAACGATGTACCTCAAGGCGATTTTAGCACTACCAACACATTAACAATTATTGAGCCTATTGATGGCATGCGGGTTAGGGCTATGGGTATGAATACCGCAGGTTGCACAGGCGAGAGCGAAGAAATTGTCTTAACTGTTACGTCAAATGTTGGTGTCCCAACCTTCACCAGCGGAGCTACAACGCTTTGCTTTGGAGCAACTGAAATATACGTAGCCACTGCCGATAATGCAGAATCAATTGTGTACTCAATTGAAAGTGGCACAGCAGTGGTTGATCCATCCACGGGAGAGGTTACCAATATCAATGCCGATTTTACCATTAGGGCAACTGCCTATGGTTACAATGGATGTGGCGAAGAGTTTACTGATTTAGATATTACCGTAAACCCAATACCTGAGCCAACTATTTCAACAATTGACAATCTTGCTATTTGCTCAGGTGATGATATTAGCGTAGAGTTTACGTCAAATATTCAAAATGCCGATACTTACCAGTGGATTAAAAACACTGAAGTGATTACTGGAGCAAATGAATCCTCATATACAGCTACCGAAATTGGAATTTACTCATTGGAGGTTACTGAAAATGGATGCTCTGGCATAAGCAATTCGCTCGAAATTATTCAAATCGAATTACCTGTGCCTACCATAAGCACCGTCGACCCACTTGAGTGGACTGAAGGCGAGAGCGTAAGCGTTAACTTTACGGTTGATATTTTAGATGCCGATGCCTACCAGTGGCTACTTAACAGTAATCCAATTACAGATGCCAATGCCAATAACTATTTGGCTTCCCAGGAAGGAATCTATTCAGTAGGGGTAACCCTATTGGGATGCATGGGCGTAAGCAATACCCTTGAGATCGCTGTTGTACCAACTGAAACTTACGTAGTAACATTTACCGTAACCAACAACAGCGCTAATGCTATTGAGGGCGCGGAGGTTTCGGTTTCGGGTTACGATCCAATCGTTACCGATGCCAGTGGCGAAGCCACAATTAGTTTACCAAACGGAACATATACATTTGAGGTTAGCGCAAACGATTATCATCTATACTCCGATGGGTTTGAGGTGAATAATGCTGACGTTCCTGTTGCTGTTCAACTTATTGGAGTGGGTATCAATCCAAATCAGTTACTTACAGTAAGTACATATCCTAACCCATTCAAAAACTATATCTACATCACTAATGTTGAGTTGGTAAAAAGGGTTATCGTATCGAATATTGCTGGACAAGTAGTTTTAGATACAACTCCTGATGGAACTAATAAGGTAAATGCACAAGGCATTAAATCTGGCATTTATATTGTTAGACTAATGGGATATGATGGCAAAACCGCTATCTACAAGATGATTAAAGAACAGTAAATTACAATACATCTTAAAGAAGGCCTCTGCAAAACAGAGGCCTTCTTTCTTTATCCCTCAATCTTCGCCAATTAATGTTTGCCAATAAAAACTTATGGCTTACTTTTACAAAAAATAACCCAAGCACTTCATGAATATCCTTTTACTTGGATCGGGGGGTAGAGAACATGCATTAGCATGGAAAATTAGCCAAAGTCCGCTGTTAAGCAAACTCTATATTGCTCCCGGAAATCCGGGAACTCAAGATTTTGGTGAGAATATCAATATTTCACCTAACGATTTTGAACAGGTAAAGCAAACCGTAATTAAACTTGGCATATCAATGGTGGTGGTTGGTCCCGAAGATCCATTAGTCAACGGTATCCACGATTTTTTTCTATCCGACAATGAGCTAAAAAACATCCCCGTTATTGGCCCAACTAAAAAAGGCGCAATGCTCGAGGGAAGTAAAGATTTTTCAAAAGGATTTATGATTCGTCACGGGATACCTACCGCTCGATATCAAAGTTTTAAGGCACAGCATAAGCATGAAGCTATGCGCTTTTTAAGCGAATTAAAATCGCCATACGTTCTTAAAGCTGATGGTTTGGCAGCGGGAAAGGGAGTGGTAATTTGCCAAAGTTTAAGCGAAGCCGAAGAAAATCTGAATCACTTTTTTGATGGCGCTTTTGGCGAGGCTGGTAAAACGGTTATAATTGAGGAGTTCTTGCATGGTATTGAGGTTTCGGTATTCGTACTAACCGATGGGAAATCGTACGTAATTTTGCCCGAGGCAAAGGATTACAAAAGGATTGGTGATGGCGATACTGGGCTTAATACAGGTGGTATGGGTGCTGTTTCGCCAGTGCCCTTCTTCGATTCAATTTTCAGGTTAAAGGTTGAAGAGTGTATAGTTAAGCCAACCATAAAGGGGCTTGCAGGCGAAGGGATTGATTACAAAGGATTTATTTTTGTTGGGATAATGAACGTAAATGGCGAACCCTACGTAATTGAATACAATGCGCGAATGGGCGATCCTGAAACTCAGGCCGTAATGCCCAGGTTAAAAACTGACATACTTGAATTGTTTGTGCAAACAGCAAATCAGGAACTGCATAATGCAAAGGTTGAGTTTTACGATAATACCACAGCTGCAGTTATAGTTGTTTCTGAGGGATATCCGGGAGTGTATAAGAAAGGTGTAGAAGTATCCTTTGCGAACAGCAATAGCCATGCGATAACCTTTCATGCCGGTACGGCAATCGGTCCTAACGGTAAATTGGTTACCTCTGGTGGCAGGGTAATGGCCTCTGTAGGTATCGAGAAAGACCTAAGAGGCGCGCTTAAAACTGCATATAGCAATGCACAAGAAATTACCTATGATGGGAAATACTATCGTACCGATATTGGAAAAGATCTTCTAAAAAACCAACTACCATAATGCTGCTGAAATTCTTTAAGAGCTCAACTCCAGAAATACTTGTTGCAATAATAGCTATGTCATTCCTAATCTGGGCGAAATCAATTTTCTCTTCGCAACTCTTCAGTTTCGATTTCGATAGTTACCCAATGCCCCTCTATGTATTAATTAAAAACCTAATGGGTGGAAATATTCTAATCGAGAAAATTATAGCATTAATAATTACAATAGCATCTGCATTATACCTTATTCAGCTAAACACAAAGCATATCCTTATTAAATACAGAACCTATCTTCCTGCTTTGCTTTATATCCTTTTTGCATCGAGTTTTGTACCATTACAGCGGATTAACCCGGCAGTTTTTGCATCGCCATTCCTTATTCTGGCAATAGACAACCTATTGTCTTCGTATGAGAATAAGAACCCTTTAGACCGATTTTTTAAGGCAAGTTTTTTAATTGCACTTGGATCCTTGATATACTTGCCTTTGGGGGTTTTTATTATCTTGGTTTATATTTCACTTATAATACTTAATAACAATGGTATACGGCAGTGGCTAACCGTGTTATTTGGCTTTATTACTCCTTGGCTCCTAGCATTAATTTATTATTTTGTGTGGCACAGTTCTCCAGAAATGCTTTTTACAATCGTTTCTCACGCTCTAGCTCCAATAGGCATAATTGGCTACTACGGATTAGCATTCACTGTTTTCTATTCATTTGTTAGTTTTCTGCTACTTATTTCTCTGTTTTTCCTTTTAGGGAATCTACCTACCCAAAAAATAAACATCCGTAAGTACTACAGCCTTTTCATATGGATGGGCCTTTTTTCTGCAGTAATTGCGTTATTTTTAGCCTTCAGTTCAATTGAAATAGTTTACTTAGCGGCTATCCCATCAACATTTGTTATTGCAAACTACTTTACTTTTGCAAAGAGCAAATTTTGGTCGGAACTATTCTTCTCTATACTGCTTATACTTACCGCCCTTGTTCAATTTTTGTAATAAAGCAAAAAGGCTACCGAAAATTCGATAGCCTTAAACCTGTAGTTTTATCAACTACTATATTATTAGCATGGCATCGCCATAGGTTCCAAACCTGTATTTTTCCGATATGGCAACTTTGTATGCATCGAAAAGAAAATCATAGCCTGCAAATGCTGAAACCATCATTAGTAATGTAGAGTATGGAAGGTGAAAGTTAGTAACCATAGCATCGGGAACACTAAACTCATATGGTGGAAAAATAAATTTATTAGTCCAGCCCGAAAAAGGTTTTAGATATCCATCTGTTGAAACAGAGCTTTCAAGGGTGCGGAGAACTGTTGTTCCTACAGCGCAAACTTTCTTTTTTATTTCCTTTGCATCATTAACAACCCTTACAGCATCTTCTGGTATAACTATTTGTTCCGAATCCATTTTGTGCTTGGTTAAATCCTCAACATCAACGCTACGGAAGTTTCCAAGGCCAACGTGAAGAGTTATCTCTGCAAAATTTACTCCTTTAATCTCAAGCCTTTTAAGCAGCTCACGACTAAAGTGCAATCCAGCGGTTGGTGCTGCAACTGCTCCTTCGTGCTTAGCAAATATTGTTTGATATCGCTCCTTGTCCTCGGGTACAACGTCTCTTTTCAGAAACTTTGGAAGTGGGGTTTCGCCAAGTCGGTAAAGGGTATCCTTAAACTCCTCGTACGATCCGTCGAACAGAAAACGTAGGGTTCTTCCTCTGCTTGTTGTATTGTCAATTACCTCGGCAACCAATACATCATCCTCCCCAAAGTAGAGTTTATTTCCAATCCTAATTTTTCGGGCAGGGTCAACCAAAACGTCCCATAAGCGCTGCTCTTTATTGAGTTCTCTTAGCAAAAAGACCTCTATTTCGGCACCTGTTTTCTCTTTATTCCCATGTAAGCGGGCCGGAAATACCTTGGTGTTATTAAAAACCATCACATCGCCATCACCGAAATAATTGATAAGATCTTTAAACATAAAATGGTTAATCGATCGATCTTTACGATTTATCACCATTAAACGCGACTCATCCCTATTCTCTGATGGGAACTTAGCAATAAGTTCCTGTGGAAGATTGTACTTGTACTGAGATAATTTCATGGATTTCAAAAAAAATTGGTTTGCAAAGGTAGCTATAAAACCTTGAAAAGGTATCGTAGTTTAACCTTTAATTCTATTGGAACAGTGCTGATAATTAGGAAAATCGAATAGATATATTGATTTATAGGCACTGTGCACCTTATACGTAGCAATTTGCTAATTGTTACAGGCCTTCTATTATTTTCTCAAAATTTTCGAGGGTCATAGCGTTCTCTATCTTCATCTCCCCTATTGCTGTACGTTTCAAGCCAACTAAATGGGCTCCAGAACTTAACGCTAACCCAATATCACGTGCAAGGGCTCTTATGTATGTACCCTTACTACACCTAACCCTAACAATAATATTTGGAAGATCATAGCTAATGAGCTCGATATCATGTATAACAATTGGCGAAGGATCCAGCTGCATATCCACTCCTTTGCGAGCAAGTTTATAGGCTCGCCCACCGTTAACAAATTTAGCAGAGAATAGCGGTGGAATCTGCATCTGATTACCAATAAAACCTTGCAGCGCGGTTTTTAACTTATCCTCATCAATATGATCGATAGGGAACTCATGGTCAATCTGTGTTTCTAGGTCAAACGAGGGTGTGGTAGCACCAATCCTAATCTCTGCCACATATTCTTTCTCTAGGTCTTGGATTAAGGACACTTGTTTTGTGGCGCGTCCAACGCAAACAATAAGCAAACCCGTTGCCAGAGGATCTAGTGTACCAGCATGCCCTACCTTAATTTTTTTATATCCGAGTCTATGGTAAAGTAAGGAGCGCACCTTGCTTACCAAGTTGAATGAGGTCCAATCTAAGGGTTTATCGAACAGTAAAACTAAACCTTCTCTCCAATCGGTATCTTTATCGAAAGTAAACCTCATCTGTTATTTTCTTAAAAAATAGAAGAAGTAATGGCAATTATTGCCACAACTGCACAATAAAGCGCAAACCAAATTAACCGTTTCTGGTTAATGAGCTTTATCATAAATTTACAGGCAAACAGCCCTACTACAAATGCCGATACAAAACCCACAATAATTGGGAGCGTTCCAACGCCAGCATCAGAGGAGAAACTACCTGAGATAATATCGAGAAAATTTGCGCCAAGTATGGGTATAAGCACCATTAGAAAAGAAAATCTGGCCACTTCTGGTCGACGCTTTCCCAGCATTAGTCCAGTAGCAATTGTTGCTCCCGAACGGGAGATGCCTGGTATTACAGCAACTGCCTGGGCAATACCAATAATAAAGGCATCGCGAAAGGTTATTTCTTTCTCTTTCTTATGCTTAATAACCATCGATAGGGTTAGTAATACTGCGGTTACCAGTAGCATTAAACCAACTAGTAGTATGTTTCCATTGAAAAGTTCCTCAACGCTATCCTTAAAAAAGGCACCAACAAGTCCAACAGGAATCATTGAAATAATTATAAATGCAACAAACTTAGTTTCTTCGTTCCACCTAAATTTGAAGAGTCCTTTTGTAATTGTAACGATATCTTTCCAGAAAACAACTATAGTGCTAAGTACTGTTGCTCCATGAACTGCTACAGAGAAACTAAGGGTTTCTTTTACTTCAACATTGAGAAGAATCTTAGCAATCTCAAGATGCCCAGAACTACTAACGGGTAAAAACTCGGTGAGTCCTTGAATTATTCCAAGGATTAGCGCCTGAATTATATCCATAAGTATTAATTATTCTTTGGTTTTGGGCTTCTTCATTATGGCGTAAATCTGAAAGATAAACCCAAATAGAACCATAAGTGGCGCCACTGTTATCCGTCTGAAGCTGAAAATACTTTCGTCGAACACATTAGGGTCGTCGGAACCTCCGCCAATCATTAGTATAAAACCAACAACAATTATTAGCAAGCCAATAAGCATTAACTTATAGTTCTCTTTTGCTAATGGGAAACGTCCATGTAACTCTTCCGTGGGTTCGCTTGAATTTTTCTTAGTCATATCTTGATTTTTATTTCCTAGTAGTACAAATCGTCAACCTTTACCTTAAGGTACTTACTTACTGCAAAAAAGGTTGAAAGCAAGTTAATTATAAAGCCAGCAACGATAACCAGTCCGAAAATTATTGCTAAAAGTTCTGTCTGTCCAAAGTTAATCACCTCATAAAACTCGTTCTGGATTATGTAAACAACCCCTGAGAGCAGAGCAATTGCCAGTATGGATGCATAAAAACCCTGCACTAATCCTTTTATAAGGAACGGGCGCCGAATAAAACCCCAAGTGGCGCCAACAAGTTTCATGGTATTTATCAAAAATCGTTTTGAGTAAACCGACAACCTAATTGTATTGTTTATTAATACTATAGCAATAAAAAAGAGCAAAAGACCAAAGAGCAGAATAATGGCGCTTATCTTTCTTACGTTTTCGTTTACAAGATTTACCAACGACTTTTGGTAGAACACCTCTTTTACAGGCCGCAGTGCCATCAGTTCATCCTCAATTAGCCTAATACTATCGGGATTTGCATACTCTGCATTTAACCTAACCTCAATGGATGAGGATAATGGATTGTAGCCTAAAAATCCGATAAAGTCTTCACCCAATTCTTCCTGCAGCTCCTTTGCTGCCTGTTCCTTCGAAATAAATTCCGTAAGCCTAACATATGGAGAAGCATCGAGGGTTTTACGCAAAAAATTAGCATCAACCTCACGCATATCGTCGTGAAGGATAACCGAAAAACCAATGCTCTCTTTTACAAAATCGGAAAGCCTTTGGGCATTAAATAGCAAAAGCATAAGTATGCCAAGCATGAATAATACCAACGAATTACTTATTACCGATGAAAGGTAAGAACTCCTCAATCTCCATTTAGTGCTTCTCTTTTCGAGCTTCATAGTGCGTACAAAGTTAACTTATCAAAGGCAAAGACATACAGCTTAATGAAATTTATTTTTCACTTCTCCGTGAATCTAACAACTCCTTTCCAATCCAACCTAAGGCTGCCAGAATAATTAGCAAGGATGCTGCTAAATCGATACGATAGCCTGCAGTAAACATTTTGGGTTTAAACTCAAAAACCACCTCATTGGAGCCAGCAGGCAAAAGCATTGCACGCAAAACATAGTCAACCCTTATGTGGTCAACCTCTTCCCCATTTACTCTTGAAATCCACCCTTTTGGGTAATAGATATCAGAAAACACAGCTAACCGAGGTTCAGAAAGTGTGTAACGATAAACCATGCGGTTTGCCCTATAATCTGCTAGATAAATCGTATCTCCTGGGTTAGCAGTTGCATCATACTGCATAAGTTCGCCCGCAAAATCATTGTTCACAATTGCAGTTTCTCGAGGGTTAAAATTATCGAGCGCAGCAATCTCCTCATCAGCAGATTCAACAATTTGAACAGAATTTACAAACCACACATTACCCAAAGCCCCAGGGTTATATCTAGCAATTGGCCCCTGTTCACCTCCATCAATTAAATAGCGTGTATTTAACATATTAAGTACTGCTGGGTTATTTCTAGAGATATGGTAATCAATTAGTTCTTGGTACCTCCTTAGCTTTGCACCATGATACCCACCAATTGATTTATGGTAGTATGATGTGCTAGCATCATTAAAGGTGCTAACGGCCCTATTGTAAACACGGAAATAGGTTGTTGTGTCGGCTAAAATTTGCAAATCGGCGTTGGATGCCACAAAAGGGTTGGCTACTTTTGAATTGGGCACAAAATTATCATCATTCAAATAGCGCTTGCTAACGGTCCACATATCAGTAATAATCAACGTAGCCAGCAGTCCAATAAAATATACAGGTTTAATCTTCTTAAGATAAAAAACAAGAACAGCACCGCCTGATAGAAGCACAAATATTAATGAGCGAAAAGCGTCGGCTCGCAGCATGGCTTGCCTATCCAACCTTATAGCATCAAACATCGCAGCAGGATAGCCAGCAGCAATATATCTGCTATCAATTTCGGCCTCAAAGCTGAATAGCGAACCTCCCAGCACAATGAATAAAAGGCACAAGCCAGCCACAATACCAATGGACCACTTAAAGCCATTCATAAATCGCTCCTTACTTACATTACCATTAAAAATCTCTCTAAGCCCAATAAATGCTAATAGCGGGATGGTAAACTCGGCAATATAAAGTATCATTGAAACTGTTCGGAACTTGTTGTAACCCGGAAAATAATGGAGAAAAAAATCTGTGAGAGGCATAAAATTTCGTCCCCAAGCCAGCGCAATTGCTAATAGGGTAACCCCAAGCAAGTACCATTTAAGCCTATCATCAATAACAAACATGGAAAGTACAAACAAAAAGATTACTATGGCTCCAACGTAAACAGGGCCAGAGGTCATTGGCTGAGGACCCCAGTAGGCAGGCATTTGTTTAACCATAGCCTTTGCTTGCGCTGACGGTACTCCATTTTGCTTTAAAAAAGCAAAAGTATGTGAATCAGTCCCAAAATCGGCAGCCGATGATCCACCCATTAAATTTGGTATAAGCAGGTTAAACGTTTCGGTAACGCCATAACTCCATGCTGTTGCATATTCTTTATCAAGGCCAGTTGTTCTGTCTCCCCCCTGAGTTGTTAATTCGCTTGCACCCCTAATTGAGTATTTACCAGACTCCCAAGAAAAGTACAACCTAGAAAAGTTTGCTCCTACAGCCAACAAAAGTGCCAACAAGAGCACGCCTGTGGCTTTAGAAAAATTAAAAAGCGCTTTCTCTTTTATTGCCTTTACAAAAAAGGCAATTCCCAATGCTAGCATAATAAAACCAGCATAATATGTTATTTGTAAGTGCCCAGCATTTAGATTGAGCCCAAAAAAGAGGGCAAAAAGGGCAAAACCACCAATATACTTACCCCTAAAAGCAAGAAAAACTCCAGCGATCATTGGGGCAACATAGCTTATGGCATGAATTTTTGCATTGTGCCCTGCTGCTATTACAATAAAAAAGTACGATGATAGGCCGTAAGCAAAAGCCCCCACAATGCTCAGCCACGGGTTTACCCCAAGAACTACTAACAGTATGTAAAACCCTACCAAAGAGAAGAATATGAAACCCGCAGGTTGCTTTGCCAACTGTAAAACTCTATCAACCTTTTTTAACAAATTTCCTTTGTACACCGTTGATATTAGGTAAGCGGGCATTCCCCCAAACATGGAATTAGTCCAAAGAGGCTCCTCTTCAAATTCAGCCCTATGGTCAATTATCTCCTTTGCAGAGCCCCTAAACTGCTCAATATCGTGTTGGGCTACCCCTTTATCCTGAAGTAATGGGGAAAAATAAATATAAGTGGCTGCAAAAAATATAATAATTGCAACCACATGGGGTATGGTTTTTTTAAAGAAGATCTTCATATTTACTATTTTACAAAATGTATGATTGTAATGAAAAAGGACAGAGCTGTATCCTAGAAAAGGCCATGAATTATGGCGTCAATCCTAGTAATTATTGACCTTAAATCAGCTGGTTTTTCTGAGAAATTCAGATTATCAACTTCAACAATAAGAAGTTTATCGTGATTATAGCTGTTAATCCATGCTTCATAGCGCTCATTAAGGCGTTGTAGGTAGTCAATCCTGATGCTCTTTTCGTATTCGCGGCCACGCTTCTGGATTTGATGAACAAGAGTGGGCACATTGGCTCTTAGGTAAATAAGCAAATCGGGTGGTTGAATAAGCTTACACATTAAATCGAAAAGACTCAGGTAGTTGTTAAAATCGCGGGTTGACATTAGCCCCATGTCGTGCAGGTTGGGAGCGAAAATGCGTGCATCCTCGTATATTGTCCTATCCTGTATTACCTTTTCGCCAGTTTGCCTAATCTCAACAATTTGATTAAAGCGGCTATTTAAAAAATAGATCTGAAGATTAAAACTCCACCGCTGCATATCCTCATAAAAATCGTTGAGGTATGGGTTGTCATCAACATCCTCATAATGAGGTTTCCAATTGTAATGCTTGGACAGTAATCGGGTAAGGGTGGTTTTTCCGGAACCAATGTTTCCTGCTACAGCAATATGCATTATGTAAAATATTTAACGGTTACTATTACTTCTGACAAACTTTAAAAGTACAAATAATATGGGGTAGTATAAACCCTACTATTCAATTTTTTCGCAAACCTCAAAATGCTTTCCATTAAAACAAGCCAATTTGCTTTGGAAGACAGCAATATATGCTTCGGATTTACAATGGTAAACAGAGAGCAACTCTTGATTATTGGAAAGCGAATACTCAAAAACAGTATCTTTTTTTGTAATAAATATTCTATCGCTATTAAGTAAAAAAGTGCTAAAAGGATCAAAAGTATACTCATACATCAATGCGCCGTAGGTATCGAATATTAGCACTGACCCATTCTCAAAACCAATATACAATTCACCGTTATATTCGGCAATTTGTATTATATCATATTTAGCAAATCTATTGGGTAAATATATGGTTTGCTCAATCTGTTTAATATGCTTATCGAATCGGATAATAGTATGGGCAGACTGAACAGCAAGCCAAACTCCACCTAAAGATGATCGAGCAGAGCAGCTAACTTCCCCAATATTTAGTAGGGAAAGTTCAATAGGTTTTCCGATAAGCACAGCATCGTTATTAATTATAGCAATGGTTTGAGTGTTCTGATAGAAAGCCAAGATCTTGAAGGGATCACTTGCATCAACTGATGATGGATTTCCCAAAACAATATTGGAAAACGCAGGTTTTAACATTGCCGATTCTGAAACACCAAAAATTCTACTCCCCTCAATTATCCAATAATTTCCAAGGTTGTCGGGCGATATTTTTTGACCCTCCACAGTCTTGTAAAAACAGCACTGCAAAAGGGTAAAAAACAAAATATATCTAATAAACCTATTCATAGAATGGGCAACTAATTTTTCATTTTAAGAATAGAATCAACATACTCGCGGGTATTACTCAATCGAGGGACTTTATTTTGCCCTCCTAATTTGCCTCTTTTGCGCATCCAGCTGAAGAATGTACCTGGTTTTAAAGCATGAACAATTGGCTCCGTTAGGGTTATTCCCTTATATCGTTTTGCTTCATAGTCTGAATTATTAGCACACAATGCATTATCTAAAGTGGCTGTAAAAAAACTCAAATCGTTGGGTTCTATCTCAAACTCTATTAACCACTCGTGTGCTCCTTTAGCATTATCGCCCATGAAAATGGGTGCTGCGGTGTACTCGTTAATTTGAGCCCCCGTTTTTTCACAGGCAATTTTCAGGGCTTTCTCAGCATTATCAATAATCAACTCCTCGCCAAAGGCATTGATGAAGTGCTTTGTACGACCGCTAATTTTTATTTTATGCGGAAAAGTAGAAGTAAAAATAACTGTATCGCCAATTAGGTACCGCCATAAACCGGAGTTGGTGGTAATAACAACGGCATAATTTTTATTGAGTTTTACATCAGAAATGGTTAATGCCTGTGGATTAGGCGAGCCTATCTCTTCTATAGGAATAAACTCATAAAAAATACCATAATCGAGCATAAGCAGCATATCATCCGACCGAGGATCATCCTGTATTGCAAAAAAGCCCTCACTTGCATTATAAGTTTCCATATAATGCATGTTTAGCGAGGGTATAAGTTTTTGAAACTGCTCACGATAAGGAGTAAAACTCACACCCCCATGCGTAAAGAGTTCAAGGTTTGGCCAAACCTCAAGTAGATTATTCTTTCCAGTATAATTAAGAATATGCCTAATCATCACAAGGTTCCACGAAGGCACACCCGCTATGTTGGTTACATTCTCTTTAAGCGCTTCGTGGGTTAGCTTATCCAGTTTAACCTCCCACTCAGAAATTAGAGCCACTTTCTGGCTCGGAGTTCTTATAAAATCTGCCCACCAAGGGAGGTTCTCAATCAGAATTGCCGATAAATCACCATAGTATGATTTATTGTTAAAATTATCAATCTGGTGACTTCCACCAAGGGTTAACCCCTTGCCCGAAAACAGGTTGGTGTCGGGATACAAGTTAGCATAAAGGGCCAAAATATCTTTGCCCCCTCGAAAGTGACAATCCTCAAGTGCTTCGAAACTAACAGGAATAAATTTACTCTTATTGTTGGTAGTGCCTGAAGATTTAGCGAACCATTTTATTTCCGATGGCCATAGCACATTTGCTTCACCCTTTCGTAACCTATCAATATAGGGTTTATACTCTTCGTAATCCATAATCGGAACCTTCTCTTGAAATCTCCCAATTGAGTCTATTGATTCAAAGGAATATTGCCTACCAAACTTGGTGGTTTTGGCTTTTGTTATAAGCTTTATCAGCGTTTCCTCCTGTACCTGTAAAGGAAATCTTCTGAATAGGTCAATCTGATGTAAACGCTGACTGTTAAACCAGTTAACAATTGAAGTTAAGATGGGCATTGAGCAAACTATTTAGTTGTTTTTAAAACAGAAAGGTAAATATAGCTCAAATGTCTATATTCTATACAATTTTGGGGGCTATAAGTTGCTGTAAAAAAGTTTTTTTTTGTTTATAGTTCTGCAAGTCGTTTTGCTGCTAGCCTCAAATCTTCTTCCCTTTTACCAAAACATACTCTAATCATACTCTGATCGAGTTTATCATGATAAAACAGTGATAAAGGATAAGCGGTTACCCCATGCTCTATTGCCAACCTGTAGCAAAAATCGATGTCGTTTTCAGTGGAGATATTCTCATAATTCAGAATTTGAAAATATCCCCCCTCAACACGATTGAATTTAAACCTTGTTTTATCGAGCAAGGAATTAAAGAAATCCCTTCGGTGCTGAAATTCGGAGCGGAATGGTGACCAGCATTGGTGGCTACCCAAATAATCGGCTAGTGCAAGTTGAATGGGTAAATTTACCGAACTTATTAGGTATTTATGAACCTGTCTAAACGAGTCCATAACTGACTCAGGTGCGAGGCAGTATCCTATTTTCCAGCCGGGTACACATAGCGCTTTCCCTAAGGAACCTACAATTACTGATCGTTCTGCAAGTTTTGGATATCGAGCTATGCTAAACACGGGCCTTTCATCGTAAACCAAATCGGCAAAAGCCTCATCACTTAAAATGCTAATCTTTGTACCGTTTAAAATTCGTTGAAGCTGTTCGAGCGACTCATCGGGCATTATCTTTCCCGAGGGATTATGCGGACAATTCAGTATAATTAGCTTTGTTTTGCTAGTAATAAGTTTTGTAAAAGCTGTCCAATCAACCGAAAAATCCGTTGGGTTTAGCTGAAAGAAAATTGGGCGTGCACCACGGGCTTCAATTGCAGGGATATAGGTTTCAAAGGCAGGTTCAAAAAGGATAACCTCATCACCCTCTTTAATTAATGAGGAAATAGCAGTATACAACGCCTGTATTGCGCCTGCAGTTATTGTTATCTCAGTTTCAGGGTTAAAACTAATATCAAAATCGGTTTTATACCTATTTGCAATTACTTGGCGCAAACCATAAACCCCTTCACTTGGCGCATACTTATTCCTACCATCGGAAATGTGCTTTACCAATGAGGCTAGCAGTTCAGGTTGACAAGGAAAATCAGTATGATCGTTTGATAGGTTAACTGCGTTTTTCTCTGCAGCAATCTGCGCAAAGGCTGAAACTAGATTGGTACTAGATAATTTTGACATAATGCTTCATTGCTTTCTAAAGAAGGAGTGCAAATATAGAAAAAGGAAGTGATGAATTTCAGGAAATGCTTTAAAGCTTGTTGAAGGGCTGCTTTATGCCGTCCAAGGGGATATTTTAAGGGACAAAGAATAGTACAAAAGTTCAACCAAACTTCAACAAGCCTACTCCTAGGGCATAAATACCTGTTGGAGTACTGAAAGGGATTGAAAGGTAGTTGATGAATCGTTGTGGTACTGATAATAGCTCAGAATTAAATCGAGAAAAGAAGACCGTTGAGTTCCGTTAAGGTTAAGCTGGTTTGCATTGTCATAATCAAGCATCAGCGTATCATATAGTATTTTTGAATACAATGAAGAGAAATAGAAAGCATGCAAAGGTTCCTGCTCAACAAATATTCCATTTCGAAAATCGAAGTAGGGTGTTTGTTCAGAAAACTGGCCATGGGGATAAAATCCTAGGTATTTAGAAAGGTGTGATAGGAATATGAGATGAAAATTGGCAACTCCACTTTCTATTGCATCTAACGATTTAATTGAGAGTTCGAGGAAGGTGTACAAAGGGGGATTTCCTTCCTCCTCCCTAACGGTTCTGTATATAACTTCGCCAACAAATAGTGCAATGGCCGACTTTATAGGAGAGGATGAAACAGAAACACTCACAAATGATGGTGAAACTTCCTTTAAACGCCCCATGCCATTATTTTTACCAGCATAGTATACAATATCGATAAGCGAAAGGGGTTGAAAAAAAACTGCTTTCCCTGCTTTTCTTCCTTTGCCATATGCCCCATTAACCATTAGGGTAAGTCGACCAAACTCACTGCTATAAAGATAGGCTACAATACTACTTTCACCATACCTCACCGAATGCAATGCTATTGCCCTTGCCTTTTGCAGCATAACTACCTAACAAAAAGTATTTTACCAACAGCAGATTCCTCTCCCTGCTTATCAGCACAAAAATAGAGGTAAACTCCCGTTGCCACCCTATCGCCATACCTGTTCTTGCCATCCCATGTTGCTTGCCCCCCAAGGCTCTCAGTTTCATAAACTAAGTTACCCGATACATCGGTTATTTTAACAACGGTTTTGTCAACCAGCCCGGTAATGGTAATTAAGCCATTGTAATCGGGTCGAATGGGATTTGGGAAAGCGTAAACCTTCCCAAATTTGCCTGTTGACTCGGTAGCATCGCTACGGTACGATATTAAGCCCTTATCGGTAGCCATAAAAACCTCACCGGTTTTTGGATGGATGCCAATGCTAAGAATATTGTTTGAAGGAATAGGGCTATTGCTCTTTGTAAAATGCTTTAGCTGGGTTGAACCATCGGCAGATTGGAGGA
This sequence comes from Bacteroidales bacterium UBA5349, assembly GCA_002410065.1. Lineage (GTDB taxonomy): Bacteria > Bacteroidota > Bacteroidia > Bacteroidales > Tenuifilaceae > Perlabentimonas. Next base: position 54,060 of record DHQB01000015.1, on the reverse strand, counting down.
AAATGCCCGATCGCTGGGTTCCAAACCATTTTCTATTGGCTCCATCAACAGCAATACTGGTAACAGTTTCATTTTCGAGCAGATAAACAGCCAAACCCTCAACAACATCAGGAATTTTCACCTTTTGCATATAGAACTCTGAGGTTTCGAAAACCCTACTAGGATTATAGCTCACTAGCACTCCCTCTGTTGTCCCCACCCAAAGATATCCATCCCTATCAAAAGTCAAACTGTAGATATCGTTTGGCAAACTGCCGCCGCTAGCATCGTATGGATTGAATGCTCTCACAGTATGGCTCTCCTGATTCATAGGATTATCACCAGGGTTAATCACAAATAATTTGCCGCCAGAAGGAGCCGTTACCCAAAGGTTACCCGTGGGTGAAATTAAAATATCTGAAATACGATCTGAGCCTATAATCGTTTGGTATGGGAAACCTTTCCAGTCGCCTTCAGGAGATCGAACAGAAATCGTATTGGCTACGCCAGCATTAGTTGCCCATAAATTGCGCTTGTTATCGAAAGCCAAACCGCCAATTCGGCAATATCGTCCTGGAAGAATTGTTTGTAAAGAACTATTCTCTGGGTTATAGTTCTCTACCTCAACACCATCACGATAAACCACAATACCATCGCCCCAACTGGCAATATAGTACTCGTTGGGTGCAAAAGGGCTTTCGATAATCCTAACAGCATCCCAATAATTATAGTTGTACCTAGTTGACCAACTACTTGAAGCAAAAGAGTAAAAGCCAAATGGGAAATAAATATTACCCCAAGGGTCAGTTCTGCCGCCAGCGGTTACCAAAACTTCATTGGTGGTTGCACGCACAAAATAGGTTCTATTGCCATACGGAGCATTTGGAAGAGCATTTCTCCATACCTGATTTTGTCTAAGCATCAATCCGTTATCGCCATCTGCCATTACAATATCTCCAGAATTAAAGATATAGATATCGTTTGGCTTAAAACTATACGAATCTGAATATGTGGCAATTACTTCAGGATAACTACTAAGATTTGCATATAAGGCTATGCCTTGCCACGAACAAACACCAAGGCGGTTGTTGCTAGAGTATAGAGCTGTTACAGTCTGATATGAAAGATCAAGAGTAGTCCATTGCACACCATCAAAAACACGAACAATATCAAATACCCCTTCACCGGTTGATTGGTTAACAATTAGGCTACCGCTAAAAACAGTCATACTATTATACTGACTCCCCGCTGATGGGATTCCACTCTCTACATTCCAATTGGAATAGAGAATTAGCAGTGGTTCATTGACATCGGCACTGTAAATTCCATTGTCCGTTGCAGCATAAATCCTGTTTTTGTAAACCTTTGTTTGCCATACCATCTCCATAGAGCCACCGTCACCTATGTAATACGTATCGGCAATTTCGTTCTTATTCACATTAACTACAACAATGCCAAATCCGGTTGATATGAATATTCTGTTCTCATCAATAAAATAAAAATCATTTATTTGCTTTGATCCCTGCATTGGTTTTTGCAGAATGAATGGAAGATTTACCACTTTATCGTTATAAACAAGGTCTATGTTCCCATTTGCGTATCCAACAGCAAGTAAATTGGTAAATGGTGAATAGCCTATTGCCGAAACGTCGATATCGCTTAAACCCGTTACTGTAGTTAACTTTCCAATTGTACCCTCGGCAATATCATACCAGAACACTCCATTAGTTGAGGAAGTAAATACCTTTTCTTGCGATGCTGTCACCTTTTTACCGGGACGGAATGAGAAGTGATCGCGCCACGCACCAACAGGTATTTGGCTAATTGCAACAACCGGGAAATAGAAAACCAAAGCAATAACTAATAACTTTTTCATGGGAGATAAATGTACGTTACAAAAGGAAAACCCCTCAATAGCAAAAATATTATTCTGCTGCAAAGAAAAGTTTAATAATAAAGATTTTTACGATGGGACTTAAAATCAAATTGACTTTAAGTAGGAAACCAGTTTTTGAATAGCAATAGCCCTATGGCTAATCTGATTCTTGATGCTTAAATCGAGCTCGGCAAAAGTTTTGCTGTACCCTTCGGGCACAAAAACAGGATCGTAACCAAACCCTTTCTCGCCTCTTAGCTCATCAATAATCCTACCTTTAATAATTCCCTCAAACTGTTTCTCTTTACCATTTATTATTAGCGAAATTACAGTTCTGAACTGTGCCCCCCGAGCTATTTGTCCATTTAAATCGACCAGAAGTTTCCTTACATTATCATGCGTACTCTTTTGGTCTCCAGCATAACGAGCTGAGTAAACTCCTGGTTTACCGCTTAGTGCATCTACTTCAAGCCCAGTATCATCGGCAAAGCAGTCAACCATAAACCGATTATAGATAAACCTCGCTTTCTGTGAAGCATTCTCCTCGAGGGTTTCATGGTCCTCAGGGATATCATGATAAAATTCTAAATCGCCTAACGAAAGCAAAAGGAAATGATTGCCAAGGATATGTTGAACTTCACTTAACTTGTGCAGATTATTTGTGGCAAAAACAATTTTCCGGGAATAGCCCTGCATTTTACCTTGGATTAATGCTCATAACTGGAATATGCCCAGCATTACCAATAATAAAATGCTCGTGTGGTTTTAGCACATACGCTTCTTTATCCTTAACCTTAATTGTCATTAAAACAATTAGATCGGCACGAATATTTACAGCTAAATCTAAAATCTCTTCTTGGTAGGTACCCTGGCCAGGAACTGTATGAACAGAGTATTTTGCCCCTTTTTCATCGAGAAACCTTACTGCTGATGCCATATTGAGATCGACTTTTGCAACGAGTTCAGGATCAGAAACATTAGGCTTAATAAGATGAAACTTTGAAACATAAAAATCACAGAAATATGAAATCCATGCATGCTTCTCCTTGTTTTCAGCGGTAAAATCGATAGGGAAAATAATATCATCGTAACGCTTATTAATTGGAGGCTCTTGTATGGTTACAAAAGGTACTTTTGCCTTTGTTATAACGCTCAACGTCCGTAAGCCGTTAAGGTTTTCCTTCCCCTTAATGCTAATTGACCCCATGATTACCATACTAGAATTTAGCTCTTCTGATATTCGGGCAATCTCATCGGGGATTTCGCCTACAGCAACAATTGCTCTGGGTTTAATAGAATATTTCTGAAAAGTGCTTTCTGCAACCTGATTCAGCTTTTCAGTTGCTGCATCAACTTCAGTTGCGTTGCTAACCACATGCAAAAGTGTAATACTTTCGCCCACAACCTCAGAAACTTTCACGGCATGTTGCAAAGCATATTCGGCAACTTTTGAAAAGTCCGTAGGGACAAGAATGTTTTTTTTGCTTCTTTCCATGGATTTATCTATTTTTAAGCATGTCTATTAGTCGCTTCAATTTGTGATCAAAATAATTATGCTTATAATTACACATTACTTTGAAGATTACTTCAAGGCTATGATTTAGTTATGACAAAATAGCACAATATTTAATGCTCTAAGGTATGAATTTTATAAAATTTTTGTTCATACAACTGCTTATTTTTTTAAGGATAACTATAATAGCTGTTTTTGCTCAAGGGGTAAACTGCATTCCAGAGGGAACTTCAACTCCCATAGTAAATTCTATTACAACACTACCAAATAGTTTTAACGAAACCTACACTGATTTTGCACGACTTGGGCAAAACTTACTTTTGGTTAAGGGCGAAAAGAACACCTACCTGTTCGATGGATTTAATTGGGACACCATTCACCTTACCAAGGAATATGAGCTCGTTACCGATGATGATACCGATGATATATATATTGTAAACAAAAAAAGAGTACTTAGGCTCTCTAGCCAATCGCATGGCAATGTATTCAAGCAATGCATCATTGATAGTTCAACAACAGATATTACAGGCGAAATTGAAACGTTTTACCCTGCCAGTGGTAAACAGTATTTTTTTACAACAGAAAGTGGACTGTGGCGCAAGAATAGTACACTAACACATATAGACACATCAACGCAAAGTGCTAAACTTCTAAACACTCATTCTGGTGCAATTTATTTAAAGGATGGTGCGGGTGCTTTTTATCTAGACTCCGAAAATGGTACGATAAAGCCAATTAAGAATACTGAGCATTTAAGCATTAACAAGGTTATTGCCGCTGCAAACATTAGAGATGTATTGGTTTTTATTACCAATTCGTCGCCTTTTATATATTGGGCAAACTCAAACTATTGGGATAAAGAGCATCAAAATAGCCCTATTCTTAAAAATAATGCTCACATTAAAAAAGCCTACTCAAAAAACAACTACCTGCTTTTACTTACAGAACCTGAAGGATTTATTATCGTTGATGAAAAGGGTGAGGTTGTACTTCAGTTCAGCGAAAACCTTTCGGATGTTGGGTTTGATGAAATATTTGATCTAATTGCGCTACCAAACGGGGAAGCCCTTTTACTAACAAAAACATCGATACTACACTGTACAAATACCAAATACGCTGGAGCGTTCTCGGGTTTAAGGGGTTTTAGCGATAATCCACAAAGCTCACTATACAGCAATAACAGTTTATTTATAAGTACAAACAATTCGCTTTATGCTGCAATGCTCTCAACCTCCGATGTCGAGAAAACTGCCTTCAAGAAGATTAAGGATATCCAACCTCCGGTTTCTAGCATAGTGGAACACAAATCATCAATCTATTTATACGAAGGGAGCAAAGTTTTTAGTATTAAAAACTTCATCCTGCAAGAAATTAATGTGCCTAAAGTAATATCAAGCGGAGATAATAAAATCCTTGCAGCTATTAACGAGGAAGTTTGGGCATTTAGCATTGTTGAAAATAGCCTTAGGGGTTTCTGCATAACCAGTTCGGCAACTCAAGAAATTAGCATTCCGATACCTGCAGATTATTTAAGCATTACAGCGATACAATTTTATAAAAACTACATTCTGGCTAAACGAACCAACGAGAAATGGATATATACCCATATAGAAAGTAAAGAGAATAAATGGACAGAAATTAATTTGAATCGATACAAGCAGGGAAAGTTGTTCAGTATTCCTGGTTCAAACATTCCAATAGTAATTACAGAGGGAGCAATATATCAATTTGACCTAACAAACAACTGCCTTGGCAAAGTTCTTATAAAGGATACACTAAATCGCGTAGCGCCAATTTTCATCAGCGATTCAACACTTATTGTAAAAACGCAGTTTCAAAACTTTACTGACATCTATTCAATTTGGCTATATCAATTTTCACATTCTGACAACTGCTATAAACCGTCAAAACCAATTGCATCATTGCCATCTAGCACCATAATATATAATACTCTTTATACCCCTGATTCTACTCTGCTATTGGCAACTAACAATGGATTATTATACTTTGCCAATTTAATATACGGAACTGAACCATTAGCAAACATTCATCGGGCCAGACTATCATCCGACAAAAACGAGCAGATGATTAAGTGTGGATACCTAGCTGACCTACAATACCAAGAGAATGAAACAATACCAAAATACACTTACCGCTCTTTAAGTGTATCCTTTTCGGGCATGGCCAGCAACAACTTGAATTTCGGTTTGAGCAACATTTTATTCTCAAGTAAACTATCTCGAATTGATAAGGATTGGCAACCATGGACAAAGAATAGCTATAGAGAAATCAATAGGCTTACTCCCGGAGAATATACCCTAAGTATACGAACACAAAACTTTCTTGGTCAAATATCACAAACAGAAAGTATCCGTTTTATCATACTACCAAAGTTTTTTGAAACATCATATTTTATCGCTGCATTATCAGTTCTTGTACTCATCGGGTTTTATAGTTTTTATCGATGGCGAGTATATAACCACGCAAAGATTCGGTTTAAACTCGAAACACTAATCAATACACGTACTGAAGAACTTGTGAAAGAAAAAGAGAAAGCTGAAAATCTTATTGCTAGGGTATTACCCCGCGATACCGCGTCGGAGCTTAAGGAAAAGGGTAGAGTAAACACTCAGCGTTTCAATACGGTAACTGTGCTTTTTTCTGATATTGAGGGTTTTACAAGAATTACCGAAGAAACAAATCCAGAAATTCTCATCGACCAACTTGACAGGTTCTTCCTTTACTTCGACTCGGTGGTTGAGAAATATCGGATAGAGAAAATTAAAACAATTGGAGATGCCTATATGTGCGCTGGCGGAATTCCACAAAAAAACGTAACAAACCCAATTGAGGTTGTTCTTGCTGCACTAGAGATGATGAATTATATGCGGGACATAAATAGGCACAACTCCGATTTTCAAAATGTTTGGGAACTACGAATTGGCATCGACACCGGACCAGTAATTGCCGGCGTGGTTGGTAGAAATAAGTTGTCATACGATATATGGGGAAGTACTGTAAATATTGCAAGCCGAATGGAATCGTCGGGGCAGGCAGGACAAATAAACATTTCGGGCAACACGTTTATGCTCGTTAAAGACTATTTTATATGCCCGTTCAGAGGAAAAATGCCGGTTAAAAATAGGGGCGATATCGAAATGTACTTTGTAAATGGTATTAAACCCGACTTATCGGAAAATAATCTGGGTGTTGAGCCAAATCATAAATTCAGAGTACTAGTTCAACTTATTCGACTGGGTGACCTGGAGGAATTTGTTTATGAAAAGCTCGAGAAAGGCCTACCCAAAGATCTTTACTACCACAATTTAAAGCACACTGTTGACGTTTACACCCAAGTTGAGTTAATTGGACGATCTGAGGATGTGGGGTATGAAGATTTGCTGCTTTTAAGAACTGCGGCACTGTTACACGATGCTGGCCACCTTATTGATTATGACACTCATGAGGAGATGGGTGTCCGATTAGCAAGGGAAATTCTACCAGAGTATCAATATTCAGACAAGCAGATTGACAAAATATCGGAGTTGATAATGAGTACTAAATTACCACCACAACCCAAAAATTTGCTTGAAGAAATTATGTGTGATGCGGATCTTGATTACCTCGGTCGCACAGATTTTATTCCGGTTTCAAACACACTTTACAAAGAGCTTCATGAACATGGAAAAATTGGCACACTGAGGGAGTGGAACGATATGCAAACCAAGTTCATTGCCAAGCACTCATACTTTACAAAAACGGCAAGAAAATTGAGAAATGTTAACAAGAAAAGTCAGCTTGATAAAATTAAAGAATGGCTCGAAAAAAATTAAAAATAGATTTTTCACAAAAACATTTGCTAGCTTTACAATAATAATTGCTACATTTAACGGGGATTTTTGAGACAATCTCATATAATTAGGCACGATATGGACACAGCAAAAAAAGTAGTACTTGTTCCTTGGGATTTTACCGAGGGTTGCGAAATAGCACTAAAACACGCCCTTCAATTAGCTGGCGTTGCCGATAATGAAATTATGCTACTCCATATTATTCCACAAACATGGTGGAGTTCACTATTGGGACTTAAGCAAACTAAACCTGAAAAGGTTGAGGAATTAAAACGCAAACTAGAAGCGGTTGCTGCAAAAGTATCTTCAGAACATCAGTTTAACCCTATTCCGGTGGTTCTTGAGGGAGACCCTGTGAAAATAATTAAGGATTTAATTGTAACGGCTAACCTGAACCTTATTGTTTCGCACAAGCATTATTTTTTCGAAAAGAAAAAATACAATAGCATTGACTTTCTTAAAAAAATGAGCATTAAGAACGTTAATGTACCTTTCATAATTGCCCAAGCACCTCCCGTCCACAACCATTACATTGAGATTGTTGTTCCCCTTGACTACGACAAGAAGTATAAGGAAACCCTGCACTGGATAATTTACCTATCTAAATACTACAAGTGCAACATAAACCTTATTAAGCCATACATATCTGATCCGAGGAAGAAAAAGGATATGGCCAGCAATATATACTTCACAAAAAAGATGTTGGATGGCAATAAAATAGTTTACGGAATTAAAACGGCTAAAAGGCAAAACGTTTTCCGTGAAGAGGTATTTAAGTTTGCAAACAATATCGATGCTGACCTTGTTTTAATTATGGCAGATAAGTATGATGCCTATGTTAAGGATCCTAAAGGTAAGTCGCTGTCCAGAATTCCAATAATGTGCATTACACCTCGGATTAGAAAGTTACAGGGTTTCGCCTAAAAAACCATACTATGCATCAAAACAATAGCATTTTACCTAATTGTTATGGGTAAGGTGTTCTTATTAAATTGCTACCCATGAAGTTTAAGTTTACCCTTCAACAAAAAATCTTTCTTCTTGTAATTGGTATTTCAACTATTGTTTACGCTATTGCAATCGGTTTTATTACCATAAGGGCAAAGGAAACAGCCGTAAAAAATGCCATTGCACTAACTGTTGCCACAGCAGAAAAGAATGCATCGGACATTACAGCGCTACTTGAGAATGATCTGGCTGCCATGAGAACCCTTTCGCAAGCAGTTCTTTCCTATAAAGAGATCAGCGAAAGCCAATGGAAGAAAGTTGTATCAAAAATGTACGAAGAGATATTAATTGCTAATCCTCAATTTATCTCTGTATGGGACAGCTGGGAACTCAGCAGCATCGATCCAACCTACACAAAAACCTTTGGTAGGTATGCAGTCGAATTTTGGCGTGACGGGAATCAGATTAAAAGCAAATCCTCACTAAAAAGCATGACTGGCGATAATGTCCAATATGCAAGGATAAAACTTAAGGCCATTGAGGCTATCGAAAATCCATATTTCTATAGCTTTACCCAAAATCAAAGTGAAGAAATTTTAATGACCAGCCTTATTGCTCCTATTATTGAAAATGGAAGTTACATTGGGATTGTGGGCGTTGATATTACCTTAGAAACATATCACCCTATTATTACACAGATAAAACCCTTTAAAAACAGCTATGCCTTTCTGATTGCGAGTGATCTTCAGTATACAGCCCACCCCGACAAAGAAAAACACGGGCAATACCTTTTTGATGACTACGAGCAAATTATGAGTAGGTACTCCGTTGCCGAGAAAATTGCCAATGGAGAAGAGATCTCGTTCAGGGCTGAGGATGTTAATGGGGTTAAATCACAATTTATTTTTTCACCAATAATTATTGGCAAAACACTAACTCCATGGTCGTTAGCAATAGTTGTGCCCCTTAATACAATTCTTGCCGAAGCAAATAGAAACTTTATCTTCTCAATAATTATTGGATTGATTGGCCTGCTAGTTCTTAGTTTGATTATTGTTTACGCATCAAAAAGCATAACAACCCCAATCCTACGCATCACCAACACGCTTAAACAAATGGCCAAGGGAGACATATCCAGCGATATGAAACTCACCATAGACACGGACGATGAAATGGGTGAAATGGCCAAAGCGCTCAATACTACCATTGATGGATTTAAGCAAAAGGCTGAGTTTGCATCTAACATCGAAAAGGGTAATTTAGACTCCAACCTTAAAGCGCTTAGCACCGACGATATTTTAGGCAATGCCCTTATCGATATGCGCAATAGCTTAACCCAAGCAGCCGAAGAGGAACAAAAGCGTAAAGAGGATGACATGCGGAGAAGGTGGACAAACGAATGGCTGGCAAAATTTGGTGAGATTCTACAGCAGAACAACGACAATATAAATGTTCTGGCAAAATCAATCATAAAAGAACTAATTAATGCCCTAGATGCTAATCAAGGTGGACTATTTTTGCTTAGCGATGACGATGAATCCGATTCGTTTTTTGAGCTAAAAGCTACTTTCGCATACAATAGGTATAAGTACAAGACCAAAAAAATACTTTTTGGCGAAGGGCTTATTGGAGCATGTGCCATAGAAAAGAAAACAATTCACCTAACCGAAATACCCGATGGCTACATAGAAATTACTTCGGGATTAGGCCACAGTAACCCTACTTCACTTTTACTTGTTCCGCTTATCATAGAAGATAAGGTACTTGGTATTATCGAAATTGCTTCGTTCAAGTATTTTGAACCCCACCAAATTGAGTTTACCGAGAAACTTGCAGAAAACATAGCATCAACAATATCATCGGTAAAAGTTAACATAAGAACTGCGCTACTGCTAACCAAAACGCTGCAACAGGCCGAAGAGATGGCTGCACAAGAGGAAGAGATGCGCCAGAATATGGAAGAACTACAGGCAACACAAGAGGAATCGGGAAGAAAAACGGCAGAAATGCAAAGTTTTATTGATGCGCTAAATAATTCATGTTTTGTTATTGAGTACGATTCACTTGGATACATTACAGCCATTAACGACGCATATCTTAAACTGCTTAACCTATCCCGCGATGAGGTTGTGGGTACTCACCATTCCGATAAAATGGAACTTAGCCCTGAGAAGAAGAATGAGTATGATAGGATGTGGGCAAACCTAAGAAATGGCATACCCCAAAAACAAGACAATAAGTTTGTTGTACATGGCAAAACCTTTGTTTTTCAGGAAACCTATACCCCTGTCAAAAACGAAATGGGCGAGATCTACAAAATCCTTAAGATCTCCAATAACATTAGCAATTTGATCCACGAATAAGTAAGGTGAAAAGGATGCAAAATGAATCAATGGATTGGGGAAAATTACTTTGTCCTAAACGTTTTGACGGACAGGAGGCAAGTAACCAGCAAAGTGATTCGCGCTCTGATTTTCAGAGAGATTACGATAGAATTATCTTTAGCTCAGCATTCCGAAGACTGCAGAATAAAACACAGGTATTCCCATTACCCGGCAGTGTATTTGTACACAATCGGCTCACCCATAGCCTTGAGGTTGCTAGCGTTGGCCGCAGCCTGGGGAATAACGTAGTAAACTTTATAAATCAGCAAACCAAGGGGAAATGCGCTAACCTTGTTGAGCAAATTCCAACCATAGTTTCCTCCGCATGCCTTGCACACGATATGGGGAACCCTCCATTTGGTCACAGCGGTGAGGATGCCATTAGAAACTATTTTACGCAAAACACCCAATTATACGAACACGAACTAACCCCTGAACAATGGCACGACTTAATTAGATTTGAGGGAAACGCTAATGCTTTAAGGTTACTATGCCAAAAGATGGAGGGCAAGCGTGAGGGTGGTTTTAGGCTAAGTTATCCCGTGCTATCATCCATCGTTAAATACCCTTGGGAATCAACCAAAGTAGGGAAAAAGAAAATGGGCTTTTTCCAAACCGAGAAGGATTGGTATAACCATATTGCCCAAGAGTTGGGATTGCTTCGCAAAGAAGAAAAACCATTGACATTTGTTCGCCATCCGCTAGTTTTTTTAGTTGAAGCAGCCGATGATATTTGCTACCAAATTATGGACATTGAGGATGCCCACAAGCTAAATATCCTTTCGTTTAAACAGGTGGAAGAACTTCTGCTTGGCCTTTTTTCCTTAGAAACCGATAGTAAATGGCTTGATAAGATTAACAGAACCCTTACCGAGGTTGATGATGAGAACGAAAAGGTTGCCTTTTTAAGGGCAATGGCCATAGGAAAACTAACTACCGAATGCTCAACTCAGTTTAAAGAGAACTATAAAGCCATAATGCAAGGCAACATGGAGCAATCGCTATTTAGCTTGCTATCAAATCATCTCCAAGGTGCAATAGACACCATTAAAAAAGTATCCATTGATAAGATTTACAACCACCGTACTGTGGTTGAAATTGAGTTGGCCGGACATAAGATAATTGGGACTCTCTTGGATAAAATTTGCCCAGCACTTACAAGTAAAAACGACGATTACGCTAAAAAAGTCCTTAAGCTTATCCCTTCCCAGTATATTAACAAAAACGACTCAAAGTATCACCAACTAATGTCGGCAATCGATTTTATTTCGGGGATGACAGATGTGTATGCACTTGAAATGTATAGAACGTTTGAGGGTATTTCCATTCCGGGAATAAATAGGTAATTAAACTTATCGCACTAAAAGTCAATCCTATTCTGTTTCGTAAAGTTACCTTTGCCCCTCATTTCACTCAATTATTAACATAGAATTATGATTATAACTAGAATTATATCAATCTATTTTTCGCCAAATGGCACAACAAAAAAAATAGTAACCAAAACAGCAAAAGGCATAGGAAATTCCGAGATACAAGAAATTGATTTAAATACTATTGAAAGCAGAAAAGTTGAAAGAAATTTCAGTAAAGATGAGTTAGTAATAGTTGGGTTTCCTGTGTATTCAGGTAGATTACCTAAATTATCAGAAGAGATATTTAAGAATATAAAAGGGAATAACACACCGGCTATTGCCATAGTTAGCTATGGTAACAGAGAATATGGTGATGCATTGCTTGAACTAAAAGACAATTTAATAAAATCAGGTATGAAGGTTATCTCTGGTGCAGCAGTGGTAGCAGAGCATTGTTATAATAAAAACGTGGCGACCAATAGACCCGACGAAAAGGATGATTTGAAAATTTTAGATTATGCAAACCGTGTGAATGATAAAATTAAAAACATAATAACAATAGAGAAACTTCCTGTTTTATATATAAAAGGCCATTCCCCGTATCGCCCTCTTAAATCAAATCAAATTCCCACAGGGGATAAAAAGTGCATAGAGTGTGGAATATGTAAAGAAAGTTGCCCTGTTAATGCTATTGATGAAATCAATTTTAGATTAACAGATAGCGATATATGCATTGGTTGTGGAAGATGCATAAATGTTTGTCCAACAAATGCAAGGGCAATAAGAAATGAAGGATTTATTCAGTTTATGAAAAAACTGGAGGATATAGCTAAAGAAAGAAAAGAAATAGAAGTTTTTATTTGAGTTCCTTTCAGTCTTCCTCTAATCGTTACTATTACCTATGCCTGGCTCAATACTTAACAGTATTTTTAACAGAGATACTGTTGCAAGTGCATCGCCACCAGCCCTATGCCTTGCTATAATATTTATCCCCAAGTTTGCACAAAGCGGGCCCAAACTATAGGTGCTATATCCTGGAATATGCTTCCGCGATTGCCTAACGGTGCATAATGTTTGGCGATTGTAATCGTACCCTAAGCGTTTAAATTCAGCCTGCACAAAACGATAATCGAACGGTGCATTATGGGCGACAAATTGGGCACCTTCAGTTATCTCAACAATGCGCTTAGCCACCTGATAGAACTTGGGAGCATTGGCAACCATTTGGTTGGTAATGCCGGTAAGGGCAACAATATTTGATGGGATATAGCTCTCGGGGTTCACAAGCGTTGTAAACTCATCAATTATTGAATCACCATCAAAAAGGAAGATAGCAATCTCAGTTATCCTATGGTTTTGAGCACTCCCCCCAGTTGTTTCTACATCGATAACGGCATAAAGTGGCTTACTATTCATTTTATAAAATAATAGTTAGAGTGATTGAAACTAGAAATAAAACCGATTTGCCTTTATAACCATTTTGCCAATTTTTAGGATGGAAAGGTATAAAAATTTGTCAATCGGGGAAAAACCCCCTAATCTTTTATTCAATACGGGTGAATCAACACCTCCTTTATCATTAGAATAATAAGTGTTAAGGCAAGTCGATTAAAATCCGGATTTTTGCTAACTTTAAACAAGTATTTAAAAAACTATTAAACGCCAAAGCTGTTAATTGGTAAAACATCCCATATGCTTTTAGACTACCACATGCATACTTTCCTATCTGATGGTCGCGATGATCATGAGCAAATGATCTCGTCAGCAGTTTTTCAGGGAATTAGTGAGATAGGGTTTAGCGACCATATTAGCATAAAACCAGTACGCTGGGCTTTGCCTGTTGACAGAATTGATGAAATGATTAGCCGAGTGCAGGCAGTGCAGGCAGGCGACACAAAGGGCGTTGAGGTTAAGTTTGGGGTTGAGATGGACTACTTTTTTGGCATGGAGAGGCAGATCCAAGAGGTTATCGAAAAATTACCAATTGACTACGTTATCGGATCCATTCATTTTGTTGATGATTGGAACTTCGATACCGATGCCATGGAGTTTGACAGAGTGGATGTAAATAGGTTCTATCGCCAGTATTTTAAGTTGGTTCAGCAGTCGGCCAAATCGAAACTATTCGATATTATTGGACACTGCGATCTAGCCAAAAAGTTTGCTTACTACCCTTCTTTCGCGCTCGATGTTCTTTACGACGAAACTGCTCAGGTTTTCAAACGTTCTGATGTTGTTGTTGAGATAAATACAAGCGGCAGGACCAAACCCTGCAATGAGTTTTACCCCTCGGTTCCGTTCCTTGAGCGACTAGCTTATTACAAAGTGCCCGTAACCCTTGGTTCTGATGCTCACGTTGAGCAAAACGTTGGTCAATTTTTTGATGAAGCCGTTGCAGAGCTAAAGGCTCTTGGTTATAAGGAAATTGCAAGGTTTACAAAGCGTAAAAGGGAGATGGTTAAGATATAACCCCCAAGTTGTTGCACACGTCCGCTCGTGTGAGCAAAACAGTAATCCCGAGTTCCCTTTAATTAGGCTCTCTTAAAATTATTACCTCGGATGTTTAATACACTTTAAACATTTTAAGCTTTGTGTTGTCTTAACGCTTTGCTGCAAATAATATGGCACTTTAATTACTAAATATCTTTTGAATTCATGTTTATTATTGATAAACCCTACGTATCTGACCTCTTTAAAGACACTATCATTAAAAATAGGTATAAACTCCTAAAGAATGAGTTTGCTTTAAGTGCTGGACATTACAACAGTGAGTTACTGTATGACAACGAGCAAATGATAGAGGCTTACAAGTCTAACCAACTTCTTTACCTGAACTCTGAAAACAGTATTGAGTGGATTGCTAAAAATCTTTCTTTCTCTGAATTACCACAACATATTAATGTTTTTAAAAATAAGGCCTTGTTCCGGGACATGATACGTAAGATGTATCCCATTTTTTACTTTAAGCAACTTGATTTAACGGAGCTAAGAACTTTTAGCGTTAAAGAAATTAGGAAACCTTTTATTATTAAGCCTGCTGTTGGCTTTTTAAGCATAGGGGTTTACACGGTTAATACCAACAACGACTGGCCAACAACCGTTGAAGCTATTGAAAAAGAAATGATTGAGGTAAAAAGCATGTTCCCTAATGAGGTGCTAGATACCAGTAAGTTTATTATTGAGGAGTATATTGACGGGACTGAATACGCTTTTGATGCCTATTACAATAGTGAGGGAAAACCTGTTATTATTAATATTTTAAAGCATGTTTTTGCTTCCTCCGAAGATGTGAACGATAGGCTTTACCTTACATCAAAAAGCATAATTAATGAGTTTAAAGATCGATTTCAGGTATTTTTGGAAGAGGTCGGCACCATACTTAAGATAAAAAATATACCAATACATGTTGAGGTAAGGGTGAATGGTGACGCTATAGTTCCAATAGAGGTAAACCCCATGCGGTTTGCAGGCTTTTGTTCTACCGATATCGCTTACTATGCCTATGGCATAAATCCATATGAGTACTTTATTGAACAGAAAAAACCTGATTGGGATACACTTTTAAAAGATAAAGATGGCAAGGTATATAGCATGACAATACTAGATAAGCCAAAAGATATTGATGCTAGCGCGATTAGTGATTTCGATTTTGAAAGCGCTTTAAAGTGCTTCGAAAAACCGCTTGAGGTTAGGAAGATGGATATTAAGAGGTATCCTATTTTTGGTTTTATTTTTGCCGAAACACGCGAGGAAAACTTTGTTGAGTTAGAAAAAATGCTAAAGAAGAACCTGCTAGAATTTATTAAACTATAACTTCAATTTTAGGCTTGCCTTTGGCGATGTATAGTTTGTATGTTCAGCTATTTTTCACCCTACTTTATAAATAATTCAATGTAATAAATTTGCTGCAATCGCTGAACGTTTTTGCAATAGAATTGACATCGCTTAAATTGGGAGCAAACACTAAAAACAACACTTACTAAATGTTTTTTTAATATGTTCACGGAAAACATTCACGTGCGAGCAGAACTAAAGACTTTTGGTTATAAGTAAAACCGTGTGGTCTTTTGCGTACAGTGCTTGTTGTTATAAAAATTCATCGTACTTTTAGAGTAAATAAAAAAGTATGCTGAAAAGTTTTATGAAAAAAATCATTTATAAACTCTTCATACATCTATTCTCCCTTTTCGGATTATTGCTTTTAGTTAATTTGGCTTCCGAAGCCAAAGTTCCTGAGCTAATCCCTTACCTTATTAATGATTTTAATCTTAAAAACCAGAATTGGAATATATCTCAGAACCCCAATAATCAGCTGATTTACATGGCAAACTCTGAGGGTTTATTTGAGTTTAATGGTATTAACTGGACAAAATATACCCTAAAAGATAAACTCCCCATACGCTCAGTGGCGGTTAATAGCAGTGAACAAATTTTTACTGGTTCCTTCGAAGAATTTGGATTCTGGGAGTACAGCAGCAAAGGTGTTTTAGAGTACTCATCTATTTCTGATTTAACCTCAATAGAAAAAAACGATGAAATTTGGAAGATCTATTGTGATGAGGAGAAAGTATATTTCCAGTCGTTTACTTCAATATATGTTTATAGTAACGGACAGGTTGAAAAAGTAAAAGCTCCGTACGCCATGCTTTTTCTTCATCAAATTAGAGATAAATTTGTTGTTCAAGTAATTGAGAGTGGCCTGTTCTGGTTTCAGAATAATGAATTTACATATATCGAGCATAGTGATGTTTTTTCAAACAAAAAGGTTCACGCAATTATTCCGTATGGTGCTAATCAATGGCTTGTTTGCACTGATAACTATGGGGTGTATAATTATGATGGACAAAATTTCAAATACTTCGATTCTGATGCTAACACTTTCTTAAAAAGCAATATATGCAATGCAGCTAAACAGCTAAACGACTCTACATACGCCTTTGGGAGCATCCTAAACGGATTGATCATTACCAATAAAAAGGGTGAAATACTCCGAAGTTACAGTACCCATAACGGGCTCAAGAATAACACCATTCTTTCCCTTTATGCCGACAAAGAAGCAGGACTGTGGGTTGGACTTGATGAGGGAGTAAACTACATCGATCTGCTATCGCCTTACACCCACTATAAGAGTAGGAACGCGTCATTGGGGACAATTTATGCCTTGCTAAAAAAGGATGATCAGCTATATATCGGAACAAACCATGGTCTTTTTCTGGGTGATATTATTAAAAAGGGGCAGTTTTATCATTTTACAAACTTAAGGCTAATCCCCAAAAGCCAAGGTCAGGTTTGGTCCCTTGAGGAGTATGATAACCAAATATTATGTGGCCATAACGAGGGAACATACTTGGTAAACGGCGAAACGTTTAAACTAATTTCCTCTGTAACCGGAGGGTGGACCTTTAAGCCTTATGGAAACTACATGATTGGTGGAACGTACACAGGCATTATAGTCCTTGATAAATCAGCAGAAGGGAAATGGCAATTCCTGTCAAAACTAGAGGATTTTATTGAGCCCACACGCTACCTCGAAGTAGATTACCTTGGATATATTTGGGCATCGCACCACCAAAAGGGTCTATACAAAATCGAAGTTTCAGATGATTTAAAGCAAGCGCTTAAGGTTAATTTCTATCCAAGTATTAATGGAGAGAGCCATAACATAAAAGTGTTCAAAATTAATAACAGGGTAGTTTTCACCACCTCCCAGGATATTTACACTTATGATTACGTAAGGAATCAAATTGTTCCAATTGATTCACTATCCAAAGATCTTGGCGAATTCAAAAGGGCTGATCAAATTCAGCACTATCAAAAAAATGAGTATTGGCTTATTAAGGATGATAAACTTGCACTATTCGAGATTAATCTGGATTTTACGGCAACTAAGAAATGTGAAATACAGCTTAACAGTATAAGTTTGCCTCAACGAAGCATTCAGCTCGCAAATCTTGATAGCAACACTCTGATTATTCCTACTCCCGATAGTTTCGATACCTACAATCTTGTAACCCATAAAAACCAACAACGAATTGCAGGCCTTGAACTTGAAAAGGTGGTTTTTTTTGGCAAAAAGGATGAGGAGATAGCTTATTACAAGAATTTTGAAGATCTGAGCACTAAATCGAACATGAATAATGTAACCATTAGCTTTATTGCCCCTTATTCCTTTGATTATCCCAACAAGCAATTCCTTTACCGAGTTAAGGAACTTGAAAGTAACTGGCAAAATACTCATAACAATCATTTCACCTATCTGGGGCTTATTTACGGCAATTACACCGTTGAGGTTCAGGGACCAGACGGCTCAATAATTCAAATTCCATTTCAGGTTAAAAAACCCTGGTATTACTCAAACATTGCACTAGGTAGCTACGCAGTTATTTTAATGTTAATTGTTTGGTTAATAATGCTATACATTAAGTATAAAATGATTCGCCAAAAAGAGCGTTTGGAGATGGAACTCAAGCATAGCTCACTCGAAAAGGAACTCGACTTTAAGAACTATGAGCTAATGCTCACCATCAGATATTTAATAAGTAAGAACGAGATTCTAACCAAACTTCAAAAGGAGGTCAACATTATTAAGGACAATTCATCCAAATACCCCATAAAGAATTTAAGGAGTATGGAGAATATTTTAAACGAGGGACTTGAAACGCAAACTGAGGAGTGGATGAATGCCATGAAAAGTCTTAAACTCTCAGAACAAGGCTACTTTAAGAAACTTCTGGATAAATACCCTGACCTTACTACCAACGATTTACGACTTTGCTCCTACTTAAAGATGAATTTCTCTTCAAAAGAAATTGCCCGTTTGCTAAACAACTCAACCAGAGCCGTTGAAATTGGTCGCTATAGGTTAAGAAAAAAACTAAATCTTAACCATGATGAAAATCTCACAGAGTTCTTAATGAGTATCGACTTCTCCAACATATCATAGTACAGCACTAGCTCCTACGGCATCTATTCCGGTTCGTTGCCCTGTTACAAAATAAAAAAGAACCACTATCCTATTAATTAATAATTATCAAAAAGTACTTTTTGATAATTACTAAATCCTAGCTTTCAAACGATTGCGAACAGTTGTTGAGGTAAAACCAAATTAACTCCCAATATTTTTTTAAGTTGTGAAACTAAAATGGAGAAATAAATTTGCCTTTTACTATGGGATTGATGTAACTTTATAAGAATAGTTTCAAATAAGAGTTTTCATTAAAACAATTATTGGGTATGAAGCAAAAACTTATCTCCCTAGCTCTTTTTTCAATCATGCCTTTCATCTTATTCTCTCAAGTACTTGTTAAAGGAACTATAGTTGATGAAAGCAACGAACCTCTCCCAGGTGTTACTGTAGTAGTTCAGGGCACTATCCGTGGAACCTCTTCCGATTGGGACGGGAAATATTCAATTCAGGTCGAACCATCGGAGACACTTGTCTATAGCATGGTGGGTATGGTAACCCAGTTGCAAGTTGTTGGTGATAGAACTACGATTAATGTCACCCTTAGCTTAGAAACCACTTCGCTAGATGAGGTTGTTGTAATTGGCTATGGCAGCCAACGGGCTAAGGACTTAACGGCACCCATTGTTAAGGTAAAAGGCGAAACCCTCGCTCTACAATCAACATCCAACGCAATGCAAGCCATGCAAGGTAAAGCATCTGGGGTGCAAATCATAAACAGCGGTGTTCCCGGTCGAGGCCCTTCGGTTAAGATTAGGGGGATTGGTTCCATTGGGGATTATGCAAATCCTTTGTTTGTGGTTGATGGAGTATTTGTTGACAATATAGATTTTATAAGCTCATCAGATATTGAAGATCTTGTTGTGCTTAAGGATGCTTCGGCAGCAGCAATATACGGTGTTAGAGCGGCAAATGGTGTAATTTTGGTAACCACAAAAAGCGGTAAAACAGGTGAGCCAACAATTAGCTACGACACGTACTTTGGTTTTCAAACTCCGGTAAATATTATGCCGCTAGCAACAAAGAATCAATACGTTGAAACTCTAAATGAAGCAAATGCTTCAACAACTGGTTATGTTCCTAAAGATCCTAATAGCTACCCAACAAGTACCGATTGGTATAAGCAGCTGGTTAGAAACGCACCAATGACCAATCACAGCATCGACATATCGGGTGCGAGCGAAAAGACGAGCTACTCAATGGGAGGTAGCTACCTATACCAAGATGGTATAATGGATGCTGAAAACCAGTATCAGCGATTAAATCTTCGGATTAGAGTTGATCAGAATGTAAATGAATATATGAAAATTGGCTTTAACAATATATTATCAAAGCACAATCAGTATAACCCAAACGAGGGCGCTTTCTTTGGGGCCTTTGTTAACCCACCCGTTTACCCAGTTTACGACCCAAATAACGTGGATGCTTATCCCGTAAAATTCGGCTCGCCACAAACCTATGGGTTCGGGAATCAATACGGAAACCCTGTTGCTGCAGCATACTACCCTGAATACTTTGAAAAGGGTCACAAAATTGTATTTAGCACCTATGCAGAGTTTTATCCTATAAAAGATAAATTAACATTCAAAATTTCTTACAATCAGGATTTGGGCAATTACACGCCACGTTCGTTCACCCCTGAGTATAATGTTGGGGGATCACAGGGAGTTCGTAAATCAAGTCTCGAAAAAATTTCGGGGAGTTCAAACAAGCAAATTATTGATAACCTTTTAACTTTCAACAACAGAAAGGGTGATCATTCCTACTCCATTCTTTTAGGGCAATCAACTCGCATTGAGAGGTATGAAACATTAGGCGGATCAGCCCAGAATGTACTTGGGCTCGACGACCAATCGAAATACCTAACTACTGGCTCATTCAAAGATAGATATGCATGGGATGGTGGATCTAGGTATCATGGTGTATCCTTCTTCACTAGGGGAACCTACAACTTTAAAAGCAAGTATTTACTAACGGTAACCTTTAGGGCAGACGGAAGTTCAAAGTATCAAAAAAAATGGGGCTATTTCCCATCCATTGGTTTGGGTTGGAATCTTTCTCAAGAAGACTTTATGCAGAGCCAAGAACTATTCAGCTTTTTAAAGGCCAGAGCAAGTTGGGGCATGCTCGGTAACGACAATGTTCCCTCAAATTCAGCTGTAATACTCGGATTAACAGGCCCTGAAAGTTCTGGCATATTTAACGATGAGTTGGTTGATGGGGTTGGAGCCCAAACGGTACTTCAAAATCAGTTAAGATGGGAAGTAGTTAACGAATTCAACTTGGGATTCGACTTTGTATCCAAAAGCACAAAACTTTCTGGTGATATTGATTTTTACTACCGAACCACCAATAACGTAGTATTCTATGCACCCATTGCCACAGGTGGTGGGGTTGCCGAATTACTTGCCAACAACGGGAAAGTTCTTAATGCAGGTGTTGAGTTAATGCTCAACTGGAGCGATAAAATAAGCGATAATTTAGGCTACCACATTGGCTTTAATGCAACCTCAATATACAACCGCGTATTAGAACTCGAAGGTAGAGATTACATACCCGGAGCCTATGTAAGAGGAAATTACACTACCAGAACGGCCGTTGGCCACCCCATTGGTGCATTCTATGGATTTGAAATTGATGGTGTTTACAAAAGCGAAGCAGAAGCACTTCAGGATCCAGTGAACCAAACGATTAGGGACAAGGGGTTTTTCAAGTACAAGGATCAAAATGGTGATAAAGTTATAGATGATAAAGACAAGGTTTACCTTGGTAGCGCAATCCCTTGGCTAATTACCGGCTTTGACCTTGGGCTAAACTATAAAAAGTTTGATGTGGCCCTTGCGCTTTATGGTCAATTTGGCAATAAGATACTAAATAACAAAAGGATGAATCGGGACATCTTCTCTGATGGCAACTACGATAAAGATTTTGTTGAAAATCGCTGGACCGATGATAATCACTCAGATACCTATCCATCTGCTCAGGCCTACAACTTCTCATATACTCAACAAGCCAATGATTTCTTTGTTGAGAACGGTTCATTTATCAGAATTCAGAATATCCAGATTGGTTACACAACAAAGGCAATTAAACAAATAAAGATGCTTAGGGTTTATATATCAGCACAGCGCCCATACTCTTTCTTTACATACAATGGTTTTACTCCCGAAATAGGCGGTAGCCCCATTAGCGCTGGCGTTGATAACTCTGTTTACCCCATGCAGGCCATATATTCAGTGGGTTTAAAGGCTAACTTTTAAAAAACATTAGTTATGAAAAACTTTCGTATACTCACAGTACTTGCCATCATACTTGTTTTTGCCGGTTGCGAGGACTTTTTAGATATCAGGCCAGAGGGAACAGTGCCCACAACAGGAATTGATTACACAAAGGCCGAAAACATATTCCTACCAATTAGCGCATCATACGCTAAACTTCGATCATACGGGGCGCATGTGTTCCCATACATCGGGGCTTTCGAAATTGCCTCCGACAATGCTGATAAGGGTAGTACACCCGAAGACAACCCAACGATGAAAGAATTGGATGATCTGATGTATGGACCTACAAATGGATTAATAAACGACTTATGGTCGGGGTACTACGATATTGTTAGCGGCGCAAACTATGCAATACATGAAATGCCCAAGTTTGAGCAAACTTTGCCAAACTCAAACGATAAGAAATATGCCATGCAGTGCCAAGGTGAAGCGAAAACCATAAGGGCTTATGCTTACTTTAATCTCACCAGGCTCTTTGGTCGAGTTCCAGTTATTGACACCATTCTATCGTCTGAGCAGCTTGCATCGGTTACTCAGTCAAACACACAACAACTTTATGCATTTATTGAAAATGATTTAGAGGAAGCCATTGCAGTCCTTCCAGATTTTTACTCACAAGAGTGGGCGGGCAGAATTAACAAGTACACAGCAATGGCAATAAAGGCAAAGGTTCACATGTACCAAGCGGAGTGGGACTCCGTTGCTTCGCTTACCGATAGGATAATTGCCTCTGGCAGATATGGACTTCTACCAAATTACAGGGAAGTATTTAGCGTGGACAAAGAGAATAGTGAAGAATCGCTCTTCGAAATACAGAGTTCAACTCTTGGAAACTCCACCGGACCAACAACATACCTTGAGTACGCTTACGTGCAGGGACCAAGAGGAAACACCCCAAGCAATTTGCAGGGATGGGGATTTTGCACACCCAGTCAAAACTTAATTGACTTTTTTGATTCGAGGAGTGAAATTGTTCGCCCTGCCACAACGCTTCTGTACCGTGGAACTAAAACCCCCGAAGGGGACAGTATTAAGAAAGCATGCTCAAATCCCGTTTACAATGGTAAGGTTTACACCCCGGCATATTACAACAATTGGAACTTTAACGGATATGGATTCGATCACAATATCAGGATATTAAGGTATTCGGATGTTCTGCTAATGCACGCCGAGGCCCTTGTAAATGGAGCCGCAGTTCCTCTAGTGAGTGGTATTACAGCCGACATTGCAGTGAATATGGTAAGAGAAAGAGCTGGTCTTGTTGATATTGCAGGAGTTACCCTTCAAAATATATGGGATGAGCGCCGTGCTGAACTTGCCATGGAGCAGGATCGTTTCTTCGACCTTATTCGTAATGGCCAAGCTGCAACGGCACTATCCGATAAGGGTTTTGTAATTGGTAAGCATGAGGTATACCCAATACCAGCAGCACAAATTCAACTTAATAATAATCTTACCCAAAACAGCGGGTATTAACTAAAAGTAAATTATTTTTTATTGTTTAACCAAAACCAAATATGTTATGAAAAACAAGTTTAAATTTTTTGGAATGCTCCTACTAGGAGGACTAATTTTCGGATCATTAGCACTTACTTCATGCAAGGATGATGATCCCGATCCCGATCCCAACGCTGGGAAAACTGATCCTAGTACAATTGCTGCAACAAATCTAATTGCATACTTCGATTTCGAAAGCCAACCTGCCGCTGGTGTAGCAGTACCTTTCACTAACAACACAATTACCTTTGGACAAAAGGTTGGAGCATCTAGTTTTGTTGTTGGTAGACGAGGAAATGCACTTAAAGGTAGTTCTTCTGAGGCCTATCTTGAGTACAATATTACCGGGAATACTGCTCTAAAAACACTTTCTGAATTTACTCTGGCTTGCTGGATTAAATCTCCAGCAACAACTGGTGGAGCTGCAAAAATATTTGCAATTAATGGTGGCGACGATTTTATGGGAAACTTAACTCTTATGCAAGAGAGCCAACCAGAGGGAGACTCTTTGGATATGAAACTTTACCTATTCGATAGTGAATCGGTTTGGAAAGGTCAAGATATTAGAGCTCAAAGAAAAGAATTTGCTGGTGATCTTTGGTTTCATATGGTGGGAATTTATCGCATGGAAACTTCAACAATTGAACTTTGGGCCAATGGAGTTAAAGTTGCTGAATCTGTTAGGTATTCAGATGGCGATCCCGACGGTGAAGGACCTCTTCCTCAACCATTACTCGGGCCCATTAAACTTGGACAGAACATGACTAAAATTCACTTTGGTGCATGGCCTCAACAAATTGATGGCACTGGAGCTGATTGGATGAACTATTACAACGGTATGGTTGATGAGTTCAGAATCTATAACAAGGCCCTTACTGAAGTTGAGATTAAAGCTCTTTACGATGCTGAGATAACTTGGATTAACTAGAACAGTTTTAGGTTTGCAAATCGGGTAGAGAAGGGTAATCCTTTTCTACCCCTTTTTTACCAAAAAATTCTTTAAATGAGATATTTCACTTTTATTTTATTAATTATTACCCTTGCCATATCCTGTAAAAAAGAAGACAACAACCCCGTTGTCAATAACTTTCAGGTTGATTCTATCTTTATCAATAATACCTATGTGCCCAACGGCAAAACCATTAACGGTGTTGATTTTAAGAACATCAGCATCAGAATTCATTTTACCTCAAAGGTTGATACCACTAAATTTTTAAAGAGTAAGCTTACCATTAGTAGTGGTGTTGACACTGCTTACAACCATAAATTCGACAATTCAGCGCAAGTTCTATATATATCACCCAGCAACAAACTTAATCCTCTATCACAATACCGACTTCTATTTGATCAAGGACCAAATCTAGGTGGGATATTCACATCATCATACACCACCGTATTCAGAACACGAGTGGATAGTGTACCAAAATTCCCCATCATCCCCGATGAGGATCTCCTAACACTTATTCAGGAACAAACCTTTAAGTATTTTTGGGATTATGCCCATCCAATATCAGGCCTAGCCCGAGAGCGTTATGGCTCTGGCGATGTTGTAACCTCTGGTGGTAGCGGCTTTGGATTAATGTCGATACTAGTGGGTATTGAGCGTGATTTTATTACCCGTACCGAGGGTTTTGAAAGGCTAAACACTGTTGTTAACTTTCTAATAAACCCCGAAACAGATCGATTCCATGGCGCTTTTCCCCACTGGATAAACGGAACAACTGGCAAAGTTTACCCTTTTAGCACATACGATAATGGAGGCGACCTTGTGGAGACAGCACTCCTTTTCCAAGGATTACTTACCGTTAAGGAGTATTTTAAAACTGGCTCACAACCAGAGCGGGACATGTGCGATTCCATTCAAAAGCTTTGGGAAGAGGTGGAATGGTCGTGGTATAATAAGAATCAGGAGGATGTGCTTTACTGGCACTGGTCGCCAAATTATGAATGGGCTGTAAATCTACAAATTAGAGGCTGGAACGAAGCTTTAATTGTTTACATTTTAGGGGCATCATCGCCAACCTTTCCCATTTCAAATGAAATTTACCACGATGGTTGGGCCCGTAATGGTGCCTATCCAATGGTTAATAACAAAACATTCTACAATATCCAATTACCGCTAGGTTTCGATTATGGCGGTCCACTATTCTTTGCTCACTACTCTTTCTTAGGCCTCGATCCCCGTAACCTAAGCGATCAATATGCCAACTACTGGGGTCAAAACGTGGCCCATACGCAAATTAATCGAGCACATTGCATTGCAAATCCAAAGAGATACCAAGGCTACTCAGCTGATTGTTGGGGGTTAAGCGCAGGCGATATTCAAAATGGTTATAGCGCCAGTTCACCCACCAATGATTTGGGAGTAATTTCTCCAACTGCTGCTCTATCATCCTTTCCATATACCCCAATTGAGAGTATGCAGGCATTACAGTTTTTCTACTACACTATAGGTGATAAAATTTGGGGCGAATACGGATTTAAGGATTCCTTTAACCTTACCACGCTCTGGTACGCCAACTCGTACCTTGCAATCGATCAAGGACCAATTATCTGTATGATAGAGAACCATCGGACTGGTTTTCTATGGGATACTTTTATGGCTAATGAAGATATACAAAATGGGCTTGAAGCGTTAGGGTTTTCATATTAACAAGCTCAAATCATGGGTTGATTTCATTAAGAATATAGTCATATCACAGAATCATCCTATGCACTGATAAAAACTCAAAAAAAAGATAAAATGAAAATCAATAAGATTTTACTTCTCATGACTCTGGGTCTTGCAGCATGCAATCAGCCCAAACAACTGGTTTTTGAATCAAACGGGAGAGTTGATTATCCATTAACAGCCCAAGAGGAGACTCTACTCGACACTATTCAGAAAAAAACCTTTCTCTTCTTCCTAAACGAGCATCATCCCGAATGGGGCATTATAAAAGACCGTGCTTCCAGCTGGGCTCCATCAAGCATTGCTGCTACCGGTTTTGGTATACCAAGTTTTGCCGTTGGAGTTGAAAGAAATTGGATAGCCCGCGATCAGGCTGCCCAAATAACCCTTAACATGCTTAACTTTTATAAAAATTCTGAACAAAGCGCCGATACTGCAACCACTGGATACAAAGGATTTTATTACCATTTCCACCGATTAAGCTCTGGTACGCGTGAATGGGACTGCGAACTTTCAACTGTAGATACTGGCCTACTTATGATGGGAATAATTTTTGCCCGTAACTATTACAACTCCGACAATGAGGTTGAGAAACAGATACGCGAAACAGCCACATTTCTGCTTAACAGAGTTGACTGGGATTTTATGGAAATGCCTGATGAGGGCGAATTTGCTCGCACTATCTCAATGGGATGGTATCCAGAAACTGGCCAGCACAACATGGGGTGGAAAGGATATAACGAGGCATTGTTTCTTTATATTCTAGCAGCTGGTTCGGGCATGAACAACGCAGAGAAAAGTTATGATGCGTGGATAAATTTTTACAGGTGGTATACGCCATATGAAGGACTATCGCATGCCGCATTCCCACCGCTATTTGGCCATCAGTTTTCACAAGCATTTATCGACTTTCGGGGTATTGCTGATCCATACATGAAGGAGAAGGGTATCGATTACTTTGAGAATTCTCGACGTGCAACATATGCGCAACAGCGATATGCCATTGATAATCCTCATGGATGGGTTGGTTACAGCTCCCTTTGTTGGGGAATAACAGCTAGCGACGGCCCTACTGATGCATATAATTTTGATAACAAGCAGTTTATGGGCTATGCAGGGCGAGGAGCAAGTGGACCTGACTACAACTACTTTGATGATGGGACAATTGCGCCCTATGCTTCGCTATCGTCTCTTCCGTTTGCCCCTGAGATTGTTCTCCCCACCATAAAATCGATTATTGAGATAAATGGTGATAAGATTTGGGGTAAATATGGATTTTATGATGCATTCAACCAAACAGCTAACTGGGTAAACGACGATTTTGTTGGCATTGCTCAAGGACCAATGCTAATAATGATTGAGAACTTCAGAACAGGACTTGTTTGGGATTACGTAATGAAAGATCCAATTATTCAGAAAGGGTTAAACAGGCTTGGGTACGAATATTTGGAGTAGACAAAGCCCATAATCTTTTAAATAGTAAGGGAATGAGTAGTATTCTTCTGAGGATAATTGCAATAATAATTTTTTGGAGTTTACCCGCTAAATTTATTGTAGCTCAAAACATTCAACTCGATGGTTTTGAGACCAAAGAGGGTTGGGAATTTATCAAGTCCGATGGTGTTGAATTAAACTTATCCGACGAAGAAGGAATAGAGGGTCGGGCAATCCGTTTCGATTATGATTTTACCAAAGGAACGGGCTATGGTGGTATTCAGAAGTGGTTTGCAATTGATTTACCCGAAAACTACGAGTTTACATTTTGGGTTAAAGCAGAATCGCCTGCAAATAATTTTGAAATCAAGTTTATAGATAGCTCCGGCGATAATGTTTGGTGGGTAAATAATCGTAATTACGCTTTTCCACAGGAGTGGACAAAAATCAGAATAAAGAAGAGGCATATCAGCTTTGCTTGGGGACCAACTGAAAGCAGGGAGCTAAAGCGTATCGATCGAATTGAGTTCACCATTGCCTCCTTTGTTGGCGGAAAAGGCACGGTTTGGATTGACGATTTAAGATTTGAACCGCTCAAACCCGAAACAGATTCTTACCCATTACCATTAATTAATGCATCGTCAGCTGCAGCGAAGTGTAAAGCAAATAATATGCTGGATGGTAAAATAGAAACATTCTGGCTTAGCAAAGGGCTGAAAAATCAGAGCCTGCTTTTCGATTTTACAACACTTAGAGAGTTTGGCGGCTTGCAGATAAACTGGGTTAATGACCATCGGGCAAAAAGTTTCGAAATTCATCTATCCAACGATGCAATAAAATGGGAGAAAGCTTACTCGGTTGAATCGAATATGAGCGATATTAGCTTCATTACACTTCCTGAGGCAGAAGCAAAATACCTAAAAATAAAACTTATAGAAGGAAACAACCCCAAGGGGTTTGGTATAAATGAGATTAAGTTTCTTGATATAAAAAACTCATTAACGCTTAACGATTTTTTGATTTACTCCTCAAAGAACTCTCCTGCAGGGTACTTTCCACGCTATTTCTCACAACAAGCTTCGTACTGGACTATAACTGGTGTAAACAACGATGTAAAGGAGGCCATGATTAACGAGGATGGAATGGTGGAGGTTGATAAGAACCAGTTCTCCCTTGAACCCATAATAAAAATTGGGGACAAATTATACAACTGGCACAACGTTGAATCAACACAATCCATGAGTTTTCCGGAGGAAAAGGAGGAGCTTAACTTCACACCTTCCGTTACGTGGCAAATGGAAGACTTGAGTTTTACCACCGGAATTTCAGCAAACGGAGAGGCAAATATAAATTCCAAGCTAAACATAGGATACTACTTCAAGAACTCTTCCAAACGGACTCAGGAGTTTGAATTTTACCTTCTAGTCCGCCCCTATCAGGTTAATCCCTACTACCAATTTTTAAATTTAGCTGGGGGCTCAGCAAAAATAAGCACAATTAAAGAAACTGAAGCAGGTAGAATAATTGGAGTTGAAAATAAAGAGATTATTTCACTAAAAAAATATGAATCATTCCATGCCAGCGAATACGATAATGGGAATGTAGTAGACTTGCTTCAAAATGGAATTTTATCTCCATTAAAAAGCGTAACGGACGCCAAAGGGTTGGCAAACGGTTTAATAAAATACTCAATTAGCCTAGAGCCAAATGAGTCAACCAAATTCTTTGTAGTAGTTCCTTTTTACGAAAAATTAGGAGCAAGCAGCCAAATAACCAACGAGCAAGTGGCCAAGGAGTTTACAGAGGGCAATAGGTTCTGGAAATCGAAGATTAACCATATTCAATTTAACCTGCCCCAATCGGCCAACAGTATTATAAACACCTACAAATCTAACCTCTACTACATTCTGGTGAACAGAGATAAGGTTGGTATCCAACCCGGCTCCCGCTCTTACGAGCGAAGCTGGATTCGCGATGGTTCGCTTACCTCATCGGCTCTCCTAAAATCGGGGGTTGTGGAAGAGGTAAGAGACTTTATCGATTGGTATGCCAGTCATCAGTACGAGAACGGCAAAGTACCCTGCGTGGTTGATTCTAGAGGGCCCGATCCTGTTCCAGAGAACGACAGCCACGGACAGCTAATCTACCTTATTCGCGAATATTTCAATTTTACAAAGGATACAGCATTTTTACGCTCGAAAAATGAGAATGTGCTTAATGCAGTTAATTATATAGAATCGCTTATCGCACAGCGATCTACCGATCATTTTAGATATGGCAACGACAGCATTCGTGCATACTACGGATTAGTGCCTGAGTCGATTAGCCATGAGGGATACTCCGAAAAGCCCATGCACTCGTATTGGGACAACTTCTTTATTATGAAGGGATTGAAAGATGCTGCTGAAATTCAGAAGATCCTTGGCGAAGAAGAAGCATACGACAGAATATCGGAGTTACGTGATAACTTCAGAGTGAACCTATACAACTCGTTGCAGTTGGCAATGAAAACTAGGGGAATAGATTATATCCCAGGCTGCGTTGAGCTTGGCGACTTTGATGCCACATCAACCACCATTGCACTTACACCCTGTAATGAGTACAAAAATCTTCCAAAACCCAAAGTTTACAATACATTTAACCAATACTACCAGTTTTTTAAAGATCGGAGGGATGGAAAAAGAGATTGGATAAACTACACTCCCTATGAGGTTCGCCTAATCGGTTCGTTCATCTTTCTTGACCAGCCGCAAAAAGCACATGAACTAATTGAGTATTTCCTTAATGACCGAAGGCCACAGGGGTGGAATCATTGGGCAGAAGTGGTTTGGAATGATTACAGGATGCCCCGCTTTATTGGCGATATGCCCCATACCTGGATAGGCAGCGATTATATAAATGCCATTCGATCGATGTTTGTTTACGAAAACGAGTATGACGAAACCTTGGTACTGGCAGCTGCACTCTATCAGGATTGGATTGATACACCCACAGGGATGTCAATAGAGAATATACCTACTTACTATGGAGATATTTCATATTCAATTAAAAAGGAGCTGAATACATACCACTTTAATATCTATGGCAATGTGGATCTCCCCGAAAATGGAATTAAAATTAAAAACTTTAATGGTTTAAAACTCCCATCTAGGGTAAATATTAACGGAGTTGAAAGCAAAGAATTTAGCGAAAAGGAGATTATTGTAAAAGAATTTCCGGCAAGCCTAATGATATACTATTAACCTATTTTTGAACTCCCATTATGAACGCACAGGAAACAATAGTAAAACACAAAACCAACGAAGAGGATAAGATTCAATTCTCGCAGTTGGTTGCTTATGGAGCAGGAGGAATAATTCCCATTGCTCTTTTTAATGTGGCAGGAATACTTGTTGGATTAATGGGGAATATCAGCTTAGGCTTAAACGCCTTTTGGCTTGGAGTAATTTTGATAATCCCCCGTTTGTGGGATGCCGTTTCCGACCCTCTAATTGGTCATATCTCCGATAATACCAGAACCCGATGGGGACGCAGACGTCCATTTTTGCTCATCGGCGGTATCCTTGTTGCAATCACATTTGTTGCCATGTGGTGGATTCCAAAGGGAGATACCATACGGTTATGGTTCCCCTCCGACTCCGGATTCCAATGGTTTCAACTCTCATATATCCTTTTTACATTACTTCTCTTTTACACTGCGTGTACAATATTTGAGATTCCACACGGAGCATTAGGGATGGAAATGACCACCGATTATCATGAGCGAACAAGGCTTTTTAGTGCAAAGAGTTTTGTAGGAAACCTTTTTGCCATGAGCACACCCTGGCTTTTTGCACTTGCCAGTATGGAGATTTTTAAAGGCCCCGGTGGAAATGAAGCCGACGGGATGCGCTACGTCTCGATTATGGTTGCCGCTGTTCTTATCCCACTCTCCTTTTGGTGGACATACAAACTTCGTGAGCCTGGCTTTGCAAGGGTCTCTAAGCAAGAAAAGACCCCTTTTTGGGAAAATATGAAACACACAGCTACAAACAAGAACTTTATCTTGTTAACATTAACAATTTTTACGCTGGCCATGGGTTTTAATTTTGTAAACCTATTGGGTTCATATATCCCCATATTTTATGTGTTTGGTGGCGATAAGGTAGCTGGTGCATACCTACTTGGCATTAACGGAACCGTTTGGGCAATCACAGGATTATTGGCCGTTTTCCCACTTAATTGGATAAGCCCAAAGATTGGTAAAAGAAAAACCCTGATTCTTGCCATTACTCTTATGTCGTTGGCACAACTCTCAAAAATTGTGTGTTATAACCCATCCTATCCCTATTTAATCATCATCCCAACAATTCTACTTTCAATTGGCATGCTTTTCTTCTTCACCCTAGGCTCCTCAATGGTTGGCGATATTTGCGACGAGGATGATTTGAATACGGGGTCTCGAAACGAAGGGAGTTTTTATTCCGTATTCTGGTGGTTTATAAAAATGGGGACCGCACTTGCAAGTTTTGTCGCAGGTGCACTCATTGTTTTTACCATGTTCGACCAAACGCAGGTAACCAAGGTTGATGATGTTCAGGGAAGTATTAAGGAGATACGCAGTAAGGTTCAATCTTGGCAAAGCGAAGAAAATTTCAGCCTTAACAGTAGCAATACATTTAACTGGGTTAACTCGCAACATGCCGCTGCACTTAAGGAATCGAAGGATTATCAGACTTATCTAAAAAGAGAATCGGAGAAGTGGGAGAAACTTGAAATAAAAGATATATCTGAATTACAGGCAGAAAAAAGAACCTTTTTGGCCAATGCAATGGCAGTTACTGAATCTACAGTAAAAAGATTAGAGGAATTGCAACAGGCATTGTCAAGCCTAAAATCAAATTCCGATTCTTTACATTTGAATAATTTTGATGAAGTTATAATTCCATTAGCGCTTCAAACAAAACTGGTAAAGGCCAAGGTAAATGCATTTGAGTTATTGATGCATTTGGAAACAAAATCACTTGAAACCAAAAAAAGCGAGGAGCACTATGACGAGTTAATGGAGACCATTACCTGGGTAAATAAGAAACTTGCCAGCATGGATGCTTCAGAACCTTTAGCTATAGTTGACCAAGACCTTAGTGAGATTGAGGACAAAATTGTAACCCTTAAAAAGCAAACTCCATATACTTTATTGATGATGCGTGTTGTGGAAATTGGACTGCCCTTACTACTCTGTATTTTTTCTCTCTTCTTTATTCTGAGGTACACCCTTAACGAAAAACGATCGCATGAGATTAAGGTATTACTGAAAGAACGAAATTTAGAGCGTGATAGCAAGAATTAAAAATAAAGATATATATGTCATTTACAATAAAAGAAGATCATTTCTACCTCAACAACCGTAAGGTGTTTCTTAATTCTGGAGAAATTCACTACTTCAGAATCAAACGGGAACTTTGGGAAAAGCATATTGTTGCAGCAAAGGAAGCTGGACTAAACACAATTAGTGCATACGTTCCTTGGGCTTGGCACGAAACAGATGAGGGAACATTTGATTTTGACGGAACAACCTGCCCCGAAAAAGATTTGAACGGTTGGCTACAACTATGCCACACTCATGGCCTAAAATGTATAGTTAAACCGGGCCCTTTTATCCTTGCCGAGTTTCGTGGTGCTGGCTTACCCGACTGGTTTATAGAAAGATATGAGGATCAAGTAAAGATGCGTAACCGCAAGGGCGAAAAGGTGATGAGCGATGGGGTAAACCTATTCAGCCCTATTTATTTGGAAAAGGTTGGGCTTTGGTTCGATAAAATTATGCCATTTATTGCTAGCCGGCAATTGGCAGAGGGTGGCCCTATAATTATGATGCAGCTCTGTAATGAGATAGGCGTTTTCTCGTGGCTTGCCCATCAGGCCGATTATGGTGCTGGGGTAAAGGATCGGTTTATATCCTACCTAAAAACAAAGTACCAATCAATTCAGGAAATCAACAGGCTTTGGAACCAGAGCTATAATGATTTTGCCAACTTGGAACTTCCCCCCGACGGACAGATTCCATACCAATCGAGTGGCGACAGAGCGCGCGACTACGATTGGCACTGCTTCTGGCGCACCTACTATGGCGATTACTTGCGAATGCTTTACGAAATGGTTAGGGAAAGGGGCGTTACAGTTCCGTTGTATCACAATCTTCCGGGATGGATTTACGGACATGGTTACGACTTCCCACTCAACATCACCATGTACGACGACCTTTACGGTGAAAAAAGTGACATTATCTTTGGGATAGACCATATTCCTGAATTCGTGTCGTATCGGAACATGCACGACGATAGAGCAATCAACGATATCACCCGTGCAATGCAGGGCAAAAAGCCTCTTTTTGCTGCCGAGTTTCAAAGTGGATCCCGCGAGTACCACGTAGTTCCGAACCCTCGTGAGATGGAACTTTTCTATAAGGCCAGTATTGCAAATGGACTAACGGGATGGAATTACTACATGTTTTCGCAGGGTAAAAACCCTGCTCGCAAAGGTTATTCTGGGGATACATTCTACTGGTTTACACCCCTAACAGCCAATGGTGAGCGCACAAGCGCTTTCCCTTTGGTTAAAAAGATGAGTAAGATTGTAAACACAGCCGAGAGTCTTATCCTGAATGCCAATCGAAAAGCGGAGGTTTGCGTTCTTTTCTATCCTCCCTACTACGCAACCGAGTTGGAAAGGCCCGAGGTAGGCGCTAGCAAACTGCAATTTGTGCCTGCATCCGTTCGTCGATCAGCATATTTCGATGGACTGCTCAAGGTGCTTCAAGTGCTAAATATCGATTACGATATGGCTGATCTGACCAAAATCAGCAGAAAAGAGCTAAGCAAATACAAGCAAGTATGGGTTTTCAGCACCGATGAGATGAATGCAAATGATCAGCAAACTGTTGTTGATTATGCAGAATTAGGCGGAAACACTGTTTTGTTTCCGAACCTTCCATATAGGGAGATGAATCAGAATCCATGCACTATTATTCGAGATACCCTACAGGTTAAGCCAACGGAGCACGAAGTTATTGACTCTCCTCTAATCGATATTCTTAATTTCAAGGATGTTAAGTGCGCAAATCCGCAAATGGTTTATTCCGACGAATCGCTTGCTGATGCAGAAATAATTGCACAAACCCTAAAGGGTACAGCCTGTGGGTTTGTGAAAAAATTGGGCAAGGGTACTGTTTTACACATCGGTACTTGGCTGGGTTTCGATACCGAAGGGCATAAGCCGGTTTACGAATCAATATTGAACAAACTTGTTGGAAAACTTAGGCAAGCAACTTCCAGTAACAACAATATTACCATAAGGCAAAGATTTACCAACGACAAAAAAGCCTTACTTTTTATTGGCAACTATTACAACCAGGAGCAGAAGGGTAAAGTTAACTATACTCACCCTGTTACAAAAGATGAAATCTCTATTCCATACTTTGGAGATGAGATTTTATGGCCAGCTCTTTATGGTGTTCTAAGTCCCGTTTGCATGGAACTTACAGACGGAATCAGCATTCTCCACTCCACATCCGATGTTATTGGAATTGTTGTAGATGATAATGAGTTGAAAATAAACATACAAGGCAATCGCGATCTTAAGGGCGAAATTGTGCTTGAAGGAGTCAACGTGTTCCAAGTAAAATCTGCATTAATTGGTGATAAATCCGTTTCACTTAACCATGACTCTAACCGCCTGATTTTAAACTACGATCATAAGCACAATCAAGAATTAACTATAACGCTAAAGATTGGATAAATGAAAATTCAGAACTCCAAAGGGTTATCCATAGACTTTATAAACAGCGGATTGATTAAAAGCATTGTGGCTGATCCCATTAGGATTAGCTCCAAAGTTGCTTCGGAATTCTCACAGTTTGGTGCAAATATCTATCTGAGAAAAAAATCCTCAATAATTGATTTTATAGCACTTACAGGTCCTAAAAGCAATAGTGAATTTACCATAAAAGACGATAAATATCTTGCAAAGGGAGAATGGAATGGACTTCAATACAACTGTTCATTAAACCTTTCGCCAAAAAGCCCTAGTTGGAAATGGAGCATTGAGATAATCAATAAATCCGATGAGGAGGTTGAACTCGACTTAATCTATGTTCAGGATGTTGGGCTAAAAACCATAAGTAACAGTTTAGTAAACGAATACTATATTAGCCAGTACATTGAAAGGCTTATTCTCAATCACGAGAATTACGGTGCGGTTGTTTGCTGTCGCCAAAATGCGAGAGAATCCAATGGCCATCCCTGGCTAGTTGTTGCTTGCCCAAACGGTGCCCAAACTGCAAGCACCGATGGAATGCAATTATACGGAAAAACTTTCCGTGAAACTGGGATTCCTGAAGGATTATTAGCCGACAAGTTGGGTGGAGAATATGCAGGAGAATCATCAGTAATTGCCATTCAGGAAAAACCATTCAAGTTGGGTTCGGGAGGTGAGCATCGGAGTAGTTTTGTTGCAAGCTATATGTCAAATCATCCCAAGGCAACCTCTTCAGACGATTTAAAAACTCTTGCGCATATCTTTTCTGAATTTGACGTTGTTCACTCCAAAAACGATGAAGATAAGAACTG
Organism: Bacteroidales bacterium UBA5349; assembly: GCA_002410065.1. Classification (GTDB taxonomy): domain Bacteria; phylum Bacteroidota; class Bacteroidia; order Bacteroidales; family Tenuifilaceae; genus Perlabentimonas. The sequence continues at coordinate 17,704 of DHQB01000015.1, read as the reverse complement.
GTTAAGCCCTGAAAAAAACCTTTTTAATACATCATCCTTTTTACCAGTTGATGATTTAAGGGAGATGGAAGTCACGCAATACTTTGGGGCCGAGCGGCGTCACGAGGAAAAATCCAATGGCGAGTTGCTCTCCTTTTTCAGCAATAACAATCACATCGTACTTCGAAGTAAGGAAATATTGGTCGACCGACCCCATGGCCACATAATTCAGACAAACCTGAACCTAACACCCAGCGAGAGTATAATGTCAACCAATACCTTTGCCTACGGTGTTTTTAACTCGCATTTAACCCAAGGCAACACCAATTTCAATGTTTTCCTATCGATTTGCTCAAACCAATTTAACACGGCAACCGAAACGGGGCAACGTATCTTTGTTAATATTAAGGGACAATATTATCTGCTTGGCATACCCTCTGCATTTGAGATGGGCCTTAACCATTGCCGATGGATTTATAAGTTTGGCGATCAAGTTTTTCAGATTCGTACTTGGGCATCAAAAGCAACATCACAAATTAATCTCGACTTTAAAGTGCTTAATGGCAGTGATGTGGACATAATTATTACCCATCATCTTGATGAGTTAAATGGCTGGAAGATTAAATCAGGATCATCCCCAGTTGAATTCATTGCCAAGCCAAAGGCTGATAGTATGATTGCTGGTAAATTTCCCAGTGCCCAATTTAGAATTGCTATCCAAAGCAATGAGTCTGATTTCAAACCTTATTTTGATATTGAGCAAAATGGATTATTCACTATCGATGTTAAAAAAACTTCCGCATTTTGCATGAGTTTTCTTGGCGAAGTTTGTGCCCCCACTCAGCTTATATTAATTAGTAACTCCCATAAACAGTGGCAATCCGATTGCGACGAGGCGCATTTATCATGGAAAAACCTTAGTTTAAACCTTGACCTAATTGGCAAACAAAACGATGTAGCTGCCATTCGCGAAATTATTCCGTGGTTTGGGCTTAATGCGCTTATCCACTACCTAACACCCTACGGCCTTGAACAGTTTGGTGGTGCAGCTTGGGGCACTCGCGATGTTTCACAAGGCCCCATCGACCTGCTTCTGAATTTAGGCAAGTACGACGAGGCCAAGGAAATCCTTAAAATCATCTTCTCGAATCAGAACCCTGATGGAGGTTGGCCACAGTGGTGGATGTTTGACAGCTACACAAACATTCGAGCAAATGAAGCCCACGGCGACATTATCTATTGGTGCTTACTAGGACTTTGTAGCTACATAAAGGTCTCGGGCGATTTTGATATCCTGAATCAGGAGCTTCCCTACTTTTCAGAAAACGGTAACTCGACTTCAGAAAAAACTCCGCTTTCCGAACATGTTGATAGGTTGATTAAAATGATTATTGAATCATTTATCCCTGGAACAGCTTTGGTTCCCTTTGGCGGAGGCGATTGGAACGATTCTCTACAACCCGTTAGCGAGGAATTGGCGCAAAAAATGATCTCCAGTTGGACTGTGGAAATGAACTACCAAGCATTTATGCAGCTGCAGCATGTTTATGAGCTAACCGGAAATACTGAGAAGGCCAAGGAGTTAAAGGATATATGCCACAGAATAAAATCCGATTTCAATAAGCATCTCATTAAAAATGGTGTGGTGGCTGGGTATGGCATTGTTGAGAGCAATGATGCCATAAGTGTACTTTTGCATCCAAGCGATACAAAAACCAATATAAGTTACAGCGTTCTGCCCATGAATCGTGGTATTATAAGCGGAATATTCAGCATGGAGCAAGCAGATGCCCACCAAAATTTGGTGGAAAAACATCTGAAGGGACCCGATGGAGTCCGACTAATGGACCGTCCAATGAGATACAAGGGTGGAGTACAGGAAATTTTTCAACGGGCTGAGAGTAGCACCTACTTTGGTCGCGAAATTGGATTGATGTATGTGCATGAGCACATTCGTTACGCCGAATCGTTGGCCATTATGGGAAAAGGCGAGGTGTTTATTAAAGCCCTCCGACAGGCAATACCCGTTGACTATAGTAGTATTGTGCCCTGTGGCGATGTAAGGCAATCGAATTGTTACTACAGCAGCTCCGATGTGGTTTTCAAAAGCCGATACGATGCCGATGAACGCTACGAAGAGGTGAAAGACGGAAGTATTACTCTACACGGAGGCTGGAGAGTGTACTCCAGTGGACCAGGCATATATATTGGGCTTGTTATTTCAAGACTGATTGGTTTACGGGTTGAATATGATAAGGTAGTTATTGATCCGGTAATGCCAAAATCGTTCGATGGCTTGGCAGCCAAAATAAAGTTCCTTGGTAAGAATTTAGAGCTTACATACAACGTTAAAGGGAATGGGTACAGTCCAACCTCAATAATAATTAACGGAAAACAGATCGTATTCACATTAGAAGAAAATCAGTACAGGCGGGGTGGGGCAGTCATCTCTAAGGATTTATTTTTAAGCCAGCTAGACATGGCTACAAATGAAATTATAATAAACATTTAACGATACCTTTAATCTAAATACACTTCGTTATGATTAAAAAAATTTATACTTTACTCCTACTTGTTCTTATTGGAATTTTAGGATTTGGCCAGCCCTTTATCAACGACATTAATCGCTTTAAGGAGATTGACAAACAGAATCCGACACAAAAAAATGCCATCCTCTTCATTGGCAGTTCCTCCTTTACCATGTGGTACGATGTACAGGAGCAATTTCCCGAACACACAATTATCAACAGGGCATTTGGCGGATCAACCCTTGAGGATCAGATTAGGTATTTCGAAGATGTGGTTCTCCCCTATAACCCAAAGCAAATAGTGATTTACTGTGGCGAGAATGATTTTGCAGCAAGCGATACCGTCACCGTAAAAACTGTAATGCAACGATTTGTAAAACTTTACAGCTTAATCGCCACCAGTTTCCCTGGTGCGAAAATTTCATACGTCTCCATGAAGCCGAGTCCATCACGATGGCATCTGGCCGAAAAACTTGTAACAGGAAATAAGAATATTAAAGAGTTTTTAGAGTCAAAACCCAACACCAGTTATATTAACATCTGGGATGGAATGCTCAATGATTCTAGACTACCCAACACATCTATTTTCCTTGATGATATGCTCCATATGAATGCAAATGGATATAAGATCTGGCAGACGGCAATTCTGCCACATTTAGTAAACTAGCGCAAATACCTAATGAAGTTGAAAAAACATCATATAGATTAACCGCCAGATACAATTATACGATGAGACCTTGCTGAAACAAATATTTCATTAAAGCGGGTTTTTAAAGACTACTCACGGAATAAATCCTAAAGGCTGGCAAATGCCAGCCTTTAGGATTTATTGTATTCTATCAGAATATTTCTGAAAGGTTACGCTCCCAAGTATATTCTGTTTTCACTTACCCAACAAATAAATAGCCTGAAGGGAATCTATTGGGGTCAAATTCTACTAAAAAGCAAAACCTAATGCAAATCCCATACGGGTACGGAAACCTTCAAAAAGTCCTGTGGTGAATGACTCCTCATCGCCAGAATTAACATCAATTTCCCCAGAACCATAATGTCCTCCAAAGAAAAGATCCATGGTAAAACCTGATTTAGTAATCCACTGGCGACCAAGTGCTAAACCACCACCAATGTTAGTATACGTTGCTTTATCATCTCCACCTGTTAGGCTGAAGTTTTGATAACGAGCATAGGGTGCAAGGTAAAACCCATCAATTGCATCTTTTTTAGGATAGAAACGTGCTTCGGGTGTTAAGATTAAACCTGTGAATTTTGTATCTTCAACACCATAATTTAAGTAGGCTACACCTAGTTGTCCAGATACGTTATCAGTAAATTTTCTTTCATAGAAAATTGAACCCGTTCCAACAATTAGACTCAATGTATTGATTTTAAGTACGTTTTTGTCCTCAGAAACTTTTGACTCTTGAGCAAAAGTAGGGATCGCAAATAAGACTACTAGAACTAAAGTAATAAGTTTTTTCATGTTAGGTAATTTTTTAGTTTGATGATTTAGCTTAACAAAAAATATGCCATATTTGTTTTTCAAATATTGAGCACAGAAAACATTTCGATGCGAGCAGCAGCATCTAATTGTACTAATTCCCAATTCGATACTCTTTTGGATGCTCAGCCCCCATAAGATATTTAACAAAGAAATCCCAGCGTTTACGTATAAAATACTTATTCCAGTAACATGTATCGTGATTATCGTTTGGTAAAATTATCATCTCAAAATCCTTATTGGCCTTGGTTAGCTCGCCTGCCATTTTAAATGTGGCCGATGGGTTAACATTGTTGTCCTGATCGCCCGTTGCAATCATTAGATGACCCTTTAGCTTATGGGCATTGGTAACATTCGACTGGTTATGGTACTGCGAATCTACCGGAAAACCCTGATACAGTTCAGGCCACCAAACCTTCTCCATTCTATGGTCATGGTCAGCAGCAGAAGATACTCCTACCTTGTAAAAATCTGGGAATAAAAGCAAAGCTCTTGTAGCATCGTATCCACCAGCAGAGTGACCGTAAATCCCTACCCTGCTTGTATCGAGATAGGAATATTTTTCGGCAAGTTTGTTTATGGCATAAACATGATCAACCAAACCGTACCCAAGACGTGCATAAGAAACATCGTGGAACTCTTTTGAGCGGTACGCACTACCCCTCCCATCGATATTTACAACCACAAAGCCCAGTTCGGCTAAGGACAAGTCCATGTTGAGCACGCTACGCGAAAATGTTTTGGGCGCACGGATTGTATGGGGTCCCGTATAGGTACCATCAATAATAGGATATTTTTTCGATGGATCAAAGTTGGTAGGCTTGATGATTAGCCCGTAAAGCATGGTTTCCCCATCATCTGCAAGTAGATTAAACGGTTCGGCGTGTTTCCAACCCATCTTTATCAAGTCGTTAACATCGGTTTTTTCCACCTCAAAAACCTGTTTCCCATCTTTCATCCACCTGAGTATTGCAATATTTGGATCTTTATAGGATGAGTAATTATCGAGAAAAAATTTCTTGTCGGGTGAAACTCGAATGTCGTGAGTTGCCTCTTCGGGGGTAAGAAGTTGGAGTTTTTCTCCATTGAGGTTTACCGAATAAAAGTGTTTTAGGTATGGATCGCGATTGGACTCCAATCCGCCTGCCGTAAACCAAAGTTTTTCATTCTTTACATCAACATAATCAACGCCATATACATAGTAGTTTCCCTCTGTAATCTGGTTTTTCATTTTTCCGGTCTCTAGGTCATGAACATACAAATGGCTCCAACCATCACTTTCTGAACGCCATATAAACTCGTTCCTGCTATACATCAGCTCAAAAGTTTCGGTATAAAGATCAACAAATGTTTTGGGGTAGTTCTCCACAAAAACCGAACGAGTAGCACCCGTTTCAAGGTCAACCTCAAAAAGTTCACGAGTTTTATAGCCTCTGTAATACTTAATATGATAGGCTTTTGGGCAATTCTCGAAGGTGTAGAACCCTGTGCCAAGAAATGCAGGAGCAATAGGAAGATCGATTCTTATTTGTTCTCTTTTAGTCACATCAAACAGGAAATACTCGGCTGTGGTCAGAATCGAATCGCCAGCAAGTTCACGCTCATAGGATACTATCTCCGATTGGTATCCTTCAACATCAACCTTATACATTTGAAGTCTTCGTGTATTCCGACGGTCGAAGCGAGGCACAATAAGTTTTTTAGAATCAGGGCTCCAGTATGCTTCAATTGAGTAGTCATTCTCTTCCCCTTTGCTATCGTTTCGGGTAGCATACCAATTTAGATTATATCCATAGCCATACTCAGGGCTTCCGTCGTTTGTTAGCTGATACTCCTGCCCTGTACTTTTCTCGAGTAGGTATATGTCTCCACCCCTTAAAAAGGCAATCCATCGTTTATCGGGCGAAAGTGACTCCGTAGCCTTTTTAGCAGATTCAAGACTATTTACGTTAAGTAAATTTGTGGACACATTATAAATCCATTGCCTTTTACCTGCCCAAAAAGAAACCTCATTCCTCCCAATAAGTGCAATCCTATCAATTGGTAGGGCAAAAGGTTTAACCTCATCTTTAAGACTATCGGAAAGTAGTAAAGCCAGCTTGTTATGATCAAAGGCTGCTCGTTTTATCTTTTTTTCGGGATCGACACGGAAAAATTCTTTTCCATTTCGAGTATTTACAGCGTAAATAAAAGTATTCCCGTTTTCAGCCCATACAGGTTCCACCCACTGGTTGTAAATGCTCTTTTCGAGATTTTTTTGTAAAAACGTTTCGGCACGCTGATAATCCGCTTGAGATACTTGGCCGCATAGAGCAAATGGGGCAATGATCATAAATAGGCAAAGGGCTTTTCTCGAATAGTTCAGTATCATAGCTAATTGAATTAATAGTTTTTAACCATACATTTGCTTTCTGATATTCTCATTATTTCACCACCAAAGTTAATAAAAACAAGCACAAACAAGTTCATCAGAAATACCCAATATGAACCTTTGCCATTGAAAAAGTGTTAGAACCAGACAAAAGTCCTCTTGGAGCAGATTGTATAACATTCTCAAAAAGAAGATGAGTTCCTATCTTTTGCAAACTTAGACAAGAACGCTTAAATTTGTATAACTCCCAATTGATAAGCCTGATTATTAGGGAACTTGCATTAAATTAAAAATGCTTTTCCTGTTTTTTGGTAAGATTTGTCTTTCAATTATTGTTTCACTTAAACATAAAAACTATGAAAAAAATCTTTACTCTGATGTTTGTGCTTGCTGGCTTTTTTGCTCAGGCACAATTTTCCACTCCCGGAACCGGTGTAAACTGGAATCTCGATGCACTAGTAAGTAATTCAGAAGGTGCAGTAATCTGGAATGTTGATCACTACGAGATCACAACAACGCTAACCATATTGCCTGCCGACTCAATAACTATTCTTGATGATGTTACAGTGCTTTTCCACCAACTTGCCGGAATTGAATCTGAGGGCACTTTGCTAATTGATGCGCCTGTTGAAGCGATATTTAGTTCCATTGACACCACTCTTACAACTGATAGATGGAGAGGTTTTAAACTGTTGGAGAATCATGTAACTCATATCAAAAATGCCAAGTTTTTATTTGGCGGAGGTCTCCGGGTTCAATCTGGCACATTTACTATTGATGGCAGTACTTTCTATAAGAATTTTTACAAATCGGGTTCTTCTGATGGCTCCTATACCTCTAATGCCGCATTAGATATTTCGGGAAACGCTGAAATAACCAATTGCAACTTCACCCATAACCAGCGGGGTGCCATTTCATCCGCCTCCAATATGGATTGCCGTGCCATTATTCGTAATAACTATTTTTTTGGTAATACCACCGAAAACTCAAACCGCCCCCAAATTAATATGGGTCCCTCAGGTGTTAGCGACACCACCTACATTGTGGGTAACACCATTATCGGCGATGGAAACACCAGAGCTGGTGGAATTGCCTATTCTTCACTGCTAGGCAACGCTGGCAATGTGGTGATTGACTCTAATATTGTTGACCTAAACCGCTATGGCATTACCCTTACTGGGAGCCCTATAAATGGCGCAATCAGATACAATACGGTAACAAACAACAACATTGAAAACAATCCTGCTTTGGGTGGAAGCGGACTGAATTTTACTGCTTCCAGTGAATCATCCAATCAACAGGTGGTGGTTACCGGAAATATCATTAGTGGGAACCTCTGGGGTATTACCATCATCGGTTATCCTCAGGTAAACATGGGCGATTCAGCCGCAGCAACCTTTAACCCTGGTGGCAACGTTTTTTCGGGCAATGGTAACGAAGGAGTACTCTATGATTTATACAATAATGGTCCCGTAAATCAAACAGCCATGTACAACTGCTGGGGCGTGGAAACACAGGATTCTACCAGCATAGAAACCGTTGTTGTTCACGTAGTGGACGATCCAACACTAGGAAGAGTTGATTTTATGCCCTCCTGCGCTTTCCAAACAACATTTATCGTTCAAGATGATGCCGAAACCTTACTTTCTGGCGTTGAAATTGAAATCGAAAGTCAGGAGCAATCTCTGATTACCAATGCTAATGGAGAAGCATCTGCCATGCTTCCACCCAATACATACAACTTTACAGCTACCCTCGTAGGATATGGTGTTTACACCGGAAGTGTTACGGTAGCTTATGGTATCAATATAGTAAACATTGTTCTTGAAACCGAAGCCCCGACATTGTACACCGTAACTTTTATTGTTGATTCAAATGTGGGTTCATTAGCCGATGTGGAAATCCAAATAAATGAAGAAATCATTGTCACCAACGAGAATGGCATAGCAACCATTGAACTAACCGACGGAGAATATCCCTATGTTGTTACTGCCCCTGAATATGATGCGGTTGAGGGTACAGTTACCGTGAATGGTGAGGCTGTTGAAGTGCCAATTTTACTAGGAACAGGCATTTATAATCCGTTGGCCTCCAGCCTTAGGGTTTACCCCAACCCTGTTATTGATCGCCTGATTCTTGAAGGAGCTAAAGTAGATGCCGCAAAAGTTTATTCAATAACCGGCCAGCTCCTACTTCAGATTGAGCAGGTAAACGGAATTATTGATTTGAGTGGCCTGAATAAAGGGGTATATCTAATTTGGGTTAAATCTCAAAATCTTGAAACAACAATTAGAGTTGTGAAAGAATAGCAAAGAATCTCAAATTGAATTAAGCGGGGGAGGATAACTTCCCCGCTTTTTTTATGACGCTAGTTTATCGTTTTATGTTTTCAGTTTAAAAACTTGGATAAACTTTTAAAAGAGAGCGTTGTTTTAGTCCCTGATTATAATTTACTTATAACCTTACAAAAACCAAATTCTTTTCTATACGCAAGTTCCTAATAAAAAATGAGTCATATGAACCTTACATATAATCACTAGTCCCACTAAAAAATTGATGCGTGGATAGAGATGCAAATTTCCACTAAAACGCTTATTTATGAAAAAATCGCTTCTTATATCTTTCATGATGCTGTTAAGTGCTATTTCTTTTGCTCAATTTACTATTTCGGGTGAACTGCGAACTCGACTTGAATATCGTGATGGATATAAAACCATACCCATCTCATCCACCAAGGCTTTAACCATAGTGGGTCAACGCACCCGTCTCAACTTCTTTTACCAAAAAGATAAACTCACTACCTATATCTCATTGCAGGATGCCCGAATTTGGGGTGAGGACAAATGGAAATCCGATAACAATGGTTTAGGGCTCTTTGAGGGATGGGCTGAGTATCGGTTTAACAAAAATATCGCCCTAAAAATTGGTCGGCAACCACTGATTTATGACGACCAAAGACTCTTCTGCTCGGGTGATTGGCGAACCTTTGCTGAAGCACACGACATAGCTCGTATGTTGTTCTACTCTGATGACAAAACCCTTCATTTTCATATCGGTTATGCTATTAACAACAATGGAGACAGTGAAACAGATGCTTTTTTAAGCGAATACAACCTAAAGTCCATACAGTATAAAAACATGATGTATGGGCATCTCCACAAAACCTGGCAAAATGGGCTAAGCGCTTCTATTATAGGTGTGCGTGATGGATTTCAGGAAGAACTTATTGAACAAGTTACACCTGACCCATTAAAAGTAAACTACCGAACCACATTTGGCCCTTACCTAGAGTACAGTAATAATAAGTTGCTTTTCTCTGGGGCGTTCTATTTACAAAGGGGTACCTCACAGGACAACCGCAATATAAAAGCCAACTTTTATTCTGGACGTGCAACGTACAAACTATCAACCAAAAATAGTCTCACACTAGGTTACGATCACTACTCGGGCACCGACTTTTCCTCCACAAACACCCTTACCGAAACAAGAACTTTTTCCACCCTTTACGGTCCGGGTCATAAATACCTAGGATACATGGATTATTTTGGAGTACCCGAAAATCACGGTTCTGGCATCAACGACTTATTGTTGACAGTCAACCTAGGACTTGGCAAAAATGGTAGTTTGGAGGCTACCATTCATCAATTTAACCTGCCTGAGGGATATCTTAAAAACGGCATCAAAGTGGATAAGAACCTAGGACAGGAACTCGATATTGTTTACAATCAAAAGTTAGACAACGTAATATCCATTAAAGCCGGGTTTTCAACCTTTTTCTACACCCAAAGTATGGAACAACTCAAGGGTCGGATTCCTAATCAGGGTGATCACGCACTTTTTGGATGGTTAATGTTGGTAGTAAAACCTTCGTTTTTCTCTACTAAAGAAATACACCTTACTATTTAAAAAAGAAAAATAAACTAGATAAAGCCCTAAATTGGATCAGTTTCTGTATGGTTAAACTTTCCTTAAAAGAAACAATTCAATTCAAGCGTTGTTTTAGCCTCCGATTATAATTTACTTATAACTTTACAAAAACAAATTCCTTTCTATACGCAAGTTTTTAATAAAAAATGAGTCATATAAATCTTATTTATATTCACAAGCCATCGTATAAATATGCTGTACACTAATAGCTAAGTAGATGAAACTAAAAAAGAATATCGCAATTAGCGAAACGGGATTCATATTCGATCCCTCAACCGGCGATTCATTTACCCTAAACCCTGCGGGTATTGAAATTATTGAGATGATAAAGCAAAGTAAACCCTTTGCAGATATTAGCATTGCGTTTACAACTAAGTACGATGTTGACCCATCATCCTTTGAGCGTTACTACTACGATTTTGTAGCCACCCTTAAGCAGATGCAACTAATTGAAGTTTATGAATAAGAAAAATTTAACCATTGCACTCTCGGGGTTAAATAATATTGATAGTCCTGGCCCCGGAATACCTGTTGCCCGAGGAATTAGAGATTCAAAACTTTTCGAATCCAGAATTATTGGCCTTGCCTATGAAAACCTTGAACCTGGGGCTTACATGCACGATCTGGTAGATAAAAGTTACAAGGTTCCGTACCCCTCCGATGGAGTAGATTCCCTTATGGAGCGTATTCGCTATATCAATAAGATTGAAAAAATTGATGTGCTTATTCCAAATTTTGATGCCGAACTTTATGCTTTTATGAAATCGGCTGATCTGCTTAAAACTATGGGGATACACACCTTTCTGCCTACTCTCAAACAATTTGAGGAAAGGCACAAAGCAAATCTGCCCGAATTTGGTAAAAAGTACGATGTAAAAGTTCCCTTTAGTAAACCCATTTCAAGTATAGCTGAGATTGAAACCCTAAATGATGACTTCAGTTTTCCTTATGTTGTAAAAGGCAAATTTTACGATGCATACATTGCCTACGACAAGGAACAAGCACGTATGTATTTCCATAAAATAACAGCAAAATGGGGTTTGCCAATTATCATTCAAGAGTTTGTTAAGGGAACAGAGGTTAATGTTGTAGCCCTTGGCGATGGAAAAGGCAATACCATTGGAGCCGTTCCAATGCGTAAGCAATACATAACCGATAAAGGCAAGGCTTGGGGAGGTATTACACTTGACGATCAGAACATGCTCGACCTTACCCATAGGATAATTGGATCAACCCATTGGCGAGGAGGAATGGAGTTGGAGTTGATAAAAACATCAAAAAACGAGCTTTATCTTATCGAAATTAATCCACGCCTACCCGCTTGGGTATACCTTGCTGTGGGTGCGGGTCAAAATCTTCCCGAGGCTTTAGTACAACTTGCCCTTGGGCAAGAGGTTCAAAGTTTTAAAATCTACGATATTGGCAAGATGTTTATCCGATACTCTTATGACATGATCTGCGACATCTCTGAATTCGAAAAGCTGTCCACGTTAGGTGAGCTATAAACAAATTAATTAAAAAAATATTTTTTCTAAATATTCCGCTATGGAAAAATTACCCTTTGAGCGCCCAATAATCCAAAGACTAAACGCAGGATTACCCAGTAAATTCGGAATTTCCACCCATCTTGAGCCCATTACCCAAATTGAAGGAATTCCTGTAAAGGAAATGATAGAAAACTTTGGATCACCTGTCTTTGCAATTTCTGAGACAACGATTCGAAGAACCTATAAAGATGCCTATAGGGCGTTTTCATCTCGATACCCCAAAGTGCAATTTGCTTGGAGCTACAAAACCAACTACCTAAATGCCGTTTGCAAAATATTCCATAGTGAGGGTTCGTGGGCAGAAGTTGTATCGGGCTTTGAGTACGACAAGGCGATTGCCAATGGTGTACCTGGGGAGAAGATAATTTTTAATGGCCCATACAAAACCACGTCAGATCTTATAAAATCCATCGACAATGGATCACTAATTCATATCGATCATTTTGATGAACTTTATGAAATAATCGATTTGGCTAAAACATCAAAAAAGCGCCCCAGAGTTGCCATTCGAGTAAATATGGATACAGGCATTTACCCCCAGTGGGATAGGTTTGGCTTTAACTATGAGAATGGCGAAGCGTGGGATGCACTTAACCGAATTATGCTTTGCAAAGAGATGGATTTAGTTGGGATCCACTCTCACATTGGAACCTACATGATGACTACAAGCGCATACAGCATTGCGGCAACCAAACTTGCCGACTTAATGATTGGGCTAGAGCGCAAGCATAAGCATACCATTAAGTACATTGATATGGGAGGTGGTTTTGCATCGAAAAATACCCTAAGGGGAGCTTTTTACCCTGGCACCGATACAACACCAACGTTCGACGATTTTGCAGAGGCAATTACATCGGCTATAATGAAATCGGAGATTAAACCCGAAAACCTACCATTACTTATACTTGAAACAGGTAGAGCTCTAATTGACGAAGCTGGTTACCTAATGGGATCAGTAGTTGCAAATAAACGACTTGCCGATGGTCGTAGGGCAACCATAATTGATTCTGGTGTAAATATCATGTTCACTGCTTTTTGGTATGAGCACGATGTTCGCCCTGCCCAACAAACATCGGAGCAAACCGAGGATACAACCATTTATGGACCACTTTGTATGAATATTGATGTTGTAAGAAGCAGCGTTATGTTCCCTTTGCTAAAAAAGGGCGACCACTATGTGATAAAAAGAGTTGGCGCATATAACAACACCCAATGGATGCAGTTTATAACGCTTCGCCCCAATGTTATTCTCATTGACACGAAAGGTAAAGCACATATTATTAAGAAAGCAGAATCGCTAGAAACCATAAATCGATTAGAGGTTGTTCCAGAGCATCTCAAATAAATCAATTTTAAGTACGCTAATTGGAGTAAACCTAGGGCTAAAAATTCAGCAATGAACAACATTCACTGGTTTTTTAAAAGCATACTAAACAGCTACGGCCAGGTTTTTTTCTCCAATAAAAAAACATTTTCTAGCCTACTGCTTTTAGCAACATTTGTCGATTTTTACACTGGCGCATTTGGCCTATTTGCTATTGTTGTTACAAACCTTGTAGCATATTGGCTTGGGTTAAACAAGTACAAGATAACGGAAGGATTCTTTGGTTTCAACTCATTGCTAGTTGGCTTAGGGTTAGGCATTTACTTTCAACCGGGCTCATTGTTAATGCTAATTGTATTTTTAGCCGCAATACTCACTCTATTTATCGCTGTATCTCTCGAAGGGGTATTGGGTAAATATGCTCTACCCTACCTAAGCATACCCTTTGTAATTTCGCTGTGGGCACTAACCCTAGCATCGAGGGAATTTATGGAATTAGGGTTGAACGAGAGAGGTATTTATACCCTCAACGATTTATATATAATTGGAGGCGGCCCACTGGTTAAGCTATATGATTGGTGGAACAACATTCCGTTGCCCAGCTCCATTAGGAGCTATTTTCTGTCGCTAGGTGCAATACTATTCCAGTATAATATATTTACAGGTGTAATTCTGGCAATTGGATTATTCACCTACTCTCGCATTGGTTTCACCTTGTCTCTGATTGGTTTTTATACAGCCTATTTATTCTATATGATTATTGGGACCAAGTTCTCTGAGGTGCATTACAGCTACATAGGGTTTAACTATATACTTTCGTCCATTGCGCTGGGCGGATTCTTCCTTGTCCCAAATCGCAATTCATACCTATGGGTTGTGCTTATTGTACCGTTGGTTGCAATTGTTACCATTGGTTTAAGTTCACTTTTAGCACCCTATTTTTTACCCGTTTACTCACTACCATTTAACATTATGGCGCTGGTGTTTCTATATGTTTTAAAGTTTAGGGTAAACAATAAGGCAAATTTAAACCCTGTTTACATTCAGCAAAACTCACCTGAAAAAAACCTGTACTCCTTCATCAATTTCAAGGAAAGATTTGGTAAGGATACACCCATTCCAATTCATCTTCCGTTTCATGGCGAGTGGACTGTAACGCAAGGGCATAATGGGAAATACACACATAAAGATAGTTGGCGGCATGCTTGGGATTTTGAGATAAAGAACGATGAAGAAAAAACCTACAAAGATTCAGGCGACTTTATTGAAGACTACTATTGCTATGGTAAGAATATTATTGCCCCAGCCGAGGGCGTAATTGAGGAAATTGTTGATGATATCCCCGACAATATTATTGGTGAAATAAACCTTGAATATAACTGGGGAAACACCATTATAATTAAGCATTCGGAATACCTATTCACTAAGCTTTGTCACTTAAAACCAAAATCGATAGAGGTACAAGTTGGGCAAAAGGTTAAGCCTGGCGATTTACTGGCAAAATGCGGAAACTCGGGCAATTCACCCTATCCTCACCTTCATTTTCAGCTGCAAGGAACACCTCACATCGGCTCACAAACCATTGATTATCCATTAAGTAACTACCTAACTAAACGAGGCGATAAACTTGAGCTAGTAAATACTGCCTCACCAATTAAGGATGATATTGTAATGAATGTTCAGGTACATCCTGCATTACGAAAGGCGTTTCACTTTACTCCTGGGCAAAAATTTATGTTTGAGATAAACTCGCCCACTAATCATACTGTTGAGTGGGAAGTAAAAATTGATTACTTCTTAAATAAATATGTTGAGTGCAATACTTCAAAATCTAGGGCCTACTTCAAGGTTGACGAATCCATGCTTTACTTTACCCATTTTGAGGGCGATAGAAATTCGTTGCTCTACCATTTCTATTTGGCGACATTTAGAGTTTGCTTTGCATACTACAAAGAATTACAGATAGTTGACACCTACCCGATCAATATGGTGTTCTCGCCAAACCAACATTTTATTCACGACTTTATTGCACCCTTTACCCAGTACATGAAAGGAAAATATTCACTATCGTACATTGGTGCCGAGAACCCACTAGCTGAAACCCAAATTACGCTTAATGCAACCACCTCTACTCTAGTATTTAATAATGAGAAGAATAGGATAGCTACATCAATTTTTGTAGATAACACGGGTTTAAGCCGTATTGAAGTTGACCATAAAAAGACAAGATACACCGCTAAACGACTGGAATACATATAGATAAAAAAAATGATGGTTTAATAAAATCCATGAAAAGGTTCATAATACTATTACCCCTATTCGTCTTTCTTGCGTTTTATGCAATTGGGCAAAACCAGATTAGCTTACCTAAAGTTGATACGGAGACCTATGCTCTTTGGCAAAAAGGGGATTGGAAAAATCTCATCGTAGTTGGTAAGCAGGCTCTCAATTCCAATATAGATTTTTACTACTTAAGGGTACGCATGGGAATTGCTTACTATGAAACAAAAAACTATCATGCTGCTATTTATCAACTTGAAAAAGCATACCAGCTAAATCAGCAAGAATCTTATCTGAAAGAATACCTATACTACTCATATCTTTATGCCGGAAGAGATATGGAGGCGCAGATTATTTACTCTACTTCGGATGCCTCGTTTCAAAAAAAGATTGGGCACAACAAGGAGTCTTTTATTGATGGTTTTAACCTTCAATATGGTTTAAGATTCATGGCAGATGATTCTGCCATTAAAGATTTTCCGGCTGACTATACTGCCCCTAATAATGGTGCACAGGAGATTAACAAAAGTTTGAATATCCTTAGTGTTGGCCTAAGACATGATTTTTATCCAAAGTTTACACTTAATCACGCCTATACAAATATTCAAAAAGAATCATTCGAACACTTAATAGTAGACAATACAATTGAAACAATCGAAAATTATAAAACATCAATAAATCAGTACTACATTTCGGGGAACTCCAGAGTTGCAAAAAGCCTAAACCTAATATATGGAATGCACATTTTAAACATTCGCTATCCGATAAAGGTTACCTATTTTAGGCAAGGGAATGTTTTCACTAAAACAGAAACGGCAAATAAAATCAATTTAGTTGGGTTCGTATCGCTATACAAAGATTTAAAATACATCACATTAGGAGCATCTGCGTCATTTGCTAACCTTAACTCGGCAATTCAAACTCAGGCTGATTTAAGTGTAACTACTTACCCTTTGGGTAATTTAGCTCTTTATACAACCTCAACTGCATCGCTTCAAAGAGAGTTATACCCAAGTGGGAAACATAATGATGAGTTTGTTTTTAACCAGCTGATTGGGTTTAAAACAGTAAAATTCTTATGGTTTGAAGGGCATATAACCATTGGTAACCTAAGTAATTTTGTTGCTAATAATGGGCTTTCAGTTTTTAACGGAATAGGGACAATAAAACAACGGGTTGGCGGTAGGGCCATCGTGCTAATCAACCCAAAACTAAATCTTCAAATTAGCTATACATACAACCAAATGGAGAGTTACTTTATTGAAAGCATGAATGTTGACAAAAAGTATAACCCCATAAAATACAATAACCACTCAATTACAGGAGGAATAGTATGGAACTTTTAAAACACTCACGTTTAATAATAACCGTTTTGTTGATAACGGCACTCCAAACCAACACGTTTAGTCAAGATAATATTACGGCCGCTTTTAAGGAGAGCTATGTACTTGAACAAAAAGGGGAATATGCAAAAGCTTCCGAAAAGTTGAACAAGGTATATCTGGCTGACTCATATGAGCTAAACCTAAGACTTGGCTGGCTAAATTATCTGGCAGGCAAACTGAATGAGTCTGAGAGTTACTACGGAAAAGCAATATCGCTAAAACCCTACTCAATTGAGTCGCGCCTTGGCATGGCATATCCTCTATCTGCCCAAGCAAAATGGGATGAGCTTGTTGCGCTTTACAATAAAATTTTGGAGATTGACCCGCAAAACTCACTAGTAAACTATAGGTTAGGACTGATTTACTATAATAGGGGGAACTATGAGTACGCCGATAAGTATCTTGATAAGGTGATTAACCTTTACCCGTTTGATTACGATACAATGATTTTGCTTGCTTGGAACAAGTTTGCACTTCAGAAATTTAAAGAGGCAAAAGTCCTTTTTAATAAAGTACTAATGCACACCCCTGATGATGCATCGGCCCTAGAGGGCTTAAGGAGAATTAAATAAAAAATATATACTGAGCCCTGCTCATCCTAGCGCAGACTTAAAGTTTGTACCAAATAATTAACAAAATTATTTTAATAACTTTTAAAAATATAGGCGCACGGAATGCAATTCCGCACGAGCGTGGTGCTTTGCTTCATTAACACACGATAAAATCGTGCGGTAGCGGTGTCCCGTCTATATTAAGTCAACTTCTCTTTTAATATCGCTCCAAATTCATTTTCAATATATAAATCCTCAAGTCCCAAAAATTCCTTAAACTTTATATATTTATGCGAATTAAGGGTTGAAAAAAA
>DHQB01000025.1 GCA_002410065.1 Bacteroidales bacterium UBA5349 | reverse complement strand
GGTGGCTGAGGCTCTCGATTCCCGGTGGCTGAGGCTCTCGAAGCCACCGCTATAAAACCACTACTAGAACCTCTTTTCAACAATTCCCCAATCAACTAGTTTCCAAAAGGAGGTAAGGTAATCGGGTCGACGATTTTGATAGTCTAGATAGTATGCATGCTCCCAAACATCACAAGTTAGGATAGGAGTTAGCCCATTGCGAAGGGGATTGCCTGCATTGGACTCTTTTGTTATCTCAAGGCGTCCTGAGGCATCCTTTACTAGCCAAGCCCACCCTGATCCGAAAATGGTAGCAGCAGCTTGGGTAAAGGCTTCTTTAAATTTGGCGAAAGACCCAAAGTCGCGTTCAATTGCTTCAGCAAGTTTACCCATAGGTTCAGCTTTAGGATTTTTAGAAAAGGCTTCAAAGTAAAAGGTGTGATTCCAAACTTGCGCTCCGTTATTAAAAATGCCCCCATCGGCTTCCTTAACGATAGTTTCTAAATCTGCGTTTTCAAATTTGGTACCCTGTATTAGGTTATTTAAATTATTAACGTAGGCCTGATGGTGTTTTCCGTGATGAAACTCAAGTGTTTGCCTGCTGATGATTGGACTTAAATCATCTAAAGCATAGTTCAGTTTTGGTAGTTCAAATTTCATGGTAATTATGTTTAGTTACACAAATTGTTTGTTTAGCTAATATACGATTTTAGTTGTTCGATTTCAATTAAAAGGTAATCTGTGTATGCTGAAATTGTGAATAAGTATTTTTTTTACAAGGGGTTTTTGAGTGTGGCTTGACATAATAGTCTACTTCATTTCATAAATTGTGGTTGACAGAATACTAGTGTATTGGCACATATTTTGATTGTAGATGTTTTGCTGACTATCAATTTAGATTTACTATTTTTGACTTGATTTTTAACACCATCGTTGAAAGAGCATTTTTTGTTTTAAAGCGTTGTTTTAAAAACAAAGGTAACCATGGAACTAAATATTGATTTTTTTAAGATTAACCACAAGCCCTTTTCACCAAAGGAGGGTAGGGTGCTTATTTCACAGCCAGGGCTGATGGATCAGTATTTTAAACGATCTATTATCCTTTTAGTTGAGCATAACCAGAAGGGAACGATTGGTTTTGTGTTGAATAATATTGTAGATATTAAGATTGAGGAATTACTCCCAGATTTTCCAGATTTTCCAGCTGTAATCTCTGTGGGCGGACCGGTTGAACCCAATAGTATGCATTTTATCCACACCTTGGGCGATATCATTCCCAATACAACAAAAGTTTCCGACGGTTTATACTGGGGCGGTGATTTTGATGTGGTGAAAGCATTGATTGAACAAAAAAAGATAACAGCAAGGCAGATACGATTTTTTGTTGGGTACTCTGGGTGGGGTGAGAGCCAACTCTCCGATGAGCTTAAAGAGAATAGTTGGGTAGTTGCCGAACTGGACCTGGTTCAAATTATGGCAGGGAAAGAAGACCTATGGAACCGCACTGTAAGGCAAATGGGACCAAAGTTTAAGCCTTGGACAATTTACCCCGAGAACCCATCCTTAAACTGATCGGGGAAAGTAAGTTTATTTAGTTCGTAGTTAATTCTTTTACTAATTACTCCAAAATACCTTTTTGTTCTAAGTCCAACGATCCACTCTATTCCTTTAACCGTGTTTGTTAGAAATAGCTCATCCATATTCAGTAAATCAGAGGGCTCTATTGGTTGATTATCGGTTAGCTTTAACCCTAGTTTAGGTGCTAGTTTAATAACAACACTTCGCATTACACCCGAAACACAACCCTCGCTTATGGGTGGTGTTATAAGATTATTGCCCTTAAGGGCAAAAAGATTTGATGAAGTAGCTTCGGCTACCCTATTCTGATCGTTTATAAGTATGCAATCGTCGAGATTGTTTTGCTGCATATATTTGCTGGCCAATACATAAAGCAAAGCATTACAGCTTTTAATGGGCGATAAAATATTAATGGGTTTTCGGGTATCGGTGTATAAATCTACAACCAACCCCTTGCTGTTGTATGGGTAAAAATCTTGTTCAAGGGCATCCGTTTGTATCGTCATTCCAATCTCGTCGTTAGTTGGAGCATACAGACCGCCCTCATTTCTGTAGACGTTGATCCTAACCCTAGCACTGCCAAAAATTCTATTCTTATTAAGTGTCCGTTTTATTTCATTTGATAAAAAGTGTAAGGTCAGGAATGGTGGTGGGGTCATCTCCAAAATCCTCATGCTATTTAGCATTCGATTTAAATGCAGGTCAAGGTGTTTCCCTTCGGTGCCATAAGCATGAATTGACTCAAAAAAACCATCGCCATAGGCAAATGCTCTGTTCCCAGCACCAATGACAGGCATGTCGGCCCTCATAAAATCGCCGTTTAGCCATATATAGTTTCTTTTATTCTGCATCAAATATGCTTAATGTTAGCTATTACCTTTTCAATAAGCTCTTGTTGAATCCTTCCATGAGTAAGTAGGATAGGGATATCATTTCTGAAAACAACCTCTTCGATCTCTGAAATAGGTAGTTTCCCTATCTCCTCAATTTTGCAGTAGAAAAGCCTGTTGTAGCTTTCCTTACTCTCTGTTGTTATGCTAAAATCGCAGATTGGGGTGAGCGCATATTTCAGTGCTCCCGTTTCTTCCCATAGTTCTCGTTCAGCAGCTTGGGTGGGTGTTTCACCCTTTTCAACGTGCCCTCCGGGAATCTCCCAAGTTGTTGCCCCTTTTTTGCGCACCCAAGCCAATTTGCCCTCAAAGTGGACCACAATTACAACATAGTTATAAACTCTTTCGTTTGTGCTTATCTGATGGTATCCAATTGTTAGTTGATCCATAGCTCAAGTTGGTTAAGGAAAATCTTAAAAAGTTTAGGATCGATTAGTAGCGGGTAAAAAAATCCAAAAACAGCACCAACAAAGTGAGCATCGTGGTTTATGTTATCTATAGATTTTCGGCTCATGTAGTGTGAATAGATCAGATAAGCCACGCCAAAAACAATTGCAGGAATAGGTATAATTCCCATTAGGTACAAATTGCTTAATGGCTGAAAAAAAATGCTAGTGAATACAATGGCCGAAACGGCTCCCGAAGCGCCAACCGAGTTATAGTAGTAGTTATCCTTTTGCTTTTTTAGTGTTGTAAGGCTTGCAATTATGGTTCCACCTACATAAAGAATAACGAAATGTAATGTTGGGCTTGATATAAGTCCCAAGCCTTTGAGTTCACCAAACATTCTTTCAACTGCTGTTCCGAACGATAGCAGAACAATCATGTTGATAAACAAGTGCATGTAATCGGCATGGACAAAAGCATGGGTTATTAGCCTATACCACTGTTTTTGGTGGTAAGTGCTATAGGGGTTAAACTGTAATTTCACCATTAATGTCCTGTTATTGAAAGACATTATGGATATTATAGCGGTAATTACAATAATAGTTATGGTCATGCTGACTTACGTTTAATGCTAATCTATTCTGAAAAGTCTACCTGCAGGTATTGCTAATGCATTATTTTAAATACCAACTCTTTTAGGAGCTCACCGTGATTAACACTTTCGTTGTTTACACCCTTCGAACGCATGTCGTACTCCCTGAGTAGGCTGAATATTTGAACGCACTTTTTTGGGTTGTATATTCTAGCTGCCTTGGAGTAGTCCGACACGAAGAATGGATTCACCCCAAGCTTTACAGCAACCATTCTTTCGTTTTTATCGGGAAGAAAGTGGTAGGTAAAAACTTTATTAAAAAATTGATAAAGTGATGACATTGTGAGAATCAGTGGATTTACATTGGGATTTTTGGCAAAAAAATCGACAATTCTATTGGTTGTAACAATATCCCTTCTCCCAATGGCATTGTTTAGTTCAAAACGATTAAAATCTTTACTAATGCCAATGTTCTGTTCGACATGATCTGCTGTAATTTGTTTTGTAGTTGTTGGTAAAGTTATAATCAGCTTGTCGAGTTCGTTAACTACTTTGCTAAGGTCGTTGCCAAGAAAATCCTTAAGCAGCTCAGCCGATTGGGGCGAAATGGTTACACCTAAAGGTTTTAAATAATCTACAATCCAAGCAGGGATTTGGTAATCGTAAAGCCTTTTCGACTCAAAAACAACACCTACTTTAGAAGCAAGCGTAAACATTTTTTTTACTCTTTCTCCTAGTTTTTCACCCGGTAAAAGTTTATGGCAAATTACAAGGATTGTCGATTTTTGATAGGCCTTAAGATAGATCTCTAACTCTTCGAGTTTTTTAATCTGCTGAGCCTCCTTAATTATAACAACTTGCTGGTTTGCCATCATTGGGAAACGGCGAGACGTTTCAATTATCGACTTTACATCGATATCTTTTCCATACAATATGGTTTGATTAAACGCTTTCTCTGATTCAGACAATACATTTTCGGCAATATAATCAGCAATGAGATCGATGAAGTATGACTCATCCCCCGTTAAAATGTATATTGGTTTGTAAATCTTTTTTTTAAGTTCAGCAATAAGCTCCTGACTAAGCTCTGCTACTGTTTTGCGTTTAGCCATTTACCTAATTTTAAAACTTTAGATGTTTTACAGATTTTCCATCATTCTTTAGCTCCTTAAGCGACTCAATGCCAATCTTAATATGATCTTCAACAAAAAGGTTGGTTATTTTTTTATCGCTCTGTGAGGTTTTTATGCCGGAGGATATCATGGGTTGATCTGAAACCAACAGAAGTGCACCGGCTGGAATTTCATTGGCAAACCCTACGGTAAATATAGTGGCGGTTTCCATATCAACAGCCATTGCCCTAACCTCTCGAAGGTAGTTCTTAAACTTCTCGTCGTATTCCCATACCCTTCGGTTGGTTGTTAGTACGGTACCTGTCCAATAGTCGCGGTTAAAATTTCTGATAGTAGTAGAAACGGCACGTTGAAGGTTAAACGCCGGTAATGCCGGAACTTCGGGGGGAAGGTAATCGTTCGATGTTCCCTCATGCCTGATGGCTGCTATGGGGAGGATTAGATCGCCCAATTCATTCTTCTTCTTTAACCCACCGCATTTACCAAGAAAGAGAACAGCGTTGGGGTTGATTGCGCTAAGCAAGTCCATTATTGTTGCAGCATTGGGGCTTCCCATGCTAAAGTCGATCATAGTAATGCCATCGGCTGTAGCGCATGGCATATTGGCACTTGGATCAACAATCTCGGTGTTATTATACTCTGCGAAATAATCGAGATAGTTTCTGAAATTAGTGAGTAGAATATGTGAACCAAAGTCCTCAAGTTTTTGTCCTGTGTACCTGGGGAGCCAGTTTTTTACAATATCATCTTTTGTCTTCATAACGGTTGTGCATTAGGAGCTTTAAGCGTTTAAAAAATATTAGTCAACTATAAGGCTACATGAATAATTGCAAAAATACAATTTTTTTTGACCCTTCCATTGATGTTCTTTCTAATCCTTCTTTGAAGATCAAGGTTCTTTTATGATCTTTGTAGAAAGTTACAATCAATGCAAGCAAACCTAAACCTTCCGCCCTACGATTTTAAGTCAAGAGTTTACAATGGTCAGCATCAAATTTACGATGGGATAAGGAGGAAGTATGTAATATTAACTCCAGAGGAGTGGGTTAGGCAGCATTTTGTGAATTACCTCACAACTCATAAAGGATATCCGGTTGGCTTGATTAACATTGAGTTCCCGGTTACCGTAAATGGAATGCTTCAGAGGGCAGATATTGTTGCCTATGGAAGAAGCGGTAACCCGTTGTTGATTGTAGAGTGCAAGGCTCCCACAGTGAAACTCGATGCTACAACATTTTCGCAGGCAGCGCGCTATAACCTAACGCTAAAAGCAAACTACTTAGTAGTTACCAATGGCATTAAGCACTATTGCAGTATGGTTGATTTGCAGAGCAAGCAGTTTGAGGCAATTCCTGAGGTTCCGGATTTTAAGCAAATTGGCTAGTTTTCAGTTACGCTGTTTAGCGGATTAAGAAGTTGCAACATCACTTCATCAATCCATATATTGCCGCATTTTTGCCACTCCTTTTTCACTCCAATTATTTCGAAACCAGCATTTTTAAATAGCTGCAGGCTAATGGTATTATTTGCTGCTATATTACAGTAGAGTTGATGGAGTTGGAGTGTTTTAAAAGCGTATTGAGTGAGTAACGATATGGCTTCTTTGGCGTACCCTTTTTGCCTGTTTTTCTTATTGGCAATAAGAATTCCAACTCCTGCACGAAGGTGAAACGGATCGAAGTCGAAGAGATCAACAAGTCCAACAGGAGCAAGCATTAAGGAACTTTGAGTTTTAGCTTCGATGATAAGCCTCAACTGCTTGGTTTCCCATATATCAAGATGGGCTGTTTCAAGGTATTTTTTGAGGATATGTTTAGAGAAAGGGGTTATCGTATTGCTTACCTTCCAAATCTCCATGTTGTTCTCCCAAGAGTAAAGCAAATCAACATCAGTAGGTTCCGGAGCTCTAAGTTTAATCTGACTATTTTCTAACGTGCTGTTGCCCATTTTACTTCTCTCCTTGGTAACTCTCGGCTTTTACAATTAATGCATCCCTAAAGCCTAGGGTCTTAACTCTTTCCAACTCCTCAAGCGCATCAGTTTTGTTATTAAACCTTCCAAAGGTATAAATGTATCCATCCTTCATCTTAACCTCATTTACCTCAAGTCCTTTGAAGGTTGAAAGTGAAACCTTTTCGTTTTGTGCTGGCATTATTTGAATAGTTAAGTTGCCGGCTATTGGGAGTGAGTACTCATCCAATGTTGCACCAATGAGCATACTAAGGTCATTTACCCCAATTATTGTTGATTTCGGGAACCCATTGTCGATTGCAAAGTTCAATAGCTCTAGGGCATGCGATTTATGTTCGTATATGCCAATAGTATTGGCCTGTTGATTATTATGTCCAGCAATTTTCTTGGGTTCAAGTTTTGAGTAGTCCTTAATATTGTTGAGCGATTTCTTTTCTACTCTAGAGTTAATTGGGGCAAGCAAGATTGTGTAAAGTTGTTCACGAGGCTTTAATTGATCAGGAACAGTAATTTCACTTGAGATGGTAATGCTTTTATCTGATTTTATAACCATTACTGAGGCTCTTCTGTTTAGGCACCTTCCCTCGGGATTGTCGCTACCATCGGATTTGTAATTAGCCGCAACGTTTTCGAAAGCACCTGCACCACGAGCCACAAATCTGGATGAATTAATGCCTTTGGCCACAATATAATTAATTACAGCATTAGCTCTTTTAAGCGATAAATCGAAGTTATATGCGGCTGCTCCCTTGCTGTCGGTATGTCCACATACCTCAATTTTAACACTTGGATGCTCAAGTAGAATTGCGTACAGTTTTTCAAGTTCAAATAGTGCTTCTCGTTTTAGCTCATATTTATTAAAGTCGAACAGGATACTACTGATTGAGTGATACTCGCCTGAAGTAACCTCGTTGGGGATAAGGTTAATGCTTATCGGATATTCTGGCTGGGAGAATGTTTCAGGAATAACAACCGATAGTTGTTTTGCTGTATAGTCCTTTGCTGTGGCAGTTAAAATGTAAGTTCCAGTAGGTAACTTAATGCTAAAGTTTCCGGTTTGCTCTTCAGCTTTAAGTTGGGCAATGCTTTTGTTGGTTTTGCTGTTGGTTATTTCAATGCTAATGTAATCAGTACTAATCTCAGAGTTGTCGTCGAGAGTAACTTTACCTGCAAGCAAAACGTCAACTATTTCGGGTTCAGTAGATATTGATAGTTTTTTTATCTGTCTTACGTTTGGATTATTCTTTGTTACTTGTGAAACCAACGCGTCAGTTTTACTTAAAGGGAAAAATGTCATTTCATCGTCTGGAGTGTTTATGGGATAGCCCATGTTTGTAGGAGCAGACCATTGGTCTTCGCCCACTTTCTCAGAGTAAAATATATCGTATCCGCCAATGCTGTTGTGCCCCTGTGAGATAAAGAAAAGTGTTTTGCCATCGGACGTTAAGTATGGTGATTCTTCGTTGAATGGAGTGTTAATAGATTCGCCTATATTTATTGCATTTCCCCAATTTCCATCAGTTTTTAGGTTGCTGTAGTAAATATCAAGTCCACCTTTCCCGCCTTTTCTGTTAGTAGAGAAGAAAAGAGTTTTTCCATCAGGTGATATTGAGGCAAATGTTTCCCAACTACGTGAGTTGATTGGTTTGCCCATTTTCACTGCTTTCTCCCATTTGCCATTCTTTTTCTCCGATGTGTAAATATTTCCAGTACCCCCGTCGTTCTTAAAGAGAAATATTTTAGTACCATCGAAGTTTATAGAGGTTGAGTAAACGCTACCCTCAATGGCTAGGTCGAGCGTAATATTTATAGGGTCGCCCCATTTGCCAGCTTTGTCTTTTTCTGAAATATATATTGCATCATAAAACTTTTCTTGTTGGGTAAAAACCATTTTTTCACCATTTGCTGAGATTGCTGGAGTTAAAAGGTACGATTCGCTATCGAATAGCGTTATTTTCTCTTCGTTTACACGAAGTTTCTCTTTCATAATAATTTTAGCCCTTTTACATGCCTCTATTTGTTGTGTAACGTAATCTATATCGAAGTACTCCTTTGGGCTAATGCCCTCTTTAAACTTGGTGTAAATAGCAATGGCTTCATCCAAGTTACCTTGAATTCTATTCGCTTCGGCAAGGTAGAAAAGTACGTTTTGAGGTGCCCCTGCCTCTTTGTAGGAACCCTCTTGGTACAATGGGTTTATGTGCTTCGATGCCATTTCGAGGAATGAAATGGATTTATGCTTAAGCCCTGGGATGTTGAGGTAACATCTACCTATTCGATAGTAGAGGTTTGCGTTGGATGGCATTTTATCGAGAGCCTTGAGGTAGAGTGGCAGCGCTTCTTGAAAATCGTTGAAAAGAAAGTAGTACTCTGCATCGGTGAAAAGTGTTTTGTAATCTGGCTCAGTATTTTGTGCATACAGCGAATTTGTATTCGGGGCAACCATTGTCAGGACAAAGGTAAGCCAGAAGCATAGTGTTAGTCCTTTTTTTAACGATTTCAGTTTCATATTACAAAGGATATAGGGTTAGAGTGCTTATGGTGCGCGTGTTTATGTTATTGCTTTTTATAAACGCAGTTTAATGGTACAATAGCAAAAATAGGATAAAAAATTATGTTTTAGCCAATAAAAGTGGACTACTTTTCTCCTTATCAATCCAGAATCAACAAGAAGCATTATTCCTTGAGCTTTTGAGGGGTATGGAATAAAAAAACATGATACAATTTAATTAAACTGTACCATGTTTCAAAATTAACTAGCGAATACCTTACAGTTTTTTGCTTTTTCTTTTCCTTGATCTTTTAAGTGCAAAGAGAAGTAATATTAGTCCTAAAAATGCTATAATGGATGAAATTACAATTCCATAAATTGGTGTATGCCTTTGAGTGAGAGCTGTGTGGATTTCCTGCTTGTGTTTCTTCGATAGGGCATTAAAGCCGTATATACTCTCTTCGGCAATAAGGGTAAGGAATTCACTGATATAAGGTTTAAAGGCAACTGCTTTTTTGTTTAAAAGATACTCCAGTAGTGTTTTAAAAGATGAAATATCTGGTTGAGTTAGTATGGCGTCATCTAGTAATAGAGCAAGGTCGGGGCTTGCTTTCCTTTTAATGTTTTGAAGCCTAAAAAAGAACTCCTCGTCGAGGCTTGATTGTGCTATTTGCCTTGTTTGTCGAGGCAAACTCTCTACCGTTTTGGCAGTAATAATATCCAATAAGCTGGCAAAAATTCGGGTAAGCTCTGTTGACTGATTTAGGGAGTCAGCAAGGGAAGCTAAGGGCATTAGCCTAACCCTAAGTATTTCTGTGGGTAAATTCCAGTCTTGGTTAAGGGCATCAAGTAGTTTGGGGTTCAGTTTGCCATTGGCAAGAGCCGAAAGAATTTCAAAAAGTTCTGTATTTGACGCTGCTGCTAAAGCATCTACTTGATTGATTCTGGATTCAGTAAGTTTTGTTGTATCTTTTGCTTCTGTATCCTCAGTATTTATAGAAACCTTACTTCCTATAGTTCTACTTGCAAGTGTTGTATCCTTTTTTATGGAAAGCGAAGTGATATCAATTGGATTTTCGTTTTCTTCTTTATGTTCAATATTGGCGATTGGTTTTGCAGCGTTCAGCCTATCATCATCTATTTTCTTCTCTGCTTTATCCTCTTTATCAGTTTTGTTTGCCTCTTTTGCTTTGTCTGATTGTGCCGCTATAAGTGATTTAACCGTTGATTGATCCTGCAGGTCGTAAGATTTTCCTTCAAAAAACAGTGTGTGCCTACTATCGTTGGCAAGGTAGTTTATGTGTTCGGGACGCGAAGGATCGAGTAATGCAACTCCAGCCACATTTACGGTATCAATAATTAGGGTTTTAGGGGGTAAAGTAGATTTACGAGCATAAAAATCGCTAGAGGAAACAATGCTCCGCTTATAACGAGGCAGAAATATCTCAATTTGAACTATGTCGGTTTGGCCGTAACCTTTAGGGTCGAAAAAGGCTGTTAATCCCATTGCACCATCATCAATAGGTTGGTAGTACACTTCGTCATCAGTAGTGTTTATTGGGTAGCCTAAATTTATTGGGGTTGACCATGAATTATCGGCTTGCAGCTGTGAGAAGAATATATCATATCCGCCCATGGTATTATGCCCATCGGATGAAAAGAAAAGAATATTATCCTCGGTAGTAATGAATGGAGCATTTTCGTTGAACTGTGTGTTAATGTTCCTCCCAAGGTTAACGGCTGGACCCCAATTACCTGTTTCGTCCCTATGGGAAACATAGATGTCTAAGTCGCCAAATCCGCCCTCTCTATTGCTGGCAAAGTATAGCTTTGATCCATCGGCCGAAATGCTAGCATGTGTTTCGTATGATTCTGTGTTGATGTTCTCGTTTAGCTTTATCATGGGGGTCCATTTGTCATCGCTAAAATTCGACACATAAATGTTCCCATCGTGGTTATCGTCCTTAAACAGGTAAAGCTCAGTGCCATCATTGTTAAGTGAGAGTGTAGAGCAGTTTCCATTAACCACTAAATCCAACGTTATGTTGGTTGGTTTTCCCCATTTACCGTTTACCTTTTTACTTATATTAATTGATTGATAAAACCTTTCCTTAGTTGTAAATGCCATGGTTTTGCCATCGCCAGAGATAACTGGATTAAAATTAGGAAACCTATTGTTAATGGTTTCTCCTAAGTTGCTACGCAGCAAGTTAACGGGATAATTTTTGAATGTCTTAGCTCGTTCCAGCCCTTCGAGTTGATGGTTAAGGTAGTCAACATTATACTTACGCTCATTCTTTACGCTGTTTTTATAGGTCTCGAATGCACTTTTTGCTTCTTTAAACCTATTTGCAATATAGTAGGCATTGCCAAGATAGAAGTGGGCTTCTAACGGTGCTTTTGTTTCTTTTATAGAGTTCTCGTTGTAACGGTTAGACGCATTCTTTATAGCCCGCTCAAGGTAAGTAATAGCCTTCGTTTTTTGATCGGCAATATTTAAATAGCAAATACCAATTCGGTAGTCAACATTCTGATTGTTTGGAAAACTTTCGTAGATATCTAGGTAGAGCGCTAAAGCCTCTTCGTAATCCTCAAAGTAGAAGTATGCATTTGCATCTCTAAATAGATTGTTGATATCCTGTTGTGTTTGGCCAAAACTGGCAAAAAACACATGGGCAGATATAATTAGGGTGATTAGGTAGCGTAAGTTCATGATTGTTAAGCACATTTTTTAAAACAATACCAAATATAATTAAAATATTGAAATGGAGTATTATGTTCTCTGCAACTTTATTCAATAAGAATGTGCAGGTTTCTGGGTTGAGTAGTCGGAATAAAAGTTAGGATTATCGGATAACTAGGGGTATGGGCTTTTGGCTACTTGTTTTTAGCTGATTCGATTTATCAATACTTAATGTAGTATCGCCCTTACCATTTGCTTTCTGAGTGCTTCCATTCTGATTCTCGGGGTTATTAGCAAACTCAACCAGATAGATGTCGTTATCACCTTGACTCTGGAGCATTGACCTTGAAATGTATCCAGTTGAACCGTTGCCAATCGGATAAAAGAAAACATCATCATCTGTAGTATTTAGAGGGTAACCCATGTTTTTAGGTTTTGACCATTTACTGTTTCGTAACTCTGAAACAAAGATATCATAGCCCCCCATAGTTTGATGCCCAAGTGATGAGAAGAATAGTTTTTTGCCATCGTGTGAAAGGGTAGGGGCAATTTCATCTAAAGGCGTGTTTACTGACGCACCTAGATTTGCGCCTATAGTCCATCCATCGGCAGTTTTTACTGACATATAAATATCGAATCCACCCATTCCTCCGGGTTGGTTACTCGAATAATATATTGTATCGCCAGTTGGGCTAAAAGTTCCATAATTCTCCCAGCTGCGCGTATTAATCTCCTTTGGTAATTTAGTTAATATCCCCCAAGTGTTTTTTACTGTATCGAGTACACTTGTGTAAAGGTTGTAAATATCGTTGTCGTTTCGGGACAGTAGGAGTTTAGTGCCATCGGCCGATAGCCCAACTGTGGCAATTTCTCCATCTGCAAACATTTGGCTATTGATATTAATTGGATTTGTCCAAACGTCTGCACGTTTTGTGCTAATGAGTATTGCATTGTAAAACTGCTGGGCTGCAGTATATACCATTGTTCGATTATCGGCCGATACCACAGGATTTATTTCGGCAAATCGGCCATTAATATTTTTCCCTGCTGAAGTAAACTTAACGCTTATTGGACTCTCCATAAGTTCCTTGGCGTAGGCAATTGCCTTAAGCTCAAGGCTTACCTTCTGCTTATTCTCCTTTTCATCATCAATAATTAGACCCCTGTACTTTTCGAAGGCTGCAATTGCTTTTTCAAAGTCATTCGCAATGCGCAGTGCTGTACCGTAATGTAGGTAAATTTCCTTTGGAACCTGTGTTTCAGTAAAATAGCCTTCTTTATACGAATTGGTAACGCTTTGCTTTGCCTGCTCGAAGAAAGGAATCGCTTTGTGTTTTTCGTTAGGGATGTTTAGGTAGCAAAGGCCTATTCTGTAGGCAAAATTGGCATTATCGGGGAAAGCACCATGAAGTTCTAGGTACAACGGAAGAGCTTCTTTAAAATCTTCGTAAAGCAAATAGTACTCTGCATCTACAAAAACCCTCCTAAAATAGGAAGTTCGCTGAGAGAAAGTTGAGAATACAATACAAGAAAATAATATGGTGTATAGAAGTCTCCTCATTAAAATTCCGCTTAGATTTGAAAGGCAAAATCTGTTCCTTGGTATTCTTCTTTGCTTAAAGGTACAAATTATAGATCAAAGTAAACAAATTTAATACTTATGACAAAGAATCTTAAGGGAAAAAGATGCTTATGAACATTGAAATCAAGGATTTTGGTATGCATTTGTTCATAGTTGCCCATTTTATCTAATTTGAGCAAAAGGAATATTAATGATTTTCAATATTTTCTTTAACGGCTTTCAGGAACATTCCACCAAGTGCACCGTCAACAACCCTGTGGTCGTATGAGAGTGAGAGAATAGCAATTTGACGAATTCCGATAGTGTCACCATTTTCGGATTCAATAACAACTACCCGTTTTTTTATGGCTCCAATGGCAAGTATTGCAACTTGGGGTTGGTTAATTATTGGTGTTCCGCTTAGCGTATCAAACATCCCAAGGTTTGTAATGGTGAACGTTCCGCCTTGTATTTCGTTTGGCTGAAGTTTGTTGTTGCGAGCCCTTTGGGCAAGGTCATTAACCTTTTCGACAATTCCTGACAGATTAAGCTTATCGGCATTAGCAACAACCGGAACTATTAGGTTGCCGTTGGGTAATGCGGTGGCAATCCCAATACCAATGTTCTTTCGAACAATAATTTTATCATTATCAACAGAAGAGTTAATGATTGGATATTGCTTAATTGCCTTTACAGTTGCTTCAACAAAAAGATGCGTCAGCGTAAGTTTCTGCCCTTCGCGTTTTAGGAAGGATTCTTTTTCGCTATTTCGCCAAGCCATAAGGTTTGTTACATCAGCCTCAATAAAAGAGGTAACGTGTGCTGATGTTTGCTTTGACATTACCATGTGCTCGGCAATAAGCTTACGCATGCGATCCATATGAATAATCTCAACATCTCCAGTAGATATGTCAATGTCTATGGGTTTTGGAGCTTTTGGCTTCTCGGTAATAGAGTTTCTCTTTTCAACGTATGCCAAAATATCATTACGGGTAATTCTTCCATTCACTCCGGTACCTTGAACTCTGCCAATTTCATCATCTGAAATACCTTCCTTTTTAACAATAGTTCGAACTAATGGACTGAGATGAATTGTGCTTTTTGGACCATTGTTGGGCTCAACTGTTTTTGCCTCTTCCTTATGCTCAATTACTTCTTTTACGATTTTTGTCCCTGTTTCGGGCTTAGGTTTCTCCTGGTTATTGTCAGTTTTCTGTGTGTCCTGTCCCTCAGCCTCAATTATTGCAATAACCTGGCCCACTTGGGGAGTTTCGCCTTCGCTAAACAGAAGTTCCTTTATCCTGCCATTAACGGGTGATGGTATTTCTGAGTCAACCTTATCGGTAGCTATCTCAACGATTGATTGATCTATGGTTACTTCGTTACCAATGGCAACAAGCCATCGGGTTATGGTTGCCTCAATTATGCCTTCGCCCATGGCGGGGAGTTGAATCTCTATTCTGCTCATCTTTTAACTTGTTGTTGATGTTATCTGTTTTACTAAACGCATAACACTAGAGTTTGTAAAATGTTGAATCTTTAGCATTGTCTGTTCAACTCTTGTATTCATCCTTTTTGCTATCAAAAGCGGTTTTAAGATGTTGACTTATGCTTGCTGCATGTTTTGACGATACGGAGTGAAAGTGAACGCTATAGGTATTAACTTCATCGCTTTGCTCAATAACCCTAATGGATGGGGTTTGATTTATGGCTGCCCATGGGGTAAGTAGTAATTCTTTAGCAATCAGTTCTTTCGCTGTTTGAACAGGGATCTTTGCACTAGCCTTAATGAGTGTTTCATGGCCTCTAAGGCTATCCTCCATGTTTTGTAGATGAATTGAGGCTGATGCAATTTGGCTATACGGTACTTTTACAATGTCGCCGTTGTCTTTTTCCAGCTCAAGCGAACGATAACCCAACTTTTTAATTGAACCATCGTTGCGGTTGGTGGAAATTCGTTGGTTTATTTCAAAGGGGAACTCGGTTTTAAGAATTATGCCAGCAATAAAATCGCGTAGAAAGTACCAGCTGATAATGAGTAAGAATATGATTAGAACTAAAGCGGTTGCAAGTGTAATGTACTCTGAGTTACCAAATGCATGGTTAATTATCCAAAGGATGTATGCTGCCCAAACTACAAGTTCGACGATTGGAAACCCTCTAAGGACTGCTATATGATATCTCTTACTTGTTGTAACCCTTTTGGCGATTCGCGATGCTATGCGAAGCATTATAAAAAGGGCAATGGCAAAAACAAGGTAGTATAGTGTAATTATCATAGTATTTCAGAATTATTTGTTCATCATCAATTAGCATAGCCCTTTTTCTCGCATTTTATTCAGCAAGAAAGGTTCAAGTATTGGATTTAGTGCGAAAACATTGGTAAATCGCTCTTCGACTAAGCCTGAGCGCAGCATTTCAGTTAACAGTAAACGGGTTTCTTTTTCCGACTGTCTTAGTATTATCGATAAGCGAGTAGGAGTGCATCTGCGGTGAAGTGCTATTTGCAGAATTACCATCCAAAGATCATCGCTAATGCCATCTAAATGTGATAGATTGGGTATTGTTGGAGGGCTAATGTATATTGTTTTACCAACAACCTTGGATATATTGGCTAACCAGCTTTGCAGTGTGTAGCCCGGATTACCCCCACTAAGGTTAAAGTAACGATTAAAAAGTTTGGCGTAGTTCCATTCGCTTAACGACTCTTCACTCTTGTTGTTTAGCACAAACCTTAGCCCGCCTGTCTGATGCCTGATGATAACAAGCTCTTTTAGTTCCTTGGCATCAAATGGTTCGCAGCTAATATGGCCCATTACGTAATTGTCAATGTTTATTAGCCTATTTATTAACTGATAAGATATTGCTCTGCAGTTGATTATGAAAAGCACTTTTTTGCTATGTAGCTCAATTAGCGTTAGTATTTTTTGAATTACTTCAAATCCACTCTCGTGCCTAGTCCACCATAGTTCAAGGTCGTTAATAATAATAACCCTTTTCTGTGGAGATGAGGCAATGAATTGGCTTGGGTCTGTTTCAATGTTGAGCGAGATGCTAAGTGCTTCTGAGAAATCGCTTTCAAAGGTTGAGCCTCCTTTTGGGGGTCTAACACTATGGAGGCTGTGATTGGGTAGTAATGTTTTTGCGATATACTTTGATAGAGTTGTTTTACCCGAGTTTCTGTCGCCTGTAATAATTAATGCACCTGCAAAGCCTCCCTTAAAGCGTTCAATTATTCTCTGTGCTTCTGCTTGTTCCTGAGGTCTTTCAATCCAAAGTTCATTGCTAAGCGATGTGCTGCCAGAGAAAAGGCTAACATAGTAAAATGGTATGCTTCGGGCAACAGATTCATTGGGCGAAAGTTTAACAATCATCTCTTGGATAGATTGGTTGCTTACCTTGTATTCAGTTTCGAAAGAGGTGAGTTTGTGCGCAAGCATAATTCCTTCACTTTGAGAGTATAATGCTTTTACAAATTGTCTGTTGAAAAAATTGGAAGTATTTTTAAGTACTCTTTTTGCAAACCATTGAGTTTGTTTTTTAGCCTTTGCACGTTTTTTATGCCTCATAGCATCGGGTTGCTTGCTGTACACCATTTGGTGCAATGGGTCAAGCGAATGCTTTAGGAAAACGTTGAGTTCGTTCTCAAACTTCTCAAGTAGTCTTTTAACGTGCAGCTGCTCTGTTTCTATCTCTTTTTTTAGGCCATTGACTAGCTCAGCTCTAATCTCATTCTGGTTCGTATTTTTTCTATCCTCCTCATTTGCAAGGGAATTCTCTATATTAAAAAGGGTAAGCCTTAGCTTATCGGAAAGTTTAGTGGCTATCTCCTTAAATGAGTCCGATAGCTCTTCCATTGCGTTTCGTGCATTGCTAATTAACTCAGTCCCTATGTATAGCTGTGCTTTCTGTCTTAGTTCAATTGTTCTAATAACGCTTTGGGGGAACAGTCCTGCATCAACCTGTGCAAAAAAACTATCATCGTTAACCTCCATTTTTTGAGGTAATTCGTCAACTAAACCATTGATATCCTTAAATAAAGTTTCGAAACGCTCCTGTACTTCAGTTTTTTTAAGTTCAGATAGTTTTAGGGTTATTTCAGAAGTATCGGGCAACTCATTGGCTGTTGCAAGTTTGGTGAATATCTGTGATAGGTTTTTGTTTGCATCAGAAAGCTTGCTATTGGCCCAATAGGATAGTTCGTCGGCCTGTTTCTTTAGCTTAATTTTAAAACGATGATTAAGTGAAATTAAGATAAATTCTAGTAAGTTTTTATTTACATAAAGGGTAATATTGCTGCTAAACGTTTGGGGTTGATTCTCAATATCGGTTATGGAAAGGTTGTTTTTTGCAATAATTTTTTTGTAAGGCGATACCAAATGTTTTGCTTCGGGTTTGCTTAGGGCAAAGCTAAATCGTTGAAAATTTCTTTCGAGATCAGCATTAAGGTTATTTGATATTCTATTATTAATAGTTTCAAATTCTTCAATCGAGTCGATAAAGGTTTGGTTGGTATTATCCTTGATTTCATTAAGATTGAGCCCTTCGATTGATTCGCTTTCGATGATTTTAGTTAACTCCACCAAATTCTTTCTGGTATTGCTGATGTACCTAAAGGTTGATAGGCCAATCTGTTCGAAGTATTCATTTATGGCTTCTATTCTTGTTTGCTTTAGGAAAAGTTCAGCGGCATCCCTAATATCTAGTCTTATAGAGATTGGCCAGCCAAGCAATGCCCCTTTTGTGCGGTAATGTGCCTTAAAAAGTCGTATACCAAGCGGATCGTTCTTTCTGGTTTTAAATTCGGAACGGTTAAAGTTAACGTTTAGTTTATCGGGTAACGACAGGATGTGTTTATCAACGTATTCAATGTAAACCTTTTGTGACACATTAAGGGCTTTAGCAATATCTGTTAGTGTTTCATCCCTAAAATTCAAAACTTTAGTTTTTGCCTGAAATGTGAATTCCGATATAGCCTTAGAGATAAGCGTACTCTTGCTAATCTTCTCATCTTCAGTTTTAATTCTCTTTAAAGATGAGAATAGTTTATTAGTTATTCCTTTTAGTTCGTCGGTATATTCTATTAGCTGTTTTTGTGCGTATTGGGCTGAGTTTTTATTCAGGTTAATAGTAAGTACCTCATGTTTACTTGCAGCTGTTCTAACAATTTCGGCAAGTATCTCTTTTTCGGGCAGTTTTATCTTCTCAATTAGTGGGGTTGTTGACAACAACTCTTTTGTTTGCTCTTCTTTTTTTGGTTGTGTGCCAGCATTAATCAACTCAAACCCGTTGCTAGCTTCAATGGTAAGAGTTGTAAACGGGAGTCCAGCAATTTGATTTATATAACCTGCCCAATGTGCTCTATCAGCAAACGTGCTTGTAGAGAGCTCTAGGATTGCCAGATTGGAGTTAACCGATTCGCTTTTAATTATATCCAGCTCCGATAGTTTTTCCGTTGCGTTGTTAATTACCTTAACGGATGCAATAAGGCGTTCGTTGTCAATTGCTTGGTTAAGTAGCGAGTAAATGGAATCGGTTTTTGCAGTATTGTAATTGATAACTAATAGGCGAATATTTGCCCCTCGCCAATATCCATCGGTAGAAATGTACTTTAGGAGAGATAAGCCAAAGTTAAGGTTTCGGCTGTTACCGTGCCACCATAAATCTATGGATTTTATCTTCTGAAGATTGGGATTGGTAACCTTATTGTGTATTACAATATTGTAATCGAGGTTATTTATGGTTTTAACAGCGGATAAAAAGTCGGATATTTTTTTCTCTTGTTTAGGAAGTCCTAGTAAAATAGTGTTCGGTTCAAAACCCGTAAACCCGTATACTCGGGCAATCATCTCAATACCCTCGTAAATATTTTTACAAACATGCCTACGGGTAATTACTTTTTTTCCATTTTGATCAACCTCTATAGAGGGTTTTGCAGTCTTTTCGAATAGTGTATCATCGCTTTTGCGCTCAATTAGCTCAAAGTTTGTAAAAACGCCCTGTTTCCCAACAAGTGTTCGTCCCATATCAATAAGATGTGGACGGGCAGCGGCCCCTCCGCTAAAAAGGATAATATTTGGGCGCCAATTACGCTGATTCCGTTGCTCTGATGCTGAGAGTTTGAATAGACCATACTTAACCAACGACGACCAGAATCCTCCCCAAGTGTCGCCACTTTGCAGTCGGAGTTCTTTGCGTTTTAACAGCAGGTATATGGCTCCCAGTATAATTGTGGCACCAATCATTGCTGGAAGATCGAGTTGAATCATAATTACAAAGCAAGCAATAGAACCAATTACGCTTATCCATGCCGGAATTCGAAATGAAGGTCTAAAATCGGTCCCTGCCCAGTTCTCAAGAGCGCAGGTAAGATTTAAGAATCCGTAGGTGATGATAAAGAAAGTAGATACCACGCGCGCAATTACGTTCAAATCGCCAATCATGATTCCTGCTAAGGCTATTACAAATGTTAGTAAAAGCGCATTTCGAGGTTCGTTCCCAGCGCCAACCCCTTTAGCAAATACTTTTGGGGTAATCCTGTCCATAGCAGTTGCCTGGAGTATTCTGGGAGCACCCAATAATCCTCCAAAGGCAGATGAAAGGGTTGCTCCCCATATTCCTGCAATCACCAAAGGAGAGTATAGCGATATGTTCAGAAGTACAGAGGAATCGTTAAGTAGGGCATCTCGCTCAACGGTATAGGAGAAGAAGAATACTAGTCCAATGTAAACAACAAAACCGACCAAAATTGCCGAAATGGTTCCTATGGGGATTGCTTTTTTTGGGTTGGCCAAATCGCCCGACATGGATACCCCTGCTTCGAACCCTTGTACCGCTGGAAAGAAAATGGCGAATAGTGCAATCCATGGGAGTGAGTTTACTGCAGAACCGCTGAGAGGAGTTTTGGGAACAAACTCGTGCTGTCCTAGTAAAATTGAAGCAATGGAGAGCACCATGATACCTAGGATTAAAAACTGTGTTTTAAGTGCAAGGTTTGTGCTTATAAACGAGACTATTGTTACAACAAGAAGGGTTATTGCCCCTGTTAATCGAATTGTATTTAGTGTTACCTCGAGCCCAAAGGCCGTAAGTAGGGTTTCTGAAAATCCAATAATATAAAGACTTATGCTAAACGATAAGCCAACAAAAAGGGCCAAACCTAGCGTGCCCCCAATGGGTAAACCTAAACTTCTGGAAATCATGTAGTAGGTTCCACCTGTTTCCACCTTTTTATCGGTTGCAATGCTTGCAACGCTTAAGCCTGTTGTTACCGAAATAATATGCGCTACCAGAATTATCCCTAGAGTAGCCCATAGGCCTGCTTGCCCAATAATCCAGGGTAGCCTGAGGTACATAATAACACCCAGTATGGTTAGGATTGATGGGGTGAAAACGCCTTTGAAAGCTCCAAACTTATTGCCTTTAGCTGACATAGTTGTTTTTTTTTAATACTAACCAAATATAAGCAGAGATTGGCATATTGTGAAGTGTTTGGACTAAAATATGGAAATGATAACACTGAAATGTGCGACTAAGCTTTAGGTTCAATCCTTAAATCTAACCAATTATAAAAGGGTTGGATTTGCTCAAGTTAAAAAGCAAATCCAACCCTTAGGTTATATTAATGTAAACTAAAAATCTAGACCTCTATTAGGGTCAAATTAGTTTAGCTTATTTTTCGTGATACTAA
Organism: Bacteroidales bacterium UBA5349; assembly: GCA_002410065.1. Taxonomy (GTDB): domain Bacteria; phylum Bacteroidota; class Bacteroidia; order Bacteroidales; family Tenuifilaceae; genus Perlabentimonas. The sequence goes on along the minus strand of DHQB01000025.1, from coordinate 90,868 downwards.
TCTCCAGTACTGCATCCGGCCCGAAGCAAAAGAATCGTAACGTTCTGTTCCCTTTGCACCAGCAAATTCTAGGAATGATTTCTTAAGGAAACCAGGGATTTTTTTGTCGATAGTAGATTGTCTGCGCTCATGGTCGTTGTCAAGTGATTTAACTACGTTAGCACCAATCTCTTGTTCTTCAATAATCTCAAAGCCGCTGTTTAACAACTGTTTCTTAATCGATTCATATTCTCCGATTTTAACCATATCAGCAAAGCAGAAGTGTCCGTCAGGTCTGAGTACACGATGAACTTCTTCGAAAAATTTTTTGATGCTTTTGTAGCACCGTGCCGATTCAACATTAACCACCACATCAAATGATTCGTTGGCGAATGGTGGTTCCTCAGCCACACCAGTTACAAACTTGAGCCCATCAACTGTATGGTACTTGTTACAGAATTTGATAACACTAGGAGAGATATCGATTGCTGTATATGTTTTGGGTTTGTAGTATCGAGATATGTATGAGGCACCACCACCACGGCCCGATCCGATTTCAAGTACATCTTTATCCTTTATGTCAACTTTATTTACAACGTAATCGTAAAGTTGAATGCAATATCTGTCAATCTCGTCTTTTTCTTCCAGTATTAGTTTTGGCTCTCCGTTTAGGCTTTGATAGCCATAATTCATAAATATGGCATCCTTATTCTTATCGAATTTAATGATAAGGCTATGCCATAATCGCCACATTGGTCTTCTGATGCTAGTTGGCATTTCACAGTATTTCTCAACAAGTTTCTGCATAAAATTAGGGTGTTAGATTTTTGTTAAATATAGCAGTAATTGATGTTATATAGCAATTGTATCAAAAAAAATACAAATTTTTTTGATATTAGTTTTGTATTTATCATTTGCTTAAGAAGTATCATTTTAATATAGAGCACATCATGTTCTCATTGGTATAAAATGTTTATCTTTCTCAACTATTTTTTTAAATATTGATAGTTGCAATGGTAAAAACAACAAAGCCTTCGCTTTTTCTCGCTTTTATCCCTATCCTGTTTCTTATATCATTTTTAGCTTTAAACGTTTATTTTTTTAAAGACGACACCCTTTCTGGTGCAAACCAAATAGCCTTACTATTAGCTGCAACAGTTGGGAGCATTGTTGCTATATCTCTTGGACATAAGTGGTTAGAGGTTCGAAGGCAGATTGTTAAGAGCATTAGTTCCGCAATGCCATCAATGATTATTCTTTTGTTAATTGGCTCTTTAGCAGGCACATGGCTTTTGAGCGGTGTTGTTCCAGCAATGATTTACTATGGATTAAAATTACTACACCCAAGTATTTTCCTATTAGCGTCCGTAGTAATTTGCTCAATGGTTTCGCTGGCAACAGGTAGTTCATGGTCAACAGTTGCCACTATTGGCGTTGCACTTTTAGGCATTGGCAATGCCTTGGGCTTTAGCCAAGGTGTTGTTGCTGGGGCAATAATTTCAGGTGCATACTTTGGCGATAAGATGTCGCCACTCTCCGATACAACAAACCTCGCACCGGCTGTGGCGGGTACCGATTTGTTTACCCATATAAGGTATATGGTGATAACTACTGCACCATCTATTATTATTACAATGATAATCTTCTTTGTTATTGGATTAACCTATAAAACTTCGGGTGGGCAGGCAAGCGTAGAATCTACCCTAAGTGCAATTGAAAATTCATTCAATATAACACCGTGGTTGTTTCTTGTACCAATAATCCTAGTTGTTGTAATAATTAAAAAGATGCCACCCTTACCTGCAATTATGTTTGGCACACTGCTGGGCGCATTATTTGCCATAATATTCCAACCTCATGTAGTTGAGCAGGTTTCACAAATTAATGGCAGCTACCTTAAATCATCGTATGTAGCAGTGATGAAGAGTATGTTTGGTGGTATTTCAATTATTACCGATGATTCTCAGGTTAATGAATTGCTGAGCACCAGGGGAATGGCGGGCATGCTCAACACTGTTTGGCTTATCCTTTCGGCAATGATATTTGGCGGAGTGATGGAGGCCGGAGGATTGCTGGTGCGTATTACCGAGAGTGTTATAAGGTTTGCTAAGTCAACAGGTTCTTTAGTGGCCACAACTGTTGCAACTTGTCTGTTTTTCAATATAACGGCTTCTGATCAGTATATCTCTATTGTTGTTACCGGGAGGATGTTCTCAAAAACCTATCGCGATAGAGGACTTAAACCTGAGGTTTTAAGTAGGGCTCTAGAAGATTCCGGAACGGTTACTTCTGTTCTAATCCCTTGGAATACCTGCGGAGCAACACAAGCAGCAGTTTTGGGGGTTCCGGTATTGAGTTTTTTACCCTACGCCTTTTTTAATATCATTAGCCCGTTTATGAGCATTTTTGTGGCAGCTTTCAATATTAAAATTCGTCGTTATGCCGATGATGAGGAGCGCGTAGATAGAACGATTGAGGTTGATGAGGATGATTTAGGTTGAGGGAGAGAGATGAAAGTTAAAAACTAAAAGTTAAAAACTAAAAGTTAAAAACTGAAAGTTAAAAGGTTTAGACTAAGGCTAAGGTTGGGGGATTTACTTTTCGTCTTCGCAGATCCTCCTTGCGTCATTGCGATTTGTCTTGTCTGCTTTCAGGCAAGCAGTTAGTGAAGAAGCAGTCTGTTTCACAGTTGTAAAAGTGAAGACCTTAAAACTGAAGATTTGCGGGTTTTGAATTACGAGTTTGCTGATATAAGGTAGGTTGAGGTTTGTAGAATAAAAAAAGGCCTAGCAGGATTACCCCGCCAGGCCTTTTCATTACATTTAAGTAGTACTATTTGTGCTACTTCTTAATCATCCTACGGACAGTGCGCTCACCATTTATACCTTCGAATGTTACAAGGTAAACTCCATTGGTAAGTTCGCTGGCGTTAAAGTTATTTCTTCCATTTAGAGTAATATCCATTACGCGCTGACCAATAACGTTGGTTATAATTACGCGGTTAACCTTATCAGCATTGGTAATGTTTATATAGCTGCTGAATGGGTTAGGATAAACCTTTATGTTGCTTAAGGACTCCAAACCAATCCCAGTAAGAACTAGTGTGATTGTTTGTTCAACATCAGCACCATCAACAACTATTTCGCCAGTTGCATTCTGGTAGGTTGCCATGCTTACAGTGTAGGCATAAGTACCATCAATTACATCAGCAATAACAACTATGCCATCAACATCAGTGGTGTACTCAACACCATCAAAGTTAACGGTTGCACCTTCAATTGCACCTTCAGCATCAACAACGGTTAGTGTTACTGTGTAATTAGTAGCAGAGATCTCTTCAAATTCAACTGTAACTGTTGCGTTAGCAGCAAGATTAGTTAAAGTATAAGTATTTGTTGTATTAGCGGGAACAACTGTTCCGTCTAAAACCCATTCTTTAACTTGGTAGTTTGCATCAGGAGTAGCAGTAAAAATTACTTCGCTTCCTTCTTCAACTTCAGCAGGCGAAGTGATTTCAGTTCCACCTACAGTAGCAGCCAAAGTGCCATTTGAGCCAATAACACTGAAAGTTACATCGTAATTTACAGGGAGAGCATAAGGTATTGCAAAACCTACAAGTTCGGCGTTACCTTGTAAATCGCCAACCAAAGTTGCTACACCTGTTGTTGTATTAACTGTAAAAAATGAACCAACATATACTACATCGCCTTGCTGATTCCAATAAAGCACATCGCCATTTCTGTGGTCGAATGCCATTGATTGAACATAAGCAACTCCTGTAACGCCTGTAGCACCTACAACAGTTGCAACTCCTGTGGTTTTGTCAATTGTATATAGGTTACCATCAGTAGATATTGAGTAAAGCTGACCAGCTAAATTACAAGCTAATGTTAATGGAGCTCCTGAAGAAGAAGTGCCAATTTGAGTTAATGCGCCATTTGTTAAATCAATGGAGTATAAACCAAATGTACCGCCTGAAAAAGAAACAATACCAAACAACGTGTTAGTAGTATAGTCATAAGCAATATCACTAGGAGCATAAGTAATTCCTGTAGAAGCAATTACAGTTTTATCTCCGGTAGCAGGGTCAATAGTTAAAAATCTATTAACTGTAGTGGTTCTATCAAAACCATACCATATGCCATCAATCCATTCGCCACCTCTCATAGTGTAAGTGTCTGTAGAATGATCTGCGATTGGAACAAGTACTTCAGGAAAATCAAGGTCAAAATAAACAGGTGCATTTGATGGTAAAGTACCTTCGTTATAAATGGTATAGGCATAAGCAATGTTCTCAGGGTTAAGAACTCGTAGAATACCTTGTGCTGTATTATTGGTTGCATCCATGTCTCCAGTTAAATTAACTGTAACATCAACTGTATATTCACCAAATGCTAATGGTGTATAGTCTGCAAATGTAACGTCGAAAGTAGCACCTGCGGCTAAGTCGACAACTGAAATAGTTTCAGTAGTAACAACCTCGTCTAACGAGTTTTTAATAGTTACTGTAGCATCAAAAGTTTCAGTCGAAAGCCCAGCATTTTTAACTGTAGCTAGTGGGGTAACTGTACCTCCCATAAGACAACTTAAATCGGTAACTGTAAGAACAGTTGCATCAGTTGCCAATACTTTAGTAACAGCTACTTTATCAATTGCTATACTGTAAGATCCATAATCGGAAATACCTCTGAAATTAAACTTAATAAATTGTCCAGCATAGGCAGTTAAATCCATTTCATGCTCTAACCAACCTGCTCCATGTTGTCCACTTATAAGGTTAGTTGTACCTGTAACCAGAGCAACATTATTTTGGTCTAAAATATCAAGATAAAGTTGTGATGCGTTACCCCATGTTCCTTCCATTAAAAAATAATTTACTGCAAAACTAAATTTATACGAAGAACCATCGTTAGGTATTGATATAACAGGGGTTTTAAGTTGAGCTGTCATACCGGTGGATGAATTATAGCAATTGAAATAAGTAGATGCTGTACCGTCGTAAGATACAAAGGTAGTTCTCTCCCATGCGTTTGCGCCACTTGAAGTATTAGTCCAATTAGCAGGAGGGAATACTAAGTCTTCGAAACTCTCCATATAATTTGGAATAATTGGGGTATATAATACAACAGTTTTTGTAACACCGTCGTTTGCAGCATTTTCATCTCCAGCTAAATCAGAAGATACTTCAATGATATAATCTCCTGCAACAGTAAAATCATAAGCAGTTAGTATTGTTACATCTTCTGTAGCTTCAAATGCTAAATTTCCTGTCCACGAATAGGTTCCAGTGGTACCATTAATGTCGTAATTAATATTGCAAGCAGTAAGGTTTGTTACTCCAAAATTAGTTAGGGTAGCAATTACGTCGTAATTACCGGTTAACCCACTATTAGGTTGAGTTATAGCAGTAATTCCAGCGTCAATGGCAGCAACTTCAGTTACACTTATGTCGTCTAAACTGATATACCAAGGTGAGCCATTAATAGTACCTAAAATACCTATGTAATATACACCATCAGCTGCTACAGTAAAACTACCAGCAATCTCTTGGTAATCCCCATTAATTACTGGGGTAAGGGCTACTATTGAATTTGCCATTGCTGCAACTGTAGCGTCAGTCCCATAGCTAACAGTAATTGATGCGTTTGCACCTGTAGCTCCGTCTTGACGTGCCCAAGCAGAGAAGTTGTATGAGGTTCCTGCTTCTAGTTGAACAGGTAAAAACATCCAGTCGGTGTTGCTATATTGCAAATATGCATTAAAAGAACCCGTTCTTGGAGTTCTATTATACGTTGTTAAAGTGCTATTTGCTGTCCAAACACCTGAACCAGTAATAGATATTTGAGTAATAGGAGAACCTACAGCAACTTGGTCGGTTTGTCCTGCTTCAAAACCTTCAACAAAAGGAACGGTATATGGGGCAACCAATTGAATAGTTTTCGTAACACCGTCGTTTGCAGCATTTCCATCTCCAGTTAAATTAGAAGATACCTGAATGGTATAGGAACCTGCAACAGTAAAATCATAAGCAGGTAATATTGTTACATCTGCCGAAGCATCTAATGCCAAATCGCCTGTCCACGAATAGGTTCCAGCAACACCATTAATGTCGTAATCAATATCGCAAGCAGTAAGGTTTGTTGTTCCAAAATTTTTCAATGTAACTACTACATCATAATTACCAGTTAATCCAGTGCTAGGTTGAACAATAGCTGTAATTCCAGCATCTAAAGAAACAGCTTCGGTTACACTTATGTCATCTAAACTAATATAGTTAAAAGGAGTATCAAGAGTACCTAATATACCTATGTAATAAACACCAGTGGATGGTACAGTAAAATAACCAGCAACTTCTTGGTAACCGCCATTAATTATTGGGGTAAGGGCAACAATTGTATTAGTCATTGCCACAGCAGTAGCAGTCGTTCCGTAACTAACAGAAATTGAAGAGTTTGCAGCTGTGGCTGTATTCTGACGAGCCCAAGTAGAGAACTTGTATGTAGTTCCAGCAACAAGTTCAACAGGTAAAAACATCCAGTCGGTGTTACTGTTTGCTAAATATGCATTAAAAGAACCCGTTCTTGGAGTTCTATTATACGTTGTTAAAGTGTTATTTGCTGTCCAAACAGTTGTACCGATAACAGATTCTTGAAGAATAGGCAAGCCTACAGCAGTATTATGGATTTGATTTGCTTCAAAACCTTCCACTAAAGGAATAGTATATGGAGTTGCCATATTAACGGTTTTTACAACACTGTCATTTGAAGGTTTTTCATCTCCAGTTAAATCAGAAGATACTTCAATAACATAAGGTCCAGCAACAGTAAAATCATAAGCAGTTAGTATTGTTACATTTTCTGTAGCCTCCGTTGCTAAATCGCCTGTCCACGAATAGGTTCCAGCAACACCATTAATGTCGTAAATAATATCGCAAGCAGTTAAATTAGTAGTACCAAAATTTTCCAATGTAGCTACTACATTATGCATTCCGGTAGCACCACTAATAGGGGCAACAATAGCAGTAACACCTGCATCAATAGCCTTAGGTGGTGCAGGAGTAAACGTATAAGTTTGGCCAGTAGCAGGGAAAATAGTTGTATTTATTAAACAAGTTGCAGCATTTGTTGTCCCTGCTGTTGTAGCAGCCCAATCGGTTGTTGTAGTTCTGTTAAAATAATTAGTATTTGTTGTTCCTCTTAATCCTACTTGTGGGTAAGATGTGCTAGAGCCACCAACACAGACGCCATAAACAATCTCAGCTACGTTAGTAGTTTCGTAAAGTTTAACCTGAAAATTTAAGTTTTCTCCAGCAATGTTATACCTCTTTACGTTTTTCCACTGAACAGTTAAAACCTGATTAGGGGCTACACCGCTAAGTTCAAAACGCATTTCAGATGTTGCGTCTGAATTTGTTTTATTTAAATCGCGACCAAATGGAGAAATTGCTCCATCATAGGCAGTTGTTCCGGAAATAGGAGAAGTCAGACTACCCGCTGGCTGTGTTGTTCCAAAAGTAATAAAACCATTGGTTGTTACAGAAAATTGAGTATAGACAACTCCATTGAATTCAAAGTTAAAACCTATTTCTTGATTTAAGTAGGCTTCACTGTCCATGTTACTTGTTCCATTTACAAGCATTGTTCCACCTGAAATTTCGGTGTATGTTCCACTCGAAGCTGAAAACAGATATTCTTCAGCCATGTCTTGCCCCCATGCGGTACCCGTAATAATTAGGGCTGTACACAGAAATAGCAATCTTTTTAAAAAAGTAAAGTTTCTCATAGTTAATAGTTATTGGTTAATAGTATAGGTTAGGTGAAAAAAAATTATCCAGAGTTGTTGTATCTGGTGAGAAGCGGTTATTAGTTTTTTACATAAGCAATTCTATTTTTTTAGATTAAAGGAAGATGCAATTTATTACAATATACCCATTATAACAATTTTTTTCAATCTTTTTTAAATTGCAAGTATATGGCTTGTTTTAAATATATTAATACAATTCTTGCCGATTGCTTGTAGGGCAAGAAGGGTGTGCTATAATCAAGAAGTGAAAAACCTTATTTTAATTTAATTTTGGTTTGGTAACCGATTGTTCTTGGTCTTGCCCTTAGAGCTATTTTCTAATATTAAGTTGAAAGCAACTAAGTTTTGCAATATTTCATTCCTACTTTTGTTCTAACATAGTTAGGGTGAGAACTGAGCTAACTTGCAAGTTTTTTTATACCTTTGGGCTCTGCATAAAATAGGTGTATGACTCTCTCGGTAGTAATTGTTAACTATAACGTTAAGCATTTCCTCGAGCAATGCCTTATCTCAGTTTATAAGGCGTTAAACAACATTGACTCTGAGGTGTTTGTGGTGGATAATGCTTCGGCCGACGGATCGTGTCAAATGGTGCGTCAGCGGTTCCCCCAGGTTAAGCTCATTGAGAATACAGTAAACTACGGCTTTTCATACGCAAACAACCAAGCCATTAGGATGGCTAAGGGTGAGTTTGTATTGCTGCTCAACCCCGATACCGTTGTTGAGGAGGATACCTTTACCAAGTGTATTGCCTTTATGCGCAAGCACAACGATGCAGGGAGTATGTCGGTAAAGATGATTGACGGCAAAGGAAAGTTTTTACCCGAGTCGAAGCGCGCCATGCCATCACCCATTGTTTCGTTTTATAAAATTTTTGGGTTATCGCGGTTGTTCCCAAAATCGAAAACCTTTGCAAGGTATCATCTTGGGCACCTTAGCCCAAACAGTACTCACGAAATTGAGATACTTCCTGGCGCCTTTATGTTTATCCGAAAAGAAGCGCTAGATAGAGTCGGTTTGCTCGATGAGGCCTTTTTTATGTATGGAGAGGATATCGATCTGTCGTATCGAATATTGATGGGAGGCTACAAAAATTACTATTACCCAGGCACTACCATTATCCATTATAAAGGTGAGAGTACAAAAAAAGGCAGCATAAACTATGTGCTTGTTTTTTACAAAGCTATGATGATTTTTGCCCGCAAGCATTTTACAAGCAAAAACGCATCCCTATACATTATGCTCATCTATTTGGCTATATATTTTCGAGCAGGGTTAAGCCTTGTAAAACGTTTTGTGCAACATGCCATTCAACCGTTTCTTGATGCGCTTATAATGATAGTTGGTTTTGCGGTTATGCTGCCCATTTGGGATAGGATCCATTTTGATGGAAATTGGGGTTATAACCAAGAGTTGGTATATACAATGTCGTTGTTTTATATTGTAGTGTGGATTGTATCGAGCTGGTTGTCTGGCGCATACGACAAGCCTCAGAAGTTGTTTGCATCAGCAAGAGGAATTGGGATTGGAACCCTAGCTATCCTTGCAATTTACGCCCTTTTACCCAATAGCCTTCGGTATTCTCGGGCTGTATTCTTATTTGTTGCACTTTGGTCTGTGGTTTTGGTACAACTGGCACATTGGTCTGTTGGATTTTACAAAAAGGATGTGTTTAACGCTTTCCGAAAACTAAAGCGTGTTGCAATTGTTGGGGAAATGGACGAGATTCAGCGCGTTCGCCAAATACTTAGCAATGCCAAGGTTAATTTTAATATCGTTGGATATGTATCCCCTTTAAGTACATTAACCAATGAGCTGCAAATAGCAACCTTTAACCAACTCGATGAGTTTGTGCGCATCAATAGTATCGACGAAGTAATATTTTGTTCTGGTAACATATCGTCTCAGGATATCATTAAAACAATGCTAACGCTTGTTCCTTTAGGTATCGATTATAAAATTGCTCCACCAGATAGCTCTTCTGTCATTGGAAGTAATTCCATTGATACCGCTGGCGATATGTACACCGTTGATTTTAGCGCAATATCAAAACCTGATAACAGGCGAAATAAACGACTCTTCGATGCGCTTGTAGCGATTTTTATTATTCTATTCTCTCCATTACTCGTTCTGTTTGCAAAACAGTTTGGATTTGTTTTTTCAAAGGCTTTTGGTGTATTGTGCGGAAAGTACACATGGGTAGGCTATGCAAAAGCAGAAGGTGTAGATCTTAGCGGTTTGCCAAAACTTCGCCAAGGAGTTTTTCCTCCTTTAAAAAAGAGGGACTCAAAGGATATTAACCCCGATACAATTGAACGGCTTAACATACTATATGCTAAGAATTATAGCATTAGTGCCGATATGGTTGTACTCTACAGCCATCTATTTTAATTAAACCATTGGTTGTACAAATCATTTAACTATGAAAAAATATTCTGTTTTAATCATTATAGTATTGATTTGTTGCTCTAGCTGTAGCAATAAGGAATACGCTAAGATTACCGGATTTACCCAAGGAACAACCTATTCTATTACTTATGCCGATAAGTTAGGAAGAGATTTTTATGGAGATATAGAGCAAATCTATCAGCAAGTTGACAGATCCATGTCGCTTTACAGAGACAGTTCTATAATCAATCTTTTCAATAGTGCGAATGAATGTTTTGAGATCGATTCGCTCCTAGCGGAGGTTGTTTCATTGTCGTTGCAATATTCAGAGCAAACCAATGGAGCATTCGATATCACCATTGGCCCATTAGTTCGGGAGTGGGGGTTCCACATGAAAAAGGGCGGAGTGCTTTCTGAGAACCGAGTAGCCGAATTATTGGCCTTTACGGGATCTGATAAGATATACCTTAAGGGGAATACTCTTTGTAAGAGCAACCCAAGTGTAAGCATTGATGTAAATGCCATAGCACCAGGCTTTACTGCTGACCTAATAGCAGTTTTTTTTGAAAGCAAAGGCGTATTCGACTATCTTGTGGAGATTGGTGGTGAAATTAGAGCCAATGGTTTAAGTCCGCGGGGAAAGGAGTGGTTGGTCGGAATTGATAAACCAGTTGATAATGCTTTGTCAGGTGAAAATTTACAGGCTACTATTGCCATTTCTGGCAAATCACTAGTTACTTCGGGCAATTACCGAAAATTCTTTGTTAAGGATGGAGTACGTTATAGCCATACAATTAATCCCTCTACAGGTTTTCCTGTAAACCATTCGTTACTTAGTGCAACAGTAATCGATTCAACAGCGGCAAGAGCCGATGTCCTTGCAACTGCTTTTATGGTTATGGGGATTGATTCAACCAAGTTATGGTTAGCCCAAAACCCTGGTGTTGAGGCTTACCTAGTTTTTAGCACCCATGATGGCGGTTTTGGGGTATGGATGTCGGAAGGGCTTAAGAAAATGATTATTGAGAAGGAATAGGCTATTCGGAATTTCCTCTGCTAGTCGGCAATCCGCAGGCTCCTGAACCACAGCCACACCCAAATGAGCGGGTATTGTCATCCGTAGAGCAGTTCTCCTGCTTGTTATTTCGATTATTGCTTCCTAGTAGAGTGAATGCCAAAAAGAAAAAACCTACAATAATAGCAACTACACTAAGAGTTACAAGTAAAAGTATAAGGGTTTTCATGTTTTGCAAATGTTAGCGTTTAATTTGCTAAACACAATTGCTGCGTTATTGTTCAGCTAACTGTGTGACTGGCCACAGCAAGTTTCGCATCCTTTATTTTCCCCTTTTTTACTCCAGAGTTTTCTCTCGCAATGAGAAGCGCAAGCTATCCCTTTTTCTTGCATTTTTGGATTATGCCCAATAGAGGTCTCGGGGAATTTATGGCTTTTGTGAAAGAAAATTCTAACGCCAAATAGCAAAAATATAATTGCCAATAATGCAAATACGATTAAGAGTAGTTTGAAAAATGCCATTCTTTTTTTTGCAAAGTAAGCAATATTTTCTGTTTAAAAAGTATAAAAAGCACTCTAGTACTATTGGCTGGAATGAGTTTCTTTGTACTTTTTATATATTGTTTAAACTATCACCTATTTTTATTGTTTTGATAATTAGTTGATAAAGTTAAACTTTCTTTACCTTTGAATAAAAGCATTAAATCACTATAGTATGGCAACAAAATCTTCTCAAAAAGACCAATTCAATAAAACCGAATTGCTTAACGATTACTACATTGCAAGGCTTAGCCGTGAAATGAGCCTGTTAGGTAGACGCGAAGTGCTTACCGGAAAGGCAAAGTTTGGAATATTTGGCGATGGCAAAGAACTAGCACAAATAGCAATGGCCAAATTTTTTAATGATGGTGATTGGCGCTCGGGTTATTACCGCGATCAAACTCTTATGATGGCTACCGGCCTTTTTAGTGCCGAAGATTTTTTTGCACAGCTTTACGGACAAACCGATGTTGAGCTAAATTCCGGAAATGCAGGACGATCATTTAATAATCATTTTGGTACGAGATCGCTAAACCCAGATGGGAGTTGGAAAGATTTAGTATCCACTAAAAATTCCTCAGCCGATATTTCACCAACTGCAGGCCAAATGCCCCGACTGCTTGGTTTGGCTTGGGCTTCGAAATTATATCGACACAATAAGTTTCTAAAAGATTATAAAGGCTTTTCAGTTAATGGAAACGAGGTGGCCTTTGGCACCATTGGCGATGCCAGTACCTCCGAGGGACATTTCTTCGAAACAATTAACGCAGCAGCGGTTTTGCAGGTTCCAATGGTTATGACAGTTTACGACGATGGCTATGGGATTTCGGTACCCCGCGAGTTCCAAACAGCCAAGGGCAGCATATCCCAACTGCTGGCAGGTATTGAGAAACGCGAAAAGGATAGCACCGGAATGGTTATACTTAAGGCAAAAGGCTGGGATTATGCTGAGCTTGTGAGCGTTTTCAAAAAAGGTGTCGAGTTGAGTCGCCAAAAGCATGTGCCAGTTCTTATTCATATCACCGAGATTACTCAGCCTCAAGGGCATTCAACTTCAGGTTCGCACGAGAGATACAAATCGCCCGAACGCTTACAGTGGGAAAAGGATTATGACTGTAACCTCAAATTTAGGAAGTGGCTCATTGAGAGTGGTTATGCAGTTGATAAGGAGTTAGAAGGAATAGAGAAGAAAGCCGAGAACGATGCACGTATAGCAAAAAATGATGCGTGGAGAAAGTACACCGAACCAATTAAAGAAGAGCGCGATGCGCTTATGAGAATAATCGACAACCGCTCATGCGTATGCAAGCGCGAGCATATTGATAAGGTTGGTTTGATATCCGATGAGCTTAGGAAAATTCCAAATCCTATCCGTAAGGACAATATGAGTAGCGTGAAGCGGATACTAAGGCATGTTTGTACCGATTGCACCATGCGTAAAAAACTACAGGCCGATCTTTCAGAGTGGATGAAGGATAATTATGTAAAAGCAAACGATTTATACAGTACCCATCTATACTGCGAAACCGAAAAATCGGCATTAAAAGTTAAGCCAATTTCAGCTACTTTTTCTGATGATTCTCCTATTGTTACCGGTCGCGAGGTACTTCGGGATAACTGGGATAAGCAATTCGAGAAAAATCCGCTCTTGGTAGTTTTTGGTGAAGATGTTGGTCATATTGGAGGCGTAAACCAAACCTATGAGGGATTGCAAGAGAAGTATGGCGATATACGTATTATGGATACGGGCATTAGGGAAACAACCATTATTGGGCAAGGAATTGGTGCCGCTTTAAGAGGGTTACGCCCTGTTGCCGAGATTCAGTATTTCGATTATCTATTGTATGCTTTGCAAACCTTGAGTGACGATTTAGCTACTTTACGTTGGCGTACAAAAAATGGTCAGCAGGCACCGCTAATCATTTCAACCCGAGGGCACAGGCTCGAAGGAGTTTGGCACTCCGGTTCACCTTTAAGCATGGTGATAAATTCCATTAGGGGTATATATGTTTGCGTTCCACGCAACATGACCCAAGCAGCGGGTTTGTATAATACACTTCTCGAAGCAGATGATCCCGCTTTGGTTATTGAACCCTTAAATGGTTATAGACTTAAGGAGCGTATGCCCCAAAATGTGGGCGAATTTAAAGTACCATTGGGTATTCCCGAAATACTTAGTGAGGGAACCGATATTACGCTTGTAACCTATGGGAGCTGTGTGAGAATTGCTCAGGAGGCAGTTGAGCAGCTGGCCGAGTTTGGTATCTCTGTCGAGCTTATCGATGTGCAAACATTGCTTCCTTTTGATATCCCAAATATTATAGTTGATTCGATAAAGAAAACTAGTCGGGTTGCGTTTTTTGATGAGGATGTACCAGGCGGAGCTACAGCATTTATGATGCAAAAAGTGCTCGAAGAGCGCAATGGCTTTAACCTGCTCGATTCGAAACCAAAAACTATAACAGCCAAAGAGCACAGGCCAGCTTATACCACAGATGGCGACTATTTCTCAAATCCCAATGCCGAGGATGTGTTTGAAACCATTTATGAGATTATGCATGAGGCAAATCCCAGTCGCTATCCAAGGTTGTACTAACTGGATTGCATGCAATTAGCAAGGTCAGAATTTTTATGAATGGGGTTTGTTTTTTCTTTCGCCTATTGAGCAACCTTTCATTGGTGCATAAAAGCAGGGCAAGTTGACTTGGATCTCTTTTTTTCGTTGGTGCACTTAACCGTTTGGATATGAGTTATATTATGCTTATCTTATAAGATGCCCCAAATGTTCCTCATGAAATAAAATGAAGAGAAATATAAAATTTTTCTAACCCATAAATTAAAATAAAATAAATTTGCTATTATTACAAAAAAGGAGTTTTTAGAATTATCTAATGTTCATGATGCTACTTGCATCTCAATTTATATCCCTACGCACAGAGCAGGCGAACCCACCCTTCAGGGACAGGACGCTCTAAGCTTAAAAAATCAGCTTAAGGAAATTACCCAAAAGTTGGAAGAGAGAGGCATGGGCAATCGTGAGATTGATACCTTGATTAAGCCTGTGGAAGCGTTGATTGAGGATGGTGAATTCTGGCGTCATCAATCCGACGGATTGGCGATTTTTGTTGCCGCTGATGTTTTTAGAAAATTTACGGTTCCAATTAGTTTTTAGCCAAGTACCTATGTTTCCGACAGCTTTTATTTGATACCATTAATTCCGTTGTTTAACGACGATGGTTTATTCTATCTTTTAACACTTAAGCCAGATGGGGTGAAGTTTTACGAAGTTACCCGATACTCAATAACCGATATAGACGTAACGGACATAGTACCTTCTGCCATTGAAGACATTGCAGGCTACGATTACGAGCGGGAGTCTGTGAAGTTTCGCGTACAGCAAAGTCACAAAGGAGCGGGTGTCCACTAATGGGTACGATAAAGCAGGCGATGACGCTGAAAACAGTTTACTACGCTTTTTCCGTGAGGTTGACAGCGGATTAATGACCCTATTGCACGATAACCAGAAATCCCCATTGGTGCTAGCTTGTCTCGATTCGCACTTTTCTGTTTACCGCAACGTAAATTCTTGCCGAACTCTTTTCCCTCAGAATATTTCAGGGAATCCTGATGAATCTGATGTTTTTTCTCTTCACGGACAGGCATGGGATGTGTTGCAGTTGCACTTTAGGGAAAAACGCAAAGATAAAGTTAACCTGTTTATGCAGGCGCAAGGCTCGGGAAATGTTTCATCACAAATAGAGGATATTGTGCCAGCTGCTTTTGATGGCCGAATAGATACCCTGTTTATTCAGGCTAATACCGATATTTATGGTAAATACAATAAGGATAGCCGACAGGTGGAGTTGCTTGAACAGATGGAAGAAAGTTCTGATACTTCTCTTTTAAACTTGATTGCTGTGCATATTATTGATCAGGGCGGATCGGTTTATTTTGCCAAAAAGGAGGATATGCCCGATAAAACCTCAAAATTAAATGCTTTGTTAAGATATTAATTATAAGCCTTTTTGATACACTTTTTTGATTTTATGTGATAGACCATTAGTTTTTTCGGGCAGTTTGTTTCGCTTGCCTTAGCCACCCGATTCATTCGCCCAGTTCTGGGGCTTAGTTGAGGCTTTTTTTAGAAATATTGACAAAGATTGTTGTTTTTTAGGATAGATGAATCGGGTCTAGAGTAAAACCAATAGTAAAGCAGCAAAATATTATTGAGTCTAAAGTTGCTTTACAGACCTCTAAACCTGGAGGTATTAAGCTTAAGGGTTTCGATAATCCCAAATCAGACGATGGATAGGAGAAGGTTTAGTTTTTTTTAGTTTCTTAAGTCAGGGGACGCACTAGTTGTAGTCCCTTTTTTTAGTGATGCTATTCTGCAATTTTTCTCAGTGGGTAATTACTTTTTCCCGCCTGCGCACTCAGTCATAATCATTCTGCAGGCGTTTTTGTTGCCCATGCTACAAGCTTTATGGAAATCGGGACAAGCTTTAGTTTTTTCGCCCGCCCGTAAGTGAGCCATACCCCTGTTGTAGTATGCCATGGCATCATCGGGGTTTAGGTCAATGGCTTTATTGTAATCAGCTACTGCCTCTTCGTACATACCAAGGCGGTAGTTTGCGAACGCTCTGTAGTTTAATGCAGAAGAGTTTCTTGGGTTATCTTCTAGGGCATCAGTAAAATCTTGTACAGCGCCTTCATAGTTTTCGCTTTGCATATTGGCTACGCCTCGGTTTATGTAGAGTTGAATGTTAATAGATTGGCTACTATACCCGATACCCTTATCAAAACTAATTATTGCCTTAGCATAATCGCCCTTGAGGTTGTTCAAAATTCCTTCTCTAAGGTAAAATTCGGGGTTACTAGGGTAGTAACTTATTGCGCTTTCAATGTGTTTTTGGGCGCCTTTTAGGTTGTTGCTCAGTAACGATGCCCTAATTATGCCAGAAAGAGCAGCAGTATCCCTAGGTTCCTGATTCAAAACTTGAGAGAATAAATTAATCGCCTCGTTAAACTCCTTACCTTCAAGTTTTTGAAATCCCATGGCCAAAAGATTGGTGCCTTGAGAGAATCCAAATTGATGAAAACTTAACAGAAAGGCTAACGTTAGTATATGTTTTGCTCTTATCATTTGCTGTTGTAAAGAGTTATGCTTACTAATTTGACATGGTTGTCTCAAATCTTGTTCGGTTAGCAATTGCTCTGCCAAGGGTAATCTCGTCTGTGTACTCTAAATCATCGCCAAATGCTACTCCCCTTGCAATAATTGAAACCGAAACAGGGAACTGATTAATTTTTTTAAAGATATAAAAATTTGTTGTATCTCCTTCAAGAGTGGCACTTAATGCCAATATAACCTCTTGTACGGTATCTTGTTCTATTTTGTTCACTAAATTATTTATGTTGATATCGGCAGGGCCAATTCCCTCCATGGGGTTTATTACTCCACCCAATACATAGTATAAACCATGGTATTGGTTTGTTGCCTCAATTGATAAAACATCTTTAATGCTCTCAACCACACAAACTTTTGATGTATCACGGTGCGGATTCGCGCAAATAGAACAGGTTTCAGTATCGGAAATGCTATTGCATTGCTTACAGTACTTTACCTCTAACTTTAGAGTTGTTATGGCTTTTGAGAACTGGTTAACCTCCTCGGTGGGTTGACGCAATAAGTGGAGTACTAGGCGCAATGCAGTTTTTTTACCAATGCCAGGCAGTTTTGAGAACTCGTCAACTGCATTCTCTAAAAGTTTTGAAGGGAAACTCTGTATGTTCATCATGGTTTTTCGTGCTAATGCAAATCTACAAATAATCAGCAAAAGCAAGGCATAAGAAAAAATTTTTTATTCCCCCTTTTTTCTCTAGCATTGCACCAATATCAATAGATGTTGCTATGGAGCCTATTTGGGTGATATTTATCATTGTTGTATACTTTGGAGTTTTACTGCTAGTTGGGGCTTATACAAGTCGAAATGCTACTAACGAATCATTTTTCCTAGGCAATCGCCAGTCTCCTTGGTATGTGGTTGCCTTTGGTATGCTGGGGGCTTCGTTATCGGGTGTAACTTTTATTTCTGTCCCCGGTTATGTGGGCAATAGCCAGTTCTCATACCTGCAGCTGGTTATGGGTTATCTTTTAGGCTACTTTGTAGTGGCTAACGTACTTTTGCCTTTATATTACAGGCTCAATCTCACATCAATTTATACTTATCTCGATACACGATTCGGTTTTTATAGTTACAAAACTGGAGCAACGTTCTTTTTAATATCCAGAGTAATTGGTGCTTCGTTCCGATTGTTTTTAGTAGCTACTGTGCTGCAAGTTAGCGTTTTTGATGCTTGGGGCGTTCCCTTTATTGTTACGGTTATTGTAACTATACTGCTTATCTGGTTGTACACCAATAGGGGGGGTATAAAAACCATTATCTGGACAGATACTTTGCAAACTGCAGTGCTGCTTATTGCTGTTGTGCTTACCATATACTTTATTGCAAAGCAAATGGATTTATCATTCGGACAAATGGTTCAAGTAATAAAAGATAGTGAGTATAGCCGAACCTGGTTTTTCGACGATTGGAACGACAAACGGCATTTCATCAAACAGTTTTTTAGCGGAGCATTTATTACCATTGTAATGACTGGTCTCGATCAGGATATGATGCAGAAGAATCTTAGCTGTAGGAATATAGGCGATGCAAAAAAGAATATGTACTGGTATGGATTTGCTTTTTTGCCCGTCAACTTAATATTCCTTTCATTGGGGGTACTACTTTTTATCTTTGCAAATCAGCAAGGCATCCCCATTCCTGAACAAACCGATGAACTTTTTCCCATAATTGCAACTCAAGGATATTTGCCCAAAGTAGTGAGTATACTTTTTATTCTTGGTATTGTTGCTGCGGCTTATTCAAGTGCCGATTCGGCATTAACAGCACTTACAACATCATTCACTGTTGATATTCTCAATCCTAAAAACAAGACGGAGAATGAGTTGAAACGTATCCGCCGAATTGTTCATATATCCATTTCAATTCTGATTGCAATTGTTATTATGGTTTTTAGAGCGGTAAACGATCAGAATGTTATCAGTGCTATTTTTACTGTGGCCGGATATACCTATGGCCCTTTGCTTGGGTTGTATGCATTTGGGCTTTTTACCCGCTTTAAGGTAAGGGATAAATGGGTTCCCGTAGTGGCAATTATTTCTCCTATTCTTTGCTATTTCCTTTCAATGTATTCCGAAATCCTGTTTAATGGTTTTAAGTTTGGCTTTGAATTATTAATGGTGAATGGGGCCATTACGTTTTTTGGATTATTATTACTGAGCAAAAGAGGCGAGAGGGTTGAACAAATATAGGCGAGTTCTAAAAATTGATCATTTATGTTGATAGATGTAAAACGTAAAGTCTAATTCCCAATTTTGTTTTATCCTTTTTACAATAAGTCGTTTTTTTATTTAAGTACTATAAAATTATTGACACTTAGGGTAGTGCAACTATTGAGGAATTTATTTCATTCGTTTGCAATGATAGCAATCATCAATATTGTTGATTAGTTGTTCTCATTTTGTTTACAAAGGATTCAATTAATACCTATATTTGCACACTTGTTTTAGAAATTGAAATTTAATTCTTTGTATGGTAGTTTATAACAGGTTAACACTTAAGGATGTTTTAGTTACATCAAGGGTGCAATTCCCCGATAGGCCAGCACTTTCGTTTGTTGGTGAAAAGCCTATTACCTATAGTGAAATGTCAGTTATCGTTCGGAACATATCGAGTTTACTCATTACACTTGGCGTTGAAAAGGGTGATAGGGTTGCTTTGCTAGGAGAGAACAGCCCCAACTGGGGTATTGCCTATTTTGCAATAACCTGCATGGGTGGTGTTGTTGTGCCCATCCTTCCCGATTTTACCCATCACGATGTTAAGAAAATAATTGACCATAGCCAAGCCAAGGTTGTTTTTGTTAGTACCAAGCAATTTGCAAAAATTGGGAATGAAGCTAAGATTGGTTCTCCCGATGTTATTTTGCTAAACACCCTAGACGTTGTTGAGCCTAATACACTGGCCCCCGACATTTCAATGGGCTATAGAACTCCAGAAGCGCTTGTGAATATTGAATATACAGGCTTGGAGATACCAAAGCCCATGGAGGAGGATTTGGCTGCAATTATTTACACTTCAGGTACCACTGGTAGGCCTAAAGGGGTAATGCTTAGTCATAAAAATATTATCTCAAATAGCCTATCAACTTTTCAAATTCAGAGTATTACATCAACCGATAGACTACTTAGTATTCTTCCGCTTTCCCATACTTATGAGTGCACAATTGGGTTTGTAATGCCCATAATGCGCGGAGCATCAATTTACTATTTACAGAAGCCAGCTACTGCTTCAGTTCTACTTCCTGCAATGCAAGAGGTTAAGCCAACCATGATGCTGGTTGTCCCCTTAATTATCGAAAAGGTTTTTAGGGGTAAGGTTCTACCTGAATTAACAGCATCAAAGTTTAAAGCAAAATTGTATGGGCATAGTTTTCCTCGAAAGCTAATGCACAGGATTGCTGCCAAGAAGCTTCATAAAGCATTTGGTGGTGAGCTACACTTTTTTGGTATTGGAGGCTCTAAATTATCTTCTGATACTGAACGATTCCTTTTTGAAGGAAAGTTTCCATACTCAATTGGTTATGGTTTAACAGAAACCTCTCCGCTGTTAACAGGTTCATCTCCAGATACTGTTAAATATAGGTGTGCAGGAATTTCATTACCTGGGCAAGAGATGATTATTGCCAATCCAAACCCAGAGACGGGTGAAGGGGAGGTGTGGGCTCGCGGTGCAAATGTGATGATTGGATACTATAAAGAGCCCGAGTTAACCAAAGAGGTTTTAACCGATGATGGCTGGTTTAAAACTGGCGATTTGGGATATGTGCATAAGGATGGATTTTTGGAACTAAGGGGCAGGCTAAAGAATATGATTGTGGGGCCAAGCGGAGAGAATATCTACCCTGAGGATATTGAGGATATGATTAATTCTCACTCACTAGTGCTCGAATCGTTGGTTTACGAGATTGGCGGAAGACTTGAGGCTAAAGTTAGGCTCAATTACGAGTTGCTTGAAGCTAAATATGCTGATTTCAAAATAGCGGCAAAGCAAATGCATAGTTCAATTGGCGATAGTATTAATGAGATAATGGATGAGATTAAGCAGAATGTAAATACGCGTGTAGCCGCATTCTCTCGTTTATCGGTTGTTGTTGAGCAGATTGAACCCTTCGAAAAAACGCCAACGCACAAAATTAAGCGGTTTATATATGCCTCATCAAATATTGCTTAGGTTAGTTTACCTTCTATAGTACATCTAGGAGTTCTTCCAGTTTAACACCTCTCGAACCTTTTAGCAAAATAAATTGATTCACAATAGGTTCTTCTATTAGGTGACATTTTAAGTCACTTGCTTTTGCAAACCAGTGTTTTGAACTACTTATATTCCTATAGTTTTCGCCCACTGTAAATACCTTGCTGAATAGCTCTTTAGCCAATCGGTAAATTCTTTCATGCTCTGTTTTGGCATATCCCCCTAGTTCGAGCATTTCACCAATGATAACTGTTTTAGATTTTTTGTGCTGAATTGCATTAAAATTTAAAAGGGCAAGTTCCATGCTGCTAGGATTTGCATTGTATGCGTCGAGCACAATTGTGTTATGTTCAGTCTCTATTATTTGCGATCGGCTGTTTGTAGGCACATAGTTTTCAATTGCAGTTAGGCAACTCTCAATATCAACCCCAAAGTATTGTCCTACTGATATGGCTGCAATAATATTCTCAATATTATATTCGCCAACCATTTGGGTGCTTAACCTTGCTTTCTTGCCGTTTATGTCAACTTCAAGGTTTAGGAAATTATTCTTGCTGGGTAAAACTTTTGCACTAATAGTTTGATTATTATAACCAACAATGCTGCTAAAGTTATATTGGTATATAAGATTATTTAATACCTGATTCTTATCGTTTACAAAAACCACCCCTTTATTGGCGGCTAAAAATTGGTAAAGTTCCGATTTGGCTTTCTTAACCCCTTCAAACGATCCAAAACCTTCCAGATGCGCCTTCCCTATATTGGTAATAAGGCCATGGGTTGGCTGTGCAATGGAGCATAAGGTTTCTATCTCACCAATGTGATTTGCCCCCATTTCAATAACTGCAATATGATGTTTTGCTGTAATTGAAAGTATTGACAAAGGGACTCCAATATGATTATTGAGATTGCCTTGAGTTGCAAATGTATTATGTTGCGTCGACAGGATTTTAAGCAAAAGTTCTTTGGTGGTAGTTTTGCCATTACTGCCAGTTAACCCAACTATTGGAATGTTAAGGGATTGTCTATGAAACTTAGCTAAGTTTTGAAGAAATGTTAGGGTATTTGGAACGTACTCAATGTTGAGTTTTCCCTTTAAGCTTGGGTCATCACAAATAGCCAGGTAGGCTCCTTTTGCTAAAGCATCTTTTGCAAATGCATTACCATCAAAGTTTTCTCCTTTAAGAGCGAAAAAAATGCACTTACCTTCTACTTTCCTAGTATCTATGCATGGTTTGTACCCCTGTAGAATGAGGCTATGAACTTTTGCTAATGCTTCCATTGGCTAGTAAAAAAAGAGACCTCATTGAATAAATGAGGTCTCTTGGTATTTTATTCTTAAACTATTATTTATATCCAGTTTGTGAACCTACGGCTTCCATTGCACAACGGAAACCAATGTCGTTGGTAGATGATGCTTCATCTAAGAACCTTCGAGTACCCGGGCTTAACCAGTATGCACGGTCGCGCCATGAGCCACCTTTATAAACCCTAACCTTATCGTTTACTAAGGATGCCATGCCTTCTTTCGGTCTATCCTCCCTAGTTGTTTCTCCTTGATAATACATACGGGTAGAATTTTCAGATTTATCAGCACTCTCATCGTAGTATTGAATACTTGATTGAAGGTCGCCATCAAGATGGTTTACGTAGTAAGCTTTATTGTAGTTTCTGCGATCAGCAGCTTCTTCGGGTTTAACATCTCTGAAGCGAACACGACCTAAACTATCAACACTCTTGAGTGATCCATCTTCGTTAACATCAAGTGTTTTAAAGATGTTACCACGGAATGGTCTAAACTCATCAAAATCCTCGAATGATTGCGGGCGATAAACGTCAAGAACCCATTCGTTTACGTTTCCAGCCATGCAGTAAAGTCCGTAATCATTTGGCCAATACGACTTAACTGGTCCAGGGATTGGTTCATGGTCGTTTAAGTTTCCTGCAACACCCATGTAGTCACCTCGTCCACGAACAAAGTTGCCCATCATTTGACCTCTGTTTTTTGATGAACTATTCCGAACGTTATGACCGTTCCATGGATATATTTTCCTTTCAACTACTCTTTCATCATAGGTATTACCAATCAAACCAGATGCTGCATATTCCCATTCAGCTTCGGTTGGAAGCCTGTACTTAGGAAGAAGAAGACCATCTTCAAAGGTAATACGTCTACCTTCTTCTTGGCCAGGTTTAAGACTTGGCTTGTTCTTTCTAACAGAGGCTTCGTACATACCTAAAAGGTATGCGTCTGTGTTAAAGTTTTCAGCGTCAACCTGTTGTAGATCAAGATTAATGTAGCCCTCTCTAACAAGGATCATTTCGTTTACCCTATCGGTACGCCATAGGGCGTAGTCGTTTGCCTGAATCCAATTTACCCCAACAACAGGGAAATCGTTATAGGCTGGGTGACGGAAATAATTATTTACATAGGGTTCGTTATATCCTAAAGGACTCCTCCAAACTAAAGTATCGGGAAGCGCCTTTTTGTAAACGTTAGGATAAGAAACATAAACCCTTTTCAACCAGAAAAGGTATTCACGGTAATCTTTGTTTCTAACTTCGGTTTCATCCATGTAAAATGAAGCAACAGTAACCCTACGTGGAATTGTGTTCCAATCGTACATTAACTCTTGCTCAACCCTACCCATAATAAAGGTACCGCCTTCGACAAAAACAAGTCCAGGCCCCGACTTGGGTGCATAATTATCTACGACTTCATATCCACCATGGTTTGGGTCGTTGTAATTCCAACCAGTTGTGGGTGAATCACCTGATTTACCGCCCTTACATGATGAAAATGCTGCAGCACCTGCAAGCAACAAAATAATATAACTGAATTTTAATTTCATAGTTGATGGTTTTTCCTTTGAGTTCAACTGTTTTCCAACTTCAAATATAGAGATAATTGTATTAATTACGCATTGTATTGATAAAAAAACTAAAAAATAGGACTATTTATTGTGCGAGTTTTCTTTCTCGACCTTGTTTTATACTCCAAATACATGGCAAAGGTTACCTCATGCGATGAAGTTTTTAAACCTCTGAAATCATTCTCGAAGATGCTAAAATCGTAACTATATGCAAATGAGTACTTTTCGTTATGATACCCAAGCAGAAAAGCAATGGTATGGTTGTAAAAACCAATTCGTTCTTTTAGCCATAAACCCGACTCAAGGCTGTGGTGGCGCAGGTATAGCCCCAAACTTACTTGCTTTACGTCTAATTGCTGCTGATATATAATATTTGGCGAAATGATTAAACTCTTACGGAAAAGGTATCTTTTGTATAGATTAAACGCTGCTCCAAATTGAGCAGTATATTTTCTGGACAGAACAATTTTGTTTTCACCATTACCCGAGATTACGGGTTCGGATAGATGATGTACCGAAACGCCCCCATATAGGTAGTCCCATTCGGCCAATACTCCAGCAGCAAAATCAGGAACAATTTTACTTTTGCCCGAGAAGCCTGGTGTTCCAACAATGTCTCCTTCCTCATTTACCATGTCGGGGAAAATTAGGTTTCGAGTGTTTTGCGATTTAAACACGCCACCTGCCTGTATTCCACCTCTGATCTGAAAATTATAAGCTATTTGGAACGTGTAAGAGTAAAGTATGCTGGCATTTAGATTATTAAACGCACCAAGCGATTGCATGTCATTTACAACGTTTATCCCTAATCCGCTATTCTGCTCAATAAAAAATCTGTCGTAGCTCACTCCATAGGTCATAAAAGGAGATTGCGAAACTAGCCATTGATTTCTGTACGAAACTTGTAATCGTTGATACTTTGGATGCCCTGCATAGGCAGGATTTAGATAAAGTTGGTTTGAGAATGGTTGCGAAAAACTAGCATCTTGTGCATTACTAATGACGAGGTTAAGAACAAAAAAGACTATTAAGAATATTTTTTTGCTAGTCAGCATTAGTATAGCCTAATTATTTTGTGTAATTTATGTAACCCATTTTTGAATAATCTATTGTATATGCAATGCTATTAATTGTTTGTAAAAAACAATTAACATTGCAACACACCTAAAATAAAACTAAACATTGACCGTTTATAAACTTGCTGATAAAGGTATATCAAACTTTTTGTTTATTTGCAAAGTTAAAATAATTAAATAATGTCTCGATTCACTTGCATTTTATGCTTTCTGCTGATATCCAGCGGGGTAATTAATGGTCAAACCTATTCGCGTAGTATAAATTGGCCAAAGGAGCCAATGAAGAACTACAGAGTTTCGGAAGAAGGGGGAAATCATTTTAAGCCTCACCTTAGGTTCGACGACAATGTTGATTATCCGCTTTCTCCATTGATGATCCCTTTTTATACTGAGACTATTCCTGTTTCTGATGCTGTAGAGACCTCCGAGCATGTGTCGGTTACATTTGCCAAAATGGAATATGCAGACTTAACGCCAGAGGAACTAGAACTTCTTTCGCAAAGTGATATCGATAGCATTTCAAAACTTTCTGTTAAGCACTCTGTTTATACAACCCGCAGAAAACAGATGCTACAGGTTAGTATTCCAGCGCTTAGGGTTAACCCTGCAAATGGGAGGGTTGAAAAATTACTTGCATTTAGTTTAGCTGTTAAGCCAAAGGAGATAGGAGTAAGGCCAAAACTTTCTGTTCGGTACACCAATCAATCGGTGTTGTCAAATGGAGTTTGGAAGCAGGTTAGGGTTGACAAAAGTGGTGTATTTAAGATATCGTATGCTGAGCTTGTATCCATGGGGTTTGCAAACCCAGATAATGTTTCAGTTTGGGGGCATGATGGCAAACAACTCTCATTTTGGAACAGCGATGAGTCAATTGATGATTTGCGGCAAATACCCATTTTTATGGAGAAGGGCTCCGATAACATATTTAATCAGGGCGATTATATCCTTTTTTATGCCAATGGACCCATTACCTGGGGGATTAGCGAGGACGAATCAATGTTAACCCACCGGATTCATGATTACGCTTTGCAAACAAACTATTTTCTAACAACAGATATGCCAGTTCCGCTGCGAATAGTAAATGTTGATACCCCTTCATCGCCCCACACACGTATTTCAAATGCCTATGATGCTTTGCACTACTTTGAAATTAACGATACTAACCTTATTAAGTCAGGTAGAGAGTGGCTTGGCGAGAGTTTCGATATTTATACAAGCAGAACCTACAATTTACCCTTTAACAAGCCAGTTGCCAATGGTAAAGCCCATGTTCGGGTTAGAGCTGCTGCCCGCTCATCGATATCAAGTACCTTTACTCTAAGGGCCAATGGCTCATTTGTTGGCAACATTTCCTTACCGTCCGTTAGTTTAACTAATCAGTATGGAACTTTTGCTTCATTATCCTCAAAAACTTTTGAGATTCCATACTCCCAAGGGAGCCTAAATTTGGATCTTATTTACAATAAGCCAACACCCTCTGCAAAGGGCTGGCTCGATTATATTACGGTGAATGCAAGGCAAAGTTTGATAATACAATCTGGGCAATTTCAGTTTAGAGATTTGGAGAGTGTGGGAGTAGGGAATGTTACCCGATTTGATATATCCAATGCCGATGCAGGTACTATGGTTTGGGATATTACCAACTTTTTCGATCACAAAAAAAATCTTAATTATACCCTCCAAGGATCGGTTGCTCAGGTTAAAATTGCTACCGATGACCTTAAGGAGATGATTGCTTTTAATCCGTCGCAAGCCTACAAAGTGAGTTCTGTTGTGGATGTTGACAATCAGGATATTCATGGCGCAGGGCAGCCCGACATGTTTATTGTTACCCACCCCGATTACCTTTCGCAGGCCAATGAGCTTGCCCAACTTCATATAGATAATAGTGGGTTAGATGTTGTAGTTTATACCAACCAGCAGGTTTATAACGAGTTCTCTTCGGGTAATGCCGATGTGGCGGCCATTAGGAATATGATGAGAATGTTTTACAAAAGGGCTTCTAATGACGATGAATTGCCACGTTATCTGCTTCTTTTTGGCGATGGCTCTTATAAAAACTTATCCACTGCCTCATCAAATACCAATAGGGTACTTACCTACCAATCAGAAATCTCAAATCATGTAACTGATTCATATGTTTCCGATGATTTTTTTGGATTGCTCGATGACAACGAGGGTGAAGGGAAAGGCCTGCTTGATATTGGCATTGGCCGAATTCCTAGCAATACTGTATCTGAAGCAAACATTGCAATTGCTAAAATAAGGCAGTACATGCTCGGCTCAAATGGT
The DNA here is from genome assembly GCA_002410065.1 of Bacteroidales bacterium UBA5349. GTDB lineage: Bacteria > Bacteroidota > Bacteroidia > Bacteroidales > Tenuifilaceae > Perlabentimonas. The sequence continues at coordinate 63,525 of DHQB01000025.1, read as the reverse complement.
AGTTGGCATAATCAATTGTGCTTTATTGGCGACGATGGCGATGGAAATGTTCATATGAGCGATGCTAATCTTTTAGGTAGTTTTGTTGAGACCAATTATCCTCGTTACAACGTGCAACGAATTTTCTTTGATGCCTATCCAATGCAAACCACCTCGCAGGGTGCCCGCTATCCCGATGTTACCGACGCCATAAATAGTAGGGCAAACCAAGGCGCTCTTATAATAAACTACGTTGGCCATGCCAATACCCGTTGGCTCTCGCACGAGAAGGTTTTAATGGTTAACGATATTCAGCAATGGCGCAATTTTGATAGGTTACCTCTTTTTGTAACTGCAACCTGTGAGTTTAGCCGTTTTGATGATTTTGCAAGCAAATCTGCAGGAGAATATGCTCTACTTTCGCCTAATGGTGGAAGTGTTGGTTTGCTTTCAACAACTCGGGTAGTTTATTCAAACCCAAACTACACCTTGAATAGAAATTTTTTTCAGTATGTATTTGCCCAGCGCACCGATTATGTGGAGGGGCAGGGTGATAGATTTTATCGTTTAGGAGATGTACTTAGGCTGGCAAAGGTGGCCACATCAGGGGAGATTAATAAAAGGAATTTTATGCTCCTTGGCGATCCTGCGCTCATGCTTCATTACCCCGATGCAAGTATGTCGATTTCCCAAATTAATGGAACACCAATTACCGGACAACTCGATACGCTAAGAGCTTTGAATACTGTTGAACTTAAGGGCATTGTTAGCGACTCAAAGGCTTTGGATGGGTTTGTGGGCGAAGCTGAAGTTACGCTGTTTGATAAAGCAAAGGAAATTACCACATTAGCCAATAGGGGAGGGACCCCCTTTGTGTTTACAGCTCGCGAGAGCACCATTTACAAGGGGCGCTCCACAGTTGTTGATAATGGCTTTACCGCCAAATTTATAGTTCCAAAGGATATTATGTACGATTATGGCTTTGGGCGCATTAGCCTATATGCCAGCGATGGGATGAGCATAGGCGCTGGCTATTTTGAAGATTTTACCGTTGGGGGTATTAGCGATAATATTGGCGACGATATTGCTGGGCCACAGATTGAGTTGTTTATGAATAATGACAAATTTGTTCCCGGCGGAACAACCGATGCCAGCCCTAAACTTATCGTTTCACTTGTTGATAGTTCAGGGATAAACACAACTGGGGTGGGTATTGGCCACAATTTAGTGGCCACCATTAGCGGAGAGGAAGAGCGCACCATAGTACTTAACGATTACTACATTTCCGATGTTGATAATTTTAAGCAGGGTAAAGCAGAGTACCAATTATCCGGACTGAAAGAAGGAGAATATATGGTTACCGTAAAGGCATGGGATGTTTTTAACAACAGCTCCGAAGCGCAGATTGATTTTAGTGTTTTATCTGATACTAAGTTAAAACTTACTCATTTACTTAATTACCCAAATCCATTTACCCAATCAACAGGTTTTTATTTTGAGCACAATCAACCCTATTCCGATTTTGATATTTCAATACAGATTTTTAGCCCATCGGGAAAATTGGTAAAAACTATCGAGCAATATTTGCCAAGCGAAGGTGGTTATAGGGTTGGCCCTATATACTGGGATGGCCTTGACGATTTTGGCGATAGAATAGGCCGTGGCGTATATTTCTATAAAATTAGGGTTAAACCTACCGATGGTAAGGTGGTAGAGGTATACCAAAAGTTGGTGGTATTGAAGTAAAATGGGTTATTCCTCAATAGCAGCAATTTCTGTGCTGCTGTCAGACTTAATCTTATTTAGCAGAGGATAATAGATTATGTATTTACTTGGCACAGCAAAAAAAGATAGGTTTAACATAGTCACAGCCCAAACCGATCTGAATCATTTGTTTTTATATATTTCCGTTGAATTTACTGGCAATTAATTATACCAAAATTTATTGCATGGTTTTGCAATAACAATTGAGTTTTTGGGTTGTTATAAATATTCAACTAATTTTGCACTCAAATTTTTAAGCATGATAAAAAAAGTTTTTTTAGGATTACTTTTCTTTTTAGTAATAAGCAACATGGTTGTTCTGGGGCAGTTTAATGAGGATGTTTCGCTTCTTGGTGCCCCCAATGCGCTTAAGGTTGCCGTTCCATTTCTGATGATTGCTCCCGACTCACGAGCTGGATCTATGGGCGATGTGGGTGTAGCTTCAAAGCCCGACATTAACAGCCAGCATTGGAATCCTTCAAAGTATGCCTTTACCGAGAATGAATGGGGACTCTCCCTTTCCTATACCCCTTGGCTCAGAAATTTAATTAACGATATTGATCTAACCTATTTGGTCGGCTACTATAAGTTTGATGAGCAACAGGTTGTGAGCGCTTCCTTGTTGTACTTCTCCCTAGGCGAGATAATTTTCACTAGCGAAACTAACCCAGAACCTATTAAGACCCATAATGCCAATGAGTTTGCTTTTGATATGGCCTACTCGCGTAAATTCTCAGAGAAGATTGGGGGTAGTGTGGGCTTTAAGTTTATTCATTCCGATTTAACAGGGGGGTTTGCCCAACAGGGGCAATCTGCTGCCAAGTCTGGGCAATCATATGCTGCAAGCATATCCACATACTATCAAACTCCTGTGAAGATTGATAAAAACAATGGAGAACTTGCATTTGGATTACACATTTCAAACATTGGGACTAAACTCTCATACAACGACGACCAAACAAAGGATTTTATTCCAACCAATCTCCGGTTAGGTGGCCGTTTTACATTTGACATGGATGAGTATAATCAGGTATCATTTCTTGTTGATGGGAATAAACTATTAGTGCCTACTCCTCCACGTTACGATGATTTTGATAATTCTGATTTAATTACCTCTGGTATGGACCCTAATGTTTCAGTAATTAGCGGTATGCTGCAGTCATTCTACGATGCTCCAGGTGGCTATAAAGAAGAATTACGTGAGATAAGCTATGGCGTTGGGGTTGAGTATTCCTATTCTGGTCAGTTTGCTGTTAGGGGTGGTTACTTCGATGAGCATATGACCAAAGGGAATAGAAAGTATTTTACCATTGGTGCTGGGGTTAAGTATAATATATTTAAGCTCGATTTTGCATATTTAGTTCCAAGGGGAGGGCATACAAACCCATTGGCCAATACCGTTCGTTTTACACTTGGCTTTGATTTCGATAAATCTACAGGACGAGCAAAAAGGAAGAGATGAGCTTTAGAGTAGGTGTTGGATACGATGTTCATAAATTAGCCAAAGGCTACAGGTTTTGGCTAGGCGGTATTGAGATTCCTCATTCAAAAGGTTCGGTTGGGCACTCCGATGGCGATGTTCTTATTCACGCCATATGCGATGCAATGCTTGGTGCTGTTGCCATGCGCGATATTGGTTACCATTTTCCTGATACCGATCCTAACCTCAAGGGTGTCGATAGCAAGATATTGCTAAAGAGCGTGCAATCTATCATTGCAAACAAAGGCTATAGCATAGGCAATATCGACTCAACTATTTGTCTTCAAAAACCTAAGCTTAAAGAGATTATCCCAGAAATGCAGAGAACTCTAGAGCAGATTTTAGATCTGCCCGAGGGGACGGTTTCGGTAAAGGCTACAACAACCGAGAGTCTTGGCTTTGTTGGAAGGGAGGAAGGCGTGTCGGCATATGCTGTGGTAATGCTTGTAAAAGTAACCAAGCATGAATAAAAAAACTCTTGTACTTGGTGCAAGTAGTAAGCCTGGGCGATTCTCGTTGCTGGCTATAAAGAGTTTGGTAAAGCATGGGTTTGAGGTTGTGGCTATTGGTCCAAGGCAGGATGTGGTTGAGGGTATTCCCATTTTCGATTATCTGGTATTCCCTACCGATATTCATACTGTAACCCTTTACCTAAATAGGTTTAAGCAGGAGCAGTACCTCGATTATATCATCAACCTGAACCCTAAACGTATTATTTTTAACCCTGGGACAGAAAATCCTGAATTATTTAAACTTGCAAAGCAAAAGGGGATTGAAGTATCCTTTGATTGTACTCTGGTTTTGCTTTCTACAGGGCAATACTAATTTTTTCTATTTTTTTATCAGCCGTATCCCATCATCATCAATACTAATGAGCCTTGCTTTATAAAGTGACCCAATGGCCTTTTTAAAAACTTTTTTGCTAATCCCAAGAAAAAAGTAAATGGTTTCGGGATCACTTTTATCGGTTAGCGACAGAAAGCCTTTGCTTTGATTCAATCTTTCGAGTATTGATTGCGAAATACTATCAATTTTTTCATACCCTGGTTTATTCAGTATCAGGTCAATCTTATCGTCATCGCGAACCTTTTTAATGTAGCCCTTAACCTTATCACCAATTCGGAGCCGGCTAAATACCTCGTTGTTGTAAAGTATGCCCCAGTGGGAACTGTTTATAATTGCCGAATACCCTAAATCTGTTTGTGAGTAGATTACTAGATCAACCTCTTGCCCAACATTGTATTCGGGAGGTGTATTATCAACAAATTTCTCAATTTTGGCCGAAGCAACCAAGCGATTAGTCTCATGATCGATATAAAGTGCAACAATATACCACTTGCCTTCTTCCATGCGCTGTTTTTGCTCGCGGAAAGGAACGAAGATATCTTTTGTGAGGCCCCAATCGAGAAAAGCTCCCGCACTGGTAATCGAAACCACCTTTAGTTTGGCAATTTCGTTAAGCATAATATAGGGCTGTTCGGTGGTTGCAATTATTCTGTCCTCTGAATCGAAGTAGATAAATACATCGAGTATATCATCAACTTCGGTTCCCTCAGGAACGTAACGACGAGGGATTAGTATTTCTCCATGCTCTCCACCATCGAGGTAGCAGCCAAAATCGAGTTGCTTAACTACCTTCAGCTGATTGCGTTGCCCAATATTTGCCATTGTTTTTTGTTTGCTGTAAAGGTAGGGTATTTTTAATGGCATTTTAAGCCATGGTGCTTTTTGTTGATACTATAGCAGAAACAGATACCTCTAATTGGACCTCAAGTATTTATGGGTTTTCTTTTTTCGCCGTAAGTTCTCTTCGCCCAATTATTGATATTTAATTTTTTCAATATCAATTATTCCATCTCTGTTTAAGGCAACCCTGTAACGCTTGTAAACAAGTTGGCCATCGTTTTTAAACTGCATGAGTAGATTCAGATAATATACTCTCTCGCCCATAATTATTTTAACCGAATTATCATCACCGGTAACAAAAAGAGGAAAATCTGAATTGTCCATTTTGGTGATATAGTTAGAGATGTTAAATCTAATAATATCATTTATACCTGTGGTATTGTATTGAATGGAACTATCTAACTTTTCCCTGAAGATTCGAACAAGTTTTCGGTAAAGAATTATCCTCTCAGTAAAGGCACGATTATTTGCTTCAAGAATGGCAGATCTATCGCGAAGTTTTAGAACTTCATCAGGCACTTTATCCTCGGTAATGAAGTCCACGGACTCTTTGCTCCATCCAATATGCGTACCTTTTAAGCTTATTTTGGTTTTATGATCGAAGTAACTTCTTCCGAGTTTGTAAGAAAAATAGTAACGTCCCAGTTCTTTAATCCTATCCTTTAGCATGTAGCCAACAACAAGCGCTACAAAGAATGGCATGGTGAAATTCCCATATTTTAACTGAAAAGAGAAAGCAATTCCAGTGGCAAAAATCATTGAAATTCCTGCAGCAATACTGTAGTACACTTGCTCCACAAGTATGCCATCTTTTTTCTTGTTTGCAGTGAGAAAGAGTTCGTTATCGGCAAATTTTTTCAGCAGTCCTAGGCGAAAAATCATATCCCTATTCCGATTTGGGTCATCTTGTTCAGCCACTGAAAACCCTTTGTCTTTTTTGTACTCAATTTCCTTATTAATTACTGCAACTATTGTACCTCTAATTTGAGCAGTATCCTCATGGTTGCTTTTCTCCAAATCGCGGAGTAGTTTGAAGGTATGCTGCTCTATTAGATTACTCATAAACTCGTCGCCAAACTGATAGAAGTTGAGCAGATATTTACTAACGGTAGGAGTATTTATTATTCTTCTAAGGCTTCGGTATTTTGCTGTAATTAACTGAATATTATTTATATAACTTTCAATTAAATAATCATTATCCTCGTTAAAAGTGTTTTTGATAATATGCGCAATATCGTCTCGAAGTGCACTTTTAAGAATGGATAGAAACATTTTTATTTGATATTCATATTCGGCCGAATTCGTGCGTGTGGGATCGGCTGAAAGATTCTCAAACGATTTTTGTAGAATTGTGAATGGAGTATTTTTCTCGCCTGCAATGTCGCGCAGAAGATAAACGGGGGTGATTAGGCGTATATTAGAATTCACATCCCTGTAAAAGTGTCGTTTCTCGTAAGTTGATGGATTTATACCGAGACTACTTGGTAGGAATATCCAGGTGTTAAACTCAAAATCACTTATCTGTTGTTTTCTACGTGCGTTTAATCCCAACTTTATCTCAAGAGAGAATTTATCGTGTATTTTTACTGATTCTTCAATCATTTTGAAATGTTTTATTGCTCAAGATTACTCCTGAAAATTCGATAAATGTTTGTTATCCATTATTTTAAGGCAGAATAACTTTATAAATATTTCCAGGTAAACTACTAGAACCCTCTTCAGTAATGTATAGTTTTTGTTTGTTCACAAAGCTAATTGCCTCTACCTGCCCAACGCTTGAGGTAAGCCGATAATCAATAATATCACCTTTAAAAAACTTACTCCCAGGGTAGTTGGTAAACGAAAGTATCCTGTCTTTTGTTAGCAATACGAGCTCGCCCGTTTCAAGATTTATATCAGCAGCAGTTACAGGTGCAGGGTAGTTAATGCTCTCAATAAAGAATGAATCAACTAGCATTGCAGTATAATTACCGGGAGTTGATGGAACTATATAGTTTTTCGTGTAACCAGTGTAAGGTGTGCTTCTGTCCTTTGTGAAAAGGTGAATACTGTCGTTTTTCCAGATAATTGCCTCAACGTCAAAGTTTTTGTTCGAGTTGAGAGGGGGAAATTTGGTTTGATCCTCATAAGTAAATCTGATAATTTCTGCCTGAACGGTAATTCCTTCAATTAAGTTGGGATTTGGAATTCGGTAAATTGAAAGTTTTGTGCGAGAGTTATTGTTATTTCCAGCGTTATTAATATAGATACGTCCCTGTGTATCAACGGCCAAATCTTCCCAGTCTATATTTTGCGCATTGGTTACAGTAATTGTTTTTATTAATGCTCCAGTGGTATCAACCAAAAATAATTGGTTGGTGTTACCCTTATCGTTATGCGACCATATTCTGTTAGGCTCATAAACAACAATTCCAGAGGTTTCTACCAGATCTGCTGTAAGTCGGCCCAGTGTTTTAATGTCCAGAGTCGTAACCTTAATCTCTTTTATATCGTCATTTAAAGGAGCATCTTTAACACAGCTAACCATAGCACTAGTTGAGAGTACTGCAAAAGAAAATATCAGAAAGAGTCTTTCCATAATAACTATTCGTGTTAAGCTAAAGCGTAAAATGACTTATCATTGAATTTAACTCCTCAGCAAGTTTTTTTAGCTCTTCAGAGCTAGTAACAAGGTCTTTCGTTGAATTAGCGTTTTGTTGAGTAGCTTGGCTAAGTTGTTGTATCGCAGTATTAATTTGGTTTGCCCCTGCATTTTGCTCTATACTTGCCGAAGATACCTCCTGAATAAGAGATGCACTATTTACAATGTCGGGAATAAGCTGTGCCGTTAATTCCGACGACTTTTTTGTGACATTAAGGCTACTTGAAGCAAGCAGAATTATTTCGTCGGCTGCCACCTTACTGCGTTCTGCCAGTTTCTTTACTTCGGATGCAACCACTGAAAACCCTTTTCCGAATTCGCCAGCTCTTGCGGCTTCAACCGCTGCGTTTAGTGCTAGTATATTGGTTTGAAAAGCAATGTCGTTGATAATGTGAATTTTTTCAGAGATATTCTTAATGGAAGAGAGGCTTTCCAACGACGTTGTTTCAAACATTTTTAATCCTGATGCTATGCCGCCCGATATTTTGTTGGCGCTTTTAGCATTTTCAGTATTTTGGCTAATATTTGAGGACATCTCTTCCATTGATGAGCCAATTTCTTCAGCTGCTGATGCCTGCTGTCTTGAAGCCTCAGAGAAATTGATAGCTGATGAATTTAGTTCTTCACCTACATTTAGCATGTTTTCAGAAATGGTTTTAACGGTCTCAATAATATCTCTAATTCTTGCTGCCATCATTCTAAGCGCATTAGCCAAGTCCCCAATCTCATCGTTTTGTTTTATATCCACTTCTGCCAACAAATTGCCATTAGAAACCTCTACAGCAAACTCCACTCCTTTTCTAAGGTCTCTTACTATTTTCCTAATAAAAACTCGCAGTACTAGCATTAAAATAACAGAAAGAGCTGAGAATGCAATAAAAAGCACTTTTAAGCGCAACAAGTTTTCAAAAAGTTCATCTTCATAAAACGTTACAGTAACGTAGGCATCGTAGGGCTTGAAATAACCAACGTATTGCCACTTTGGCCTACCATCAACGGAGTAGTTGTACCTGAAATATCCATAACCCTCTCCATACGTTAGTCTAGATGTATGATTCTTGGAATCAAGTTCGTTTGTGCCCTCTTTATTAGGGTGAATAAGGTAGTCACCCGATCGGGTAACTAAAAAAGGATAACCAGTTTTATAGTAAGTTTTTTTGCTAAAAAAGGGTTTAAGTAATTTATAGTCTTCCTCGGTAAAACCCGATTCTTCTGTAAAGTTATCCACGTAATGCATAATTTCATTAATATCATGCATGCTTTCGGTCATGAAGGAATGGGTGTCGCTAAAGGTTTTATTAATTTGACTTTTATAAAGGGCATAAAGAGAGATAAGGGCAAAAACCAAGAAAATTCCAAATAATAAATTTAGCTTAGTGCTAATCTTCATATTTTTCAGTAGTTGTCCCATATCTTAAATCCTTTCAAATTTTATTAAAATTAGAAAAATGCAAATACTCCGTTTGGTGTTATACCTAGAAAACGGAACCAAGTTTCACCCGCAACAATAATTAATATCCACGCAATTGTCATCATGGTAATGCCATACTTAAAGGTATCGGTTAAGCTGTACTGATTGGTTTCATAAAGTAAGGCTGCTGGTTTGCTGTTGAAAGGAAGTACATACACATGTTCAATCATGAATGCTACAGGTAGTGCAAGGCTTATAACGCTAAAACCAAATCTATTGGCAACGCCAATAGAAATTGGGATGAAGATCATCGCCCGCATGGTTTTGGACTGAAAAATAAGCGCACTGAACACCATAACCCCAGTAAGGAGTATGTATAGTTTCCAAAAATGTGTTTTGTCGCCTATCCCTATACTGTCAAAAAATGCATTTACGCTTAAAAGGGGAAGATCGGTAATGGCTAGTCCAGCTCCCAGTGTGTATGCTCCTGCCGAGAAAAGGAGCAAGTGCCAGGGGATATCAACATCGTTCCATTTAATAATTCCAATCCGGGGTAGTAGCCCCACAATGGCACCAACAAATGCAACTGCAGTTGCACTTATTCCATGTAGCCTATCGGTAGCCCAAAAAGCTAGAATGGTTAAAAAGATTACTATTGCCTTAACCTCTTGAAAATTTATTTTCCCTAGCTTAACATACTCTTCATTTAGCCTTTGCATTCCGCCTTTAATCTGGGGTAATCTTTCCTCTGACGAGAGCGGGAAGAAAACTTTCATGGCTAGAATATAGCCAATAAGCATGAGTCCTACCATCATGGGGAACATGGCAAAGAGCCAATCGGAGAAGTACACAGAACCTCCTATAGCACCCCCAATAAGTGCTGCAGCTAACAGATTCGCACCTGAGCCAGTAACAAAGGCGCCAGCGCCAATATTAATATATAAAAGATTTTGAAGAACAATGCTTCGGCCAAAATTATTGCGTGTTTTACCCTGCCTAGCCCCATATATAGCAGCAATTACCATGAATATAGGGAGAAGAATGGCCGCTTTAGCTGTTGTTGCCGAGATAAAAGCCGACAGAATAAGGTTAATAACAATGAAACTAAGGAAAATAGTTCCAGCATTTTTGCCAAACTTAAGAATAAACCAAAGCGCAAAGCGCTTGGCAACTCCTGTTTCAACAAGCATACTGGCGAGCACAAACGACATGATATTAAGCCACATTACCGGATGCCCAAGTTGAGCGTATGCCTCTTTCTCTGGGAGAACCCCGGTGAGCACTAATAATATTATCAGAATTAATGAGGTAAGATAATTAGGAATTGCCTGTGTCATCCATAAGATAATTGATCCTAAAAATATGGCTAACATGTAGGCATTACTTTGGGTAAAAGCCTCTGTTCCAATTCTCAGAAACTCTTTTTGTGCCTTTACATCGAGATTTTCTGGATTAATATTCTGAAGGAATGGGAGGTCGAACACAACGGCAAATAGGATGAATACTATAATTGACAGAGGAATACCAATTATACCCAGCCATTTTTCAAAACTCGATTTGTCCCTTACCGGAAGTTGCTCAATTCTATAATTGTGCATATCCAACGGGTCAAAGTGGTCGTCTCCATTGTCTCCGTAAGTGCTTATTTTACTATTTTCCTTGTTCATTGAAAAAAAACTTAGGTTAAATACCTTTTTCTACCACTTTGTATATGGGTTTTTCATTAGCATTGAGTTGTAATACTTTGCATCGCCTGTTACCTCATCACCAAGCCAACTTGGTTTCTGAAATGCTTCATCCTCAGAATTTAACTCAATTTCCGCAACAGTAAGGCCTTGATTATCACCAAAAAACTCATCTACTTCAAAGGTGTGTTTACCAACTGTTACTAGATATCGGATTTTATCAATTACGCCTGGTTCACAAATTTTTAGCAGTTCATTCACCTCTTCAACCGGAATTTCCTTTTCCCACTCGTAACGGCTTGCGCCGGATTGGCTGCCAATACCCTTTATGGTTATAAACCCTTTATCGCCCTTTATGCGAACCCTAACCGTGCGCTCTGGAACCGATGAAAGGTAACCCTGTGTAATACGAGTTTGCTTATTGGACAAAGGTTTAAACTCGCCCTTCACCAAAAATTTACGTTCAATTTCCTGTGCCATAATCTATTCGTTTGCTAAGGGTTTGTCAATCATTCCAATAACTCGCTTTATTGCCTGTAAGTAGTTGATGTTTTCAACACCATCTAAACCAATATCCTTAATGGTTTTTTTGATATCTTCCACTTCAGTTGATTCGGAATTTATGGTTACAACCTGTGCGCCATTGATTTTAACAATTCCAAATTCGCAAATGGTATTATTTACCATGTAACCATAGCGCTCTTTGCTTACTCGTACTGCCTGTAGGTCGGGATGCTCTTTAATGATTGCAATGAACTCATCGTATGTGTAAACGTCTTTGGTTAGACTTGGCATTGAAACCTGAAATGCAGGGAAAACCTCGTCTTTAAGAACTGAAACTTTGATCGGGAACTCTCCCTTCATCAACGGATTCCACTGCTCTAGCCCATCAACGGTTTTCACAAAGGTTTTTATATCCATTTTGCCATCACGAATCTTTGTGTTGTTAATATCGTTGGTTTTTGAAAGGATATAAATTTCCTCTGAGTAGCGCTCCCACACTTTTTCGGGAACAGGCATTGATAGACGTGACATGCGGTAGTGTGCCTCATCGAAATCTTGACCGAAGGAACGAAATTCAAAACGGGGTTTTGAAATTTCGCCAATTTTCAACTCTTCTTTACTCATATAAGTTTAAGTTAAAAAACAGAAGGGTGCTCATTAAGCTGCTTAACCATTATGCTTTATCCGTTTCCTAGAAGAAATAAAGACTCAGCATGATTTTAAAATCAACGTTTCTAGCTGTGCTTGCCTTAATTCAATAAATATAAGGCAGGCAATTTGCTTTGGTTTGGTAAAAGCTACTTAATGAACACCCTTCTGAATAATTTATTTAAAAGTTTATACTAAAATCAAACTCTATTATAGTTATAATCACTATTCGTTAGGAATATCAGCAGCTCCAGTTTCATCGTTTACTGCTCTAAGAGTAGCATTAGTTACTACTTTCCATCCTCCAGTTCCGTTAGGTATTCTGCAGTATGATCCTGGTGCAAGATCAGAAATTGTAGCATCCAGGTTATCTTCAGATCCGCGCAAGAACATGTCTATAACATTTCCAGAGGGGGAGAACATCTTAAAGAGGATTGATTTTTTTGCAGAGAATCCTTTGGATATTGAACTATCATAAGGTGCACTGGGGTCGTTAGGGTTTTCTGTGTTATTTTTAGTACCCAGTATGTAATATGCACCTGCGGCAAGGGTTGTTCCATCAGGGATTGTACCAACATTACCTTCGGCATTACGCTCGAAGTAGATGCCAGAGATGTTTATGGCCTCAGTGGAGGTGTTTAGCAACTCGATAAATTTATGCTCATCAGTTGGTCCACCAGCCCAAATTTCGTTAAGAACTATGCTAGAGTAATCAACACCTGTTACATCAAACTGGTAGGTAGTTGTGGGTGCATTGGCTGGGTCGTAGGTAATCAGATCTACAGAGTTAACCGCTTTAATGTAGTAGTAAATAATATCACCCTGGTCTTGTGCAGGGATTACACCAGCGTAAACATTGTTTTCACCTTTGGTCATGTTAACGGTTGTAAAAGTAGCCACGTCGTTCTTTTTGTAGAAAAGCTCGGCACTCTTAAGGTCGCCATTGTCATCAATAATAGTAGCCGACACGGTAAAGGGTCCAACCTGACTCCCTGATATCGTTGTGTTTTGGATAAGGGGTGCATTCTTTATATCCTCATCATCACATGCTGTAAAGACAAGTGTTGTACCTAGCAAGGCAATAGCCATTGCGCTAATCATAAAATTTCTCATACTTGTAATTGTTAAGTGCTTGATTAATATTAAATTAAGAAAACTAATTAAAAGATATATTTCTAAAAGTCAATTTCAAATCGAGTTCCAACCCAAACGTAGTCGTAACCATCTGCTGGAACTGCCCAGTTATATTTTGTACTTGCATATTTATCGTGGTCAACATAGGCTGCGTTAAGAACAATCCTTACATTGGTTTTTGCCCAATATGTTACACCAAAAGTTGAAATCTTGCCTTCGCCTCCATAAACAGCTGCTTTTTTATCGTTTAGATTGATTGTACTGTATCGAGCAGCAATTTCAACAGTTCCTCTTTTCGACTTTGGGTTTACGCGGGTAAACTCGCCATCGCTATAGTTGAAATTTTGCTTATCACCAAATAGGAAGTATGCAGCTTCAATATAATACCCGCTATACTTGGCATCGTTTAGGTTTTGCCCTGTATAGTTGATATCAGTGTAGATAGGTCCTCTATCCAGAGTCATCATTTTGTATTCGCCCTGCACACGGAGTGAGTTGTAGGCAAAGGCCACTTCAGCATTGGCGAGAATAATATTTTTCACATTTTTCACTGCATCAGTATCCAAAAATCTTTTTTGGGATGTGCGGTTCTCATCGTTTCCCCTAACCCGAACCGTGTTAAAACCTTCGTCGGTAATTTGAGGAGTACGATATGAAGCTCCTACGCCCAGACCTAAAGTAAGATTATCCTTGTTTAAAGCGTAGCCCATAATACGACCGGTGATAGCCTTGCTAAACTCAACTCCAGCCTGCTGTTTACGAACAACATCCTTAGCCTCAATAGAGAGGGCCTCGTCGGTAAAAATACCAACCCCAGTGGTAAAACGAGGGTGAGAATATAAAACGCCTATCCCTAGATGACGACTTGGGTCAAATTCGGAACTTAAAGGTCTTTCCATAAAGGATACGTAGCGCGAAGTCGTATTTGTCATCATGCCAAAAGGCTCACGGAAATGCCCGACTTTAATGTCAAGGTTGTTGTTGGCCGAATACTTCAGGTAAACATCGTTTAAATCGAGCTCTAAATCTCTAAAATCAATATCTATCTCTCCATACCATTTTTCCGATACCTGTGCTTTAAAGGCAATACGAGCCCTGCGGATGTGGCCCCCATCGGAAAGTTGAATAGCATCAGCCGCATTTCCAGTAGCTGAAATACTGTTGTCGTAGTTATCGAAATGTTTTGTGAAATCGATATTTAAACGCATGTCAACCCAGAATTTAAACGACTTGTCCTTAGATTCAAGTGTAAGAATGCCATCGCGAGCCTCAGGGCTCAAGGCCTTACGTCCAACAACTTGGCCATACTGATTTGTACGTACGTTGCTAGTCATTGTCAGATCGAGTCGTGATTTGCTAATCACGCTGATATCCAAATCGTCGTAGCTAGGGTGAGTAAAGACAAGCATTTCCGAGGAATTTTGATCAACAGCAATGGTATAATGTCCTTGCTCGTTGGTTGTAACTGCAGTTTTAGCGCCTTTCAGTTGAATTGTAACTTCGGAGATGGGCTTGCCATCAACGTCAGAAGTTATTGTACCCGAAATATTTCGGGTTTGTGCTTGCATTAGGCAAACCGTTGTTACCAGCATACCGAGCGTTAAAAGGGTCCGTTTTGTTTTCATTAGTTAAGGGTTTTAAATTAAAAATACTATAATGATTTTAGAAATTCAGTCAGATTTTCCCGCTCCTTAAGTTGTAATTTCTTGCGCAAACGATATCGTGCTATTTCGACACTTTTTGGCGTTATATTCATAAGAGTGGCAATTTCTTTTGAGGCAAAATTTAGCCTTAAGAGCATGGCTAATCGCTTTTCATTATCAGTGAGATCGGGGAATTTCTCAACTAGGACGAGTTGGAAATTTTTATGGGTTTTATCTATTCGCTCGTAAAAATCGTCAATTTCCTTGGTAAATGACATCCTTTGCCTGAGTAAAAGAGTTAATTCATTGAGCTTAGCATCACGTTTTTGAATATCGGGTATGCCTATAAGCCGGCAAAGTTCAATGGCAATGTTTTCAAGAAACGTTCTCTGTTCACTAATGTTCATCAAAATGGTGTTTAACTCCTGCCTTTTTAGTTCCAACTTGTTGGTGAGCATGGTGTTTTGCATCTGAATAGCCCTAATTTCCAACTCATTTAATGCTTTTGATGAGGTGTAAGATTGGTTTTGTTGATGTAACACTTGATTTTCAGCCTTCAGTCGCAACTTTTGCTGCCTAAGAACCAGATAAACAAGAAGTACTAAAAGGACAAAAATAATTAGCATAATGGCAGGAACAGTTAGATCGAGATGGCTAACAATACCCTCCTTTGATGGATTGGCTAATTCTTCAACCAGATCAATTGTACTGGAAACTTCTAGTCCAAAAACATTTTGCACGAAGAATAATGCTAAGTATGTTAAAAAACCAGCAGCTAATGGAGTGGTAAGCCAACCAATACCTATACCTCTTAGCAGTTTAAACTTAATCTCCAGCCCTCCCTTTATTATCCCAATGCCCATTACAGCACCCACGACAATCTGAGTGCTCGATACCGGAACCAGAGGGAATGGAGGGAGTCCAATACTATCTAGAAAAGCAGAAAAACTAGACGATGAGAAGAGGAATAACACCAATGCTTGTGCAAGAATCACTACAAATGCAGCTTCGGGGGTTAGGTCAAGAATACCTTTCCCCAGAGTCTCCATAACGCGCCTGCTGTAAGTAAAAATTCCTATCGAGATGGCAATTCCACCAAGGAAAAAAAGTACTTGCACTCCGTTAATACTGAAAAGACCAAAATTTAGTACAATGTTAGGTGCCGAGGGAACAAAAACGCCCATAACATTAGCGATGTTATTTGCGCCTAGGCTGTATGCGCCAAATGCTGCTACTGCAATTAGCCCGAACCGCAGCAGTGAATCGAGTTTTATCACGTGAATCTTAGATTTTCTAAGGATATACCTTACGAGGAGAAATAGTAAGGCGCTGAAAATCATTCCCAAAATAGGGCTTGCAATCCATGTGCCCATAATTCGCCAAAGAACTGAGAGGTTGGTTTGGTGTCCTGTGAAAGCCGACCAACCAATAATAGCACCTACTACAGCTTGGCTAGTGGATACGGGCAAACCAGATCTGGTCATCAGGAAAACTGCTATGGCAGCGCATAGCGAAACGGTAAACGCG
Source organism: Bacteroidales bacterium UBA5349 (assembly GCA_002410065.1). Lineage (GTDB taxonomy): Bacteria > Bacteroidota > Bacteroidia > Bacteroidales > Tenuifilaceae > Perlabentimonas. Next base: position 47,423 of record DHQB01000025.1, on the reverse strand, counting down.
CCAGCCAAAGCATCCACCGAGCCTAAGTCAGTGAGAGTGTTTGCAGCACCATGCCCTTGAAAAACGGCACCAATAACTACAAAAATACTGGCAATCCATGCGGCTTTTCGAAAGCTTACCATCTTTGAGCCGACAGCACTACCGAAAATATTCGAGGCGTCGTTGGCACCCAACGACCATCCCAAAAACAAACCGCTAGATAGGAATACCAGAAAAAGCATTTAACAGACTTAAATTGAGCGTTTTATGGCCATAATCGACAATAGATCGGCAGCAGCCTTAGCAGCATCCGAAAGTGTTTCAATATGGAGTGTAAAGTATCGTAGGTGGAACTTCTCACTAAGGCGTGTAATGGGTAACTCCTGAAACACCTTTCGCTTAATGGCATCGGCTAGTTTATCGGCTTCCCTTTCAAAAAGATATACCCGGTGTATTCTCTCCTTCACATTCTCAGGACTATGAAAATATGCTCTAGCTGCAGGTATTAACGATTCAATTGCAGAGCATGATAGTTCTGTTAACTTAATAAGATCCTGGTTTAAAGCAGCAGGAATACTCGGTACTTCAACGTCAAATTGGAATAAACTTTTCTTAGACAAATCAATTATGTTGTCAATTTCTTCCAAAAGACGCATAATATCGCCTCTAATCTGTGGCATTAAAGATTGATTGTAAAGTAAATTCTCAATTTCTCTACGTGAAATATCAGCTTCAGTCTCAAGATTAGATAAGGTTTTGAGATTATCAACGAAACTCTCTCGATTACCCAATAGATAGTTTTTAACTCCTTCCTTAAAAATAAAAGCACCCTGATCAATGGTATTCAAAAAAACATCTATAAGCTCTATGGATTTATTCGCATTTTTGAAAATTTTCATAGGTTTTGTTTTTTTTAAGCCCCACTACAAATATATTTAATTATATATACTATAATTCAATATACATGATGTGGTAAATTTAAATGCACATTTTTTTAAGTAGTGTATAAATAATATATACTAAACAGATATACAGAGATTAAAGTTAATGTATGTATAGGCATAATTATTTTTCAGCTGAGTTATTCTTGTTTGCTGTAGAGTATATGATGTGTTCTTAAATCAATAGATTTATGGTTGTATTTTGCGTTTTCATCATTTTATAAATATACAAGTTCCATTTTACGTCAAGCTAACTTCACAAAAAAATAACACTCTATTCCATTTATTTCCGAGAATTAGTCATTGTGTTATTCCATTTCAGATAGTTCCAGCTTAATAGTTTAATCTGTTGAATATTAGTGTATAATCTAATACCATTTTTATTCTGTGCAGTTATTGTGTAGGGTATTTAATGTTTAATATTTTTAAACATCAACATTTAGGAAAGTGTGTTTGCCTTAATGTATAGGCGCATAGGTATTATTGAACATAAACCTACAAAGGCTTTTTACTGCAAGCCTATTTGAGAATTGTTAATATGAACTGAACAAAGGGAAAGTGGGTAATTGAATACTTTAGATGGATGGAGGTGAAAAACCTATTTCTTTTGATTTAGGGTCTCCTGAATAAAGACTCAAAGATTTGACCAGAATAGGTGTATTCCCAATAAATCGCACTGAAGTCTCTCTCAATATGACCAGTTCCTGAGATGTTTTCAAATGAACTTGTCATCTCTAGGGTTAAAATGGTGTCTTGGATACTAGCATAGGTCTCAAGTTCATATCCCAAATTGTGAAAATTATAAATTATAATGTGGGTTGAGTCATAACCATTATAATCAATATTTACATTGTATTGTCTGTAGCCATAAACTGAGCTTTGCTCCATGCTAAACCATGATCCCACTATTGAATCCTTGGGGTAATTCTTTTGCTTATCGCATGAAGCGGCAACAAACATTAGTGATAGAATTGTAAAAGTTATGATTTTAATTTTCCTTTTCACAAACAAAATTTTAGTTAACCAAATGTCTGAAAGAAATTAGCGTAATACAAGATATATGTAAAAATTATTCCGTTAGTCCTCAATAGGGCTTTAGAAGCTTTGAAAAAAAACAGGGAATGAGCCGTAAATACCAAATCATTCCCTGCTATTGGTTACTATTTTCTTAGGGCCTCTTCAATTAGTTTATCGCTGGCAATGTTTGGGAGTGTTACCTTAAGGTTTGGTGTTCGCTCCATTTCACGCTTAATGGCAAATATTGCCTCTTCGTTTCGAGCCCAACTGCGGCGTGCAATTCCGTTGTTAACATCCCAGTGAAGCATTTGCTTCAATCGCCTTTCAGCATCGGTGCTTCCATCAAGGGTAAGGCCAAATCCACCATTTATTACCTCGCCCCATCCAACTCCACCACCATTGTGAATTGAAACCCAGGTTGCACCTCGGAACGAGTCGCCAATTACGTTTTGTATTGCCATATCGGCAGTAAATTGTGATCCATCGTAAATATTAGATGTTTCACGGTATGGTGAATCTGTTCCGGAAACATCGTGGTGGTCGCGACCAAGCACAATGGGTGCAGTTACTTTACCTTCATTCACAGCCTTGTTGAATGCTTCAGCAATTTTTATCCTTCCTTCGGCATCAGCATAAAGAATACGAGCTTGAGAGCCAACAACCAGTTTGTTTTGCCCAGCCTCAATTATCCAATGAATATTATCCTCAAGCTGGCCTTTAATCTCTTTAGGTGCAGTTTTAGCAATATCTTCAAGCACTTGTTGTGCAATTCGGTCGGTAGTTTCTAGGTCTTTCGGATCGGATGAAGTGCAAACCCAACGGAATGGACCAAATCCATAATCGAAAAAGAATGGACCCATAATGTCTTGAACATATGATGGATAGCGGAACCCGCCATCGGGTGCAAGGATATCGGCTCCAGCACGGCTCGATTCCAGAAGGAATGCATTCCCGTAATCGAAAAAGTACATACCCTTTGCTGTAAGCTTATTAATTGCTTTAACCTGTCTGCGTAAGCTCTCGTAAACCTTCTCCTTAAATTTATCAGGGTCGCTAGCCATAAGTTTGTTCGATTCCTCAAGGCTTAGCCCAGCAGGGTAGTATCCACCCGCAAATGGGTTGTGAAGTGAAGTTTGGTCACTGCCCAAATCAACGGCAATTTCATCCTTTACCAAACGTTCCCACAGGTCAACAATATTGCCTTGGTATGCAATGGAAACGGCTTCTTTCTGTTCTATAGCTTTAAGTAATCTAGGAATTAACTCACCCAGGTTTTCATAAACCTCATCAACCCACCCTTGGCTGTGGCGTACTTCGATTGCTTTGGGATTAATTTCGGCAACAAGGCTAACTACACCTGCTATAACTCCAGCCTTGGGCTGAGCGCCAGACATACCCCCAAGGCCTGACGAAACAAAGAGTTTTCCTCCCAAATCAGTTTCTCCAGCTTTTAGCCTTTTGCGCCCTGCATTAAGAAGAGTAATGGTTGTTCCGTGAACAATGCCTTGTGGGCCTATGTACATAAATGATCCAGCAGTCATTTGCCCATACTGGGTAACACCCAGAGCATTAAAACGCTCCCAGTCGTCCTTGCTGCTATTATTTGGAATCATCATTCCGTTTGTTACCACAACTCTTGGAGCATCCTTGTGCGATGGGAATAAACCCATGGGGTGACCAGAATATAGAACAAGGGTTTGTTCATCGGTCATCTCTGCCAAATACTTCATTGTGATGAGGTATTGCGCCCAATTCTGAAAAACAGCCCCGTTTCCACCATAGGTAATTAGCTCATGGGGATGCTGTGCTACTGCATAGTCGAGGTTATTACTAAGCATTACCATTATGGATGCAGCCTGCACCGATTTGTAAGGGAAGCTGTGTATGCTTCTTGCTGTAATTTTGTAATCGGGACGGAATCTGTACATGTAAATACGCCCGTATTCCTTTAGTTCTTTTGCAAATTCTTCTGCCAAAACGACATGGAATCTTTCGGGGAAGTAGCGAAGCGCATTTTTTAAAGCTAGTTTTTTCTCACTTGGAGTAAGAATTTGCTTGCGTTTTGGAGCATGGTTTATGCTTGTATCCCAATCTTTTGGTTGGGGTAACTCGTTTGGAATGCCTTGTAGAATGGCATCTTTAAAAGAATCGTTGGTCATATCGTAAAATTAATATGTTTTCTGGGATGTAAAGTTACAACTTTTTTAAGCCTTTTAAGGCATGTATGCTTTACAATTATAGCATACTTTTTGAGTAGCATAAATTAGATATTAGTAACTTTACATTAAATAAAACACAAAAGCTATGAAGAATAAATCGTTTATTTACCTTTTAGCAATGGTAATTGCAGTTCCTTTTTTTAGTAGTTGCGGATATAACAAAATGGTTTCGCTTGACGAGGGTGTTACATCTCAATGGGCAAATGTTGAGAACTCCTACCAACGTAGAATGGATCTTATTCCAAATCTTGTGAGTACCGTTAAGGGCTATGCCGATTTTGAGCAGCAAACCCTAATTCAGGTAATTGAAGCTAGGGCTAAAGCAACACAAGTTACCATCGATCCCACAAATCTTAATGAGGCCAACATGAAGCAATTTCAACAGGCTCAGGGAGAACTAAGTAGTTCGCTGTCGAGGTTGTTGGTTACTATTGAGCGTTATCCCGATTTAAAAGCCAATCAGAACTTTTTGGAACTACAAGCCCAGCTTGAGGGTACTGAGAATAGGATTTCTGTTGAGCGTAGAAAGTTTAACGAGATTGTTCAGTCGTACAACTCATACATACGTTCATTCCCAAGAGTAATTTATTCAGGATGGTTTGGTTTTGAGAAGAAGGTTTACTTTGAGGCCGATCAAGGTGCCAGTCAGGTACCTAAAGTTGACTTTAGCAAATAGTATTGCCTTAAATATTTTGAACGTATAGGGATAGAGTATCTTCCAAAGAAAAAGGATTGACATGTTACAAGAACAGTTTACATCTGCTGAAAAAAAAATTATTGTTGCTGCAATTCAGCAGGCTGAGTTAAATACCTCAGGTGAAATTAGGGTTCACATTGAAAGTAGATGCAAAGGTGAAGTTCTCGATAGAGCGGCTGACGTATTTGCAAAGCTTAAAATGCATAAGACCGAGCAACGCAATGGTGTGCTTTTTTACCTGGCTGCTAGCAGCAAGCAATTTGCTGTTTTGGGCGATGCTGGTATTAATGCAAAAGTACCCATTGATTTTTGGGAGGGCATTAAAGAAGAGATGCAAAAGTATTTTAGAAATGGTGAATTTGCCCCTGGATTGGCAAAAGGAATAGAGATGGCAGGTGAAAAGTTGAAAGAATTTTTTCCTTACCAAACCGATGACGTAAATGAGTTGTCAGATGAGATATCTTTTGGGAAATAATTGAGGAGACATAAAATGAATAGGATAAAAATAATTGCAATTTTAATGCTAATGGGCGTAGGCTTTATTCTGCCTGCGCAGGATTTGCCATCGCCAATGCAACCACCAAGGCTTGTAAACGATTTTGCCAATATACTAACAGAGGCGGAGCGGTCTTCGCTTGAGGCCAAGCTTAGAAACTATTACGACACAACGTCAACCCAGCTATACATCATTACCGTTGGCGATCTTCAGGGTTACGATGTGGCAGATTATACCATTAAGATAGGTGAGAAGTGGGGTATTGGGCAGCAGGGCAAAAATAATGGAGCACTAATACTGGTTAAGCCTAGAGTTGGGAATCAGCGGGGTGAGTCATTTATTGCAATCGGATATGGCTTAGAGGATGTAATTCCCGATGCAATTACAAAGCGGATTACGGAGAGGGAGATGATACCTGCATTTCAGGAGGAGGATTACTTTCAGGGATTTGATGCGGCTACCACAGTAATGATTAATCTTGCCTCAGGTAAATTCTCTGCAGATAGATATATGAATGAAGGAGGTCTTATAATGGCTCTTCCCTTTATTATTCTTCTTACCCTATTTTTTGTAATCGCTTTCAATGTAAGAAAAACCAAAGGGCGATCCGTTGGTCATAACATGCCTTTATGGGTAGCTCTGGGAATGATGTCTGGAGGTGGCCGAAGTGGAGGATTCGGGGGATTTAGTTCAGGTGGAGGTAGTTTTGGTGGTTTCTCTGGAGGTGGTGGAGGTAGTTTTGGAGGCGGAGGTGCCAGAGGAAGTTGGTGATGCACTTAACATGAAACAAATAAAAAAGGGGCTTTATGCCCCTTTTTTATTTCTGTTCTTTATGAGTATTCACCTCCCGAATTAACAGTCAAACTATACCCTAGTCAAATGCAAACTTGCGTTCATTCTCAACCTCTGCCACTGATTTGGCCAAAGGCTCACCAAGAACTCGATGTGACAATTCTGTAATAAGTACATCTTCCTCGTTACGTAGCCCGCTAAAATCTCGAAACTTATTAATCTTGTCGAAATTAAGGAACTGCTTATTGGTTTCATTCTTTTGCCACAGATCAATAAGCTGTGGGATAAAGTATATACCCGGTTCAATGGTTAATACATAACCCGGCTTTAGTATAGTTCCTAACCTTAACGATTTTAGCCCAAATTGCGTGCTTTTGGGCTCGCCGCCATAGCCAACCCACTGCTCACCCAAATTCTCCATATCGTGAACATCGAGCCCCATAAGGTGCCCTAGCCCGCATGGAAAGAAAAGTGCATGTGCACCATTTACTATAGCATCATCGGTATTGCCCTTGGTAAACCCCAGGTTTTTTAACCCATCAAAAATAATACGTGCAGCAAGAAGATGTACATCACGAAAATGAACTCCCGGTTTAAGAGCCTCTATTGCTGAATTGTGAGCAGTAAGGCACACTTCGTATATATCTCGTTGTTCGGGAGTAAACTTTTTTGAAACGGGGAAGGTGCTGCTCATGTCACCTGCATAGCCCATTGGGGTTTCTGCCCCAGCATCGAGCAAAAATAGTTGTCCTTTGCGAATAGTGTTTCCGTGAAAGTGATTATGTAGTGTTTGTCCGTTAATTGTGGCAATAATAGGGAAACTAAGTTGTCCGCCACTTTCAAGAGCAATTTGTGCAACCTTTGCCGCAACGTGGGCTTCAGTCATTCCGGGTTTAGCATAGCGCATAGCTGTCCTATGCATAAGCACCGTAGTATTTACAGCTTTTTCTATCTCAGTTATCTCTTCGCTGGTTTTATTATTGCGCTGTTCGGCCACAGCCAAAACGAAAGGTATACTAGCTTTTTTAACAGCCTCATTAGGATGAATACCAAGTAAATTTAAAAGTTTAATTTGGTGCTCAGCACGGTAGGGAGGTAAAAATAGAATATTCTCTGCTTTGGATAACTTCTTTTTAAGGGTACCGGTAGTTTCGGTTTTACTTATTCCTGACTTTTCGGCCAATGAGGTAACTGTAGGCATATCTCCCATCCAAATAATGCTGTCTATAGTATAATCATCTCCGAAAATAATTTCCTCCCCTGAATCAAGATCAATTGTGGCATAAAATCCGGGCATGCTAATGCCAAAGTAATAGAGAAAGGTGCTATCCTGCCTAAAATGGTAAGTGTTATCGGCGTAGTTCATACCGGTTTCGTCGTTTCCTAGAAACAATAGAATTCCGCTGGGGAACTTCTTTTTAAGTTCCATGCGGCGTTGGATGTAGGTCTGTTTTGAGAACATGATATTTGAAATTATTAGGTTATCCTTATTTTGAAAGAAATGCGAATATTTAAAAATATGCAATTCAGATCAAGTTTTGTTGTTTTTGCAGGCTTTTTTTTAAAAAGTAGGATTAAATTGAACTTCGCTTCGACTTGAGCTGTACAAAATGGTAATCTTTCAAATATAGTGGAAAATGATTGGAATAGTTAATCAGCAATTATAAATAGGGGATGATGAATTATTACTAGGGAAGTATTTTTGGGAAACTGGTTTTTTATTAGCTGTGAAGGCATTCATTAGGCCAATAAGTTTCAGTTGTTTTAAATTAGTGCGTAGTGACTTTTGATTTTTTTTAGAGGTGGTGGAGGTAGTTTTAGAGGCGGTGGTGCCAGAGGAAGTTGGTGATGCACTTAAGGTAAACAAATAAAAAAGGGGCTTTATGCCCCTTTTTCTGTTTTCCGTGTTTTTATGCTATTTTTCTTCCTCGTCGGAGAAAGCATTGTCAACCAAAATTCGCCCGCAATACTCGCAAACTATAATTTTCTTGCGCATTTTAATGTCGAGTTGGCGCTGTGGTGGTATCTTATTAAAGCAACCTCCGCAGGCATCGCGATTAACGGTAACAACGGCTAAACCATTTTGTGCATTAAGTCTTATGCGCTTGTAGGCACTTAAAAGACGAGACTCAATAAGTTCTTGGTATTCGTCGGTTTTGCGAATAAGTACATCTTCTTCTTTTTGCGTTTCCTTTATAATGCTATCAAGTTCAGATTTCTTATTCTGAAGATCGGCTTTTCGCTCAGTATGTTTTGTCTGAGCTTCATCAATAATCAACTTAACATCCTTAACCTGCTGAGCAAACTCTTTAATTCTTTTTTCGGAGAGTTCAATTTCTAGGGTCTGGAATTCAATTTCTTTTGACAAAGAATCGTATTCGCGATTGTTGCGAACGTTCTTTTGCTGCTCATTGTACTTAACCATAAGCGCCTGCGAATTCTTAATATCAACCTTTTTTTTGCCAACCTGATCGTTCAGATCTTCAACCTCAGCTTTAAGATTAGTGATTCGAGTTTCAAGCCCAGCTAGTTCGTCCTCTAAATCTTGAACTTCTAAAGGGAGTTCACCCCTAAGCGTTTTTATCTGATCAATTTTCGAGTCTATCTGCTGGAGTTCGTATAGAATTCTTAGCTTTTCTTCAACTGGCATTTCGCTTATTTCTGCCTTTTTGTTTTTTTCTGCTACCATACCTTGTTATAACTTATTATAAATAGTTTATTGGATTGGTCTTCACATTTGTTTTTAGGACTGCAAAATTAGGCAATTTTTTTGTAAGTAGGTCATAAAAAATATCAATGGTAGGTTGTTCGCTCTCAAAGTGACCAATATCGGCAATTACAATCTTATTTTCGGCATCAAAAAAGTTGTGATATTTAACATCGGCCGTAATAAAAATATCGGCTTTAGTTTTAATGGCATCCTTTATAAGAGTGGCACCGCTTCCTCCACAAACCGCAACTCTTTCGATAGGTTTGCCGAGAAACTTTGTGTGCCTTATGCAGCTGGCATTAAAAGTCACCTTGATTCTCTCTAAAAAATCTGCTTCATTTTCAGTTTTTGGCAGTTGGCCAACAGCGCCTAGCCCAGCCCTTGGATTAGCGTTTAACAGAGGAAAAATATCGTAGGCAACTTCTTCGTATGGATGCGCCTTTAACAAAGTGCTAACCACTTTATGGAGTATGGGTTTTGGTACTATAACCTCAATTTTAATCTCCTCCTCTAGATGCATTTCAGCCTTATTGCCAACAAATGGATTTGTGTTTTCGCCTGCTCTAAAGGTTCCTGTTCCGTTGGTATTATATGAGCACTGATCATAGCCTCCTATTTTACCTGCACCTGCATTGAACATGTCCATTCTCAACTTTTCCGCATGCCCTTTAGGCACAAATACGGCTAGTTTAACAAGATTGTCGGTAAGAGGGGAGAGGATTTGAACTTGTTCTAGCCCTATTCTCTTTGCCATTATCATACTTACCCCATTCCAAACGCTATCGAGATTTGTGTGGGCTGAATAAATGGCAATGCCATGCTTAATTGCTTTTATTATTGTTTGTTCAGTGGCATTTGCTCCTGTCAAGCGCTTGATTCCAGTAAATATTAGGGGGTGATGCGCAATAATAAGGTTTGCACCTCTTGCTAATGCATCATCTAAAACCTCAAGGGTTACATCAACACAGAGAAGTATGCCGTTTACAATACTGTTAGGAGATCCAACAATAAGCCCCGCATTATCATAACTTTCTTGATAACCCAACGGGGCAAATTCTTCAATTATGCATGTAATTTCATTTACCGTCATGTGGCGGGTTTAGTTATAGCATTTCTTTAACTTCTAGAAGCATCTCTTTTATTCGCTTTAGAGAATCAATAGCCTCGAAGTCGTTAATGGTTTCCTTTTTATTTTCTGCTAATTTCTTTCGTGCACCCTCAAGCGTAAGGCGTTGTTCTTTTACCAAGTGAAATATCACTTTAAAGTTTTGTATGTCGGCTTTTGTAAAAAGCCTGTTGCCCTTTTTGTTTTTTTTAGGTTTGATTATGCTGAAGTTCTTTTCCCAAAAGCGGATAAGTGAGGTGTTCACTCCAAACATATCGGCAACTTCGCCAATGGAGTAGTATAGCTTTTCAACCTTTTTTTCCTTGTAGGGCATGGCGTTATTCTTTAAGTTTTATGGAACCATCGGGTGTAATTGCAAGTTTAGAATCGGGGAAATCAGTTTCGGTTAGTCTAATAATCTCTTGAATTGCTTGATTTTTTGGATCCAATTCAGCACCACCTCTTCCTTTTTGAACTATTGAAAAGATCTGACCCTTTACAAACTTACCATTTTTATCGATAAATACCTTAACAATGGGAGCAAAACCATTTGCACCCTGAAGGTTAAACCTGCCATATGTACAAAAATTCCCAAGGCTATAAGCAATAAACCTACCCTTATACAAATCGATTGCCCTTGTTACATGAGGGCCATGCCCAAAAACGATATCGGCTCCTGCATCAATTACATGACGCGCAAATTCGTAAACGTTACCTCTGTCTTCGCCATAAAATACTTCTGTTTTGCGTGTTACATTCCTATGACTAGAACCCTCTGCACCACCATGGAATGATACGATAACAATATCAGCATCTTTTTTTAGATCCGAAACGATTTTTTTTGCATTGGGAATATCGCTTATACTGCAAGTACCCTTGTTTGGCGCAAATGCGCAAAAGCCGATTTTTAAGCCATTGCTTTCGAAAATTGCGGTGGGGTGGCTAATTACTCCACCAAAGTGAATGCCAACAGAATCGAGTAACTTAATAGTTTTATTCCGGCCTGCATTGCCAAAATCGCCCACATGGTTGTTGGCTAGGCTTACTACATCGAAACCTGATTCAACAAGGCAGTCAATATATTTTTCGGGCATTTTAAAGGCATAGCATTTAGTCGTGTCGCGACAAATCTTGGCCACATTGCCTTCATTAAGAAAGCAGCCCTCTAGGTTTCCAAAAGTAATGTCAGCATCGGTAAGTATATGCTTAACAGGCTCGAGTAAAGGTTTGCAGTTATTGCTTGGGGGTAAATAGTCTTTATGGGGAAAATCGGTACCAAGCATAATGTCACCAACTCCAATAATGCTTAGCGTATCACTACTTAACTCCTTGTTGCTTTGTTTTTTGTTTGGGTGTGATTGCGAAAAGTTGGTCAGAAAAAAGCATATAACAAAAACCAGGACAGGAAAAGTACCCTTAAATAAAGTATTCATCGTATTAACCTAACGTAATTGCGTTATTATTCTATAAAAGAGAATTAGCGCTAGTCGAGCGATTGTCCGCTTTGAGCCGCTAACTCAATAATCTTGTCGTATTCTTCGGGTGTAAGGTCGTTAAAGTAGAAGTTTATTGGATTAATAGGTTCGTCGTTTTTACGCACTTCGTAGTGTAGGTGCGGAGCCATGCTCATTCCAGTATTGCCAACTAAACCGATAACCTCACCTCTCTTAACTTTTTGACCTGACCTAACAAGAATTTGACTTAGATGTGCGTAAAGTGTTTTATACCCAAAGCCGTGATCGACAATCACTGTATTGCCATATCCTCTTGCGGATTGGACTACTGTAGATACTACTCCATCGCCTGTAGAATAAATTTCAGTACCCGATGGTGCTGTAAAATCCATGCCAGTGTGCATTTTAAGCACTTTGTAAAATGGGTGCATCCTAACTCCGAAGGGAGAAGCAACTCGCTTAAGGTCTTTGTTTGATATTGGCTGAATGGCAGGCACGCAGGCAATCATCTCTTCTTTTCGTTTGGCAAGCCCAATAACCTCATCAAATGATTTTGACTGAATATAGATTTGTTTGGATATCTTATCGAGTCTTTTTGCTGTTTCAATTACGATTTCAGAATTGGATAGTCCTTCAAGATCAGTATAACGTTCAACACCTCCCATTCCTGCTTGGCGATATGTGCTAGGTATTGGTTCTGCCTCAAATATGGTACGGTAAATGTTGTCGTCGCGTTGTTGAATGTCTTCAAGTACCGTGTTTATATGATCGAATTTTTTATTGAAAACCTCAAGTTGCACCAGTAACTCCTGATTCTCTCTTCGGAGGCCTCTTTCCTGAGGTGTATCGAAGAAGAAGGAAAAAACCACGTAGTATGCAACTGAGATTACTATGCTAAAAAGGAAATAGTTTAACCCTGTCCAAAATTTCTTTGAGAATGATGCCTGATCTTTTACAAAACTCAGTGAATCTGGGTTAAATCTATACTTGTGTTTTTGCATGATAATGCTTTTATACTATCTGTTACTTTCGCAAATATATAAAAAGATTGCATTGCGAGGCATCAGAATGAGAACTAAAATAAATATGGAGTAGGGTTCAAAAGGCTTTAGACTGCATTAGCCCTTAGTCCATTGGGGTTACATTGCTAACCATGCGTTCGTATTCCTCCGTAGTCATATCGTTGAAATAGTTCATTGGGTCAACCACTCTATTGCGGTAAATTACCTCGTAGTGAAGGTGAGGGCCGGTGCTTCGACCTGAATTACCAAGAGTACCAATAACTTGTCCCCGAGTGACAGAATCGCCAGGATTTACTGCAATGGACTCGAGATGCGCGTATCGAGTTTTGTATCCAAAACCATGATCAACAAGAATTACGTTACCATAGCCAAAAAAGGAGAATTCAGCAGAGATTATGGATCCATTTCCTGTGGCATAAACTGGTGACCCCTTTGTGCCAGCAAAATCAATTCCATGATGAAATCTAGTTTGCCTAGTAAATGGGTCCCTACGATTGCCAAAAGAATCTGAGATTCTTCCAAAATCTTTAACCGAAATAGGCTGAATCGCAGGAATGCTAATAATCATTTGCTCCTTATTCTTCGCTAAACCAATAACCTCATCAAATGATTTTGATTGAATGTAAGTTTTCCAAGTAACCTGATCGAGCTTACTGGCAATGTCAATTAAAAGATTGGAGTTGATGAAGTTCTCAAATTCGGTATAATGTGTAGCGCCCCCAATTCCACCAGTTCTAAGTGATGCAGGTATTATGTCAGCGTCAAAAATTGCTCTGTAGATGTTATTATCTCGCAACTGTATCTCGGTTAACAGTTTGTCTGATATTTCTATTTGTTTAGCAAGAAGTTCGAATTTTACAAGAGTTTCAGTATTGTTACGTTTAAGAATTTTCTCTTTTGGCGTGTCAAAGAAGTATGTGTACGAAAAAAAAACAATTACAGCAATAATGAGGCTTAAACCGAACTGAATAGTTAAATTTGTGAGTTTTTTAAAAACAGGAACCATTATAGGTTCAAAGGAAAGAGTTTGTGGATTGTACCTGAACCTTCTCTTTGCCATTTTTGTTATTTAAATTTTTGCTGTTTATAATCTTTCTATTTTGACTAATGGCAGCAAATCTAAGGTAAATATTTATTTTTGCAAAAATATTTCAACCTTAATGTTAGATTTAACAATGTAATTCACATAATATTAACTTTTTATGGATTCGGGAAAAGTAAGACAAGCCTTTTTAGATTTTTTTGAGCAGAAGAAGCATGCAATTGTACCATCGGCCCCTATGGTGGTAAAGGATGATCCTACACTAATGTTCACCAATGCCGGTATGAACCAGTTTAAGGACATATTTTTGGGTAATTCCGACATCAAAAACAGTAGGGTGGCAAACTCGCAAAAATGTTTAAGAGTATCGGGAAAGCACAACGATTTGGACGAAGTAGGTCATGATACCTATCATCATACCATGTTTGAAATGCTTGGCAATTGGTCGTTTGGCAATCCTGCCCGCCCAGCCGACGGATACTTTAAGAAAGAGGCCATTGAGTGGGCATGGGAATTTTTGGTTGATGTGCTTAAAATTGATAGTAAACATTTGTATGCAACTGTATTTGAGGGCTGCCCTGAGGATGGGTTAGAAATGGATAAAGAATCCTTTGAGCAATGGTCTAGATTTTTGCCACAGGATAGGGTTCTTAAAGGATCGAAGGAGGATAACTTTTGGGAGATGGGCGATACAGGTCCCTGCGGTCCCTGCTCAGAGGTTCATTTGGATTTGAGAGATGAGGCGGAAAAGAAGAAGATATCAGGCAGAGAACTTGTAAATGCAGGACATCCACAGGTAGTTGAAATTTGGAACTTGGTGTTTATCCAGTACAATAGAAAGGCAGACGGAAAACTAAATCAATTGCCCGCCAAGCATGTGGATACGGGAATGGGTTTTGAAAGACTTTGCATGGCGCTTCAAGGTAAGCAGAGCAACTACGATACTGATGTTTTTCAGCCCATAATACAGGAAATTAGCAAGCAATGTGGCATTGCCTATGGTAATGATGAGAAAGCCGATATTGCCATGCGGGTTATTGCCGATCACCTCAGAGCTGTATCCTTCTCAATTGCTGATGGTCAGTTGCCATCAAACGTTAAGGCAGGGTATGTAATTCGCAGAATTCTTCGCAGAGCGGTAAGGTATGGCTATACCTTTTTAAATTTTACAAACCCGTTTATCAACACCCTTGTTCCTATGCTGGTTAAGCAGATGGGTGCATGGTTTCCTGAACTAAAATCACAGCAAGATTTAATTGTAAATGTGATAAGAGAAGAGGAGGCTTCGTTTTTACATACACTGGAAACAGGTATTAAGCTTCTGGATACCATAATGGAACATGCCGTTAAAAAAGGTATTAACTCCATAAGCGGTAACGATGCCTTTACTCTATACGATACCTATGGCTTTCCATTCGACCTAACGGAGTTAATCCTAAGGGAACATAACCTTACAGTTAGTAAGAGCGAGTTTGATGTTGCAATGGCTCAACAAAAGGATAGGTCGAGAAGTGCTGCTGCAGTTGAAACTCATGACTGGAGTGAACTTTTTTCCTCAATGCAAACTCAGTTCGTTGGCTACGACTCGCTTGAGAGTGAGGTTAAAATTGCCAAGTATAGAACTGTTAAGCAGAAAGGGAAGGAGCAGTTCCATTTAATTTTTGATAGAACACCCTTCTATGCCGAGTCGGGAGGACAAGTGGGAGATATGGGAAAAATTTCTAATAGTAACGAGACCATTCATGTTCTCAATACTTTTAAGGAGAACAACCTTGTCATCCACTTGGTAAACAAGTTACCAGATAACCCCAGCAGTCAGTTTTTAGCAAAGGTTGATATAGATAAGCGGCAGAGTACAGCAAATAATCATACAGCAACACACCTAATGCATCATGCCCTCAGAGAGGTCTTGGGTACACATGTTGAGCAGAAGGGTTCTTTGGTAAATCCCGATTATCTTCGTTTCGACTTTTCTCATTTTCAAAAACTATCCGATGAGGAGATAAGGACGGTTGAGAAAATGGTTAACAGGGACATAAGACAAAATATGGAGATTGACGAACACCGAAATGTACCAATGAACGATGCCAAGCAAATGGGAGCAATGGCTCTGTTTGGCGAAAAGTATGGCGATTCGGTAAGGGTTATCCGCTTTGGCGACTCCATTGAACTTTGCGGAGGCACCCATGTTTCTCGAACAGGCAATATAGGGTTGTTTAAAATTCTGAGTGAAAGTGCAATATCTTCCGGAGTAAGAAGAATTGAGGCCATAAGTGGTAAAAAGGCTGAGGAGCATTTTTATAACCAGGTGGATGGGTTAAAAACAATAAAATCGTTGCTTGGTAGCCCATCGGATGTGCTTCAGGGGGTTGAGAAAATAGTTATTGAGAATAGTGCATTAAAGAAGCAAGTTGAGAATTTGCTAAAAGAGCAAGTAAAACAGCTTAAAACCACGCTAAAGCAAACTGTGAAAATCATTTCAGGAGTATCGGTAGTAGCAAGTAAGGTAGAACTTAATAGCCCCGATGCAGTTAAGGATTTAGCTTATCAGCTACGTAATGAGTTTGATTTGGCATTTATTGTAATAGGCACGGAGATTTCGGGGAAACCTTTGCTGACCATAATGGTATCCGATTCAATTGCTAAGGGAGGTAAAGTTGATGCTTCGGCAATTGTTCGTGAGGCGGCCAAAGAGATACAGGGTGGTGGCGGAGGTCAGCCTTTTTATGCAACTGCCGGAGGCAAAAAATCTGATGGCATACCTGCTGCTCTCCAAAAGGCAGTTGAATTATTTCAAATATCGATGGGATAGACTAAAGATGATATGCAATAAAAAATGGGAGCATCGCTCCCATTTCTTATTAAAAAGTTTTGTTTATGCTAATTTAAAAGTTCGGCTAATTTTTGCGCCAATTCTTCTCCTCTTAAATTTTTTGCAATAATTTTTCCTTCAGGAGAAATCAAAAAGTTTGCAGGTATTGATTGTACGCCATACATTTTTGCAATTGAATTTTCCCAGCCTGAAATGTCTGAAACATGGTTCCAGGTTAGCCCATCTGCTTCAATAGCATCAAGCCATTCTTTTCTGTCTCTATCAAGCGAAACGCCAAAAATATCAAACCCTTTTGCGTTATACTCATTATAAAGTTTTACAAGGTTTGGGTTTTCCTTTCGGCAAGGACCACACCAGCCTGCCCAAAAATCGAGTAGTACATAGTTTTTACCAGTAACTGATGAGAAGCTAACCGAATTTCCATCCTTATCGGGATGAGAAAATTCCATAAATGCTTGTCCTTCGGCAGTTTTTAACTCTAGTTCAAGCTTTTCTTTAAGGGCAATTACAAAAGGTGATTCAGATATCTCTTTGCTAAAACCATTAACAATGCCTTCCAGTTCTTCAAAGCTAATCTGATTGGCAAGTTGAGTTAGCGTAATGTATGCAGAAACAACAGAGTTAGGGTTTTCCTTAACGAATTTAACCGCAGAATCGGCAAGAGTTTCGCTTTCAGTCATATACTCATTCCTGAGTTGCTCTTCCATTTCAGGTGTAAGCGAACCGTCCATAGCTGCACTCTGAAATTTATATTGAATATCCATTAGGGGTTTCGCAAGTTCTTCTTGAAGTGCGTTGAATTCAAGGAGCAGGTCCTGAGCTTTAGAACCCTTAATCTCGCTTGCTACAATGTTTTCTGCATTGCCAGTGATTAGAATTTCTGAGTTTTCAACAAAAAGTATAATACGATCACCTTTTAGCTTAAAATCAATAGCAAACAGATCGGGTACTTCAACGCTTCCTTTAAATGCAAACTTACCCGACTCCATCATGGTTGAGTCTTTGATGATAAGTTCTTTATCCACCATGGTTTTTAGGTAAACCATTTGGTCGGTTGCATTCTCAATAATACCGTGAATTTTGTAACTTTTGGTTGTACAGGAAAAGGCAAGTAGGGCTACGCCCATAATTAAAATTAGTTTCTTCATGTTTGATGTTTTTGTTTTTAATAACATTGAAATTGGAGTTATGTTTAAAGCGATTTATAGAATTCGAGAACTTTTTTTGCTGCTGCAAATGAACTAATTCGATCTGCTAGTAGCTCTGTTTCAATTTTTGCAATAACTGATTGTACATTATGATTATTGAAAAGGTCATCCTTTAGGCTTTCGGTTATGGTTTGATACATCCAGTACTTTGCCTGACTAAGTCTATGGTTCTGGAAATATCCTGACTGTTTAGTTGTTTTTTCAAAGTCTAGAATCTCCTCCCAAATATCCTCTATTCCTTCCTTAGTATAGGATGAGCAAGTGCGGGCTCTAGGTAACCATCCCGATTCTGGTGAAGGAAAAAGGTGTAATGCACTCTCATATTGCACTTTAGCTACTTTTGCTTTTTGTACATTTTCGCCATCTGCCTTAGTAATAGCAATTAGATCGGCCATTTCCATAATGCCTCTTTTTATGCCCTGTAGCTCATCTCCAGCTCCGGCAAGCATTAGCAAAAGGAAAAAATCGACCATAGAGTGTACCGCTGTTTCGCTTTGGCCAACCCCCACCGTTTCAATAAATATAGTATCAAAACCAGCGGCCTCGCAGAGTATAATTATTTCGCGTGTTTTACGAGCCACACCCCCAAGTGAGCCTGCTGAAGGTGAAGGTCGAATAAAGGCATTAGGATCGTTACAAAGGGTTTCCATGCGGGTTTTATCGCCAAGAATGCTTCCTTTGCTTCGTTCGCTACTTGGGTCGATGGCTAAAACGGCAAGTCTTCCTCCTGCTTTAGTAATTGTTCCTCCAAGTGCCTCAATAAATGTACTCTTTCCCGCTCCGGGAACTCCAGTAATACCTATGCGGATAGAGTTGCCTGCATACGGTAGACATAGTTCAATAACCTTTTGGCCAATTTCGTGGTGCGATAAAAGCGAGCTTTCTATAAGAGTAATGGCTTGACTAAGAATTGTAGTGTTTTGTTTAAGTATTCCGTCAACGTAATGCTCTGGGGAATAAACCTTTTTTTTACTAGACCTTATCTTAGCAATAATATTCTTGTTCACCGTAGGAGGTTGTTCAACTCCAGGGTTTACTTTTAGGGCAGATTTAGCTTGATTTTTGTGTTCCATTTAGCCTAAAAATTGAAAATGCGAAGGTATGAATTTTATCCAAATTCTTTGCCCATCTATCCTATTAACGATAACTGATTATACCCTAACACCAAAAACTACGATATCGTCAATTTGCTCACTATCACCTCGCCAATTTAGATGCTCTTGATGAAGAATTTCTTTCTGTTCATCCATGGGTTTCTGATGGATATCGATTAGGAGTTGTTTAAATCTTTTACTCATGTATTTTCTACCATTGTCACCCCCGAACTGATCGGCAAACCCATCGGAGTACATGTAGAACCGGTCATCGGGGTTTATGTCAATTACATGATTAGTGAATGGCTGATGATCGGTTATGTGGATAGCCACCGGCATTTTATCGGCCTTGTATTCAGTAATTTCCCCATTGCGAATAAGCAACAGCGGATTGTATGCTCCTGCCCATTCAAGTTTCATATTCTCTGTATCGAGCATGCAAAGTGAAATATCCATCCCGTCTTTTTGCTCATCCTGCTTGCCCGTTTGCGATAGGGTTTGCTTAATAAAGTCTCTAAGCATATTGAGGATTTGTGCTGGTTGCATAACCCCCTCCTTGTTCACTATTTCGTATAGAGACGATACCCCAAGCATACTCATAAATGCACCGGGTACTCCGTGTCCTGTGCAATCGGCAGCAACAAGAACAATCTTGTTTTGCTGTTTGGTGTACCAGTAAAAGTCTCCGCTAACAATGTTGCGGGGTAAGAATAGCACAAAGTGCTCTTTCAGCATTTCTTTAAGCAGAATAGGTGATGGAAGAATGGCATTTTGAATTCTGCTGGCGTAACGAATACTATCGGTAATCTCTAATTTTTGAAGAGAGATTAGTGCATTTTTCTCCTCAAGTATTTTATTGGCTTTCTGTTTCTGACGAATCATGTTGATAAGAAGTACTGCAAAGGCAAGGAATACCACTAAGCCTCCAATTGTAATGGCAAGGGTCAGTTTTTGTCGCTGTATAACCGATTTTTGAAGCTCATCCTGATTTCGCATCAGTTTTAGTTCTTGTTCCTTTTTATCGGTTTCGTATTTAGTCTGCATCTCGGTAATTATCTTCTGACTTTGTTCCGAGAAGAGCTCATCCTTTATTAAGTTGAAACTTTTATAGTGGCTTAACGCTTTTGGGAGGTTATCTTTTTGCTCATTAACTTTTGCAAGCCTTTGATGGGTGAACATTACAATTTCTTTTATGCCCAACTCTTTGGTTATGTTTAGGCTTTGGATAAGATATTGTTCAGCCGATTCAAGATTGTTTTGCCGAAAGAAAAACTCTCCAAAATGGAAAAGTGCCAGCGCAATTTCTTGCTGACTTTTAATTTGACGGGCCAAACTTAATGCCTTACTGAGACTTTGCCTTGATTTTTCCCAATCACGAGTATAGATATAGTGGCTGCCAAGATTGATGTTAACATTGGCAATCTCTCTGGTGTCTTCAATCTTTTCGAAGATTGTAAGAGCTCTATTGTAATACTCGAAAGCATTGTTGAATGTGGACAGTATTTCCTTTGAGGGTAGTTTAATGAGCGAATCCTCCCAAAGTTCCCCGTATTTAGATACATATTCGTTGGCAGCTAGTCGCGAGTAGTTATTTGCAATATTATTTAACGATTGTGCAATTTGCGAAAGGTTACCCTCTTCCTCATAAATTTTTAGGGCTGCCCGATGAAATTCGAGCGCTTTATTATAGTTAATCTCATTATCTTTTACAGCTAAGGTACTTCTTGAAAGACTTTCATATACCAACCCAATTTCGCTTGAAACCGAGGCTATGTAAGTTTTATTCTTAAGCCTTTCGAACGTTGATAAACTTTTTTGATATTGTTCAAGTGCAAGTTGGTAGCTCCCTACTGTACGATGAATCCTCCCTAAGTTATTGTAGGCAATTGCAAGTCCAGATAGATCGTTGAGTGATTCTTTAATCTCAATCTCTTTCTGATGATTTTTAATTGAGTTCTGAAAATCGCCTATATCAAAATATAGTCTTCCAATTCGCCCGTATGCCAAGGCTACCTCAAGCATAGAATTTTCCTCATACCTGATTTTTAGTGCTATATTCATAAACACTAGGGCAGAGTCAGTTTTACCCTCCCTTTGAGCCAACATTCCAAGATCAATTAGGGCATCTGCCTCATACAGCCTATTGTTAGTCTTTCTGGATAATTCAAGGGCTAATTTAGTGTAATGGTTTGCTTTGTCAAGGGAATCGAGCCAGTAGTATGCCTGTCCAATGTTCCTTTGAACTTTTCCTATTAAATCATTATCCTTTAATTGCTGGGATAAGTTTAAGGCCTCAAAGAAATACTCCAATGATTTAACTTCCTCAAAATGTATTACATAGAACTTGCCAATGGCGTTAAGTGCTTCAATCTCAGCCTTTGTGTCTTTTAGTTTTTTTGCAAGATCATATGCTTTTTTTGCATAGTTAATTCCCTCTTCTTCGTATATTGTTTCATTGCTAAGTTTAATAAGAACAGAGAATTTGTCAATATCCTTAGCCGTTTCTAAAACTGTAATTAGGCTATCCGTTTCGCTGGATATTTCCTGACCAGTTGAGAAAAGGTAAAAACTTACAAAAAAAATTATGAGTATCCTGCGCAGCATATAAATTTAAATTTTATCCAAAGAAATAAAAAAAGTAATACAATATGAACTATGCTAGGTATGAATTTTGGCCCTAACTAATTATTCCAAAGTTAAATAAAAGCAGCAATACACATGCAATATAACTTAAAAATAAGTATAACCTATTGCAGGACAACTATTTTTTGACACAGCCAAAATTTGCAATCAGTTTGATTAACCCTAATCTTTTATAAATTTAATGAACAATCGGCTTGTATAAACTTTTTTGACAATTTTATGTTTAGCATTTTTTAGGTAATTTTGGCTTTAGAACCCCTCCATAAAACGCGACCATGAATAAACGCATTTTCATTACATTTGTTTTTTCTGCAGTTCTATTTTCTTGTGTTAATCAGAATGTTGAGCAGAATAAACCCTCAGTTGTTGTAAGTATTTTACCCCAAAAATATTTTGTTGAACGCATTGCCGATACGCTTTTACGCGTTGAGGTGATGGTTCCCCCTGGGTCAAGCCCAGAAACTTATGAGCCAACGCCTTCGCAACTAATTGCCTTTAGTAAGGCAAAGATATACTTCTCACTTGGACTACTTGATTTTGAAAAAACAACTTTAAGGAAAATCACAGAGCAAAACCCTAACGTTAAGGCTGTTGTACATTCGGCAAGTTTAAGTTTAATTGAGGGGGGGCACAATCATTTGCATGATGGGCATGCCCATAATCATGGTTATGACCCCCACGTGTGGACATCGCCTTTGGAGGTTAAAGCTATTGTTGGAGACATGGTAGCTGCTCTATCCGAGGTGTTTCCTGAACATGCTAAAACATTTGAAGCCAACGCCAACTTGTTTATCATAGATATCGAATCACTCAATATGCATATTAAAAAGGTATTTGAAGGCTATGAGGGAGCAAAGTTTTTTATTTTTCATCCGGCATTAAGTTACTTTGCAAGAGATTATGATTTGGTGCAGGTTTCATTTGAAGAGGAGGGAAAATCGCCATCGGCAAAGCATCTAAAGAATGTGATGAAGCAATCAAACGCTGAGGGAATCAGAACAATTTTTATTCAGAAGGAGTTTGACATAAACATCGCCAAAACTGCTGCTGCTGATATTGGGGGTGAGGTGGTTGTAATTAATCCATTGGAAGCCGATTGGCTAAGCAATATGTATAGCATTACTGAGCAAATTAAAAAAGCGATTGAAAAGTAGTAGGCAAATGGCAAAAATATTAGAGATTGTATCGGCATCGGTTGGCTATAACCATAATACAGTGCTAAAAGATGTTAACCTTGAGGTTAACGATAACGACTTTATTGGCGTTATTGGCCCCAATGGTGGAGGTAAAACTACTCTTTTAAAACTGTTGTTAGGTGATTTAAAACCCTTTAAGGGTGAGGTTAAGTACTATCCACTTGCTCCAAACGAAACTCTTTTTGGGTACTTACCTCAGGTGGCGAATATCGATAAGCGTTTCCCCATCACTGTGCTCGATGTGGTACTATCAGGATTAATGGGCCGAAAGGGGTTGTCGGGCAGGTATAATTCCAGAGATAAGCGTTTGGCAATGGATATGCTCAAAAGAGTTGGAGTTGAAGAAATTAGCAACAAGGCCATTGGAGAACTCTCGGGTGGCCAGATGCAACGAACATTTTTGGGAAGGGCATTAATCGCCCATCCGCGCTTGCTTATTCTCGATGAGCCCAATACATATGTTGATAATAGTTTTGAGAAGGAACTATACGCATTGCTTCAGGAACTGAACAAGGAGATGGCCATCATAATGGTTTCGCACGATATGGGAACCATAACATCCCATGTTAAAACCATTGCCTGTGTAAACCGGCATTTGCATTATCATAGGTCGAACATGATTACCTCCGAGCAGTTGGCCTCATACGATTGCCCAATTCAGATAATCGCTCACGGACCTGTACCACACACCGTTTTGAGTGATCACAATAAATAACATTTGCCATAAGTAATCAACAATACAAAACCATTGATGCAAAATATAATATCAGCCCTTTTTCAGTATCAATTTATTGCTAATGCATTTTGGGCTGCACTGCTCATATCGGTTGCAGCTGGGCTAATTGGTTCGTACGTTGTAGCGCGCAGACTAGTTTTTTTGAGCGGGGGTATTACCCACGCCTCCTTTGGAGGAATAGGTATAGCTTACTATCTTGGTTTAAACCCTATTCTTGGGGCTGCTGTGTTTGCTGTTCTATCTGCATTTGGGGTTGAGGCCTTAAGCCAAAAGATGGATGTTCGCGAAGATTCTGCCATTGGTATGCTCTGGTCTGTGGGTATGGCATTCGGTATCTTCTTTGTTTACCTCACTCCGGGCTATTCGCCCAATTTAATGTCGTTCCTTTTTGGGTCAATCCTTACCGTAACTAGCCAAGATATTTTAATGTTGCTTGCACTCAACGTTGTAATGGTAATCTTTTTTATACTGTTCTATAGGGCAATCCTCTACCTTGCATTTGACGAGGGTTTTGCAAAAACGCAGGGTGTGCCCGTTAGAACTTTTTCTTATATCCTAAAAGGCTTTATTGCGCTTACCATAGTGTTAAGTATTAGGATGGTAGGAATAATTCTTTTAATATCGTTACTAACAATACCGCCAACGATAGCCAATATTTTTACAAAAAAATTTAACCATATCATGATCATATCCATTTTGATTGGTTTTGTGGGAGCACTAATTGGGCTTATAATGTCGTTTGGGATGAATGTGCCCTCGGGAGCAACCATTATTATTGCGTTGGTGGGTATGTTTGCCATCGCTAAACTTATAAGCTATATCTTTGTTAAAGTTAAAAGAAACGCATTGTCAGTATAATTTAGTAAGCACATAAAAATACAATTACCATGAATTTTGACATACTTGTTATAGGTAGCGGCCCCGGTGGATACGTTGCCGCAATTAGGGCAAGTCAACTTGGATTGAAGGTTGGCGTTGTTGAAAAAGAGAGCCTTGGGGGTATTTGCTTAAACTGGGGATGTATCCCCACAAAAGCCTTGCTTAAAAGTGCTCAGGTTTTTGAGTACGCATCGCATGCTGCCGATTATGGCGTTTTGGCCAATGATGTAAAACCCGACTTTGAAAAAATGGTTGCTCGTAGTCGCGATGTGGCATCTAACATGAGTAAGGGAATCGAATTCCTTTTCAAAAAGAATAAGATTGAAGTAATTAACGGGTTTGGTAAACTGAAAGGCAAAGGAGTTGTTGAGGTTACCGGTTCTGATGGTAAAAAACACGAGGTTACTGCCAAGCATATTATCCTTGCTACTGGTGCTCGCTCGCGTGAGTTGCCCAACCTAAAACAGGATGGCAAAAAGATTATTGGCTATCGCCAAGCGTTAACTCTTCCAAAGCAACCAAAGTCAATGGTTGTAGTTGGCTCAGGAGCCATTGGCAGCGAGTTTGCCTACTTCTATAATTCAATTGGAACAGAGGTTACACTTGTTGAGTTTATGCCAAACGTTGTTCCGGTTGAGGACGAGGAGGTTTCTAAAACGCTTGAGCGTTCTTTCAAAAAGAATAAGATTAAGGTGATGACCAATGCATCGGTCGAATCGGTTGATACCAGTGGCAAACTTTGCAAGGTTACCATAAAAACCAAGAAGGGCGAAGAGGTAATTGATGCAGAAATTGTTCTGTCTGCTGTGGGAATTGCACCAAATACCGAAGGTATTGGACTTGAGGACGTGGGAGTTGAAATGGTGAATGGACGTGTAAAAGTTGACGATTACTACCGAACCAATGTTGAGGGAGTTTATGCCATTGGTGATATTGTTCCCGGTCCGGCACTTGCTCACGTAGCCTCTGCCGAGGGGATTGCCTGCGTTGAGAAGATTGCAGGAATGGAAGTTCAGCCAATTAACTACAAGAACATACCTGGATGTACCTATACTAATCCTGAAGTATCATCAGTAGGGATGACCGAAAAGGCAGCTACTGAAGCTGGTTATGAGATTAAGGTTGGTAAATTCCCATTCACTGCTTCGGGAAAGGCCACTGCGGCTGGTATGCGCGATGGCTTTGTAAAACTTATTTTCGATGCTAAGTACGGCGAGTTACTTGGAGCCCATATGATTGGTGGTAACGTTACCGAGATGATTGCCGAGTTGGTAGTTGCCCGCAATCTGGAAACCACCGGACACGAGTTAATGAAGAGTATCCACCCGCATCCAACCATGAGCGAGGCCATTATGGAGGCTGCTGCTGCAGCTTACGGTGAGGTGATACACATGTAGGTTTACTTATAAATTTTGCGAACAGGGTTTGACTCCATGTCACACCCTGTTTTTTTATGATTCTTCAGGCAATTTATAGTAAACCCAAAATTTCGAGCTAAATTTGCAGGCTAATTACTAAAATTAACTAATTAATGAGTTTACAGTGCGGAATTATTGGTATTGCCAACGTAGGCAAATCAACCATTTTTAATTGCATGTCGGCCACCAAGGCAGAGGCCAGTGGCTTTTCGTTTAGCAATAAAACAAACCTAAGTGTAATTAACGTTCCCGATGCTCGTTTGTTCGTGCTAGAGGGTATTGCGGCTACGCAAAGGATAGTCCATACAACTGTTGAGATTGTTGACATTCCAGGTTTAACAAAAAGTTCAGGCCGCTCCGATAAGGGAGCAAATCAGTTCTTGTCCGAAATTCGAAACTGCGATGCGCTAATTCATGTTTTGCGCTGTTTCGATGATGAGAAACTGCCACATGTTGATGGTTCAGTTAACCCAATTAGGGATATTGAAACAGTTAATCTTGAACTTCAAATAAAGGATTTAGAATCAGTTGAGAAAAAGATACAGAGACTTGAGAAACTCGTAAAAGCTAACGATAAGGACGCAAAAAAAGGCATTGATGTGCTAAAAGTTTATAAGGATCATCTTGAGTCCTTTAAAAACGCATCAACTGCACCTGTTGACGAAGATGACAAACGATTTATTGCCGACATATTTCTGCTAACAACCAAGCCCTTTATTTACGTTTGTAATGTTGATGAGGCTTCGGCTGTTAAAGGGAACAAATATGTAGAGCAGGTTCAGAACTACTTAAAGAATGAGAACACTGAAATACTTATTATTGCTGGAGCCATGGAGGCCGAAATTGCTGAGTTGGAAACTGTAGAGGATAGGATGGCCTTTCTTTCGGATGTTGGGTTGAAGGAACCCGGTGTAGATAAGCTGATTCGTGCTGCATATTCATTATTGGAACTCGATACGTTTTTTACTGTTGGAGAAAAGGAGATCCGAGCATGGACCATTAAGCGTGGCGCAACAGCACCGCAGGCAGCTGGAGCTATCCATAGCGATTTGGAGCGGGGTTTTATTCGTGCCGAAGTGATGAAGTACAACGATTATGTTTCCCTAGGTTCAGAACAGGCATGTAAGGAAAAAGGGAAATTCAACATTGAGGGAAAAAACTATATAGTTGAGGATGGGGATATTTTGAATATTAGGTTTAACGTGTAAACTCATACATTTAATACGATATAAGGGGGCTGCTAGCAGCTCCTTTTTTGTTTGAATTTAGTGTTGTATAAGCATTAATTATAAAAAAAGACCATTTTAAGAACACTTTAATTCTATTTCTAATAACTTTGGGCTCTACTAACCCTTATTTGTATACCGTAATTAAAACTGCTTTTAGATGAAACGTATTTTATTTTTATTTGTAATTTCTCTCTTTTTAAACCTACCACAAACGGTAAAAGCGCAGGAATACTACTTTAAAATTTCCGAAAAGAACAAGGAACTTGTAAATACCATAATTACTCGTACCGTATCAATTGATAGGGTTGAGGGTGAAACAATTTTTGCATATGCAAATCAAAAGGAGTTTGAAGCCTTAAAGGCTTTGGGCTATTCGCCCGAATTGTTGGAAAATCCAACTTCTACAATAAAGGACAGGGGAATGGCTACCACCGTTGCCCAAATGGCCAATTGGGATCTGTATCCCACCTACGAGGTCTATCGCACAATGATGAAGAAGTTTGAGCAGGACTACCCCGAGTTATGTAAACTCGATAGCATTGGAACCACAGTGCAAGGCCGAAAGCTATACGTTTTAAAAATTTCCGACAACGTTCTTGTCGATGAGGCTGAGCCTGAGTTTTTCTACACTAGCACCATGCATGGTGATGAAATAACGGGGTATGTGCTTATGCTAAGGCTAATTGATTACCTACTATCGAACTACGGAACCAATCAAAGGGTAACCGATATGGTGAATAACGTTGCCATATTTATAAACCCCAACGCAAATCCCGATGGGACATACTTTGGAGAGAATACCCCGATTAATAATGGAACGGTTAATTATTCAAAGCGATACAATGGAAATAGTGTTGATTTAAACAGGAACTTCCCAGATCCTAGGGTTGGTGCAAATCCTGATGGAAACTCTTATCAACCCGAAACCGTTGCCATGATGAACTATGCCGCTAGCCGTAATTTTGTAATGTCGGCCAATTACCATGGTGGAATAGAATTAGCCAATTTTCCTTGGGATGCTTGGACAACAGCAAGTAATGCCCATGCCGATCATAATTGGTTTTACACCATTTCACGGCAGTATGCCGATTTGGTTCAAGCCGATAGTCCGTACGGTTATTTTACTGGTCAGAGTAATGGGGTAACCCAAGGTGGCGACTGGTATGTTGTGTCGGGCAGTCGTCAGGATTACATGAATTACTGGCAAAATTGCAAGGAGATTACGCTTGAGATTTCTGATGACAAAAACCCTGCAAGCTCAGAGCTGCCAAGCTTTTGGAATTATAACAAGGAGGCAATGTTAAGCCACATCGAGTGGCTTTATACTGGCATACAGGGTACGGTTACCAATTCGCAGGGCGATCCGCTCAATGCAACCATTACTATTGTTGGCCACGACAAGGACAACTCATTTGTAGTTACCAACCCCACAAATGGTAACTATATTAGGATGATTGAGCCGGGTACATATAATGTTACCTATTCTGCCGAAGGCTATATAAGCCAAACTCATTCAATAACTTTAAGTAGCTACACTTCAAAGGTTATTAAAGATGTGGTTTTAGTGCAGGCAGAGCAGACTAGCCTAACAGGGGTGGTTACAGATGCAGATACTGGTAATCCTATTAACGGTGCAAAAATTGAATTGATAAATTCAATTACGAGTCCTGTTTTTACTAATTCGTCTGGGCTGTATAGCTTTGCTTCAATACCAGAGAATACTTATCAGATTAAGGTATCTAAAAATAATTATTTAAGTCAGGTTATAACTCAAGTATTAACTGGAGAATCGAATACACTGAATTTTTCATTAGTTCCTAGCGATCCTGAAAGTTTTGAAACTATAGTACCGCAAGGGTTCTCCTTTTCTGGTGGCAATTGGACTCGCGATAATTCAACCGCATTCGATGGTACCTACAGCATGAAATCGGCTTCAATTACTCATAGCCAAACTACTGCAATGCAGCTAACCCTTGATATTGTTGCAGATTCTGAAATATCTTTCGCCTATAAAGTTTCATCGGAAAGTGGATGGGACCATCTCCGATTTTATATTGATGGAAACGAGAAAGGGAAATGGAGCGGAACAGTTGGTTGGACCGAGGTTTCATTCCCGGTAACCGCCGGTAGCCATACCTTTAAATGGGAGTATAAAAAGGATTATTCCACTAGCAGTGGTAGCGACTGTGCTTGGATTGATTACATAACCTTTCCCCAATCGCAGAGCAATGTTATTTTCACTGTTACATACAACAGCGCACCGCTTCAGGGCGCAACGGTAAATTTCAGAGAGTCTAGCTTAATTACAAATGCATCAGGTAAAGCAACTTTCAGCAATCAAACCCGAGGTGCAAGTGGCCAATATACAGTAGAGAAGAGTGGTTTTATTTCCACAACGGGTAATGTGGAAGTTAATTATGTTGATGTTAACGAACAGGTCAGCCTTGATTCAGAGCAGTATACTGTTGCCTTTGCCGTTTCCGATGGTACAGATCCAGTTGAAGGTGCTACAATCAGCATTAACAGTCAACAGTTGGAGACTAACGCACAGGGTGAAGCAAGCCTTATACTTTACAATGGAACATTCCCATATAGTGTTTCAAAGGATGGATATCATATCTATACAGGAAACGTAACGGTTAGTACCGATGATGTTAACCTATCAATAATTTTAGTTGAGGATACTGAACCTGTTTATAGCGTTACCTTTCATGTTTATAGCGAAGATCAGGACTTAATAAACGCCTTAATAGTATTTAATGAACGACAAGAATATACCGACGTAAACGGTCAGGTTGTCTTTTCAGGAGTGGGGGCAGGTGACTACACCTATGTAGTTAGTTGCGTTGATCATGAGGATAAAGAGGGTATGGTAACCGTAGTGTCTGAAGATGTTGACGTAGAAGTTCAATTGACCATAATAAATTCTATTGCGAATGAATCATGTATTAGTTCGCTTAGCCTGTGGCCCAATCCATTTGGCCAGAATCTTAATATCAGACTAAATTTAAGCAAGTCAACGGATGTTAAAATTATTGTATACTCAATTGCCGGACAGAAATTGGCAACTATTGCTAGTGAACATATGCACTCAGGTGAGCACCAAATCCATTGGAGCCCATTCTCAGCCAGTTCAAATATGGTTCAGGGAGTTTACTTTATTCGGATAATCACAAACCAGGGTGAAAGGACAGAACGTGTAGTTTTTTCAGGTAAATAGCTGTTTACCCTTTATAAGCATTCAATTTTTTCTATTTTTGTGGGGGAGTCATATTGGCTCCCCTTACTTTATTATCCTGCTTTAGTATGAAAAAGTTTTTCAGGTTGTGCTTGTCAGTTTTATTTGCCTTCGGTATAGTAACTAAATCATTTGCTCAAATAAATATCCCCCCCGAAAAGCCAAAACTAATAGTTCAGATTGTGGTTAGCCAAATGCGGTACGACTATATTCAGCGGTATTCCGATAAGTTTGGTGACGATGGTTTTATGCAACTGGTTAACGGGGGTTCATTCTGCCGTAATGCAAGGTACAACTATTTACTAACCCAATCGCTACCCGGTATTGCAACCATTTCAACGGGTACATATCCTAGCGTACATGGTATTGTTTCAAATAAATGGTACTCAATAGTTAATGGTAGCGAGGTTTATGCCCTCGACGATCAGAGCATATCTACCGTTGGAGGTAGTTATTATAACGGAAAGTATTCGCCTAAAAATTTAATTACAAGTACCATTGGCGATGAGATGAGGCTGATCGATAGCCACTCTAAGGTTATTGGCGTATCCCTCGAACCAGCATCAGCAATAATTTCAAGTGGGCATAATGCCAACGCTGCCTATTGGCTTGATGTTGAAAGAGGTACATGGATATCGAATTCGTATTACATTGAAAGCCTACCAGCTTGGGTTGATAGTTTAAACGCCAAAGCGTTTGGCTCGGTTTACTTAGATCGCGACTGGAGCCTTTTAAACGATGTTTCTTCCTATTTCGAAGCCGATACATCCATAGTTAAAGCACCTGAAGCGAAAAAACGGATTAGCCAAAAATTGGCCAACCTGGTTAAGGGAATAGTAAAGCCCCGAAAGTTACAGCGCGACTTCTCCCCGTTGCTCGAAAGCCCTTTTGGAATTACCTATACAAAAGATATGGCCATTGAGGCGATTATTGGCGAGAGTTTGGGCAAAGATGAGCATACCGATCTATTGTCAATCACCTTTACACCCACCCGTTTGATTGGCGAAAAATACGGCCCACACTCCATCGAAATGGAGGATACCTACCTTAGGCTGGATAGGGACTTGGCACACCTTATAAGACTTTTAAACAATGAGATTGGAAAACAGAATTACCTGTTGATTTTAACGTCCGATCAGGGAGTAGCCTCATCGCCCGATCACCTCGAAAAATCAAAAATTCCTGGGGGGTATTTTGAACCACGACATGCTGTAATGCTTTTAAGCAGTTTCCTTAACATAACTTACGGAACAGGTTTGTGGGTTTTGGGGTACAACGAAAAACAGATTTACCTTAATCGTCGATTGATTGAGGATTCAAATTTATCGCTTCGTGATTTTCAGGACAAGGTTGCCCAGTTTATGCTTCAGTTCACTGGGGTGGCCAATGCTGTAACATCATACACGTTGCAATCGAGCAATTTTACCAGTGGTATATTCCAAAAATTTCAGAACAGCTATAACCAAAGACGTTCTGGCGATGTAATAATAAATTTAGAACCAGGATGGGTTGAGCGAAACGGAGGAGTTACCTCATCCAATTCGCCCTATAACTACGATGCTCATGTGCCGCTTATATGGTATGGCTGGAGAACAAAGCGGCAGCAGATTCTTTCGCCGGTTAGTATGGCCGATATAGCGCCAACCATATCAACCTTGGTTGGAATAAGTTGGCCAAGTGGTGCAAGCGGAACGCCAATTCGTGAGATTATTGAACAGTAGATTTTTAACTACCAGGCCGTGAGTTATTTAAATGATTGCTGTAATTTTGTTAACTTTAATGGCTTTAACTTGTTAAGATCAATTAAAAAAAATAGGCTTATGAATAGATTAATGATTTTGATGCTTGTTTCCCTTTTTGCAAGTTGTGGCACTATCAACAAGAAGAAGATAGACAACAGTGCTTTACACACTAAATGGGAGCTAACTATACTAAATGGTCAACCTATAAGTACAGAAGGGCCAATTTACCTAGAGTTAACAGATGATAACAAAATAGGTGGTTTTGTGGGGTGTAACAGAATAACAGGAACCTTTACGGTGGAAAATGGTAGCCAAATCCATTTTACGCAACTAGCCACTACCCGGATGGCTTGCCATGAAATGGAATTAGAAACTGAGATTTTACAGATGTTAAATTCGGTTAACAATTTTACTGTTGTTGATAACAATTTAGTGCTCAGCATTGGCCATGGAGATCCCTTGGCCACATTCTTAAAAATGAGTGATAATGAGATTGTAAACAAATATTGGAAACTCAAAATGCTCGATGGACAAAAGGTGGAAATGGCCGAAAACCAAGAAAGAGAACAATATTTTATTCTTAAAAGTGACAGTACAATTTCAGGCTTTGCCGGCTGCAATCATTTTAATGGAAGTTACGAGTTAGTGGAGGGGAATATAACATTTAATGAAAACATGGCGATGACAATGATGGCATGCCCAGATGTTGATGTTGATGAAAGCGCTTTTATAAAAGTTTTTGAGCTGACGGACAACTACACAATTGATGGAGATACTTTATCTTTAAACTCCAACAAAACAGGACTATTAGCAGTTTTTGAGGCTGTTAATTTTCATTAAAACAGAACGCATATAATCTTAGCCAATTTTGGAAGAGAGAAATAGATTTGGCCGCGATTATCTATATAAATCTACACCGATTATCAACGTACATCTGAATTGTTTTTACCATAAAAATGGTGTGTAACAGCAGATAGCTCCAAGTTCAGGTAACTCGCTACTGCTTTGCTACGGAATACAATAGTTAGCTCATGCAATCTGTGCCGTATTATGCTGAACTATCCCGATTATAATAGCGCTTTTGCCCTCGATTTTTCTGAAACAGCTTTTGATAAGCTTATGCAGAAACGCATTTACAGAGTGCTACTCATCTGTAGCCACTACGATGCTTTTATGCTTGAGGAGGACGGGCGTATCGACGAGCAAATTTTTAACGAGTACGTTTCTCTTAGCTTACGCTATCCGCCAAGCTTTATTCAGGTGCACTCTGCGCGAGAGGCTCTTGAGGTTATTCAG
The DNA here is from genome assembly GCA_002410065.1 of Bacteroidales bacterium UBA5349. Taxonomy (GTDB): domain Bacteria; phylum Bacteroidota; class Bacteroidia; order Bacteroidales; family Tenuifilaceae; genus Perlabentimonas. The sequence continues at coordinate 14,437 of DHQB01000025.1, read as the reverse complement.
AGCGGTGAGCAGATAGAACTCATTATCTCCATGCTTAATGTGGGTGATGTGGACACCTTCGATTTGGCAAAACAGATTAAGAAAAGACTCCCTGACACTCCACTGGTTCTTCTCACACATTTTTCTCGCGAGGTCTCTGCTCGACTGGAGAAGGAAGATTTAACCGGAGTTGATTATATTTTCAGTTGGCTGGGGAATGCCGATTTACTCTTGGCTGTTATTAAGCTCATTGAGGATAGGATGAATGCCGACCACGATATCCTTGAGGTAGGTGTTCAGTCGATTATAGTGGTTGAGGATTCGGTTAGGAACTACTCAACCATACTCCCGATATTGTATAAAACGGTAATGCGGCAAGCCCGAAGTTTTATGCAGGAGGCCCTTAACGAGCATAAACGAGTGCTGAGGATGCGGGGTCGACCTAAAATCCTTTTGGCAAAGTCGTACCATGAAGCCATAGAACTATACCAAAGGTTCAAGCCTAACGTGCTGGGTGTAATTTCCGATGTGAGTTTTAAGGTGAATCAACATCGCGATCAGGAGACAAAGTTGGGACTTAAGCTATGTGAGGAGATTAGAAAGGATGATCCAAATCTACCTTTTCTGCTTCAAAGTTCTAATCAGGACAACAGCGCTTATGCAAAACAGATGGGGGCAGGTTTTCTCCATAAGTATTCACAAACCTATAATTTAGATTTACGCGATTACGTAATTGGTAATTTTGGCTTCGGCGATTTTGTTTTTTATGATCCAAAAACGAATCAGGAGATTTTTAGGGCAGAGGATTTATCGGCTTTGCAAAAACTAATCCTTGATGTTCCCGACGATTCTTTAATGTATCACTCTGAGCGTGATCACCTCTCAAAATGGCTTAACGCAAGGGCGCTTTTTGTAATTGGGCAACTTTTTAAGCCCCTCTCAATCCGCGATTTTGGGAGTCTCGACGATGCCCGACGATTTCTTTATCAGGCCATATCGGCCTATAGGATGAGTAAGAACAGAGGTGTAATTGCCATGTTTGACCGTAAACGATTTGATGAGTATAAGTTTTTTTCGCGTATCGGTAACGGTTCTATTGGTGGTAAGGCTAGGGGCTTAGCCTTTATCAATTCTTTGATTAAGGATAATCATATCAATAATAAGTATCCCAATGTTGTTGTAGCCATACCCCGAACGGTGGTAATTAGCACCGAGTTTTACGATGAGTTTATCGAATCAAATAACCTTTTCAAAGTTGGGACTTCCGATATTCCCGATGAGGAGATTCTCAACCATTTTATTAGCGCAACCTTGCCACAAAGTTTAATTGATGATTTGGAAGTGATGGTTGATGTAATGAAGCGTCCTATTGCAGTTCGATCGTCGAGCAAACTGGAGGATTCAAATTATCAGCCATTTACTGGGATTTACTCAACGTATATGGTGCCTAATGTTAACGACAAGGAGTTAATGCTTACCATGCTTCAGCAGGCCATAAAAAGCGTTTATGCTTCGGTTTATTTTAGGGCAAGCAAAGCATATATGGCTGCAACAAGCAATGTAATTGACGAGGAGAAGATGGGCATAATTCTTCAAGAGGTATGTGGAAATCAGCATGAAAATATTTTTTTGCCCACGCTTTCGGGGGTCGCTCGTTCCATTAATTTTTATCCCATTGGCTCTGAAAAGCCCGAACATGGAATTGCAACAGTGGGCTTTGGTTTGGGCAAACTAATTGCAGAAGGAGACGTTTCGTTACGTTTCTCGCCTCAGTTTCCAAAGAAAATTTTACAGCTCTCGCAACCCGATATGGCCCTTAAGCAAACGCAAAAGTTTTTCTATGCGCTTGATATGGATCCCAAGAGTTTTATACCCTCAACAAACGATGGGGTAAACATTAAACGTTTCGATATTTCTGAAGCCCAAGGAATTCCGGAGTTTGAACAAGTAGTATCAACCTTCAATTTTCAAGATCAAACAATAAATGATGGTGTGAACGGTGAGGGACAAAAATTGGTGAGTTTTGCCAATATCCTTAAGTACAATACATTCCCATTGGCTCAAATTTTAAGAGATTTGCTTGAGATAGGCCAAAAAGAGATGAACAGTCCTGTTGAAATTGAGTTTGCCGCTAATCTTAATGTGCCTGAGGGCATGCCTGCTGTTTTCAATTTCTTGCAGATTAGACCAATAGTAGAAAATGAGCAAACTGATTTCTTTCCTTGGGATAAGGTGGATAAAAATGATGTCTTAATTCTATCCGAATCGGCCTTGGGTCATGGACAGATTAATAGCATACAAGATTTTGTTTATGTTGTACCCAGTAGTTTTAACCCAGCGCATACCAAAAATATAGCCATTGAGTTGGAGGAGGTTAATACGTATTTTATGGAGAATAAACGTAACTATGTTTTGGTAGGGCCAGGCAGATGGGGGAGTAGCGACCCATGGCTTGGAATTCCCATAAGATGGTCGCAAATCTCCGAGGCTAGAGTAATTGTCGAGTCAGGATTGGATAATTTTAGAGTAGATCCTAGCCACGGAACCCATTTTTTTCAAAACCTCACATCGTTTAGGGTGGGCTATCTCACCATTAATCCCTTTATCAACGATGGAGTTTTTAATCTAGATTTTCTTGAGAAACAATCTGCTATAATAGAAACAGAACATGTTAGGTGTGTACACTTCAACAACCCAATACTTATCCATATTGATGGGAAAAATAACAAGGGAGTTGTATTCATGCCCGGAAAGGGAAAGGACATTGAGAATCCCTCCGATCAGGATAGAATTGGGAGCAAAACTGTTTAACATCATATATTTATACAATACATTTCCTTTGATAATTCGTTTATTAAGCTGAAATTTACAGCTGTTTACAAATGGGTGAAAACCCATGCTGGTAATACTGATTTTACCTTAATATAATCACTTAAATTGTTACAGAAATGGATGCAAAAAAAATTATGGCCGATCTTGAAAAGAGGCACCCTGGTGAAAAAGAATTTTTACAAGCAGTTCACGAGGTTGTAGAATCTGTTCAAGAAGTTTACAACAAGAACCCAAAATTCGAAGCTCATAAAATTATGGAGCGAATTGTTGAGCCCGATCGCGTTTTTATTTTTAAGGTGCCTTGGGCAGACGACGAGGGTAATATTCATGTGAATATTGGTTACCGTGTGCAGTTTAACGGTGCTATTGGGCCATACAAAGGCGGTATCCGTTTCCACCCAAGTGTAACCCTGTCATCTCTTAAATTTCTGGGATTTGAGCAAACTTTCAAAAACGCTTTAACTACTCTACCTATGGGTGGTGGTAAAGGTGGTTCCGACTTCAATGCAAAAGGACGTAGCGACAATGAAATTATGCGTTTCTGCCAAGCATTTATGCTTGAGCTTTGGAAACATATTGGTGCTGAAACTGACGTTCCTGCTGGTGATATAGGTGTTGGTGCACGTGAGGTTGGTTACATGTACGGAATGTATAAAAAACTTGCTGGCAATCACACTGGTGTTTTCACCGGAAAAGGTTTAAACTGGGGTGGATCTTTAGTTCGTCCTGAGGCTACTGGTTTTGGTGCTGTTTATTTCCTAGACCACATGCTTAAAGCTAAAAAAGATAGCATTAAAGGCAAAACTATTGCTGTATCTGGTTTCGGTAATGTGGCTTGGGGTGCAGTACTAAAAGCTACCGAACTAGGTGGTAAAGTTATTGCTATTTCTGGCCCTGATGGATACATCATTGATGAGGCTGGTGTTAGCGGAGAGAAAATTGATTACATGTTAGAATTACGTAATTCTAACCAAGATATCGTAGCTCCTTATGCTAAGAAATTCCCTGGTTCTAAATTTGTAGCTGGTAAAAAACCTTGGGAAGTAAAGGTTGATATTGCAATGCCTTGTGCTATCCAAAACGAGCTTAATGGTGACGATGCTGCCACTCTTATTAAGAATGGTGTTACTACCGTAGCCGAAGTTTCTAATATGGGTTGTACTCCAGAGGCTATTGAAGCTTTTATTAAGAAAAAGATCAATTTTGCTCCTGGTAAAGCAGTTAACGCTGGTGGTGTTGCTACTTCTGGCCTTGAGATGACTCAAAATAGCCAAAAATTAGCTTGGACTCGCGAAGAGGTTGACGCTAAACTTAAGCAGATTATGGAGAATATCCATACAGCTTGCGTTACCCATGGTACAGGTAAAGATGGTTACATCAACTACGTTAATGGTGCCAATATTGCAGGTTTTATGAAAGTTGCCAATGCAATGTGCGACCTTGGTTTAGTAATGTAATTTTCAATAATTATATGATAAAAAAGGGAGTTTCGACTCCCTTTTTTTATTGCCATTTTAAAAGTTGCTTATTTTTGTATCGGTATTAATAAAAAGATAAATTTTATGACAACATCACAGATAGTTTACCTTGGCGAACTTCGAACTGAATCAGTTCATACCCTATCGGGTAATAAGTTAACCACCGATGCACCGCCCGATAACCAAGGAAAAGGCGAGTTCTTCTCACCAACCGATTTACTTGCAACATCGCTAGGTGCATGTATGTTAACCATCATGGGAATATCTGCCCAAACCTACGGTTTTAATATAGATGGTACTAAGGTTGCAATTACAAAGGTTATGGGGACTAACCCCCGAAGGGTTGTTGAGGTAATAGTTAACCTTACATTTCCACACAATAACTACTCTGCCAAAGAACGTAAATTGCTTGAACTGGCTACTAAGGAGTGCCCTGTTGCCAATAGCCTCCATTCAGATTTAAAGCAAACAGTAATTTTTCAATTTGCAGATTAGCACGAAAGTGTCAGCAATGCAGTTCCCTGAATAGAGCAATCTTCATTCGGGTTTTTTATTTACCCCTTCCACTTATCAGAAGAATAGTTTATTTGCCTGCAATCCCTTGCTTATAGAGGCTTGGTGAGATAAATCATTTTTAATAACGCTTAAACTTGGGCGATGTTTGGCAACTTTTTACGTAATTTTAGTAGCTGAGTATGCATCCATTTATAGATAAAGTACCAATACTATAAGGCTAATGTTTATTATCGATTTAATTTATAACCTATCCACTCTTGTTGCGCTAAGCATAGTTTCTGGTTTTATCAATAAACGTTGGACTAGTACTACGCAAAAAGGGGCATTGCTTCAGGGTTTATTGTTTGGAGTAGTTGCAATGCTTGGAATGATGAATCCTTTAGTTTTTAAAGAGGGATTGATTTTTGATGGTCGTTCAGTGGCAATTAGCCTTTCTGGGTTGTTTTTTGGCCCCATTGCAGCTATCGTTTCTGCTATGATGGCAATTGCGCTCCGTATTTTTCAGGGTGGTATTGGCACTATAATGGGCGTTTCAGTTAGTGTAGCATCAGCAGTAATAGGTATAATTTACCATTACCGAAGAAAGCAACGGAATAAGCGCTTTTCAATGCTTTTCTTTTTTGGATTTGGTTTTTTTGTACACACAGTAATGCTCTTGTTGGCTTTTACTTTACCACTTAACTCCGCTATTGCTGTTCTTCGTAATGTTGGTTATGCTATTATTTTATTTTACCCTTTGGCCACCATTCTTGTCGGAAAAATATTATATGATCAAGAAATTAAAACCAATATAGTAAGCGCCTTACGTGCTAGTGAGTCGCTTTTTCGTTCTTTAGCTTTATCATCTCCGGTTGGTATATGTAAAACTGATACTAACGGTAATATTACCTTTGTAAACGATAGGTGGTGCACTATCGTAGGCCTTCCCAAACATCAAATTGTTGGAAAGCATTATGCAAGTATGGTATATCCCACGGATTTAAATAAAGTTGAAAATAACTTAAAGAACCTTATCGGTAAGGGTATTCCTTTTAATCTAGAGTTTCGGGTTAATCATGGTAGCGAAATGCCTTACTGGTTGCTTGGGCAATTGGAATCCGAAACCGATGAGTATGGAAATTTATTGGGCTATGTTGGTTCTCTATTCGATGTTGATGAACGGAAGAAATCTGAAGATCAGCTTAAGCGATGGGAACTAATATTTCGATCAACACGGGTAGGAATTGTTTTAGGCACAGGCACTCAGCTTTCTTTTAACACAATGAACCCAGCCTTTGCTCATATGTATGGATATACTATTGATGAATTAGAAGGTAAACCCGTTGAATTTGTGTTTGCTGAAGATGAGAAAAATCGGATTGCGGATGAGGTTAGGAAGGGGTATGAGAAAGGTTTTCATGTATTCGAGTCGTGGCATAAAAAAAAGGATGGAACCCGATTCCCTGTTAGCCTCAGCATTACGGCTGTTACTACAGAGGAAGGTGAGCCTTGGTATAGAATTGTTAATGTACAGGATATTACTGAAAGATACGAAGCAGAACAAAGACTCCTTGAGGAGCGATACAGGTTGGAGAATATTATTGAGGGAACAAATGTTGGAACATGGGAGTGGGAAGTGCAAACGGGGGAAAATATTTATAACGAGAGATGGGCAAGTATGCTGGGCTACTCCATTGAGGAACTAACGCCAACAACTGTTGAAACATGGAAAGGCCTAATGCACCCTGATGATAGCGAATACGTAAAAATCTTAATTCAAAAGCACTTCGAAAAAGAAACGGAATTTTTCGAGTGTGAGTTTAGGTTGAAGCATAAGGATGGGCATTGGGTATGGATTCAGGATAGGGGTAAGGTGTTTCATTGGACAAGTGATGGAAAACCGCTTAAAATGTATGGAATCCACATTGATATATCGGAACGGAAACTTTGGGAACAAACCCTTAACCAGAATCAGCAAAAGTTAAAAGAGCAGAATGATGAGTATCATGCTCTAAACGAAGAACTGCTCGATATAAACAATCGCTTACGCGATAGCGAGCAGCGGCTAAAAGAGCAGAACGAAGAGTACCAATCCCTTAACGAAGAACTTATCGAATCGAATGTTCATATTCAGCATATCAATACAGACCTAAAGGAGGCGAGGGAAAAAGCAGAGGAGAGTGATAGGCTAAAATCAGCCTTTTTGGCCAATATGAGCCACGAGATACGTACGCCCATGAATGCCATCATTGGTTTCTCCGAAATATTACTTAGGCCCAACCTTACAAAGAAAAAGCAGGCTCTTTACACTGGAGTGCTAAACGCATCGTGTGGACAGTTGCTCAATGTAATTAACGATGTGCTCGATATCTCCAAAATTGAAACGGGGCAGGTTGACACCTACGAAAGCGAATTGAACATTAATAAGCTACTTAGAAATATTCAGGGCCTTTTTCATTACAATGCTAAGAATAAGGGTAATCGGTTGGAAATAAAGCCTAGTTTAGACGATAATGAATGCGTTATTATATCTGATGAGGCTAAACTAAACCAGATTCTTTCCAACCTAGTGAGCAATGCAGTTAAATTTACTGATAACGGCCTGGTTGAGGTTTCGTATTCAGTTATCAATGATTTTATAGAGTTTTCAGTTTTAGATACAGGCATTGGTATTGATAAAAGAGATCAAAAGTTGATATTTGAGCGCTTTAGGCAGGCAGAGGCTAAACCCAAAAAGAACTTTGGAGGTACGGGCCTAGGATTATCAATATGTAAAGCATTTGCTGAACTGCTTGGGGGATCTATTGGTGTAGAATCGGAGATTGGCAAAGGTTCGCGTTTTTTCTTTACTATTCAGTATAAGCCCATTGCCATTAACTTAAATCGTATTGTAAAACGCGAGATACTGTATGATTTTAGGGGTATAACAGTTTTAGTTGCAGAGGATGAACCTACTAATATATTTTACATTACTGAAATACTAAATGAGACAGGTGCAACGATAATAAAGGCTGAGGATGGGGCAGTTGCTGTTGAGCATTTTAACCTGAATCAGGATATTGATATCATCCTAATGGATGTTAAAATGCCAAATCTCGATGGTGTTGAAGCAACCAAAATAATTAGAAGCATTAACAAGAGAATACCAATTATTGCCCTAACGGCCTACGCCATGTCTGGCGATAAGGAGCAGTACTTGGATGTTGGTTTTACTGTTTACCATACAAAGCCAATTGTTCGTGACGAACTGCTAGCAACAATCAATCAATTTATAAAATAAAGTTTAGCTTTTGATTATTTGAATAGTCTTATTGGAGATGATACTTTGTGCTTTTATATAAATGTAGAACTTGCCGATTAGTTGTGCCTCATTGTAGAAAACCAACCGCACATTCAAACACATTTAGTTTTTGCCCAGAGAATTAGGGGGTTATGACAGGATAATCAAGTCATTCAATTAAAGCCATCAATTCTTTCTTTGCTTACCTAATTTGACGGAAATCATTTCAATCAAATCTTCTCTCGATACCCATTCCTAGTACAAACTGGCATCATTTAATTTCGGAAGTGAGTACTTCGATTAAAAAAGTAGATGATGATGAATCTCAGCTGGTGGGTGACTTTACAATTGAAGGGATCGCCAACTAAATTACGGTAGACACAGAATTTGAGGGTTTTATGAAATATCCTTACGGCCATGAAAAAGCATGGGTTTAGTTTAATGTTAAACTAAACCGAAAAAACTTTGTTCTTAATTGGTAAGTGGCCTTGGAAACTGAAGGTGTTATGGTGGCTAACGAGATTAAAGTTAACGCTGTTATTCAATTTGTAAATGAAACTTAAAGATTATGAACAAAATATTAGGACTACATCACATCACGGCCATTGCGGGCGATGCTCAGCGCAATTACAACTTTTACACCAAAACTCTCGGGTTTCGCCTGGTCAAAAAAACCGTTAATTTTGACGATCCCCAGACCTATCATTTCTACTTTGGAGACGAGGTAGGCACTCCGGGAACCATCCTCACCTTTTTCCCCTGGGCAAATATCAGCCAAGGAAAGACCGGTGCAGGTATGGCCACAGGAATAGGCTATTCCATACCAAAAGGGAGCATGAAGTTTTGGAAAGCTCGTTTCGAAAAACTCAATATTCCTTACGATATGAGTGAAAGTTTCGAAGAAAAACACATTGTTTTTCAGGATACTGACGGATTGCGGCTAAGTTTGATCGAAGCGAAACAAAAAGATGAGCGAAAAGGTTTTGAGACCGCTGAAATAAAAGCCGATGTTGCGATCAAAGGATTTCACACGGTTACATTAACCCTGAATAGCATCAAAGCCACTGCTGCGATCTTAACCGAAGTGTTCGGTTACAAACAGGTAGCACAGGAGGACAACTTATATCGCTATCAAACCGATACTGTAGAAAATGCGGCGATAGTAGATCTGTTGGAAATGCCACAAGCCCGAAGAGGCATAAATTCTGTGGGTACTAATCATCATGTGGCATTTCGGGTAAAAGATGAAGAGGCAATGATGACGATTAGAGAAAAAATTGTAGCAAGAGATCTTCAAATCACCGAGAAAATAAACCGGGACTATTTCTTTTCACTCTATTTCCGTGAGCCGGGCGGCGTACTATTTGAAATTGCGACGGACAATCCCGGATTCGCAACGGATGAGACGGTAGAAAACCTGGGAAGTTCGCTACAATTACCCGATCAATATAAACAGATGCGGGATAAGATTGAAAAAGGGCTACCAGAACTTCAAATGTAATGACAAGCAATATGCACAAGAAGAATATACAAAGGGCAGGCAAATCTTTAAAAGAAGCCGAAAAGGTGTTAATTATGATACATGGTCGTGGAGCGAATGCCCGAGATATTCTAGGACTTGCTTCACATCTCAATGTGGCTGAATACGCCTTACTTGCCCCTGAGGCTACTAATCACACTTGGTATCCCTATTCGTTTATGGCTAAACCTGAGGTAAATGAACCTTGGCTTTCTTCGGCTCTTGATTTACTGAAAGAAGTGATAGATGAAGTAGCGAAACAGGGTATCACTGCCGAAAAGACTTACTTTCTGGGATTTTCCCAAGGAGCTTGCCTGGCCTTGGAGTTTGCTACGCGTTATGCGCAGAAATTTGGAGGCGTTGTGGCATTTACCGGTGGGCTTATTGGTGACAAAATATATCGGGAGAATTATTCCGGCAACTTTAACGGGACACCCATATTTATTGGTACTGGAAATCCAGATGTGCATGTACCCATAGACCGCGTAAATGATAGTGTCAGCATCCTGGAGAAAATGAATGCAAAGGTGGATCTACAGGTGCTTGAGGGTAGACCACATAGCATCTCTCCAGATGAGATAGAAGAAGCAAACCGATTGATTTTTAAATAATTTAATAAGAAAATAAAATGAGGAATCAATGGCCTGCACTATCTTACAAAAAGGGGAAATACACCTATGCTACATTACATACGTGAACGCAACATTAGCTAAATGGAACAGGTATGCATTAGAAACTTAAACAATAACCATGATTAAAATTACCAAAGTATATAGCGATAAAAACGGAGAAAGTAACTTTGAGGATATTGAAATACCGCTAAAGAATGATGGTGAAATTGGTTTTCTCTCTGATAAAATCCCCGTTAAAGAACTCATCTTTAGAAAGGTAAAGTCCAGATATGATTACGATTTCCATAATGCACCACAAAAGCAATATATCATATTATTGGATGGAGAAATTGAAATTGAAACCTCATTGGGTGAAAAAAGGGCTTTCAAAGGAGGCGACATCTTGTTATTGGAGGATACGCAAGGCAAAGGACATAAAACAAGAAATCTTCAGAATATTGAAAGAAAATCTATTTTTATAACGCTTTAAATATGTATGGAGTTCTTGCCTTTAATCCACTCCCGATTTAAACCCAGCAAGATGGTGCGAGCAAATCATCGCTGCAGATGGACTTCTCTTTCTGACGCCTGAATATAACCGCTCGGCACCCGGTGTTATAAAAAATGCTATTGATATGGGTTCCCGCCCTTCTGGTTCTCACCCCGGCGTTGCCAAGCTTTGCCACCATTATTTCGTGACCATCTTACAGGACTCCAAACTGCCTTCGCTTCTTCTTTTGTGGTTATATATCCTTCTATTGGAGCTGCATAAACAGTGCGGTACTGTATCTGTTATTAAAAAAAATGAAGATAAGGTTGATTATGCAAACATGAGTGAATTTGATAACTATTCCCTGAATCTGGATTTGCGAATAAAAAATTTCCATCCTGTAAGTGCCGAACATTAATGAACAAAGTTTTTATGGAAGTGTTAGAAATGTGGTCGATATTCTGAAAACATGAAAATTAAAGCTGTAAAATATTGACAGCTAACCAAATTTCCTTAAATTTAAATAATAAAAACAAAAAAACATGAAAACAAAATTCATTTCAATTACACTGATGATTATCCTTTCATCAACTCTAGCTTTTGCACAGAACGATAATGATTCAAAAACTTCTTTTGCTATTCTCGGTGGAGTTAATATGCAAAACCTAAATGGAAAAAATATAAGCGGGAATGATCTTAAAAATGATATGATTATAGGTTACCATGCTGGTATTAATGTTCAGGTCCCGATTGCTCCTCAGTTTTATTTTCAGCCTGGGCTAATGTTTAGCACCAAGGGAGCAAAAAACGAATTTACTATTCTAGGTGTAACCACAAAAAACACATACAAAATTTCATATATTGAATTACCCCTTAATATATTATATAAAGCACAAGTTGGTACTGGTTATATTATGTTAGGATTTGGGCCGTATGTTGCTTATGGGATAGGGGGTAATCATACTCTTAAAGTTGGTTCTATAACAACTGAATCGAAAATTAAATTCAAAAATGAATTGGATTTGGCTGAATCGTTGACCGGAAATTATTTTAAGCCATTTGATGCAGGAGGAAACATTCTATTTGGATATGAAATGGCTGGCGGACTTTTTATCCGGCTTAATGCTCAACTTGGTATGCTAAATATTAGACCTAAAGAAAACCCCGAAAATGATGCAACATTTAAAAATACTGGATTCGGTATTTCATTAGGGTATAGGTTATAGCATAATATCATCAAGAACCTTAATAGGGCTGTCTTTTGAAGATAGCCCTTTTAAATTTCTTTTATTTACCTATTCATTGGTTGTATATTCTTTTTACTGGTAAACTACAGTTGCAGGTTTTCCAATTTCAAAATCGCGGAAGCCAAAATCGGTAGTTTGAAAAGAGTTTAATTTAAATACATTATTTCCCGTGCCCGGAATTGTTGGATAGAAAGACAGTGAGAATTGAAAAGTGTTAATCACCAGATTATTGTTTTTGATTATAATTCCCAGACCAATTTGCGAATATATTTTACTGGATTGGAATCCATTTTCTTTATCGCCAAGCATGCCCATCGAAAGGGTTAAATAGGGACCAAAATGGAATCCAAAAAAACTCCTAGGGGCGTATAGCTGTGTTTGCGATGTAAATAGCAGCCGGCTATAACCGGATAGTATTTGACTGTTAAAGCCTCTCAGACCATATTTGTTATTAATTGTTAAAGTATCAAAATTATTGCGGTTTATGCCAATGGTTAGTTGAGGTTTTACAAATTGTCTAAATTTCCATTGTCCTATTTCAATCAGTTTAGTAAAATAATTTATACCAACTTTAAAAACACCCTGTTCGGCTTTTGATGCACGCAGGAATGTGCCATATTCCAAGTTAGAACTTAGATATCCCCACGAATAATATTTTCCTGAAGAAAATTGTCCTCCTATATAAGCACGAGAAATATCGTTTTTTTTCTGATATCCCCCAGTTAAACTAACAACTTTTCCAATGGGAACATCTTCTGTTATCCCAAATTTGAAAATGTATTTATCCTGCTCATATAACCGCGATGAGATACCCAAACTTGTAAGATAAAAGTTTTCATCGGTATAAAACTGAAGAGTATCAACTGTTTCAAGCGGTTTTTCGAGAAAACGAGTTCGGATAAAACGCACACTTGAAATAAAATTGGTTGTGCGCTTAAATTCTGTATTTCCTTTGAAAACATTGAATGCATTTCCAACCCAAAAATCTTGCTGGTTATATTTAAAGTGCATATCGTTAACTTGCAAGATTGATTCGTTATGAAGGTATTGCGAGAAACTTATGCCAGCGGCCCATTTCGCAAAGGATGAAAAAAACGGTCTATCAATGGCTACACTTTTAATGAAATTATTGTTCTCATCGGAGCCGTATTGCAATGTTGAATTAATGTATGTGTTGCGGAAATTAGGGACGAAGTATTTTGTATTGTATGCATAGTTGTCGGTTGAATGATTCCAAACAAGGTTATTCTGGAATTCATGGCCTAGCCCCAGAAAATTATTATCTCTAAGGTCAAAAGTGAAACGAGTAGAGGAAATTGACCCATCCGGAATAATACTCCATTTGTCTAGTTCACGAATATATATATCAACAGAATCAGGACTTTCCGGTACTACCTCAGCATAAAATTTTACATCGCTTATATAGCCCATGCTGCGCACTAACCGCTCAGATTCTTTTAATCTTAACGCATCGAATGGTTGATTTTTACGAATTAGCAGCAGGTTGCGAATAGTTTTAACTCGTGTTTTTACATGAGCACTATTTCCTGTTCTTATTATGAAATTCTGCGATCGGGTAGTGGTATCGGTAACTGAATTTTTGAAAGGGTCAAGTGTTACGATATTAATATTCCTGATGATTTTCCCTTCAAATGCGGAATATGGCTTTTGTGTTTTACTTTTCTTTTTCTTTTTTTGCGGCAAATCAGGTGTAACTGGTGTGAATAATAAGTCGTACAAAAATTTTGTATACTTATTCTGGTCGGTGTAGATTTCAATTTTTTTATAAAGTAGGGTTGAATCTTTAGGGGTTTTAACTTCCTGTGCATAAGTTCGACTGCAAACGGAGATAAAAATTATAACAAATAGAATAATCTTTCTGAGCCACATTTACATTTGCAATTTATGGACGTTGTTTTAACCTCAATTAACCGAGCATTTTTTTTACAATTTACAAAATATTTACCTTTACCAATGCACCAACGGCTATTCCAGCCAGTACGCCTAATACAACTTTTCCTGAATTCATAATTTTTGGTTTTAATTGTTTTTAATAATAATACAAAGATAAATCACCTATGGCTTCTGCATGTTACACAATTCTAATGAGTAGTTACATAAAACTCACTTAGAAGCAGTTAAAACAGTTTTTTCAGTTGTTAAATACGAGTCTTTTTATCGAGTGCAATTACAGCAATTCCTCCTACAATTAGTATTACTCCAACATAAGGAGGCCATTTAACGGTGTGATTTTTTTCAGCATTTATTTCAATGGGGCCCAAGTCAACCACCTTTTTTTAGTCACATAGTTAAATCCAGAGTATGCAATCATCGCTAATCCAATTGCAATGAGAATAATAGCTACAGTCTTTTTTATTTTGTCAATTTTATTGTTAAACATTATAATGGTACAAATTTCAGCACTTTTTAGCCGAATGTGTTACACAATTCTGAATAAGAATTACAATATTCACATGTTAGGTTTTATATTAGCCCCAATTAAAAC
>DHQB01000024.1:24268-67956 GCA_002410065.1 Bacteroidales bacterium UBA5349 | reverse complement strand
GAGAAGTACGGAGGTTCACAAAGACTTTCTCTGTGTCTTTTGTGGTGTAGCAAGAATATCATTTCACCCCTTCCAATGGCAAACTATACCTTCTAATCCCATCGTACATGCAGAATGCATTGGCAACTGCTGGAGCAGTAGGAACAAGGCCAATCTCGCCTAAGCCTTTTGCTCCATATGGACCAATCGGGTCGGGCACTTCAACGCCAATAACCACAATTTGAGGTGTTTGGTGAGCTCGCAGAATCTTAAGATCTTTCAGTTTCTTATTTACAATCTGACCATTCTCCATGGGGAACTCCTCTGATAAAGCGTAGCCCAATCCCATGTGAACAGCACCCTCAATTTGCCCCTCAAAAAGTTTTGGGTTAAAAATTTTCCCTGCATCGTGAGCGGCATAAACCTTATCAATCTTCCCGCTATCATCAAGAATCACCAATTGTGCAGCATATCCGTAGGAGTAGTGAGTTGGTGCATCGCCCTTACTCTCACCAGGCTTTGTAGTCCATGTGCATTCCCAGCGTCCACGGTATTGCTTGCCCGACAGATTTTTTAAAGAGTTGTTTTTCAAATCTATCTTTAAGGTTTTGCAGGCATCAATAATTGCGTTTCCCAGCAGGACAGTACCTCTCGACGAGGTTGTCATTCCTGTTTTTATTCCTGCCTTGGTATCAACAATAACTTCAACAATTTTTGGGTCAATTCCTGTTTCCTCGCAAAGCGCTTGTGCAGCAATTGTGTGAACACCTTGTCCCATCTCTGTCCAGCCGTGTAGCAGAATTACTTTATTCTCAGAAATAATATCAATTATTACATCAGAAAAATCAACCATACCATTGCCAACGCCGCTATTCTTTATGGCGCAAGCAATACCAGTGTATTTATGCTCGTAAAACTTATCCTTCAGTTTTTCAAGGCAAGCCCTAATGCCAACCCCCTTAACCGGATCGCTGGTTGCAGTAGTAAGTCCTTCTACTAAAGCGTTATCGTAACGGAATTGCCAACGGTCGAATCCACCTAATTTGCAAAGATCATCAACGCAACTCTCTAGGGCAAAGGCAGCCTGATTGGCACCAAACCCGCGCATTGCGCCACAGGGAATGTTGTTGGTGTATACCGTTAGTGCTTTTAAATCGATATTTGGAACGAAATAACCACCAGTGGCATGACCGGCAATACGTTCCATCACCTTTGTTCCCACCGAAGCATAGGCTCCAGTATCGCCAATAGCCCGCATTTTCATTGCGGTTAGTTTGCCATGCTTATCGCAGGCAAGGGTAATATCGATTTTAACAGGATGACGCTTTGGGTGCATGCGAAACGACTCCTCGCGTGTGAGCGTAACCTTTACTGGTTGCTTTAGGTGATAGGCAAAAAGGGCAGTATGCCCTTGAACGCTCAAATCCTCCTTGCCGCCAAACCCACCGCCATTGGGCACAAGAATTACTCTAACCTTATCCTCAGCAAGATTTAGTACTTGCGCAACCTGAACCCTATCTTCATAAATTCCTTGACTCCCGGAATAAAGTGTAATACCCTCATTTTCCCATAAAGCTAAGGCCGACTCGGTTTCCAAAAAAGCGTGCTCAATGCGCTGTGTTGTATATATTCCGTTTACTTTGAAAGCTGCTTTTTGCAACTCTCCCTTGGGATTTCCCTTTTGCAATACGCAAGTTTCTAATAAATTAGATTTATTGGGATGCACCCGTGGAGACGACTCCTTAATTGCTTCCTCGGTATCTGTAACGGGCTGTAAAACTTGGTAAGTAACTTTAATGGATGCAACGGCTTCTCTAGCCTGCTCTTCGGTTTCGGCTACAACGCCAGCTAGCACATCCCCAATATAATTGGTTGTTTCTCCCTCATCAATCATCATGGGCCAGTCTTTAAAGATTAGCCCAATCAACCTATCGCCCGGAATATCCTTTGCTAAGAAAACAGCCTTAACGCCGGGCATTGTTCTGGCTTTGGTTGTATCAATAGTTATTACTTTAGCCCTTGGATGTTCGCTAAAGCATAGCGCACCAAAGAGCATCCCCTGGGGGTGCATATCGTTAATAAATTTTCTTTTACCTATTGCGGTTTCCAGTGCTTGGTACTTTGGCGATGAAACACCAATACGGCCAGTATCCATTAATAGTTCCGCAGGTTTTATGCCGCTAATTTGCTGTGCAGAATCGGCTATGGCAATTTCAATTTTCTTATAGCCGGTACATCGGCAAAGATGGCCTTTAATCGCTTGTCGAATTTCTTCAATGGTAGGGTTTGGGTTTTCCTTCAGAAGGATATGCGTGCGCATGATAAAACCCGGAGTGCAAAACCCGCACTGAACGGCTGCACGATTTACAAACGTTGTAGCAATGATTTTTTGAATATTCTCAGGAATTCCTTCGAGGGTGACAACTTGTGTACCCTGTAATTTCTCCATTGGAGTGCTGCATGCCAACCGTGGTTTGCCATCAATTTCAACCAAACAGGCTCCACATGTGGCCTGACCCGAGCAGCCATCTTTGGCTGCAGTAAGGTGCATCTCGTTCCGTAAGAATTTAAGCAAGTTCTTTTTGGGATCACCATTGTAGGTAATTGACTGCCCGTTAATTTGAAGCTGTATCATAGCGGTGTATTTATGGCAATAAATATTTTTAGGAGTTACTTGGCTCTTACAATTTCGTTGAATACGTTTCTGTCTGTATCTCCTTCCGTACTGATAAATAGGACTTTGGTTTTGTTGTTTATACCAAGAACCTCTCTTATGTTTTTTAGTTTTTCATCTTTAATAATTGCTGTGAACCCTGCGAACCCAGCCACACCAGACTCACCTGAGATTATACTTGTGTCTCCTTCAATGGGGAAGAATAGTTCCCTCATTGCCAATCGGGCATAATCGTCATCAATTTTAAGCGAAACGTCAGTTCCACTCTTTAACAGATCCCATCCACCAGAAGATGGTGTGCCGCAATTTAAACCCGCCATAATAGTAGTAGCATTTCCTTTCGATGTTGTAATTTTCCCCTCGCTAAACGAAGCAAAAACAGCATCTGCCTCGTTGGGTTCTACAATAACCATTTTTGGCCTATTGGCACCATATCGGTTCAAGTAGTAGAATGCGGCAGCTGCCGCAAAACTTCCTACACCAGCCTGAACAAAAACTAAATCAACTTCAGCCTTGGGTAGTTTATTGATACTATCCTCCATTTCAACAAAAAGGCTCATATACCCTGCAACAATATCGGCGGGTATTTTTTCGTAGTTCTCCCAAGCCATATCTTGTACCAGTTGCCAGCCATTTTTAACACACATTTTCTCTGCGTGAGCGCAAGCATCATCGTAGTTCCCATTGATTTTCTCAACAATAGCGCCCTCATTCTCAATGGCTTTCATCCTATTTTCGGTGGTGTCGAAAGGAACATAAACAACCGATTTTTTTCCAAATAATGTTGCTCCCCATGCAACTGCCCTTCCGTGATTGCCATCGGTGGCCGTACAAAATGTTTGGATGTTGGCATTTTCTTTTAAAACTCTGCTAATAGCATATACCGCTCCAAGGCTTTTAAAGGCATTTAACCCAAAGCGCTTCGATTCATCTTTTAGGTATATGCTTCCAATACCATACTTTTTTGCTAAACCCGGAAGGCTAATCAGTGGAGTAGGCTCATATCCTTTTAGCGTTTTATGGAAATCAAGCGCACTACTATTCTTAAGGATTCGAGTAGTGTCGTTTTCAACAATCTTATTACTGGGGTTATTTATGTAGTAGGATACTTTCATGATATCATTAATTTTATTATTACTAGTAACTATTAAAAATGCAGGTAATTAGGAAGATTTTTAAGTAATACATACATCTGAGCAGCGGTGTACATCTCAATTTGCTTAACCCCCTTACTTAATACGTTAACTTTTCCAATAGCAAGGTCTTGGCTATTAAACTCTACTGAAACACCATTTGATGAATAACAATAGTTGTTGTTTTCACTTGGGAGGACACTATGAAGTTTGTGCTCTCTGTCTTTGTATTCAATACCTTTTTTATTATCTACCATAACTATTCTAAACCCTTCGTTGGCTGCATCCCAACTCTCATTGCTGAGATGAATTTTTGGCTTATCCTTATAGGGTGCACCCATGGTTGGGCAAAAAGTACGACAGTTACCACACTCATTGCAGAAATCGGCAATGCTATATATCTGATGTTTCTGCTTTATTTCAAAGGGGGTTCCCTCTTTTAGAACAGTGTTCCCATCCTTATCCACAAAAACGGTTTGTGTTTTAAACATCAATGGTTCGGTTTTATAACTCTGATTTGCAAAGTTAGGGCAAACGCTAACGCAGATATTGCAAATCTCATCGCAAAGAAGGCAGCGCTCTGCCTCTTGCATGGCTTGCTCATGGTTTTGGATGATTTTATGCTGACCATCAACTGATGGTGGATTTATGAGGCTATTGACACGTTTACCTTTTTTAACCAAGAGTTCATTAACCGGTGCCTTACCATGAATCTCGTTTGGTTTACTAGGCATTGATTTTCCTGCCTTGGCTATGATAGCCTCAGCAGCCTTTCGACCATCGGCAATGGCCGATATGATATTGGACGCTCCTGCCTTAGCATCGCCACCAACATAAACCTTATCCAGTTTTGTACTGAATCCGTTTGAATCGGCCATCATGGCAATTTTATCCGCAAAAGGCCAAATGATTAACTGACCCACTGCAGGGATAATCAAATCAGATTCCATATCGAAAAGGCTACCATCAATTGGGCTAACCTTTTGTCTTCCTCCTTCGTCTGTTCCAACAACCTGCATTCTGGTGCATTTCAAAATTGCTGCTTTGCCATTTTTTGAAATAATTTCGACTGGTGCAATTAGTTCCTTCACCTCAATTCCCTCGTGCATTGCAGCCAAAATCTCCTCTGCACTTGCAGGCATATCGCTGATTGTACGACGGTAAACAATACTAACTCTAGCGCTAGGTTTTGCGAATTTTCGGGCTATTCTGGCCACATCCATGGCGGTGTTGCCACCACCAAGTATGACAATATTCTTAGCTTCAAGAGGTTTTGTAGGATTGTTCTTGAACTCAGCTAAAAACTCAAGTGGATCCTCAACACCACTTGCATCCTCACCCGGAATATCAAGTTTTCGAATATTTGCAGCACCAATGGCAGCAAAAATATAATTGCCGGATGCTTTTAACTTTTCAAACAATAATTTGTCAACTGGAGTATTATAATGAATATCTACCCCTAAGCTTGTAATTCTCTGGATATCACTTTCAATGGCATTTGATGAGAGTCGGAACGAAGGGATGACCTGTTGTACCATTCCGCCAGCCGACGCCCTTTCCTCGTAAACTGTAACACGGAATCCAGCCAAACGAAGATACCATGCACATGATAAGCCCGCAGGGCCTGCTCCAATTACTGCTGCTTCCAATCCGCTGTAAGGTATGGCTTTAATAAAACTCTCGTTGTGCTCAAAACTTGCAACATATCGTTTAATCTCCCTAATGGCAAGGGCATCATCGTAATGAATGCGGGTGCACTTGGTTTGACACTCGTGATCGCACACCGTTCCAGTAATAGAAGGGAAGGGATTTGTTTGCATTATCACCTCAAAGGCCTTTTGCCATTCGCCTTTTGCCACATAGTGCATGTAGCTGGGGATATTTTGGTTATCGGGGCAGGTGCTCATGCATGGTGCATGGATGCAGTCGTAGAAGTTTAGTGGACGAAGTGTTTTGATGTTTGGCTCACGCAATGCCTTTTTAAACCTTAGGTTTTCAAGCACGTCATCACTGTATTCCCTTAATTTATTTTCGGGATTTTCGAAGATTAACTCCTTAATGGTTTCAAAACCCTTTTCGGCCATTTTATCCTTCAAGTTGATCAGGTATTGTGAAAGACGACCATACCCACCAGGCTTTAAAAGATCGGACGAAACGGTTACAGGACTTAAATTACAGGCTAGTAACTCATGAATATTGAAACAATCGGCACCGGCAGAGAATGAGATGTCGATATTTGGAAAATCTCTACGAATTTTAGCAGCAAGGTTAACGGCCAATGGGTGTAGAGCCTTTCCGCTCATGTACATCTGTTTCTGATTTTCAGCAAAAACGTTTCTAAAATTGTTGCTTTCTAGGGTATTTGTAAGCTTCAACCCAAAGAAAACCCCTTTGTTTTTGGCTGCCTGCTGAAGATTTTTTATGATGCCTAATGCATCTGGGTATTTTAGGTCGTGCTCAAATGCCTGATCAGGCACTGGAGTTTTAAATTCCATGGTTTTATTTAGAATACTCCTAACCTTTTCTGAGCCCAGCAATGTGGGGTTTAGCTTGATGATGGTATGCAGTCCTCTTTCCCTAATAAGGTACATCCCAATTCTCTCAATCTCGTCAGGTGGGCATCCGTGCATTGTACTTAGGGTGATATTGTTAGATATCTGATTTGGTATTTTAACATCCTTTACCCAAGGGTAATCTTTGGCTAAATCATCAATCTTTGCGTTTAGTTCATCCTCACAACTATTCATTTTACTGAAGAACCACTGCACATTAGGTTTAAGTATTCCCTCGAGGTTGTACCCAACGCTCATGTTAAAAATGGTTTTTTGTGCTGCACCTTCCCACTTTAGGTGTTTTGCCAATAGGTGAATCATTATCCACGCATCGAGGTACTGCTCAAACGATTGGTGGATAAGCAGCTCTTGTGACCACTCGCAGTTATACCCTTCATCCTGCAAATCAATACAAGGTTTGGATACATCAAGTTCGTCGAGGGTTTGAACTGTTTTAAGTTCGATATACCGTGCACCGCATAGCCATGCACCCACTATATTCTGCGATAATTGTGTATGAGGTCCTGCCGCAGGGCCAATGGGAGTGCCAAGTGGTTGACCAAACCGAATAGTTTCAAACTTACTATCGGTTGGTACAAAAAACAACTCTTCTTGAACTCCAAAATAGTGGCCAGCTTTAAGTTGCGACATGACAGTCTTGAAAAATATTGGTAGAGGGAGGACTACAAATCTATCAGTCATAGAATATTTTAGATTGGTGGGAAAGATTCAAAAATACTAAAAAAGGTTATTAAATTCAATTCCCTAACTTTACAAACAGAGAATACATGATATTCTTAACTGGATTTATTCCAAACTTCAACAGAAAAATGTCAAATGCAGCATTTATAATTACAGTGGGTAAGGGAATTAGAATACCTATTGAAAACCTTGATATTCTGTTAAATATTAATACTCCTGAAAAATATGGCAGATTTATTATAATGTTGTCCAAACAATTTACACCTAAAGCTTACACATCCATATAACCTCATCTTAAATATCTTTAATTATTTTACTAAATTGCACATTAAACCTTTTTGAATTTCACCGTAAAATCACTTAAGGTCATTAAAAACAAACGATAAATACTCACTAACATGACCAACACAGAACTTGTAAAAAGAATCGACGAACTATCGAAAAAATACAGAGACTATACAGCCAGTAATCTTTCGAAAATTGTAAAGATAAAATCGCTAAGTAGTGAAGAGAAGAACGTACAGCAAGAAGTAATGCGCCAAATGCACGAAGCCGGATTCGAGGAGGTTACAATGGATCCACTTGGAAATGTGCTTGGAAAAATTGGTAATGGTTCTACCATCCTTGCTGTTGACGGACACATTGATACTGTAGATGTGGGAAACATTGACAACTGGGACTTCGACCCTTTTTCTGGGGAAATCGATAAAGATTTTGTTTACGGTCGTGGTACAGTCGATCAGAAAGGGGGAGTTGCAGCGGCAATAACGGCTGGACGAATTCTTAAGGAGATTGGTGTGCCAAAGAATATCACATACTATGCTGTAGCCAGCGTTATGGAGGAGGATTGCGACGGCCTTTGTTGGAAATATATTATTGAGGAGAGTGGATTAAAGCCTCACTTTGTAATTAGTACCGAACCAACAAACCTAAATATCTATCGTGGGCATCGCGGACGAATGGAGATGCACGTATCCTTCCGGGGAATTTCTGCACACGGATCGGCACCTGAAAGGGGAAAGAACGCAATTTATATGGCCTCTCGTGGTGCATTGGAGATTGAAAAACTACATGAAAGGTTGCATACCGATGAGTTCCTAGGCAAAGGAAGTGTTACCATTTCAGAGTTTGTATCGGGTAGCCCATCTTTATGCGCAGTGGCCGATTCGGCACGTTTTCATCTAGATCGCCGTTTAACTTGGGGCGAAACTAAGGAGAGCGCTGTGGAAGAGGTTAAAAAAGCCATAAATAATCCGGATGCTAAGGTTAACGTTTTGTACTACGATGGTAAAGCATTTACTGGGTTGGAGTATGGAATGGAAAAATATTATCCCACATGGAAAATCGACGAGAAGGCGCCCATTGTGCAGACTGGAGCAGCTACTTTTAGAGAACTTTTTGGAAAGGAACCTCTAATTGATAAATGGACCTTCTCCACCAACGGCATTGCAACCAATGGCATACACAAGATTCCAACTATAGGTTTTGGACCCGGTAACGAGGTGATGGCCCATGCGCCCAATGAGAAAACACCTGTTGATCATCTGGTTGCTGCATCGGCATTTTATGCTTTATTTACACATAAGATTGTTGGCTAACGTTTCATATATTTATCAAGTGCATTATTGAATTGCAGAAAATCTGCGACCATATATACTTAAAATCTGGAGCATATAGAATTATCTTATGGCAAAGATTAATGTAAATAATAACCAGATCACTGTTATTTCGGTTGAGGAGAAAGATTACATCTCATTAACCGATATGGCAAATGCCAAGGTAAGTAAAAGTCGTGCTGCCGACATTATTAAGAATTGGCTAAGAAATCGTTATACTCTAGAGTTTTTGGGAACTTGGGAGCATATTAATAATCCCGTATTTAAAGTGGTCGAATTCGACCACTTTAAATCTCAGGCAGGGTTACCAAGCTTTGTGCTCAGTGTTTCTGAATGGATCGATAGGACAAGCGCAATTGGAATAATTGTTAAAAAAGGGAAGTACGGAGGAACATTTGCACATAAAGATATTGCATTTGAGTTTGGTTCTGCCATAAGCGTTCCCTTTAAACTATACCTTATAAATGAGTTTCAACGATTAAAGGAGCAAGAACAGTTTCAGTTAGGTTGGTCTGCAAAACGCGAGTTAGCCAAGATAAACTATCATATACATACTGATGCCATCAAACAAAATCTTTTACCAGTTGAACTCACCGTTTCACAAACATCAATCATTTATGCCAATGAGGCAGATGTATTAAACGTTGCACTATTTGGTTGTACAGCAAAACAATGGAGAGTTGCGAATCCCAGTTTGAAAGGTAATATTCGCGACTATGCATCTATAAACGAATTGATTTGCCTTTCGAATATGGAAAATTTAAACTCTGTATTTATTAACGAAAAAATTTCACAACCAGAAAGGCTAATTAAGTTAAATCGAATTGCTATTCAGCAAATGAAAATTTTACAAGAAGTTGAGGACAGAAAATTTTTGAAATAATTTAATAATAACTATATAAAATACTTTTAATCAGAATGGAACACATCAAAACCATTATCGACAGGGTTCGCAGCACAGGCGCAAATCTTTACCAAAAAGATTTTTTTCTTACTTGGAACAAAACTCGCAAGGAACTCGATTTGGTTCTTCTTGTTGCCGATGTGCTTAAGCAGATGCGCGCCAATAATATCTCTACCCGCGTATTCGATTCGGGTTTGGCCGTTTCGCTATTTAGGGATAATTCAACCCGTACTCGTTTTTCGTATGCTTCTGCAGCAAATCTTCTGGGACTCACGGTTCAGGATTTGGACGAGGGAAAATCGCAAATCGCACACGGCGAAACGGTAAGAGAAACAGCCAACATGATATCATTCCTCACTGAGATTATTGGTATTCGCGACGATATGTATCTTGGTGCTGGTCATACTTATATGAAAGAGGTTGGTGAGGCATTAGAAGATGGTCATAAGCAAAAAGTATTACCTGTTCGTCCCGGTATTGTTAACTTGCAGTGCGATGTTGATCATCCAACCCAATCAATGGCAGATTTAATGCATCTTATTAATCACTACGGATCGGTTGAAGCCCTACGCGGAAAGAAGATAGCCATGACATGGGCCTATTCGCCCAGCTACGGAAAGCCACTCTCTGTGCCACAGGGAGTAATCAACCTAATGACTCGCTTTGGTATGGAGGTATCACTTGCACATCCTGAGGGGTATGGATTGATTCCTGAGGTAATGGATGTTGCCCGGAAGAACGCAGCCCAATTTGGTGGGAAGTTTGAGCATGTTAACACCATGGAGGAAGCATTTGCTGGCGCCGATATTGTTTATCCCAAGAGTTGGGCACCTTTCCATGTGATGGAAAGACGTACTGACTTGCTTCGGGCACAAGACACTAACGGACTAAAGGATCTTGAAAAGGAGTGCCTTACCAATAATGCCCGTCATACAGATTGGGAGTGTAACCGCGAAAAGATGAATCTCACAAAAGATAAAAAGGCTTTGTATATGCACTGCCTACCTGCTGATATAAGTGAAATATCCTGCAAGCAGGGTGAAGTTAGCATGGAGGTTTTTGAGCAGTATCGCATTCCTACATACGTTCAAGCTGGGTACAAGCCATATATCATTGCTGCTATGATGCTTACAAATCGATTTAACGATCCGGCAGGAGTTCTGGAAAAACTTTTAGCAAAGAACCAGAATAGGGTTATTGTATAACTATCGACCCTGACGTACGGAATAAAAAAACTAACTCGTGATAGTGAAAAAACACATTGAATTTATTCTGGATGGGAAGATACATCGAATTGAATTTGGTAACCTAAAGCCAAGCACAACGGTGCTAAACTACCTAAGATCGTTCGATAATCATAAAGGAGTTAAGGAAGGCTGTGCCGAGGGCGATTGTGGTGCATGCACGGTTGTTTTAGCTAGCCTTGACGAGAAAGGCAAGCTTTCCTTCGAGGCCATTGATTCATGCTTGGTATTCTTACCAATGATTCATGGAAAACAACTAATAACTGTTGAAAATCTTAGCATTAAGGAGAAAGGGGAGAGGCAATTGCACTCAGTTCAAAAATCAATGGTAATCCATAATGGGAGTCAGTGTGGTTATTGTACTCCCGGAATAGTTATGTCGACCTTTGCGCTTTATAAAAACCACACTAAGCCCTCACTTGATGTGGTTCTCGATAGCCTAACTGGAAATTTATGTAGGTGCACTGGATATAATTCAATTATTAAGGCCGCTCAGCAAGCCTGCCAACATAATGGCAAAGATCAATATAGTTATACGGAGGAGCAAATCTGCAAAACACTTAGCACGATAAAGGAGGACAAAGTTGATATTGAACTTGAAGGTGAGGGGCAGAAGTATTTTTTGCCTGCCAGTATTCAATCTGCACTTCAGCTAATGCAGGAGAATCCAGAAGCGTTAATTGTTTCGGGTGCAACAGATATTGCTCTTAGGCAAACCAAAAAGAGGGAGCACTTTCCTGTTATTATTGGCCTTTCAGCCATTGATGAGGTGAGAGAATATAGTGAGAATGATGAGCAATTAATCTTTGGTGCAGGTATGAGTATGGAAAAGGTTAAACTTCTCTCAAAACACAAATTGCCTGCTCTATACCAGATGTTATCGGTATTTGGATCGCTCCAAATTCGCAATTTGGCCACACTGGGAGGGAACATAGGTTCTGCCTCGCCAATTGGCGATTCGCTTCCGCTTCTTTTCGCCTATAATGCTAGCGTTAACCTTCTCGATTCTGAGGGGAAAAAGCGAACTATTCCCATTGAAGATTTTATTACCGGATACAGACAAACCCTTCTCAAAAAAAACGAATTAATAGTTAGCGTTTGTATTCCAAAGCCTAGTCAGGATATAACTATTAGCTCATACAAAGTGTCTCGACGAAAGGACCTTGATATTTCTACAGTTAGCGCAGCATTTTCGCTTAAAATGAATACGGATGGCATAGTAGAAGATATTATGCTAGTTTACGGCGGTATGGCTGCAAAAACCCAAAAAGCAATAAAGGCAGGTGAATATTTAAAAGGGAAAATCTGGAGTTTGAAGAATATTGAGCATGCAATGAGCATTATTGAGGATGAGTTTACTCCACTTACCGATGCCCGATCGGATGCATCAACTAGAAGAATTGCTGCATCAAACCTGCTTCTGAAATTTTTTAGCGAAACACATTCTGCATGAAGATCCAGGAACTATACCACGATAGTGCCGAGAAGCATGTTTCTGGCGAATCGGTTTACATAAACGATTTGGACGGAGGCAGCAATATGCTTCATGGATACGTGCTTTACAGTCCATACGCACACGCCAGAATTATGAATATCAACACTTCCAAAGCCGAAGGCTTGGATGGCGTTTATGCTGTACTCACAGCAAAGGATATTCCCGGGCAAAATCAAATGGGGCCAGTGGTTCACGATGAGGTTTGTCTTGCTGATAAGGAGGTAATTTTTGTTGGCCAGGCTGTTGTGCTTGTTGCTGCCAAAACTCCAGATATTGCCCGTAAAGCAGCAGCCCTTGTTAAGGTTCAATACGAAGAGTTGCCCGCTATTTTAACCCTTGACGAAGCCATAACTAAGGGTGAGATGGTAGGAGCACCAAGAGAGATTAAACGAGGTGATGTAAGCAAAGGGATGGCAAAATCCAAGCATCGATTAAAGGGCATTTTACAAACAGGTGCACAGGAGCATTGGTATCTGGAAACTCAGAGTTGCCTCTGCATTCCGGGCGAGCACAACGAGATGAACGTGTTTAGTTCAACTCAGCATCCATCGGAAACACAGGCGATTATTGCTAAAATACTGGGCGTAACCCGTAATGAGGTAGTTGTGGAAACTCGTAGGATGGGAGGTGCATTTGGTGGTAAGGAGACTCAGGCTAACCATGTTGCCGCCTGGTCGGCTGTGCTAGCAAATTATACCAGAAAGCCAGTTAAAATTCACCTTTTTAGGGACGATGATCAGATTATGACGGGCAAACGTCATCCCTTTAAATCAACCTATGAGGTTGGTTTTGATGATGAGGGGAGAATAATTGCCTACAATGTTGAGCTTAATGCCAATGCAGGCGCAACTACCGATTTAACTATGGCTATTCTGGAAAGAGCTGTTTTTCATGCCGATAGTGCCTATTTTATACCAAACATAGCAGTAGTAGGGAAAGCTTGGAAAACCAACTTAGTATCCAACACCGCATTCCGTGGATTTGGTGGACCGCAGGGAATGGTCATCATTGAGAATGCAATTGACAGGATTGCCCGTTACCTAAAGAAGGATCCTGCAGAGGTGAGGTATCTTAATTTTTATGGTATAACCGACAGAAATACTACGCATTTTGAGCAACTAGTTGAGAACAACAGACTTTTTTCCATATACGATAAACTGATTGACTCGTCGGAATACTATAAAAGAAGAAAAGTAGTAGATGAATTTAATGCTACGAGTAAATATATTAAGCGCGGGTTAGCCCTTACCCCAGTGAAGTTTGGCATTTCGTTTACCACCAGTTTTTTGAATCAGGCTGGTGCCTTAATAAACATATACCAGGATGGAACAGTGCTAGTTAACCATGGTGGTACTGAGATGGGGCAGGGCTTGCACACCAAAATGCAATACGTAGTTTCAACGGAGCTGGGCATTTCGCCTGAGTTTATAAAGGTAAATGCAACAAATACCTCTAAAGTGCCAAATACCTCAGCAACTGCAGCATCATCAGGAAGCGACTTGAATGGAATGGCAGTTAAGAATGCTGCAGAAAAGTTAACGGGTAGGTTAACACCATTAGCAGTAAAAATTCTATCGCAAAAACTCGAAAATGCAACAATTTCAGAAAGCGATATTGTTTTTGAAAGCGATAAAGTATTCGCTAAAAATCAACCTAAAAAAAGTATTGCTTTTACTGAACTAATATCAGCAGCATACTTTGACCAGATAAGTTTGAGTGCCACAGGATTTTACAAAACCCCAGGTATCCATTTCGACAAAATAAAAGGTAGAGGAAAACCTTTCCATTATTTTGCCTTTGGTATGGCGGTGGCAGAGGTTGAGGTGGATATGCTAACGGGTTACTACCAGAATATCCGAACCGATATTCTGCATGATGCTGGCAACTCGATGAATGTGAATATTGACCTAGGGCAGATTGAAGGTGCCTTTGTTCAAGGTGCAGGCTGGTGCACCACCGAAGTGATAAAGTGGAATGAGAAAGGGCATATGCTCAACCATAGTCCAGATACCTATAAAATCCCGTCTGTTCAGGATATCCCCAAAGATTTTCGGATTGAACTGCTAAAAGATGCACCCAATCCTAATACCATTAAGCAGAGCAAAGCTGTTGGTGAGCCTCCCTTTATGCTTGCTTTATCGGTTTGGTTAGCCATTAAGGATGCTATTGCTTCCATTGCCAATAATGAGATTGAACCGGACTTTGAACTACCCGCATCTAATGAGGTGATTTTGAAACTGGCTAGGAAGTTTATTAGAGGTGTTTTTTAATATACCAATATTTTGTTCCTCCGAGCAGGTTTATTACTTACACAAATAGGTTTTGAATAAAAAAAAGAGCAGCTGGTTCTCAACCAACTGCTCTTATAAAGTTACTTTTTTACGATTAGCTATAGCTCCTTTAAAAGTTCATTAACCGCCGTTTTAAGTTGAAGATCTTTTCCATACAGAACATACTCAAACGGGTTTTCAACTTTCACATCAGGTTCGAGTTGAAGGTTCTCAAGTGCTCTATTCTCTTTAATGCCCCACACCGCCCAACTGCAACCTAACGCTTGTTATGGGCAAGTTGTTTTAAAATGAAGATTTCAGAAATTATCTGTTCTGCAGATGATTATCAATGCGCTCAACTTGCTCTTTAATTGGCAAATTAAAAAAATATCTATTGTCTATGGCATCGTACTCGCAATTGCATGGCGACTCTATTTCCGTCATGGCAACCATACATACCCAATCCTCCCTCGATCTGGTTTGATATCGTATAATTTGTCTGAGTGTTGAAGGGTATGGTATCTCCGCTGACGAGTATTCTATATACGTGTGAAATCCTTGCATAAAAAGGTTGTATTCCTTTGTATTCAGACCCTTGGCTACGTGACTGTACCATTCAAAAGATTTAAGTTTATCCTGATTAAAGATAATGTTAGAAGCAAAATTTGTATTTCGGTTTAAGGAAACATTAAATATAATGCTGTCGGATACACTCCAGTCCCTATAAAAGTTAAACTTCTTATTGGTAATGTTTTTCCAGCGATAATTTCTTTTGTGTAAAATATTCTCGTTTAAGAGGTTTCGCATATTGCACCACCGAAAATTTAAGCTGTCATTCATGGATGGGGAAGAATAAAAGCTGTCGATACTGCAAATGAAAATGGATGGCCAACGCATGGTAGCCCTGGTGAGCACGCGCACTGTACCCTGTAGCTCCGATTTCTCGTCTGTTTTAGGGTTTTCCATCCGTATAGTGTACTGGTAGAAGATGGTGGTATCTATACCTTTGTATAGTTGATGCGCATCGTTGCGCAGGCGGATAAGGTGTTTCCTGGGATTGTACCTTTTGGCTACGGTTACCTCCTCTATTTGTGCTTCTTTGTTAAGGCTTATGGTATTATTGGGGATGTCCCGTTTTAGAACCACAACCGTATCCCTATATCCCAAGCGATGGCAGGTTAGCATGGATATGGATGGGTTGAGGTAGATTACACCCTGTTCATTAGAAATGGTGGTATTACCCCCTTTAAAATGAACGATGACATCTTCAATGGGTTTCCCGTTCCCGTCATAAAAAGTAATTACCCTTTTTTCTTGTGAGAAGGATTTAATGCTAAAGACACATAGTAGGGTAAGTAGAAGGATGTTCTGCTGCTTTATAATTTGCATTTGATTAATGGTTTTGTGTGTTATAATCATGGCAAGCACTTAAAAGGTAGTGCTGCCATGGAATTCTAAATTTTATTAAACGCTGGCAGATTGTTCACTAGCAGTTTCTACTGCTCGTTTATGGTACAACCCCCAGTAAATCAGTGGTACATAAAATAGGCTTACAAGTGTTCCAACAATCATACCCCCAATGTTTGCTATGGCAAGTGGCTGTTGTAGTTCCGAGCCTAAGTCGTGTCCAATCAGTATGGGAACAAGCGCAAGTATTGTGGTTACGCTGGTCATAACAATGGGTTTTAGCCTGCGCTTTCCTCCCTCAGATATTGCCTCCATAAGCTCTAGCCCGTCTTTACGCAATCGGTTTATGGTATCTATTTTTAGTATTGAGTCGTTTATAACAATACCCCCCATAACCACCAGTCCAATCATGGTCATTAGGTTTAGCGTGCCACCTAATAGCCACACAATGGCAAGAGCACTTGCTATATCAATTGGCAACTCAATTAATACGATTAGTGGCTGTAAAAGTGACTCAAATTGTGCAGCAAGAATAAAGTAGAGCAGCAGGATTGATACTGCCAGTACACCAATTAGTTCCCACACCATTTTAGACGAACTAAACAGGTCGCCACTAAAGCTAAGGTTAAGGCTTCTGTTCTCAGCTCTTGATTTTTGCAGGTACTTGTGTGCCTTGTTAATATCCAAATTTGTGCCGTTTAGTTTTAAGGGGATAAAAGCGTTACTAAAATCGCCAAAGATGCTTCTGAAACCCGATTGCTCCGTTTGGGAGATAAGTTTTCTGATGGGGATTTCAATTTTTTGAGAATTTGTTACGGTTATTTCATTCAGCATTTGGTAAAGGCGTTGAGGCTCGTCGCCAAAAATTATGGGGAGCACCTGTTGCTCATAGGCTAGTTGCCCCACATGGTTACTCTGCATGGCTACCTCAAGGGCTTGTTTTATTTCGATAACGCTAATGTTGTATAGGGTTAGCGCCTCGGGATCTAGTGTCAGATTAAACTGTAGTTGTTGAGGAATCGTTTCTATTGATATTTTTGGAAATTGTTGCTGGAGTTGAGCCGTTAGCTCGTTAACCGTTTTAGTTGAGGGTATTAACTCGCCTTCGCCCCCAGTAACCTTAACAACGAGGTCTGCCTCGGGAGCAGGGAATATTCTTTCGAAAGCCGATTCGGCAAAGGCAAAACCCAGTGTAGCATTAGGATAATTGGCTGTAATCCATGTGTTCACCTGTTGGTTTATATCGCCGATGGTTGTATTGTGGTTAAACCGAAGATACAGACTCGCGTCGCTTTCGCCCATATCCATACCGCGGCTGATTAGCAGTTGCTGCTGACCGATAAAGAAGGCAGATTCGTTGAGTTGATTTTTGATGGAGTTTAGTAGCTGCGAACAGCGTTTAACGTTCTCGTCAACGCTTACGTTACTGCCCCACGAAATATTGGCAATGGTTTCAATCCTTGTTAATTCGGGCATCTGGCGCTTCTCTATGGTTTTAAAAATCAGCGGGATAAGGGCAATAAGTACCATACTAACTAGTAGTGTTAGCTTGCGTCTTTTGAATATAAACCTAAACCCACCCTCATAGCTCTGTTCAAGCGATATAATACCAGGTTTGGGTTTCCATTTAGATGCTCCTTTTAGGTTGATGTGGTAGTAAATTGTTGGCAGTAATGTTATTGATACAAAGAACGATACACTTAGACCAATACTTATTGACAATGCCTGATCGTGGAACATTGCGCCCGATAAGCCGCTGATGAATACCAGAGGAACGAATACGGCAATGGTGGTAAGCATTGATGAAAGTAAAGGCCTAATAACTTCGTTTGTGCCCTCGGTTACGGCCTTTCCCAGGGCTATTCCTCGGGTTCGCCATTGCGTAATATTATCGATTACCACAATGGAGTTGTCAATCATCATACCAACACCCAGAATTAACCCCGATAATGAAACGATGTTAATCGATAGTCCTGAAAGATAAAAAAACATCATCCCAATTACTAGCGAAACGGGTATGGTAATGCCCATGAGGATGGGGTTGCGGTATTCGCCAAGGAAAAGGAACATGATTGATATGGCTAGTATTATCCCAGCAATAAGAGAGTTACGCAGGTTCGTAATGCTATAATCGAGTATTTCGGTTTGGTCGTGACTAATGGCTATGGTTAGCTCAGGGTAATCGGTTTGGAGTCTTTCCACCAGATTGCTCACAGCATTTTTAAGGTCGCTCATTCGAGCATTGGTGTGCTTAACCACCGGCATACAAATGGCGGGTACGCCATTGTATAGGAATGCTCCTTGGGCATGTGCTGGTCGTAGCGAGATGCTAGCCAACTCCGATAGGGTAAAAACTCGCCCTCCTGCATTTATTGGGATATCCTGTATATCGGAGGGTTGTGTAACATTCTGCTCAATAATTACATCGAAAACCAAATGCCCTTCGCGTAGCCTTATGCTACCAAGTTGAAACATGCTTTGCGTGAGCGCAAACTGAATATCATCGGGACCTAAGCCAAGGGCTCTTAGCTTGCCCTGGTTTGGCTCAATAACCAGCTCGGGAGTTGTTATTCCTGTAATATCGGCAAGTGCCACTTCGGGTAGTTGCTCAATCCTTTTTCGAATAACTTTTGAAGCCAGTTGGCTTAGCTCTAGCATCCGCTCGGGGGTAAGGTTGGTAGTATCGGAATAATGGAGGTTGATATTGAAAACAGGTAAATCGGAAGCGCTAGCTTTAATAACCCTTGGGCGGGGAACCTCGCGAGGTAAGTCGGCCATAGCCATATCGACCTTTTCGTTAACCTCAACAAATATAAAATCGATATTAACGCCATAGTCAAATTTAAGTTTAATGGTGGCTTCGCCATCGCGAGCCTCACTTTGCATATCGTCGAGGCCTGGTATTTGTTGCAGCTGCATACGGAGTTGTGATACAACGGTTTGCTCCATCTCAACAGCGGGTTTGCCAGGATAGCTTATTTTTACAGTAATTTCAGGGATATTAATGTTTGGCAATAGCGACATGGGCAGCAGAAACGACGAGAATATGCCCAGCAGAAGGAGGGCAAAAAATGTCATCAGAACGGCAACTGGCCGATAAATTAAAAACTTTACCATAAGTTAATACTTATCTAGTTTCACAATTTGTTTTTCAAGAATCAGAACAATTTAATATCGAACATCGAACATCGAACGCCGAAGGTTAGGCATGGCAGGCATTTTGCTTTTACTCAACGACTTTTGGTACTCCCTTACTTCATGATTCATTATTCGAAAATCATCATTTATCTTTTGTTATTTTATGCATTCCCCCAGGCAATGCCGGAAGGAAAAGTAGCAGCGCAGGTATGCTAAAAATTAGCCCCCCAATGGTACCGGTGGCCAGTGAAAACCAGAATGGCTCCTCGCCAAACATTACAAAGGGCAAAAGGCCTAGTACTGTTGATAGAACTGTTAGTAATACTGGAATTATCTTAGCATTTACGGCTCGAGTATATATGCTTAATGCGTTGGCGTTTGGGTATCGTTTGCGTAGATTATTTTGCTCATTAATAATATAAATAGCAGAGTTTACCACCAATCCTCCCAGTAGTATGAAAGCGGCATAGGTACCCTGGTCAAATGAGAGGTCGAACATCCAGTAGGTAATAAAAACTCCAATAAATGACAATGGAACCATCAGGATAACTGCAATGGGTTGCCTCATCGATTCGAAAAGCACTGAGGTGATTATGAACAGAATAAGCACCATAAGCCCGATTAGAGCGTACTGTTTTTTATCCTCCTTTTGCCAATAGGAGTAGGTTGGCCTTTTGGCCTTAAAACCAATTGGGAGTATACTGTTGAGTTGTTCAATTTGCTGGTCAATAACCATTTGAACTAGCTTGTCGGGCCCAATATAGTTGTAGGCAAGGGTTATTATATACTCCTGATTAACCTTATGTATTTGGTCGTTGGTGAGTTCATCGCGAAAATTTGCCACAGTTTGTGTACGAGTTTCTTGCTGCCCAACTTTAATGGGCGATTGCTTTATCTCAAAATCAGATGGTGTTTTTTCTTTTGATGGTCTAATTCTAATGGCAGAGGTTTTGTGGTTCACCGTTTCG
Source organism: Bacteroidales bacterium UBA5349 (assembly GCA_002410065.1). Taxonomy (GTDB): domain Bacteria; phylum Bacteroidota; class Bacteroidia; order Bacteroidales; family Tenuifilaceae; genus Perlabentimonas. Next base: position 47,874 of record DHQB01000024.1, on the reverse strand, counting down.
TACTGAATGTGGTCTGCCCGCGGTGAGAATCGGCTAAGCGCCCCCGCCATTTGGTATGCATGGATTCCCCGCGTTAGCAATTTATGCTCATCAAGGGTCATAAAGCGCCTATACTCATCGGTAAACCAGTAGGCTTGACCGCCACGAATCCAAACTTTATCAACCCGGGGCATTTTTATGAGCGAGTCGGAGGCAATGCGTGCCCATCCCATAAGCTGCCTATGGCTATAGCCTGTAAGTATAATTTGCGAATTTGCCCAACCAGTCCCAATAGCGTTTGAAAAGCCCCGACCCACGCCGTAAATTGAGAAATCAGCACCTGCCTGTGTAATGGCAATACTCTCCATTTTTGATTTTATTTGGAACGGGAATGAGCTATTCTCGTGTTCGGGAGTAAAAGATATTTCGATATTGAAGCCTTTGCTCCCTACGTTGCAGATAGATTGCTCGACCTCGCTATGCATGGTAATATGCGATTCGAAAATTGCAGCCAATTCATTTGATTGTTCAAGGGTAGCACCCTGTGGAAGCGATGCCCTTACAAAAATTCTGGTTCGTTCCGGTGTTCCCCAAAAGCCTTTTGTCCACACGCTATTGTAGAACAGCCGTAAGGATCCTCCAAGAGCCTTGTCGGCGACGGGTTTTATGTGTGTTCGGTAAGTGTTAGAACCCAATGTTTTATTATAAGCATTGGGCCAAAAGCCTTCATGCTCTATTTTATCGGGGAGCGCAAAAATTGGTATTCCTACGGCCAGGACACCAATGGTTATGGCTGTTTTTCTAAAACGGTATATTTTGCTCGCTAGCCAAGAGTGACCTTTTGAGAGGTGATACCTGAATTTTAGCGAGGCACTTCTTTTAACTTTTTGTAAACTTTTAAGTTTAATCCTTTCAACCAATGAGGGGATAAGGAAAAGCCCAATAAGTAATGATACCGATAGGTTTACAATTATAACCCATGCAAAATCGGTAAGGTTAGCGCGTTGGCTCTCTTCAAGGAAGAAGATGGATACGAGTGCACCAATGGTGGTAAGCGTAGCTGCCAGTATAGCGGTAAATACCAGCATATTGCGCCTGTGGCGCAGGTGGTCAACCATTACAAGGGTGTTGTCGATAATTAGCCCTAACGAGAGGGTTATGCCCGACAATGAGTACATGTGGATTTCGAGGTTTAGTGCGTGGTAAAAGACTATGGCTATGGCAATGTTAGCCAGCAGGCTAATTGCAATAATTAGCAGGTAACGAAAGCTGCGCGATGCAATTAGCACAAATATTAACAGGATGCTAATGGAGAATAGGGTGCGGAGAAAATTCTTGCGTAAATCGGCACGTAGATGGACGGTGTTATCCTGCGATTTTTGTAGTTCAACCCCGTGGGGTAAAATTTGCCGAATACCATTAATGGTGCTATACACCTGGTTGGCTGTTGAAATCTGATTGGCCTCGGCCGATGCCTGTATTACTAGGGTTATGGCGGTTTGCCCGTTAATGCGGAAGTACCCGTCGGGTTCGCGTTCGCGCTGCTCAATAGTGGCTATTTGCCCCAGAGTTATTATGCGTCCGTTACGATTGGCTACCTCTATTGATTGCCATTGTTTAGGGTCGATTCCAGGGCCGGTAATAGTAAGGGGAATAGTTTGCCCGTTTGAGGTTTTTTCAACTCCAACACCAGCCGTATAGCCGTATAGGCTTACTGCTTGTGCAATATCGTTTGTGCTGATACTGTGCCTCTCCATTGCCTCGGGGTTGTATTCGATGTACCAGTCGTTGATGTTGGCTCCATACACATTTACGGTCGAAACCCCTTCGATTAGTGATATTGGACCCACAATTAGCTCGTTGGCCAGCTCGCGTAGCGATGGAGGGTTTAAGTCGGATGCAATGGTATAGGTAAGTAGTTGTACCATCTTTTCACTTTCCGATGATTGTGAGCTAACCCTTGGGTATGTAACCCCTTGAGGGAGCTGAGGATAAATTTCGCGCACTAGCGAAAGAACCTTAAACCGAATCATCTCGGTTTTGGCATCGTGGGTAAGGTTTAGGGTTATGCGCCCCCAGCCATCACCCGAAACGGAGCTTATTTCTTGCACCCCTTCAACTAATGAGATAAAACCTTCAAGCGGAGCCGTTACCTCCATTTCAACCGCCTCGGCGCTTGCGCCGCTGTAACCATAGCTAACATAGATGCTATTTCCTTGGGTTGAGGGGTATAATCGTATTGAAAGTTTAGGGGCAGTGGCAATTCCTGCAATTACCAACAGCACAAATATTACTATAACAGTAAATGAGTTGATATAGGAGGGGAGAAGCGAGATTTTATTTTGGGATTGCTGCATGTATTTGGAACGCTAATGGCTATAAGTATTGGATTGTAGCAGACTATTTCGAATAAATATTTATAGACCTAATGGGGCAACTTTATACTATGGGTAAAAGATTATCGTTTACCATTCATAATTATTTTTCCTTAACCCAAGCCTCGTGTCCAATGGTGGCGTTGCCCGTTACAATGGCCTTGTCGCCCTCTTTTAGCCCCTCGGTAATTACCACCTCGGTTGTATTACGTGGCCCAATGGTAACGTATTGCCAGTAGGCCAGCGAGTCGTGCATTACAAAAACCACATCGCGGTTCTGGCGGCGGGCAAGCCCCTCAACAGGAATAACTAGCTGGTTGGGCAATGCACGCCGTACCAGCACCCTCACGTTCATCCCGGGGATAATATTTTTATCGGCCTGTTTAAGTTCGGCAACAACCGTTACCATTCCGTTCTTATCAACCATTCGGTTTACCTCAGTAATTTTACCCTTAATACGGATGTTAGGATTTGAGAATGGGTAAACCTCAAGTTGAGCACCCTCGGTAGCCATTTGCAGCTCCGACTCGAGCACGCTGAAAGAAACCTGAAGCGAATGCTCATCAACAATTTGGCAAAAGTATTCGTAGCTGGTGGTGGGGTTGTGGGGTTTCGCTTTAAGGTTTACCACCCTACCCGCAAATGGGGCATAAATCGACGTTTTGCTTAGCCTGTATTCCTGCTCCTTTACGGAGAGCTCGGCCTCAGATAGCCCACTCTTAATACGAGCAGTTTCAAGTATTTGGGCTGAAAGGTTCGATGTGTCTGTATAGCCCAGCATAAGGTGCCTCATCTCAACCTTGGCTCGCTGCAGAGCGTTTTTAGCATGTTCCAGCGCCATTTGCTGCTCCTTGTTGTTGAGCTGTGCCAGCAGCTGCCCCTTTTGTACCATTTGCCCGTTGGCAATGGGTAGTAGTTCAATAATACCCTGTGCTTCGAAGGTAATTTTGGCCATACGGTCAGCCTCTACCACGCCATTGCACAGCAGCTCGTGGTAAAAAGTTTTGGTTGTAGCCGGTGTCGTGGTAACCATTACCGGGGTGGGCGAGCCCTTGCGCTCGGCGTTGTCAGACGGTTCATCATCGGCTCTGCCCGAAGAGCAGGAAGCCAGAAGTATAAAAAAAGCCCCAAGGGGTAAGATTGTAAAAAGGCGCTTCATTGTTTAGGTTTTGGGTGTTGATATGCAAATGTAGTATTTTATTGTAAATGTAAGGGTTCTGTTTAAGGTGTTAGGTTAACATTTACAATGATAAAATTCAATAGCGACTTTACATCAAAATTCCCTTAGCCCCATTGTTTAATTATTCCAAACTTTCTTCTACGTATGATATTTTACCTGTGAAAACAAAACGGTTGGATCCGAAACGTTTAAACGGCTTTCCTTTTGTAGGGTTGTATATTAACTCCTATTCATCGAGGGGAGCATTTAAGTGGGTTTCCTTTTGAAAATGAAAAGAATAATTACTGACCTACGATATAAAATGAGTAAAAAATTGAAAAACGCTAGGTTATCGGGGAACGATTTTTTTATGAGGAAATTAATGAAATGTAAAAATCCAATATTTCACTATTCACTTGCTTTGGAATACTGGTCATATATTGAATCCTTTTAGATTCTGCATTCCATTTAAACATAATTGCATTATCGGTTTGTAAGTAAATGTCATTGTCATTCGTGTATACTAAAATCCGTACATTTAAATCAAATTCTCTTACTACAACCCTCAACTCGGAAAAGTTTTCAATAGATGTTATAAATACCATTTCAGGTATCCTTTCATCCCTACTCATTTTTTTAAATGCTGAAATATTGTAACAAGTAGGGCAGACAAAACTAGAGAATAAAACAAAAAACCTATCTTTTTCTAAAAGAATGTTTTTTAGAAATCGTTTTTCTGCCTCCTCGTTAATTAGTTCTGTTTCCTCATGAAATAGTTCTTCTAGGTTATGTGAAGTAGTGGAGGCTTTAATATAGAATTTAAAAATACTGGCATTCATCTCTGCCTTTTTTTCAACGAGGTTAGTTTTAGCAATAAGGTTTCTGTTTTCCCTGTTTAGTTTAATGTTTATAAAAAACATTAGCATAAGGAATACAAAAACAATAGATATAACTATATATTGATACTTATCTTTCATTCGGCAGTAAGTTATGTGAATTGTATTGGTTTTTTCATTCGAAACAGTATATAATCAAATTGTTTTGTTTCGGTTATCAGATTATTTAGGGGTAGCAATTACGATTATCGGATTATCTGTAAGTTTTGTTGTCCTGAAAATTTCCGTTGACGGGAAATGCTCTATTTCGCCGCGCAAAGATGAGTTTTTATTCTCTTTGTTGTAAATTTCAATAAAACTGAACGCTTGAATTTCGTATGCAATACTCCCATTTGGTTGAGAAAAAAGTGTTGTGTGTTCGGGTAGGTATGAGTTTTCAGGAAAATTTACGTCATCAATAATATGAGAAAATATTTCACTGGTTTTGTTAAATTTATTGTAGTGAACAAATATTTGATTTAACTTTCCATAAGGAGATATTTCATTAGAGATACGCTTAGCATAATGAAAGAGAAGGTTTTGTTTCGACTCAATAAAGTTAAATATACCGTAGGAGTATCCTGAACCCAGCATGTGGTTTAGGTCAAAGTCTGCAATGTTTCGATATTGCTTAGCATACATTTGCTTTGGAACAGCATCCTTTCCAATATCTACTACATATTTTGGTTCAAAAATTTTTCCGTTACATGAATATATAGTATCATGGTGTGCATCGGTAACAAGCACCTCGTTGTTAAAGTACGAGAAATAGTCAAATCTCCTCAAGTGTAAATAGTTAGACTTTAGTTTGTCTATCTTTAAATAATGACCAATTTGCTTCTTCCTAGCAAATTTTAAAATTTTATCGTTCTGCCCTACGGGAGCATCATTGCCACAATGAAAAAGCCTTACGTCATCGTCCATCAGAGCCATATTCAATGAGTACCTATTTATTTTGTACTCATCAATATAGTTGAAACTACTATCAAATCTAAGGACCTTTTGCATTCCGCTATTAAGTATTTCGATGGTTTTATTCTTATCAACAATGAAATCATAAATTTCTGTGTACTCACCTGGTCCTTTACCCGGGTTATGCAGCCGTTTTAGAAATTTGCCATTTCGTGTGAAAAGATAAACGGATGAGCCGTCAGAGACATAGATTTTATTATCTGCAAGAAAAATCTTATTTATCTCACCCATAAATGAGGTTGGGGTTGTCTCTAGTTTTACAAGTGAAATTTCAGAAAATATTTCTGAAATTATCTTTTCGGGCAAAGCGCTCCTCAGGTTTACCTCTATTTTAGTAATTTCGTTATTGTCTAACTTAGTAACACATGAGTTTAATGTAATAATAGTTAATATACTGGGAACAAGAAATGATAAAAGCAGATATTTTTTCTTCATTTTAATACATGTTAAATAGCCATGGAAGCTCCATAAACTTCCATGGCTGTAATGTGTAATCTTACTTTAAGGTTTACTAATCGAATCTCTTTACTTACAATCTACCATACTACAGCTTTTCGATCCAGCAGCACAACAGTATTTTGTTCCCGCTAGGTTGGACATTAATTCTTTAGTTCCTTCGTTCCCGTCAAAAGCTGATTCAAGTTGTACTGGACCTGCATTGGCCATAGAAATTGCTCCCATTGTAACAATTGCAACTGATGCGATAAAAAACAAAACTTTTTTCTTCATAATACGTTATATAAAATAAGGTTTTTAACCTGCGTAGCAGCCCTCCTTACCAGAGGTGTTTTATATGGGTTGCTGCGCTTTTTTTGTCCCTTGGGGCAGGGAACGCCACCTTACTTTTTGCGGGGCTTAGGTTTCCCCCTGTAGCGTTTGGGTATTTAGCCGTTTGTTTCTTCGTAACAATCAAGGTAATTAAAATTACCGTTAGGTGCTAAAAATTTACTGTTGTTGAATTGGTTAGGTGCTGCTTTTGTAGATTTTTCTTAACTGAAAATTTTCATTTTCTAATCTGTGAATAAATCTTATTCAAGAACGACCTCTAATAGTTCGTAATCATTTATGGCATTAGATTTTACTATCGCTTCAATAATTTCAAACTGCTCAATGCTCGCTCTGGTGAATACCAGTACAATGCTTCCTTTATCCCCCTGCTTTTCTGGTTCATTTAGTTTAAAACCCGTGCAAACGCACGAGGGTTTAACAGATATCACTTCTAAAGGGCTCTGCGGGGTCTCATTGTGATATTCAAATTTTGCATAAATTGTATCCCCTCTAAAAGTTATACTCTGCTTATCAGCAATGCTCATTCTGTACCTATCGAATTTAATCCTGGGCTTTTGCTTTTTGTCCTGGGTAAATGCGAATGAATGTATCAAGCATAGCAGCAGTATGCCTAGTAGTATTCTTGTGCTCTTGTCCATAGTAATTCTGTTACTTGTTTGTAAAAAGTGATAAACTTTTCCGTTTGCTCAGGGAATGAGAATCTTAACTCAGAAAACCATATTTGTTTTTCCAGCGGGATAAGTTTTACCCCAAATGCATTGCTTAGCTTCGAGGTTTCTAGGGTTAAGTTCGTAGAGGAGAATGCGGGGGGGGAAAGTAAAGGTCGGTTAAAGAAACCACCCAATGCACTGAATATCTTTCGATCTGATCCGTTGGTAACCGTTAGGGGGCTGATTAAGGTGGTTAGCGTGTACTGTGCAAACTCGGATCTGCCATTTGAGTAGTGCGACTCTACTCTAAGGTGTACAGGGTAAATTGTATCGTTGGCATTAGCAAAGGAGACATTAATCTGCTGGGTGAAACCGGAATCTTTACGCCTGTAATGAATTCCGCTATGAGGGTAAGGCATTGGAAAATCTGGGTTGAGTAATTTAACCTCCTTTAGGGTGTAGTCTGCGTTTAGCACGATATGCCCCTTTCCGCAAAGGATGTTTTTTCGTGAGGCTTTGGCTTTGCTTTCGAAGGAAATAGCGAAGTGCTTGGCATTATGCTTATCCCAGAATATGGAATCGAGCGAGTAGCTATAGTATCGCTTGTATTTTTTTTCAATGGGGCCATTGCTGTAAATAAATTTTTCGGCTAGCGTCAGGTCTTCTGCCCTTAAATTTGAAGTGAGCACTTCAGGTCCAGAGTTGCTGAGATTTAGAGTTTTGAATCCACTGTTTACCATTGTTCCCAGTGGGATTACTCCAAAGTGAGGACTAAGGCTTTCTATCCCAATCTTAGAATAGTAGTCGGGGTGATTATCTCCCCAGAACCCAACCGCATCGCATACCAAGGCTAGGCAGAGGCTATCCTTTTCGGATACTACTGTTGAGAAAATGCCCAGGCTATTTCGGTAATTTTTTGGTTTTTGTATTTCCCATTTTGAGATCATTCCCGATATAATACGTTTTAACCTCTCTGGGCGCACTACAACAGGGGCTATATCAAAATATTTTTTTTTAAGGCTTACTACTATTGTATCGGCCATAGTGCTGTAGTTGGCGGGTATTATGCTAAATACACCATATGCAATATGACTGCCCCAAAGCGAGTCTGCCCCAAAGAATAAGGTGCTATCAACGGCAAACGTCCCTTGGCTATTAGTTATAAAAACATCATTGCTTGGGAAAAGCAAAAAGGTGGCAAAATCTACTACACTTGAGTCTTCGGCGCAAATTACTTTAAAGTTAGCCTCCTGCGAGTAGCCTAGTAGGGTAAAAAATAATGCTAATGCGGTAATAAAGAATCTTTTCATATGTCTATTTATATAATTTATTAGGTATATCATGGAGGAGCCATTCCTTTGTGTTATCGCCGTTACCAAGAATGGTTCATGGCTCAATTTAGTCAATACTATATGTTATGGTTACTAAGTTTATTTCTCTGGAGGTTTCACTGGGAATGGTATGTCCAATTATTACACCGGTGTCAATATAGGCTAGCTTAAAGTTTTTGGGTGTAGTAATACTACCAACGTAAGCGTTGTTTTTAAATAGCTGTAATGCTGTTTTCTCGCCTGCCTTCGGAAAAATAAGTCGGACTAGAACAGAATCGGTAGGGGAGTACTTAATGCTCTGATAGGTTCCAAAGTTTGCCCAATCGCTAATGTAGTTGCTCTCGGCAATTTCATATGAGGCATGTTTTGGGTAGTTCTGGTTTAGGTTGGGGTAGCCTTTCCCAAACTCTGTTACCAGTTTCCCATTGTTATCGTAAACGTAAATTAGGCTATCGATAGCAAACGATATATACGTGAGGTTGCTGCCATGGGCGATGTAGGCCTTGTCGAAGTTGGCAATAAATTTTTGCTTAAGGTACTCCTTCGACCTTTCGCCAAACATCGTAACAAGTTCGCCATTGTAGTTAAACGCTCCAACCACCCGTGTTGTTTTGTAGTACTTGCTGTGCATATAGCCATTAAGTAGCGGGTGATAGGCTATAATGGGTAAATATATCAGGCTATCCGATAGCGCTATCCTATTCTCTGCCTTCGACCAGTCAACCTCGTATATGCCACTCATACTGCCCTTTGGCTTATTCTGTAACACGTTTATCGGAGTGCTAACCATCCAGTTGGTCGATAGGGTTTTAACGCTGCTCTCGGTAATTGAACCGAACGAAATGGAGTGGTCGCCTACAAAGACAATTGTTCCTGATGGGGATATGCCAAATTTATGGGGTATAAAGGGTAGCTCGTGCGGTCCCTTACCCAAACCGAATAGTCTTTTTTGAAACCCTCCATTAAAATCGAATACAGACAAGGTGCCAAACTTAAAGTCTAAAAGGTAAATGTTTGCTGAGTCGGCAGCAAGCATCCCGTGACCAGAGCTTACCTCAGGGTTTAGCCTAGTTGAGTCAATACTATGGGTGAGTTGATAGTTAAGGTTTAGTAAACCAGCATTATCTGTTTTAACGTTGTTACTGCATGAGCATAGTAATACTGCTACGCCAATACAAAAAGAGAATAGGTTATGTTTTGCCATTGTAGGATTGTACTATTAGGTAATTGACTTGATAATTTTGATAGGGTGACTTTTAAGGGGCACCCTATTACTAATCTTTATCTGGAACAGTTTGATGCATAATCGTTACAATTTATTTGGCCAGTTGTTGATTTTGCACAGGCTGATCTAAAACTAATAGTTGATCCCCCGTAACAACCTCCGTGTTTACAACGGCATACCATTGTTGTAATGAGATCAGAAGGAACTTCGGGTAGTGTTACTTGTGCTTGAGAAACTGAACCTGTAAAAGGTGTTAATGCTAAGGTGCAGAAACAGAATGCAATAATAACTTTCTTTTTCATTTTACGTTATATTAAAACAGTTTTAATCTGCGCGGCAGCCCACCTTGTTCAGAGGTTTTACTTATGGGTTGCTGCGCTTTTTTTGTCCCTTGGGGCAGGGAACGCCACCTTACTTTTTGCGGGGCTTAGGTTTCCCCCTGTAGCGTTTGAATTGTTAGTATTTCAATTCTTTTCGTAACTCCCAACGTTTTGGATGTTACGCCTTGCAACCATTGCCTTGCAACGGGTGCTCGAGGTTAGGTTAAGCTAGTTTTATGACCTCCTTTCGTGTTGGTTAATACATTTTATGTGCATATAATTATACCAAACATACAAAAGTTTTAGTATGTATAGCCCCCCCCCCCCGTACATGTTACACAACATATTTTTTTGCACAAGTTCCGCTTTGTGTTGCCTGCAGTGGGTTTGGGGCAATTCTGAAAATGCATTAAATGTCACCAAGTATTAAGATTGCAAACATATAGATATGTGTCAATCTGTGTTTGATAAAGGGTTGTAGTATTAATATTTGTGTTGTGCAGTTAGGATAGGAAGGCTAATTGGTATAGGTGCAGGTGTGTCTGATTATGCAGAGAGGGGGTAATGGGGTAGGAAAAGACCCAAGGGGTAAAACTATTTTTTTCGTTAGCATTATCCATCTTACCCGTTTTCAACTATCAAATAAATAACTACTTAAAATCGAAGAAGCTAATATCATATACTTTTTCAAGTTTTTTTACTTTATCTGCAAATACACTATATAATTTTCTGTCTCTTACTAAATTTCCTCTCAGCAGAATAGTGTCGTTCTTTGTAAAGAAGCAATCAGCTTTTCCCATTTCAAAGTTGTTTCCCTTTATGAATGAATTGTTTGTGTCGTAGTAAACTGGGAGTGCGGAGAAAAGTGTATTCTTCATAGTTTCTTCAAAAAGGGTATAATCAAATTGGCTGTACACATAAAAATTCATTCTTATATCATAAGGTAGAGCAAAGCGATGATAGATTGAATGCCAATTTCCCATCTCAAGAATGCAAGGGAGGCAATCTCCATTTATCCATACTGAAATTTCATAACCGTTGTTAGTTGAGCCCCTTTTTTCAATAGTGTTTCCTAAACTCTTCAATGGCAAACTCTCTGGTTTTACTAAAACATCTTTTGTTTCTTCCTCGTGACAAGATACAAGCAAAAGAAGCACCAGACTAGAAATATAATATAAGTTACTTAGTTTCATTACTCCAAATTTAATTTAAATTTTAGTAGGGAGAAGTCATGGTCAATAGTTAAGGTGTAAAGATCCCTGCCATTGTCGCTTATGGCAATAGAGTTTGCATCTTTTTCTAACTGGTAATGAGAAATTGGCTCGCCATCCCATGTAAAAACGTAAAGATCACGTCCATAGGCACACTCATTACCATAGTCTTTCATGGAACGACCTGAGTACAAAACAAAGCAAAAGTCTTTGTTAAAAGTAACATCTATAAACCCAAGTTTATTTTCTTTTTTTAATGCAGCGGAACTATGGCCATTAGGGAAGTTGATTTCCTGAAATATTGTGGGATGGATTGTATATCTGTTATTTAATACATATTTGTAGTTTTCTATCGAAAAAAACTCAATATGACCACAATAGTATGTGGCATTAACAAACTTATTGTTATACGGATTTCTTAAAACTTTCCCTTGATTAGCCTGTCCCAAAAGCCAATTTGGAGTGTCTTTATACTTCTGGTCCACAAAGTAATGCCCATAAAACCCTTTGGTTTTTGTATCATAGTAATTAAAATGAGCTAGTGATCCATCATAAAAAGAACCTGTACACACTACCTCTCCTTCATTTACTGGTGCCATAGCATAAATGCTTTTTATACTGTCTGGAGAGTTTATACTGAGTATTTGAGGGGAACAATGACTATGGGAGAGCAAACAATCAATTGAATAAAGGAACAACTTTTGTTTTGAAATGTCATAAACATAAAATGTATTGGTTTTATAATCAATCCAAATACTGCCAGCACTAACCATTTCCTCGGGCCCTTTACCTCTGGGGGCAAATTGTTGCTCTACCTTGCTTTTGTTGAAATTGTATATTGAAAAGAAGTATTCTGATTGTCTATGTTTAAACAAGGCTAAGCTATCATTAATAATCAACTCTAAAGAGTTTGCATTTATGTTATTTAATTTTATACTTTCACTTAAAGTAAGATTTCTTTTTTTTTGAAATTTCTTTTCAAATTTTATTTCTTCTGTTTTATGATTGCAAGAGGTAACGCTTGGCAAGCATAATAAAAAAGTTATAAATAAATAGAAGTATCTTATCATGATTATTATTTATAATAATTAATGAGGGATGGACTATTATGAGTTTTGCCAATAGTCCATCCTTTGAATTAAATGCTAAACCCAAAAGGCTCCATCGAACGTTACACCATCTCCATAGTCACACACCCCATCAAAATTGTGGCAGCAAAGATGACCTACTTCACCAGTAGGCTTAGAATCTTTTATAACTTCTTTTCCAAATGTAACAAGGCTAGATAGCCCCAATAATGCAATTACTGCTAATGTTAAAACTTTCTTTTTCATTTTACATTATATTAAAATGGTTTTAATCTGCGCGGCAGCCCACCTTGTTCAGAGGTTTTATTTATGGGTTGCTGCGCTTTTTTTATCCCTTAGGGCACGGGTAACCCCACCTTACTTTTGCAGGGCTTAGGTTTCCCCCTGTAGCACTTGGTTATCAATATTTCAGTTTCCCGGGACTCTAACTTTTTTTAGGTGTTAAACCTTGCAATCATTGCCTTGCAGTAGTTCCAGTAGTTAGTTTAGCAATTTACTGTCGTATTGATTATTACCTTTTTTCTGTATTAGATACTACGTTTGCAAACGTTATAATAAATCAAACATATAGAAAAACATTTACCCCCCCCCTGCTTTTTATATGTGTTATATAACATGTTTTAACGAAACCCGTGTCGCTTTGCAGTATTTACTGGGTTTTCAGACATTAAAAAAAGTTGCGATTTACACTAAATATAGAGTAGGCCTATATTTGGGTTTTGTGGATAGGGTAGGTAGTCTATTTGGTATAAGCGCAACTGTGTTCAATTATGCTGGTTTTGTTTTGGGTTCTGCGCTTTTTTTATCCCTTAGGGCACGGGTAACCCCACCTTACTTTTGCAGGGCTTAGGTTTCCCCCTGTAGTATTTGGATAGTTAGCGTTTCATTTTTTAGTTCTGGGGTATTGATGTGCAACGATGTTTTACTGTAAATGAAAACGTTCTATCTTTTTTGTTATTCGAAAATGCCATAATCGTATGTTTTTTGTTGGCGGGGGCATTAATTAACGATAATTTAGTTCAAATGTTTTAAAATCCTTTCCCATCTCACTCCATTAGGCCCCCTTGATAGGACTATCATTAATGCACTACCCTTAATGTTTGTTTGGGGTATAAAACCAAAATGCCTAGAATCAATAGAGTTATCCCTATTATCACCCATCTTAAAGAAAAAATCTTCATTAAGTTTAATCGAGTTTGAGTCAGCATTCCAGGTGGCAAACTGGTTGCGGATTAACTTCAGGTAAGCATTATCAACACTTAGTTTGGGGTCTATACTCATTCCCTTAAAAGGAATTACGATTGGCCCATAATTATGCAAGGTCCAATTTTGGGTTGAGTCAGTAAGGAAAATTGGCAGTTTGTTTCCGTAAAAAAAAGTTTGAGTGCTATTAGATTTTCGCAGAAAAGGTAAAACAGACTCAATGTATGGTTTGGAGATAAGAACTTTGGCTTCATCGTTCGTGAGCCAAGTTTTTATAGTTTCGTCATATTCATCAACAAGTATATTTAATTGCTTTAGTGTTTCAAGCGTTTTTTTATCGTCAGCATAGCTAATGCAATAGTAATTTTTAACCGTAGGTGGGGAAGCCTGTTCTACTCCATTCACAAAAACAATAGCATCCCTTATTTCCAGCGTATCGCCTGAGAGTGCTATACATCTTTTGATGTACGTAACATCTCTTTCAGTAGGAGAGGTAAACAGTATAATTCTACCCCGTTTAATGCTTGATTCGTATGATTTCGAAAGGATAAAATCGCCCGGCAGAATGGTGTCAGCCATGGAGCCTGAGGATATCCTAAAGGTGTCGAACAGCGTAAAGTAAATGGCTGTAATGAAGGTTAAAGAGATAAGTGTAAAAAAAACGATTTTGTTTTTTTGCATTAATTAAACCTTTTTTTATACTCATCAAGTAGTTCGGGATTCATTAAGGGGTTACCATAAACAACTATCCTATTCTCCGCATCCACCATAAAGGTTCTAAGGTACTCATTTTGAGTAAACAGCCTGTTTTCCCTTTCAAAATGGTAACTGTTATCCCATAACAATGCACCTGAAGTTCTTATTTCTGGGTATAAATTGCGCATAAAGAAGGATGAGTCATACATAGATACATTTAGTACAAAGATTAATTTAGTGTCATTGAAGTTTTGAAATTCCATTGTAAATAAACTGTCTAACCTATTTATTTGGTTTGTTATGCACTTCATACAAGATCCATCAACAATTGAAATAACCTTAATTTCACTTTCAAATCTAGTTAATAATGTATCAATTGGATAAAATGAATTACTTTTTAGATAGGAAAGTTTAGTAGGAAATGTAATTTTTCTTGCAAGAAGAGTATCAATAGTATTGGATTCAGTTTCATTCTTAAAAGAGCTATTACAGCTACAAAACAGAACAAACGAGAAGAGCATAAATGTTGTTAAATACTTATAATTTTTCATAGTTCATTATAATTAAAGTATGCCAAAGGGTTATCTCTATCATCAAAAAAAACAATAACTCTTTTACTATCATTATCAACACAAAAGGTACTGAATTGACTCCCAGTATCAATGGTTTTTATGTAATTACCGGATAAATCAAAAATTATAAACTTAGATGGATTGTTGCTCCAAGGTCTGCCTTGTTCCTTGAAATAAAACTCATCACCGCCTAAATAGGAAGCAATAATTTTATCATCAATAAAATCTACACCACAAAAATATGCTTGATTTTTTTTGTTTTTATTATTCCATCCTGGGCCAAAAACATTACACTTAAGGCTTCCATTGAGATGACAAATCGTTACTAAGTCCATCTTGTTAAAGCTATTCACGTAAAGATTATTCTCGATTGAGAGATTAAAATATGAATTTGACATTTTCATCCCTAATGTCTCCGGATGCTCATAACCGAATTCAGATATATCATTACGAAACAAGTCATAAACAACAGTCTTCATCTCAAAATTACTAGTGCTTATAGGGAATACACCTTTGCCTAAAGCGATACTGTCATTTAAAAGACTTAGCGTTATTATAAAGGAGGCAGACTTCATCTCTTTCTTATAACTTGGCTTGTAAAATTCATCAATCATTAAACTATCAATTGAATACCTCCAAATTACCATTTTTTCGTGATCTGGGACCCAAAGAAAATTGTTGTTCTTGTCTATTCCAATCGCTCCAGTTCTTGTTAGTTCGCCTGGTCCATTACCAATTATTCCAGTACTTGCAATATATTTAAATGAATGTTTGTCATAAAAGTGTATTCCTTTATCCATACTTGCTCTAACGTCAACAACGATCAAAAAGTCATTCATAATATATAAGAAGGAGTGCCCAAAAAACTTTTCTGTCTTAATATCAACTAGTTTTAAGTTAACATCAACAATGTTATCGTAATGCTTGTGCTTTTTTATGGAAGAATCCGTATTCCTTACACATCTTACATTAATTATTGATAATGAAATAAACATCAATGAATATACTATTAATCTCATGGCGATAGATAATTAATTATTTGCAATTATAGTTTAGTGAGGTTGGTTTGCAACCTCACTAAAATTTGTGTTAGAAATCGTAAGTAGGTAAATCTTTGTGGTCATACTCTTTTAACCAGTACCATTTATAGCAGTAACAAAAGGCAACCTGGTTAATACAACCGTTTGGGCATTTAGGATTTATTTCAGCCTTTGCTTCTTTTATATTTGCAGTAAAAGCTAATACGCCAAGAGTGACCATTGTAGCAAATGCTAAAACAGGCAAAACTTTCTTCTTCATTTTTATTATCTTTAAAAGTTCTTAAACTGCGCGGCAACCCACCTTGTTCAGAGGTTTTATTTCGGGTTGCTGCGCTTTTTTTGTCCCTTGGGGCAGGGAACGCCACCTTACTTTTTGCGGGGCTTAGGTTTCCCCCTTTAGCTTCTTGTAATTAGTTTTTGGTTTTTCGCAACTCCCAGCGTTTTGGGTGTTACGCCTTGCAGCCATTGCCTTGCAACGGGTGCTCGAGGTTTGGTTAAGCTAGTTTTATGACCTCCTTTCGTGTTGGTTAATACTTTTTATGTGCATATAAGTATACCAAACATACAAAAGTATAGTATGTATAGCCCCCCGCATATGTTATACAGCATGTTTTACGTAAACTGTTGCGCTTTGTGTTGCCTGTAGTGGGTTTGGGGTAATTCTGGTAATGTATTAAATGTCATCAAGTATTAAGATTGCAGGCATATAGATATGTGTAAATCTGTGTTTGATAAAGGGTGGTAGTACTTATACTCGGTTTTTATGGGTAGGCCTAATTGGTTTAGGTGCAACTGTGCTCGAATATGCTGAGGGGTGCAATAAGGATATGAGTATTCTTGGGCTGGATGCTGGTGGCTTGCTCGCTCTCGGCTTTGCCTGATGAGCAGGAAGCCAGCATTATAAAAAAGGCCCCAAGGGCTAAAAACGTAAAGAGGCGTTTCATTATTTAGGTTTTGGGTGTTGATATGCAAATGTAGTATTTTATTGGCAATGAGAATTGTTATGGCAACCCAAACCATCATTTTAGCAGAATCTTCATAGACTATTCAATTAAAAGGCGTTTAATAGACCTTTCATATTGATCCATCATACCTGGCATGGTAAGGGGATCACCTTGGAGAATGATATTGAAAACACTATCTACCAGAAATGTATTTAGATAGGGAGTAGAATGCTTAAGTTTGTTAAGATTAAAATACCTGTCATTACTATCGATAAGCATAGTCCCTCTGTGGTTTAACTCGGGGTAGTATACTTTCATAAAGTACTCGGGATATGGAGTAGTAATTATGTAAACAATATCTACTTCATTAAATTGCTGTTTGTTCAATAGCTGTTCCCAATGTTCAAACTTTTCCATACAAATATGGCACTCACCCCAAATGGTTGTAACAATTGCCAACTTTTTAGTTATCATGTGGTTAGAACTATTAAGTATTTCTAACTGATTGCCCTTTATAGCAAGCAAACTATCAGATATTGAGAGCCTTAGTTCTTCAGCCGATTTGGTTTCAATACAAGAAAATAGAGAGCCAGCTATTAGAAAATAGAGAAGATGTAATTTCTTGCTAATAATTATTCTAAAATTCTGTATGCAATAGTTAAACATTATTTTTTGATAAAACGGGTGGAATTTTGTAAACATTAACCTCTGGGTTTTCACTGGTTGTAATTACGTAAATTAGGTCTTTATAAACTGAAAAGTTGACGATTGGAGTAGAGAAAATGAGCTCAGCAATTGGATTTAGATTCCAATCAAACACGTGAACTCTGTCTGGATAGTTAGTGTTATAGTTCTCATCATATAATTTATCTCCAAGGTAGGACCCGTATACAAACCCCCTATCTTCTCTTAGGCGAAAATAGCTTACATAATCTATTACCACATTCTTGTCAATAATATTTGGAGTAGATTCCTCTATATCTGAAAACGATAAGGTTTTTGTTTCATATTTCGATAAATTTGACAACACAAGGCAATCGTGTAGAGAAAAGGCACAGACAGAGATGTTTAAAGAATCGTTGTAGACGCTGCTACGGGAGTAGTATTGATTATAAAGATGTTGCATATTGAAATGAGATTGGAATTCGTCTTTGTAAATAGGGTTTTTGATGTTTACCCTGGTCATTTTGCCAGATTTGTTTAAGATTGTGAAAAATGAAGTATCAACACTCGATGATGCTAGAATGCTAGTATCTGATAGTATGTTAAAGGTCGTAAGCGGCATAAGTTGCAGATCAAATTGAATCTGTTTCATAGGTTTGACTTCCGATCCGTGTACTAGGATATCCTTGATTGAAAATCCAAAGAGTATAGTTTTAGCAAAATCATTAAACCACACCATATTACTTTTTCTATCTATAGTGGGGAGCCCAGGTGCTAAATACTCATTTGGCCCTTTACCTGTTTTTACAAAGCCTCCTAAATATTCAAAGTTGTTAATCTTGTATATTTTGATAAATTCATTAATGTTTTGGTCGCAAATAAAGGCAAGAGAATCAACAACCTGAATAAACATTGGACTTCTACAACTGTCTAACTTAACTGTTTCAATGAAGTAATTATCCATCATTACAGTATCCTTAAAATGAAGCGCATTGTTAGTATTACAGGAGGGTGTGAGTAAGATTAAAAAAAATGCAATAAATGTATGGATGAGTGTTTTCATAAATAAATTGTGTTTTGAACATTAATTGAAAATTCTGTTTGCAATGAAAATGCGAAGTAGAGAATTTTACTCGGCTCTACATCGCAGGATTAGAGCATACTAATGGTATAATAAAACCAATTCAGTTATTATTCTCCAGGCATTAAAGGACCATGTATTGCTCTGCCAGGTCTAAACTGATTATACCAAAAACAACCAAAAGGTGGATTCCATCCTCTGCAACCTATAGTTCCAATTGGTCTCAACTCAACTTCTTGCAATTCGTTTGTATTTGCTTTAGCCGTTACAAAGAAACCCACAATTAATAGAACCGAAAATACCCCTGTGATAGATATTATTACTTTCTTTTTCCTCTTTTTGATTTTTTAAAATTTGTTAGATTCAACTAATAAATGCAACTTTTAGAGGATGTAACATTTGATAATTTTATTTGTTGGAAATGGATAGAAAACACTTTTCATCTGAAGTTTTCCAACAGATAGCACTTACTGCGAAGTAAATACCCAACTAAACACATTAACCTCTTTACCAACTTTACCAAACTTCTAAGAATAAGAAGAAGGTACGAGATATGACCTCTACTAGGATACTTGCAATTACCGATAGTTATTTTATTCTATGTTATTATTCTTAGACTCTCAAATGGCATGTTTGCATAAGTTATTGTATTGCTTTGTTAACTCTTCGCTATGGAAGGGTGCACCAATCATTTTAATTTTTTTGTTATGATCAATTATTACCGACAAATCAAAAATCCACTCTGGAATATGGTTGTTAGTATCTAAAAAAATGTTGTTTTTATCCATAACCGTATATAGAAATTCATCGACATCAGAAATCAAATTAACTTCTGATATAAATTCATCAAAATTTCGACCAACGATAACGAATAGGATTGTGTAATTTTCCCAGATACCAATGCTATCCATTTTTTCATGCCAATCAATATATTTTTCATAGCACGGTTCGCAATCTTGTCTCAAATAAACCAAAGATATATATCTGTATTTATCCAATATTTCATTCAGTGGTATATCCTCTCCTTGTTTTACAACTGTTTTAAACATCTTTAGTTGTACCTCTTTGTCAAAAGTCGCTTTTATGCTTTCTTGAACTGGGGAGTAGTTGTGGCAACTTGTTACAATGACTGCTGCTATACATAAAAGTTTTAAACTTCTTGGTTTCATTGTTAATAAATTATAATGATAATAGGGTTATCAGAATATCTTACCTCTATGTTTTGGATTCCCAAGCGGATTGTTTTGCTTTGTTGTTCTTCATCAGGCTCAAAAAAATCTATAGGATTACAGGAAAAGGATATTAAATCGTTTTGAATGCTTTTTGGTACTCTTAGCGATTTCGCATCGGGTAAGTTGAAATAGGAGGGAATGGATCCAGTGTGGTAAATCTTTGCGTTATTGTTTCTGTTAATTGCATAGCAACTGTAGTTGTTGTCATCAATTCCAACTAAGAAATAGTCATTAAAGGGGAAAGCGTATAGTAGGAATGGAGCATAATTTCTTGATTTTGATTCTTCCCTAAAAGCACTTCTATTCTGGTTTTCGAACTGTTTGTAAAATTTTCTTGGGACACCCTTGTGATCCAAGTCAAAGGAAATGAGTCTCTTGAAATTGGTGTTTTCATATTCAAAAAGACCAAAAATGTTTGCGGAATAAAAATACACTTTATCATCACGCTTATAAAAATTCTTAAAAGTTAGTAATGTATTCAAGGGGTATGGGCTCTCTTTTGAATGAACTTGTTTCCCTGTAATCTTTTCTTGGTTATAGTCGAAATTACCCACAAAATAGTGTTCATTCCTTCCTACCCAGTTGTTAAGAATTAACATTTCTTCATTGTTAAGCAAGAATATATCAATTCCATAGAAACCAAAAAGACTAATTCTCTTTAAAAATATACCGTCGTAATTAAAAACAGCCAAACTATTAGCCATATCCAATGCATAGAATATTTCTTTTTCTGTATCAGCAACAAACGACACGATCCTTATTACTTCTTGAGGGCCTTTACCAATACTTAGTTTTGTTATGTATTCCCCTTTTAAGTTAAATAAAAAAAAATTAAAATCCGAAAGCACAAAGATTCTATCGTTTGCAGTATCAATATAAGTTTTATCAATATATCCAAGTTGACAATCTGGTTTAGTTTCAAGCCTAATAATCTCTATTTTTTGAGAGAGCACTAAGGTGCTATCCTTGAAGTTCATCAATTTGGCAGTGCTGTTGTACTCATTGTTACATCCACATAAAACTATGAGCGTAATGAATACTGAAGAATACAATAACATAGTTTTAATCATAATAAAGTTATATGAGGTTATGGTAATTACTGGATTTTTTAATTTGATTCATGTAGATAATGCTATGGCTAGAAAAACTAGCCATAGCATAACAGAATTAACTAAAAACTAAATTCCTGAAGCACTTCTTTTTTTACTGCTCCGTCTTTGCAATTCTGTGAGTCATTAAATAAAGATAAACAAGCTTTATTCCCACTATCCGTAGTATAGCATTCTGCGCTTGCTAAATCTCCACATGCGGAGTAACTATTAAAGCCTGTCCCAATTATAACTCCCGTTACAATTATGATTAAAATCAAAACTATCTTCTTCATAACTTCTAGTTTTTTTTATTGATATTGCGCTTAATGTTTAAATAAATTTTTTCCCCTACAACCACCGCTGCAATAGCCCCATAACCTAGTTCTGGGCGGGGGAGCAACCACAGGATTGTGGTTACGTTGTAATTCAATTTATTGTATCTTTGTCACCTTACCTCCTTTCCTTTTATGGTTAGGGGCGTGCGAAGGGGGAGCGCTGGCTGCTACGCTATTGGCTTCCCCTTCTTTATTGCCCAGTATATAGTGCTTTATTACAGCAATGTATTGATTGAGATGGAAAGTAGCACGTTGATCTATATTGCAGATGCCATTGCCGATAAATATATTTAACATTTCTGAAACCAGCTAGTTTAGGGGTAATGAGAATAACGAAATGGCATGCTCATTGCCATCTCGGTGAATAGCAAAAGGTCCAACCTGTCCATTTTGCTCAAAAAGAGTATAGGTAACTAAATCAGCAGGCATACCTAACGTCTTTGGTAGTAATATCTTGTGTAATTGATGTCCAGTAAGAGAGTAGCAATTGAACCATGTATTATCTCTCTCCTGATACAAAACGTAAAGTGCTTCTTGGGTCAGTTTTAAATCAGTAATAGTTTGGCTAAAAACTTTACGTTCAGCTATATTCAGGTAATTACGTGTTCCAGGTGTACCCATCAGTTCGATGTTTAACGGAATGTCAAACACCTTAACCGAACGGATTACCGTTTCAGGGGATTCGTGGGCCACTATATGAACAAGTCCCGATGTTCCACAAGAGTATGCAGCATAATTACCTGAACGGTGATACAATTGGTTGAAAGTAAAGGCATAGCCTACCCTGTAGTGTTGGTATATTGTATCTAATTGGCCGAAGGAGCTCAGAAGCTTACCAGAGGTTAAATCATAGCAATGAAACAGGGGGGTATCCTCGTAGAATTCAGGAAGTAACGGATTAAAGTCTTTGGGGTCACCTTTCCATTCTTCAATTTCCAATTCAAACAAAGGGTACCCTTTTCGTACTGGTATCATCACCTCGCTGTCCCCATTAGGTGAGAATTCCGTGTGATCGTTAAGAAAAATCGGTGAATAGTTAAATTTATCCTTAATGAATGTTAGGCTATAGAGTTCACGTGCATTGCTGTTAACATCCCATTTAAAGAATGCTGGCATATTAAAATAGGCAATTCCCCCACTGGGGCTTCTAAACATATTGGGAAGTGAAAAGGAGAGTAGGTACTTTCCATTGCCAATTGAAGAGCATTTGTTGGGCATAATGAATACTTGATTATTCTGTTTCATTTCCATAAACCTTGAACGATTAACCACCAGGGTGTCAGTAAATGAGATCTCTTCGTCGAGTGAGGTTTTAAAAGCCTCTAGAAGAGTGCCCTTTTCTTCACTAATGCTAAACGCATAGAATGTCTCAGCTAGTTCGTCATTAAAGCATAAAATATTGTTATAAAGCGAAGGGGTTTCATAGACTTTTGATATTGGGTGTGATGCATCGCTAACCAATGGTATGGTTTGCCGATTCAGTAAATTATTACTCTCAGGTGGACTGCTTTCATCAGCTGTTGAGATTAAAGGATCTGTTCCAAAATCATTGAATTTTAGAGGTTCTTCTGCATTGTAGAAGGATATAAGGGTTTCATCATTCCACTCTGGTACATCTCCTCCAAACAGCAATAGCCCCCTTTCCCTACTAATTTTCAGTGTATATGTAACAGAAAGACGCCCCGCGCTTAAGCTGAAAATATTTCGGTAAGATTCAGTAGTGTCAATAATCACTGCATCTGAAATGAACCCCTTTTTCTCAATGTAACGACGAGCTGCTTGTCCATTAGGATAGCTTACCCAAAGCAAGATGGTGGCAGTACTGTCGAGCATTTTAATGTAAGACAATTGGTCGATATCTACTTCGCATCGGGGACACATTTGGGGGCGAAACAACACCGCATAAACGGATTTGGTTCCCAAAGGAAGTTCTCTTAACTTCTCTTTAAGTAATTCTTCTGTACCCTTTTTTTGGGCTATTTTAAAATAATCACCAATAACAGTGTTGCTCTCTGGTATTTGCGACCATGTAGTACTTATTGAGCTAAGGCAAAAAAATAGAATCAGAAGAATATATGATGAAAGATTTTTCATTTTCTCATTTTTTAATAAAAA
This sequence comes from Bacteroidales bacterium UBA5349, assembly GCA_002410065.1. Taxonomy (GTDB): domain Bacteria; phylum Bacteroidota; class Bacteroidia; order Bacteroidales; family Tenuifilaceae; genus Perlabentimonas. Next base: position 24,928 of record DHQB01000024.1, on the reverse strand, counting down.
AATGCCCCTCAGAATGCTTTGAGAGGCATCTTAATAGAATTACTTAATACTACCATCGGAAAAATTAACGCGAGATTTTTCTACAATAATAGATCGATTCCCATCAGAAATCCTAACATATTCGACCTTTTTATTTTCGGCAGTTCCCGATTTTGTTGAACTTGTTGGCAGTTCTGGGTGGGTTATCTTTTTACAAAGACGGTAACAGGTTCCTTTACACGGTCTTAAAAAACCAGCTTTATCACCGTAATATTCTACTGAACCTTTTGCTGTAAATTCCTTTTCTTTGGCTATACCTTCATTGCTTTCGCTTTGAGCAAATGCAAACATACTACTTATAAGTAGAATGGATAAAACAATAATTTTCTTCATTTTATTATTATCTTTAAATGTTTTTTTCTCTGCGCGGCAACCCACCTTGTTCAGAGGTGTTTTATATGGGTTGCTGCGCTTTTATTTTCCCTTAGGGTGGGTAGCCCACCTTACTTTTTGCGAGGCTTAGGTTTCCCCCTGTTTTTCGAAACTCCTAACCTTTTGGACGTTACGCCTTGCAACCATCGCCTTGCAGCGGTTGCTTGGGTTTAGGTTAAGCTGGTTTTAGGGCCTCCTTTCGTGTTGGTTAATACTTATTATGTACATATAAGTATACCAAACATACAA
>DHQB01000024.1:23823-24156 GCA_002410065.1 Bacteroidales bacterium UBA5349 | reverse complement strand
CAAAAAAAAAAAAAGTTTTCATCCCCCCCCCCCCCCTTAAGTATGTTAAATAACATATTATAGTATATTGTATGCAGCTTTGTAGGATTTTACTAGGGTTTCAGGTGTAAAAAAAGTTGTAACTAACACTAAATATAGAGTAGATTTTTATTAGACCTATATGGATAGGGTAGGTAAATCTTTTTCTCTTAATAATTAATACCATATTTTTGAGGTAGGTACAAAAAAAGAGCCGTTGATATTCCCCAACGGCTCTTAATTTTAGTTTTAAATAGGTTCTATAGTTCTTTTAGAAGTTCATCAATCGCTGTTTTAAGTTGAAGATCTTTTCCA
>DHQB01000024.1:0-23649 GCA_002410065.1 Bacteroidales bacterium UBA5349 | reverse complement strand
AGTGCTCTATTCTCTTTAATGCCCCATACGGCAATCATTGGGATTCCAAAAACAATTGTAGGGTCAATTTGCGTTTCCCACCATACGGCTGTTCCTGTTCCTGGAACGGGCATTCCAATAAGTTTTCCAATTTCTTTGGCTCTATAGGCATAGGGAAAAAGGTGAGCATCACTGTAATTTCCCTCGCTCATTAGAACGACACTTGGTTTTGACCACTTGTCTTGAGGCTCCCCACCTCTGGTTACAAAACCGTATGGTCTGAATGTAGCATAGGGTTTTCCATCGAGGAAGTTTGAGAGATCTTCGTGCAACCAACCTCCACCATTAAAACGTGTGTCAACAATAAGCGCCTCCTTATCAGCATTTTTCCCTTTTACTTCGTCGTAAACTGTACGGAAACTATAATCGTTCATTCCCCTAACATGTACGTAACCAATTCGTCCTCCGCTTAGTTCCTCTGTCATCTTACGCATGGTTTCAACCCAACGATTGTAAAGTAAGTTGTTCTCCTCACCGTTTGAGATGGGTTTCACTATCTCATCCCATCGTTTCCCTGATGCTGGATCGAATACGCTCAAGAGCACATTATTATCGGCTTTTCTGTTCAGTAATTTGTTCCAATCTATTTGGTTGTCAATTGCTTCTCCATCAATTTTTTCAATTATATTTCCTGCTGTAATCTTACTTTCAGCTTTATCGAGTGGTCCACCCTTAATTACCTCAGTAATTTTTAGACCATTGCCTCCTATTTTTTCGTCGTAGAAAAGGCCAAGCGAAGCAGTGGCATCACCATTCTCGGGGCGGGGCGAGTATCTTCCTCCAGTATGCGAACCGTTAAGTTCGCCCAGGAGTTCACTTAGAAGTTCCTGAAAATCGTAATTGTTGTTAATGTGAGGAAGAAATTTTGCATAGCTCTCACGGTACATATCCCAATCAATCCCATGTAGGTTAGTATCATAGAACTTCCGCTTTACCTGCCTCCAAGCATGATGAAAAATATACTCTCGTTCTGCGGCTGCATCCAGAACCATTTCGGCATTAATGCTCACTGGGCTTACCTTTCCTGCTTTAGTCTCAATTTTTTGAATTCGTCCGTTTGCCATAACAAATAGGTTGTCACCATCCTTAGTTATCTCCATTTGTCCGCCCCTTGAGCCAATCTTAGCCAACGATTTTAACTCCTTGGTCCTTGTGTCAACCTCCCAAACATCATAGTCTTTTTCGAAACGAGCTATAAAATAGAGCTTGTCGCCCTTTGGAGAGATTTGGTAGCTAGCAAGGTTTATTGAGCCTGGAGTTAGTTTTATTCTCCAATCCTCAACGTTGTCAAAGTTAGGGTTCCAGTCGGGGGTTGTTGGCTTTTTCTTATCAACCTTATCCTTTTTTTTGCCGTCATCCTTATCCTTGTCCGCTTCCTTATTCTTGTCTTTTTCTTTGTCCTCTTTTTCTTTAATAAGATCAAACTCCTCCTTGCTTAGCATAAACCGATCAAATGCTGCCTTATCAAAGAACATTGCATAAATATCAACCTCTTTGGCACCTTGGTAGGCCAGAGGCCTTTTTCCATCCTTATCATTAACCCAAAGCATGGCTTTTCCATCCATTGCCCAAAGGGGTCTGCCATCGGAAAATCCACTATTGGTTAATTTTGTGCCTTCTCCCGGGTTCTTTGCATCGTAAGCAACTAGGTAAGATGCTCCGTAAATACCCATAGAATTTTTAACAACTAGTTGTTTGCTATCAAGACTCCAAATAAAGTCCTGATCGCCATCGGCATATGAGAAGTTCTGACCTGCCGGAACTATAGTTCTGGATGTTTTGTTCTCAAGATTAAACACCCTCACAATATTTCTGTCCTCAAGGTAGGCAATCTCTTTTCCGTCGGGTGAAACAACTGGTTGAAACTCCTCCTTATCGGTGGCAATTACTGCCTCTTCTTTAATTAATGTGGAAGCAAAAAAGTAGGGTTCCTCGCTTCGTACAATGGATGCTTTATGTATATCCCAACTCTCGCCTTGCTCCTTGGAGTAGTAAATCGCCCTGCCCTCGGGATCCCAACTTAGCATTCTTTCTTGAACTGGCGAGTTGGTAATTCTTTTGGTGGTTTTGCCCTCAACGGAGGTAACAAAAACTTCTCCTCGAAAAACAAAAGCAATCTCCTTGCCGTTTGGTGAGAGTGCCATTTCGGAGGCTCCATTGCTCACGGATACAATCTTCTCCTCATTTCCTCTAATATCAAAAGGGATATTGACTTTGATTTTATTTGGCTGTCCACCTACCGAAAGCGTGTATATATCGCCATTCCATGTAAAGCATAGTATGTTTTTTTCAGATACGCTTAGGTGCCTAACAGGATGATCCTTAAACTGGGTAAGTTGACTCTCAGTGGGATTATCACCAAGTGAACGGTTAAAAATATTCTGATCGCCACTCTTTTCGCTGAGGTAGTAAAAGGAGTTGTTATCGGGAGCAAAAAGGGGTTCCCGATTTTCTCCCTCAAAATTGCTCAACATTGTGAATTTCTCACTCTTAATATCGTAAAGCCAGATATCGCGAGTAACTGATGATATGTGATGCTTACGCCACTCATCCTCATAGCCTTTTCTATCCTGAAAAATAATTTGGTTGCCCTGCTTATTGAAGTGTGCATTCTGGAAACCAGCACTGGAGATAAGGATATTTCTTCCACCCTCAACAGGAACTGAATACAACTTGCCATAAAGGGTTTTATTGGGAAAACGAACCGAGGTGCTTAAATCATTTCTTCCAGAGCTGTAAATCACGCTTTTTCCGTCCACAGTAAAATCCCAAGGATAATCGTTGGCGGAGTTGTAGGTGAGCCGCTGTGCTGTTCCACCAGAGGCAGGCATGATATACACATCAAAATTACCAAACCGATCGCTCGCAAAGGCAATTTGCTTCCCATTAGGGCTCCAAACGGGCATAAAGTCGTGCGCCTCATGAATTGTTAGTGGTGTAGCTGTGCCACCAGTTGAGGCAACTTTATACAAATCGCCCTTATAGCTAAAAACAATTTCGGTGCCATCGGGCGATATGGATGGATATCGCAACCATGCGGCATTGTCTTGAGCAACAACAGGTAGTATCAAGATAATTAAGCCTAAAAGAAGAGCATGCTTTTTCATATGATGATATTTTAGTGAAGAAATTATGATTAATAAAAAGAATGTTAACCACTATCTTATAGAAACAATTATTAAGACAGGAAAATAGATGTTTGGTTTAACTTAAAGGTAGTAGTATTCAGAGATAACCACTTAAAAAATACAATAGTCTTTATAAGTAAAGATAAGTTAGATATTTAATGGTAATAAACAGTGGTTTATGGCAAGCCGTTAAATGGAGATTTTCGTTGCCTTCAGCCTGTTAACCAAATAGAAAGAAGTTGGAAAGGAATAATACTATTGCAATTTATTCAATTTATTGAAAGTGCTAAAAGGATACCATTTAAAACTGAAATAAGGTATTGCAGGAAAAATTGAAACAGCTTTTAATGCTCCATATTTATCCCCATTTTCATTTATTTCAATTTTTCCAAAATAGTAATATGGATTTTTTCTACCGTAAACATTATAGCACCCAACTTCGATGCTACCCTTAAATTTTTCTTTATTAATCTCCCTCTTAAAACTAATGTCTAGATGATGAGTAGGTATCATTCGACTATTGTTACGTTCTCCATACCCCCATACTAAAGTAACATTTTCACCAAAAGATGATCCGTTAATAATTTCATTGTTTTCAATAAGGTAATAGTATATCGGCAATGTAACCGGCTGTCCCGACATAAACTGCCAATTAATATTAGCTCTCCATTTTTTTAATAGTTTATAGGAAAATACAATACTTAGCACATGACGCCTATCATAAGGCGACCAATACTCTTTACCATTATTTATCATTTCAAACTTATTCGTAGCCCAAGATAGTGTATAACTAAACCATCCAGTAAGTCGACCGCTGGGTTTTTCTAAAAAAAACTCAACACCTTTTGATTCTCCTCTACCTTGTGCAATAGACTTTCCCCAAGAAAGATTTGAATTATTATAACTAAGCAAAAAATCTGCAGAACTATGGCCATCCTTGTAAGTAATAATATTATTCATTTTTTTATAAAAACACTCTAAAGTAAAGGTGTAATCTGAAATAGAGGAATAGATTCCGGCAGTAAATTGCCAAGCTTTCTGTTCTGGGAATATTTCAACTGACGGGAGCCAAACATCAACAGGAACCCCCATGCCTGAATTTGACAGGTAATGGGAACCTTGTATGTTTTGAGTGAATGAGAATTTTAAAAATAAATTTTCGTAAATTTTTTTTTGCAACAAAAATCTACCTTGTAAATAGGCGTTTGTATGTGAAGAACGAATGAAAATATCATAACGAATTCCTGACATTAATGAAAACTCAAAGGGTAGATTTAATTTGGATTCCCCAAAAAAGCCAGATTCAATCACATTCGCATTGGGAATATAAGAATACTCAATCGTTTTTGAACTGTCCATGCCCACTATATAAGCTGGTTTGTAAAAGTGTTTGAGTACATTTCCTCCAAATGAAAACTTCAAATTTTCAGATAATTTAGTCTGGGTATTGTTGGAAAAGCCAAGAGTTGATATAGAGGATATTATTTCGGACGAAAAGTCTATGGTTGAATTTGACCCATAGTATTCATTTAATGAGCTAAACTTATAATCACTATAGTATATTTGAAGTTCATTGCTTATTTCGTTGGTGAATGAAGATTCTATAGAAAAAGAAACTAAATCAGTCCCCCATTTATTAGTGAAAACATTACCCTTATTACCTAGCTTATTTCCCTGATCAAAAACCATAACATCTTTAGACGTTGAATATAGCAAGTTAAAAAGATGCTTTCTAGATTTATAAATTAGCTTTGTAGAGAAATCAAAGAATTTATAAGGAATAAGTCCTTGATCCGTTTCGATTTTTGATAATAAATCAAGAAAAGTTCTTCTCCCAGAGATAATTATTCCTCCATTATCTGATATTTTACTTGAAAAATTCGCCGAACTCGATATTAAACCAAGATCTATGGAACCTTCAATTCTATCAGGAACTCCATTTTTTGATTTTACGTCCAGTACACTTGAAACAAATCCGCTGAATTTAGAAGGAAAACCACCTCTATAAAAGTCTACACTTTTAACCATTGAAGGATTATATGAAGATAAAAGGCCAAAACAATGATTTGTATTATAAATCCTTACGTTATCTAGAAGGTATAAATTTTGGTCGGGCGAACCTCCTCTAACAACTAACCCAGCAGAACTCTCAAAACTTTGCTGTACTCCAGGCAAAGATTGAATTCCTTTTACAATATCCTTCTCTCCCCCTAATGTTGGAATATTTTGAACATCTATCTGCGAAAGAGTTGTTAAGCCTGAATTTAATTCTTCAATTTTTACTTTTCTATTTCCCACAATTACTATCTCATCAAGCATTGTTTGCTTTATTTCTGTTTTTAAATTAATTAAAAGAAAAGTATCACGTCTTAAATCTATGTTTACTTGTAAAAGTTGATATTCATTTTTCTCTACTTCAATAAAATAGGCTCCTTGCGATAATGCGAATTTAAAGGTGCCATCCGAATTTGTTTGAAAAGTTTTACTTAAAACTGGTAAACTTACTTTTGCTCCTTCAATTTCTAGTTCAGTATCTGCATCTATAACTTTACCCGATACAACGAAAAAGAATGGTTGTGATAAAGCAACACAAATATTAAAAGAGATTAAAAAATGAAGAGATAATAATCGTTTAAACCCCATACTGTTATAATCTAATTAGCAGTTGCCCAATTTTTGAAGATCTTACACAGACAATTCCATTTATATATGCCACCAATGGAAGAATTGCCCAAACGTTTTTTTCTTTTGTGTAATATTTTGCATTATTACTCTGTATAGAGACATCAGAAATCAGTATATATAAAAAAAATAGAATTCGTGAAAGTCTTGTACAATCTTTTAGATCTAGACCATTTACTACTATTCAAAGGAATTGGCTATGATAGATAAACAAAATACAAAGCACAGTTTACTTAGTCTTATCCTAATACAACATCATATTTTTAAACTAATAAGGGCTAGGATATGGGTTAAGAGCTGATATTGTATCTGTTAAATATGCTCCAAAAACACCTAAAGAATTATCGAAATTTGTATATTCTGGAATAATTCCATTATATGTATTCATTAAATCTTGGAATGACACATCAATTCCAAGATCATAAAAAATAATGTAACTACTCATATAAGAATCAAACGATTCGTTTAATGTAAAAAGAGTAAAATAGGATTTATAACACCAGTAATCAGCTATTACATACTCAAAAATACTATCATTAACTTGAATTTGGTTAGAATCATAGTCTAAACTCAAGGAAGAAGGGACTTCTAAGGGATTATACACAACTGCATAGCCTAAAATATTATTAAAACGATTTTTTCTCTCCCATTTTGCTTTTACAGTGTACTGACTTTCCTGTCCATCTTCAGAAAAACTGGCATATTTACAGTAAATCATACTATCTGCTTTTTCAGGCACTACAGCTTCTGCTACGCTAATCACACGTCTATTTACATCAATAACACTTAAAAAATATTTTTCCCCTTTAATAATTTGGAAAGATGAACTCTCGTCAACAAACCAAAGTGGGTTATCTTGCGATTTCTCTAATTCAATAAAACTACCATTTGAAGAAGTGATTAACAAACTACCCATAAACTCTCTTCTATTCGAATCAAGTGGCATTACAAAAGACGAAGATATTGTAACATATGCTTTTACAGTACTACCTGGTGTTATAAAACACAGCACCACCGGCTGGTTGCAGTTATTACAAACCGGTGGCTCTATGCTAAACTCCCTGTAACAGGAAGTGCTAATTAATATAAGGACAAAAGAAAAAATTGTTTTATTCATATAGATAATCCCAGTCCGCTTCTACATAATATATGGGCCAACCATTGTCAAACTTAAAATTAAAGTTTCCTGCAATCCAATAAGTATAAATTGTACCAGCACCTTGTCCAATGAAACAATCCTCATCGGAAACATTAGTCCCTGAATCGCAATTGTAAGAAGCAAATAATTTAGAGTTAATGTAATACCTGGCTTGCCCACAAACCTCAACATTATCAAAGCGAGCTTTTCTCCAATATAATTGCCCTAGCCAGTTTTTATCTCGATATTCACATTTAATACCACAACCATTTGAACAATATGCAAGCCAACTTGTACTCCAAGCATAGCAAATGACCCTGTAACTTTTGTAAGCACTTGATGGAGGGATACCAAATTCGGTTTTATTAAAGTAAAAATATTTATCTGCCCAATTTTTTGCAGAATTATCTTTAACAATATCAAAAACTCTTACTTTATTATTACTTCTAATGTTATCAAGAGACACTTCATCTCCAAGCTTATAAACATACTCTTTATCATGCGTAATGTAATGCATTGAATCACCAATTGCAAACAAACCCTCCTTATTAACGACCGTAGCAAAATGAGAATCAGGAATTAATTTGTTTATACAAACTTCTTCTGTTTCATTTGAAAGCTCTTGGAACTTCCTCAGCGAATTTTCAATTCCATTTTCAACCTCCCAATTTTCAAGTTCTTTTGTTTTTAATTCTTTTATGTCAGCCATAACGCTCTTAAAACTATTCAGGTTGGTAAAATGGATAATTCCATCCTTCACTAAAAAACGGTTTTCGGAAATATTTATTGAGGTTACTTTTTCACAAGGAATAATTATTGTGGTTTCTTTTTCACAAGAAATAAGTGTAGCAACAATACCAAGGAAAATAATGAATAAATTTTTGTAATTCTTTTTCATTTTTTTGTTATTTTTAAAGGTTTTTTACTTTGTGCGGCAACCCACCTTGTTCAGGGGTTTTATATATGGGTTGCTGCGCTTTTTTTCCCCTTAGGGCACGGGTACCTACCTTACTTTTGTGGGGCTTAGGTTTCCCCCCTGTTTTTCGGAGTTCCCAGTATTTTGAGTGCTACGCTTTGCAATCATTGCCTTGCAGCGGATGCTCAGGGTTGGGTTAAGTTGGTTTTAAGGTCTCCTATCGTGTTGATTAATACTTTTTATGATAATTTAACTATAACAAACATACAAAAGTATTGAATGCATAGCCCCCCCCTTATATGTTAAATAACATGATATATACTATTTTACTTAATTTATATTACTAACAGAGGGGTTAATGTGTGTTAAAGAATGTGTTGATAGCACTAATTTTAAAACTACTCAACGTGTAAATGACGCTAATTTTTAGTTCAGTTAATGATGAAGTAGTTTTTAAATTTATACTTAGGTGGGGATTTCAAGTTAAAGTAAAATATTGTTTTGCTTTTGTGATTGCGGATTGTTTTGATAATTGGGTATAGTGAGTTAGAATAAGATTCATATGCATATCGAATACTCCCTTCGATGAGCATAAGTTTTGTGATGAAGCGAATAAATCTAGAAATACTTATATTTACTCAAGTATGAGTTTCCTGTATTGAAAATACTCTTTTGGAATGTTAGTCTCTGATTACCAGGGTAAAGACATTAGAAAAGTACTATTGGAGGTTTAAAACATTATTGGGATGAGCCAAACTTGCAATTGTATAGTAAGGCAATTCACCAAGTACTTATAAAATTCACCTATGGATTGTTACTCCCTAGCCTTATTGATTTCGATTTCCTGCTTCAGATCGCAGTCTTTAACCTTAATTTTTACGGTATGGAAAGAGAAAAACCCGAGGGTTCCGTAGTATATTACCGTGTCAAAAAAAGTTCGTCGGGTGCTTTTTTCGTAGTTCTCCAGTTTCAATTTCTTGCTCATGGTTCTAATTGGTACCATATCCCAAAAAAGGTGTATCTCTTTTTCTTTAGTTAGCACTCTTGGTTTACAGTCCATTTCGCTATAGTTGCCAGTTTGTACTGTGGTTACAGCACATGATGTTGATATTAAGACGATAATGGCGAGTATTATGGTAATTGTGCGCTTCATGCTCTTTAGTAATGTGATATGCTTACAAACTTAGCATTTATTCTCAATAATAAATTGGTAGCGATGAGCTTTCTTTCTTATTTTTTATTGAAAATTAGTTTTCGTTGCTCGCTATAATGTGCCTTTATTGCTAAGATTATGTTTAGAATACTTATTGTTTATAACCAATTGCTCTAATATTTATGCTTACAGTAGGAAAAGTTCGTTTCAAAAAAGTACTTAATTATTCATTAGTGTAAAGAGAGGTTTGGGCTTACCTACTATCAGTATTAATTGTATTTTGCCTTTTAGCTCACTTAGATGTTAACTGTATAAAAACTGTAACGGGGATTAGGACTATCTGGGTTCGGTTGAATAGTTTGAGTTGACTTGAAATTAATTGTATTGTAAAATTCTACAATTAGTAATTACCGCTTTTTAGTGTTGCAAACACTCTTTGGGAATCTTCGGCACCGTATTCATCAATAATTTTAATGGTATTCCACCCCTCATTAAAAGTAACAGCCATTTTATGCTCTTCAATTGTTTCTCCAAGGAAAACATTATCAAGATACCAGAACACTCTTTTTCCTATTCCAGTATGGCCAGCCTTGCAGATAACGGGTTGTGTTTTTCCGTTAAAGTCGCGGGGCAGGAATAGCTTTGCATCCATATTTGGGTAAATAATTTTCAGGGAGTTATCAGCCTTAAAGGCTGGGCATAAAGGGTAGTGGTTAGCTAGTTTTTCAATGTACTGGCCTTTTTCTCTTAGGTAGTATGCAACATCGGGCGGATAAATTGTTACCGATTTTTTAACGCTTCCCACTAAATGCCAACAGCGTGAGCAACTTTGGTACTTTCCATCGCTTGAAAAATGCCTGAATTCGTGATAATCGCATGCTTGGAGGGGTTTCATTCCGTAGGGTACATCTATGGTGTCAACTTCGGGGCATGCATCTGTAGCCCTAAAGCCAGATAGTTTGCAAAAGGCTATCTGCTTGTAATCTATCTCATCTTTTTCAAACCAACTTCTGATGTTTTTATGGGGGAGTGTTTGCAGAATATCAAAAAGGATTGGCCCTGCAGAGGTTGCCCCGCTTAGGTTTTTATTGCTCTCACCATTAAAATTACCTACCCATACAGCAATAGTAAACTCTGGGTTAACCCCAATAGCCCATGCATCCTTATGCCCGTAGCTTGTTCCTGTTTTCCATGCAAATGGTTGCGAGCCACTAAATCGTTCCCAGTAAAACTCGCTTCCGGGGCGTTTTAAATCCTTTAGCATATCGAGCGTAAGGTAGCATGCCCCTGCACTAATTAGCTGCATTGTTTGAGTTCTACTTTCGTTGCTTAGGTTGATGTTGTTGTTGAAAATCCCATTATTTGCAAGCCCTCTATATAGGGATACCATATCCCAAAGGTTAACCTCTGAACCTCCGAGTATTAGCGGTAGCCCATAATCGTCAGCATTTCTATGTAGGGTTGATACACCAGCCTCTTTCAGAAAGGCATAGAATTGGAATACTCCATAGGAGTTGAGCAGTCTGACTGCAGGAATATTGAGCGATTGCACTAGGGCATCCTTTGCTCTGGCAACTCCTTGGTACTCACGACTTGCGTTTTTTGGGGAGAAACCATCAAAAAAGGTTGGTAAATCACGGATAAGACTCTCGGGGGTTATTAATCCCTCATCAATACTTAAGGCGTAAAGAAAAGGTTTTAGGATCGATCCACTTGAACGAGGCGCCATAACACCGTCAACCTGGCCGCCATGGGTATAATCGAAAAAATTGGAAGAGCCAACGTAAGCCTTAATGGCTCCGGTTTTGGTGTCAGCAACTAGTATTGCAAGGTTGTGAATTCCATACGACGAGTACTTATGGCTATATCTTTGAGCAATGCGGTTGCATTGTTGCTGAATTTGCAGGTTAATTGTTGTTGATATGTTTCTTTCCTCAGGATATCGGTTCTTTAGGCTACGGGCAAGATGCGGGGCATGCGATTCGAATGTAAGAAACTGATCGGGTATTGGCTCGAGCATGGCCAATTGGTAGGTTTGCTCTGAAATAAAACTCTTCTTAAATAGTTTATTAAGCAAGTCGTTACGCTTATGCTCAAGTGCTTTCGATGTCTTTGTGGGGAATATTAATCCGGGGGCATTTGGCAAAACAGCCAAGGTGGCAGCTTCGCTCCAGGTTAGTTGATGGGGTTCTTTGCCAAAAAATTTGAGCGATGCTGTGCGATATCCAATTACATTACCACCATAGGGTGCATGGTTAAGGTATATTGTAAGCAACTCATCTTTTGAGAAATGCAGAGTAAGCTTAATTGCAAATACTATCTCTTTAGTTTTGTTAAAGTAGTTCCGGTTTTTTGGATTGCTCATCCTAGCAATCTGCATGGGTATTGTGCTTGCCCCGCTTACAATTCTTTTCTTTTTGTAGTTTTGGTAAGCAGCCCGCGTAAGGGCAAAAATGTCAACGCCAATGTGCTTGTAAAACGATTCATCCTCAAAAGTGATAACTGCAGTTTTTAGTTTTTGGGGCACTTGGCTCGTATCAGGTGGGAAGTGCCACTGCTCGTTATGGTTTATAAATGCATTAAGCAATGACCCGTTATTTGACCTAATAACAGTGCTATACTCGTTTTTGAAAAGGGGTTTGGCAGGTGGAATAATAAAATATAGAATGGCAATGAACAGCAGAAAAATTACTGCCCATTGCCATTTCTTAATCCTATTCAAATGCTTTAACATAAACCTTTTTCCCTTCGGTGGTTGCTTTAAAATCTTTGCTGTACATTGCCTCAAGTAGAGTGCCTGGCAACCAGAACTCACCTGCATTTATGCAATTTAGTTTTACTACAAAGTCGAGAGTTTCGTTACCCTTCAGGTCGAAGAACCACATAATTCTATCATCGCGGATATCGAGATAATTTTCTTTGTTCATGTTCCATCCTCTTGTCCAGTCGGGTAGGAGAGTATTGTTAATTCTGATATTCTCAATTTGCCATCCCGAGGGCAATACTTGTAATAGAGCCAGTTCAGTTACTCTGTTAACAGGGCTGGTATTATTTACGCTAAATTTCCCATAGAGTGTTGTGCCCTGCTTTAGGGATTGTGGGTTTATGATATTCCCATTCTCGTCGAACCAGCTAACTTTTAAGCTTAGATTTTTTTCATAGGCTTTGCTCTCGTCCTTAAGCGGCACTCCATTCCACGATAGACTTGTATAAACTGCATCTACCTTGGTTGAGGTTGAAATTGTAACCTGAATATCTTGTCCAAAGTTGTTCCTTATGGGTAGGGTAATCCTACCATCTTGGTTAAAGTTAATTGTTTGGCCGTTGGCCAATTTTACGGTACCGCTAATTATTTGCCCCTGGGCAGCTGATATTCCCGAAACATCAAAGTATTTGCCCAATGCCAATAGCATATATCCAGAACTTTGGGTACTTAGGTACTCACGACTCGAAAGGTTTGCAGCAACCGCTTTGGCTAGGAGTTCTGCCGTTTCTAACTTGTTCATAAGCACAGCAGCGTATAGTATAATTGCATCATCCCTATACTTTGAGCCAAAGTTGTACGAGAATGGTTCATATTCCTTGGTTGCCGTATCAGTGTTAGAGAGAATCTGGTCGCGAATATTTTCGGCACCTGCAAGGTGATAAGCAGCGGCTAACATCCATTTTTCAGCGCTATTCATATTCTTGAGTTCGTTCTCCATAAGCAGATTCATTTCAGCCATAGGTTGTTGCTGAGCCAGTGCAAGTATAAATACACGGTTAACGCGGGTGGTAAGTTCTCCGCTATGCTGCCTTGCGGCAGATGTAAGCCTGTTTATGGCGTTGTTGTACATGTAATCGGGTACAGAGTAGCCTAACTTTTTGGCCTCAATCATGAAATGTGTTGCATAGTTTGTTCCCCAATCGCTCTCGGTTGTATTGCCTGGCCAGTATGCAAATCCACCGCTACTAACAATAAACGTTTGTAGCCTGTTTATGCCCTCGTTTAGGTTACGATCAATTTCAGCAATTTCATCTTTTTGGAAGTATCCCATTTTTTTGAGATAGAGCTGAGGGAATAGGGTAGAGGTGGTTTGCTCAATACAGCCATAGGGATACCTGATTAGCCACTTAAGCCTATGGTCAAAATCCATGTTTGGAAAGATATTTAAATCCAAGGTGGCATTATTGGTTCCATCTAAACCAACCTTTGGTACTTTTATGGTTAGGGTTTGTCCCTTTCCAATCTTCTCAGTGGATTTATCGTAAATTCTAACCGAACTGGGAACTACTTTTATGTCGGTTTCACTTTTAACCTCTGTATTGCCCGATACCCCTGTTAACATTATTTTTGCTTGTCCAACTGCTTCTGTTACCCTAACCTTAAATTTAATGTCGGCCTCATCTTTTTGGCCAAAGTTAACCTTGATGATCTTGTCGCCTATCACTTCAATTGGACCATCGGTACTTAGTGTAAACTGAGCGTTGGTTATTTTAGGATTAATCCTAAAGAGCGCAACGGGTAGCATAAACTCATCACCAGGTTTTAGGATGCGTGGTATGCTAGGTTGCATGATAATGTCAGAACGAACGGGCACTGTTTTTTCGGCATTCCCAAAGCTGCCCTTATTGGTTCCCACAACCATCACTCTAACAGCGCCATTGTAATTCGGCATGCTAAATTTAACAGTTGCCCTGCCACGGTCATCAGTGCTTAGTGGGCCTTTAAACATGCAAACGGGTTTGAATCGCTTTTTTCCATCCACAGGGTCGAGTTGCGTTTCGCGATAATCCATATCGTCGGCACCACCAATTGAGAACGTTTGGAAAACATCGCCCTTATTTGCACTTATAATATGCGAGAACACATCGTACGTTTCAACAAACAATCCAACTTTTTTGTAGAATTCTCTCCAAGGGTTAGGCGTACGGAACTGGGTTAAACTCAATAAGCCCTCATCTACAACAGCAATGGTAAAGTGTGCCTGCTTTTGACTTTGGGTACTAATTTTTACCTCAAAATCTTGGTTAGGGGTGAGGTTATCGGCTGTTTCAATAACGAAGTCAATTCTAGTGTCAGGGTCTTCAATCATAATAGGAATTATGCCGAACATCCTAATTGGCCTATCGTTTTGGGTCTGATCGTGTGGTTGAATTACCGATACCGTTACGTAAGCATTGGGAAGCATGCTTTTACTAAGAGGAACATCAATAATTAGCTCATCGTTTTTATTGTTGCTGGGATCAACCCAGAACCAGTCAATAATTTCCCTAGCTTTTTCCACAGTTACCAGAATATTTCCCTGCTTTGGATTTGGAAGCATAATTTTGGCCTTGTCCGATGATTTGTACTTTGCCTTATCGGATTTTAGCGCAAGGGTTCCTTCGTTTAAATCGCCACCGGGTATTCCGCCATAGCGGTATGCACTAAAGAATATTGATGTGCTGTGGCCACTTCCGCCATCGCTTACCTCAATAAGGTACTCGCCATTCTCTGCAGGTGTAAAGCCGATGTAACTGGCCCCTTCTTGTATGCTTACCTTTCCAGATGTTTCTAAGTAGGTTTGATTATCCTCTTTATACTTAAGCTGGTAGTTCCTGCGGTTATGGTATTGGTACCACCAACGCTTATCGTTTCGGTAAATGCGATATTCAACTTGCTTACCCGATAGTTTGTTTCCATTGGCATCGGTGAGCATTACGGGGAATTTAACCTCCTGTCCAATTGTATGGTATCCGTAACCGCTAGGATCTTTAATACCAACGTAATTGGGGTAAACATGCATATCAACTATGTTCCATCCCTCGTTAGTTTGCCCTCCTTTTTCAATAACCTTAGCAATAATTTTTGCTTTTAGGGCAGATGGCACAGTCCCTAGCGCTGGTATCATCCAACTACCCGTTAGTTTGCCCTCTGCATCTAGTTCCATCTTTAGCGCATTTTGGGTAAACGAGCTAAACTCAATATCTGCGCGGCTAAAAATAAATTCAGAGTATTTTGGGAATTTTATGGTGTAAGGATGAATCTCAACAACCACTTCCGATTTAAGGTTTGCGGCTGGTGCGCCAAATAAGTAGTTGGCACTAAGCTCAAAGTCGATGCTTTTGTCAGTCCACAAAATCTGCTTCTTAAGAGGCTTTATTTGAACTTTGAGTTGCTCGGCAACAACGGTTTCAATTTTTAAATCTTTATAAAAGTAAGATCCTCCAGCGTTTATTCTGATGTTATAGTTCCCTGTTGGTGCACTCTCATCTGTTGCAAAACCAAACGTGTATAACCCGTCAATTGCTTTTGTTGTGGTTTGCTGAAATATGGTATTATAGTCTGGGTCCGAAACCGAGATGCTTGCGGGATGGTTCCCGGGGAATGTGTTATCGTGATTGCGCACAATAAAACTAACATTAATGGAATCGCCAGGGCGATAAACTCCTCTTTCTGTGTAAATAAATCCTTTCGACTCTCTATCGTTCTCACTAACCCCTCCAATATCAAAACCAGAGTTGCTCCACCTCATCTCATTCTTATTAATGGCTGATATCTGAGAGCCTTTTTCGGCTTTGATATAATAGTAGTAATAATTGGATTCGAAGGTTGCAACGCCTTGGCTATTCGAGGTTTGGGTAGTTCTTATTTCGCCTTCCCAATCAAGCAGCGATACTACAACCGAGGATAATGGCTTACCCGTTACTATATCGGTAACAAATACTTTGGTTTCACTATCTGCTTCCTTAACGGTGATGCCAATATTACTCAAGAATACTGGTTTGTAAATCTGACCTTTTTCGTAGATATAGTCAAGGATTTCACCCTTAATGGGCAGGCTAACATCTTCGGGGGTAAAATTTATTCCAATCAAAAATAGGCCATTATCGTATTTTTTAAACAGATCTGTTAGGTCAAACTCATTAAGTAACCACTCATTCTGTTTATCGCCTAGTTCAATAGTCTTGCTCTTTACAATTACTCCAACAGCACTTGAGTAGGAGTCGTTAAAGGTTTTGTTACGCGTTTTAGTGCTGGTAAGTTGCTGCGATTGAATGAATGTTCCTATTTGGTTAGTGTAAACTTTTTTAACCTGTAAATGAACACGCTTAAGGTTTGTGGTGTAGAACTGAATTTTGTTTTTACTTGACGATGGCAGGATTATGCCATCGGATGCAAATTCGATTTGAGGCTGAATATCGGAAAATTGCAACTTTTGGGTAGTTGTAACTTCTGTTTTTGTTCCCCAACGGCTTCTAATACCCTTCTGTATGGTAACTGAATACTCCTGCCCAAACTTAAAATTACCATCGAGAACAAGGGCTTTCCCTAACTTTTTAACCTCGAATTTTGCCGATGGGCTTACGCTAATTAGTCCTTCAATATTCTGTTCCATATCCAGTTCATCGGAAAAACTAACCCGTATGCGAGGGCTCCGTCCAGCCTCGTCGGTTTTAAAATTGTTGGGTTCCATCTTTTCCAATGGAGAAATTGAAAAGGTCTCGGTAAAGGTATATTCAAGGTCAAGAGGCCCTTTATTGATGGTAACCTTAAAGTTTTTGGTTTTATTGGTTCTCTCAATGTCGCTTGTTGTAAATTTAAAGGTTTTATCGTCTATTTTGCTCCAGATTAGTTTTACAGAAGCATCACCTTTAATTGATGCAGCTTTTTCAACAGTACCAAGGTCCGTTTTCTCAGTAAATGAAACGGTGCCATTATAGACTATCAAAATTGGATTGTTTCTATCTTTTAGATCAATAGATGCACTGTAGTTGGCTAAATCTCTACCAAGCACATTAATTTTAAAGATTAAATCTTCAAGTCCCTTTTCTTTGAACTTTGGTGCTAATTTTTGAAGATTAAGCTTTCCATCAAAACTTTCACGTGTAGGTAAAGGCTTATCGGGTTTATATTCAAGCACGCTTCGGCTAACCCAAACTGCTTGACCCTTAAGACTTGGCGAAAAACTAAACACATCCTTTGGAGATGTTTTAACTTCGTTCTCTTCAATAACGGCATCGTTAAAAATAACCTGAATAACATCATCAAAATGGATATCGCCGCTGGTAACAAAGCTAATCTCTTTTGCCAACTCTTCGGAGTATGTGATATTCGATTGGGCTTGTTTATCCTTTTGCCCTTTGCACGATAATAAAAAACTTGCAAGAATGAGTAATGCAAGTTTACTTGAGGTAAGGAGGGATTTGGTTTTCATAGGGTAAAGTATTTTTAGGATGTTTATAGTGATGTTATTCAATCTTGTTGTCCTCTTATACACAAATGCTGAGACTTTAAGCTGGTTTTAATTAAATGGTAGCACCAAATGACAAATTTATAAATATAGTTTGATGATTTATATAAAAACATCTTCTATTCAAGCAACTTAATTAATTAAAAGAGTTGACTAGTAATATACTGTTGTTTGCGTTTGCTTTAATTTGATTACTAACTATTATAAGGAAATTAATATGCTGTCCAGATATAATTTGATATTCCAGCCTCTAGGTTTTAGCTACTTTTTTATTTAGATAAACACCAAAACAAAGATAGGCAGAACATTAGTTGTTTAAAAGATTATCAAAAAAACATAATCAAAAACTTGACATGGATACCTTTTTCATAGACCTTTGTTAAACAAGCGTATAATTTGATTGTAATTTACTCATTTTTAACAGCTTTTATTTAGTTGTAGTCTTGTAAAATTAACCTAAACCTTGACGAAAAAACTAAAACCATGAAAAAATTAAGATTACTATTTGTCCTAGTTTTATCACTACTCATTTTTGCTTGTGTGCAAAAAGGGGAGAAAAAAGTTGAGAATGAAGAAGTAGTTATTGAAGTTGCCGAGGGAGAATCTTTTCCTGACGGTTATCCTCAAGAGATTACACTTCCCGAGGGATTTACACCAAGAAATGTTTCAACGGGCGAAGGTTCCTCTTTGGGTGCGAAGGGTAACAGGACATATAAGACCTATCGGATAGAGAAAATGATGCCCGAGAATAGAGCCGAACTGGTTGAACACTACAAGAAAATTGTTAAAGAGCAGGGCTGGCAAGGAAGTTGGCATTTTTTTGACGATGGATTAGGTGCTTCAGGCACATTTGAAAAAGAGGACCTGGAGATTGAGGTAAAAATTACGGATATGCTTTTTACTTTTACGATAAGAGTATTTGAGGAGTAAGGCTCTTTAAAAATTATCAACTTAAATAACATGAGGAACCTATTGATATCAATAGGGTGTGTAATTCTTTTGTCGGGGTGTTATGGGGAAATCCATCTAACAACCAATTTTGGATTTGGTGCTACCTATAGCGATGACTCTACGCAGGTGGTTTTCTTTAAATTTATTGAGTTTTATAGGCCAGCTAAAGGTATTTCAGCCTTCCCCGACGGAGGTCAGCCCAAGATGCTGTACGTTAACTCTTCGTTATATAAACTCAATACCCAAACCCAGGAGTTACTCCTAGTCCATGATTTTGGCTCAATTCGGGCTTACAACGCTAGGTTAAGAACATTTACCCGTTTTACCGATAGTAGTATTGTATTTAAGATAGCCCCTCCTTCGGAAAGTAAATTGAAAACCAAAGATCCATCGAGAGAGGTTGATTCAATTATGAACAGTAGCTTCAAGGATTGGTTAATCTATGATTTAAATACAAAAACGATTCGAAAAATCGAAGAGTTTGATGCTGATAAGATTCCGTATCGTGAAGTATCATTTGACGAGCTACGCCGATTAACCAGCCATTTTACCATGGAGGATTGGGGTGTAAATCTTAACCAAATATGCCCACAGTATAAAAGAAAAAGGCTAAAGGGAATTGTACAATTAAAAAACAACTCTGATTATCGTGATGCTATTATTGATTTGCTTGCCCCTGAACTAAGTAACAAGGAAATTGAGATTACTATTCATCGAATTAATAAATACGTTGACAGTAAGCAGGGATACGAAAGGAGTAAGTTGATTTATTTAAAAGAAAGAACAATTGAAAAGTTGAAATCAATCAAAAAACCTGAAGTTGAATGAAAAAAAGTTTAGTGCTACTATTGTTTCTCACCCCTTCTCTGTATGCTCAAAACTGGAATAGTATAGGGATGATGAAGACAAATGGATACTTTACTACAGCTACTTCCGGACTTCCCGATAAGGATCAGGTGGAAGAAGAATGGGCTAACTATAAGTACGGTTCAATCAACCTAACCGATGGAGATATAAAGACTGCCTGGGTTGAGGGCGAACCAGATGATGGGGTAGGGCAGTCGGTTTACATTTCAATACCCAACAATTGTCGCACAATCAATATATTTAATGGCTATACGAAAAGCAAAACGCTTTTTGCTCAAAACAATAGGGTTAAGAGGCTAAAACTTAGATGCTACCTTGCCATAAACCCCGAGGGTTATGTAACTGAAATAGCAGATGCTTTTCTTTTAGCACCTTATCCACAGGATTTTTATCTTGATCTAAAGGATATGGATAGTTTGCAAACCTTTGCTTTCCCTATATTCCCAGAAGAAATTGACATTTTTAAGTCTCAGGCGAAAAAAGAATATCTAGAAAATTACACGGAGCCTATTATCCAAATGGCAGTAATTATCCAACTTGAGATAAAGAGTGTTTACAAGGGTACAAAATACAACGATACATGTATTAGCGAGGTCTTTTTTAGCGACATTTTTATTACAGATTCAAGACAATACAAATATGATAAGGTTCAGAATGTGTATTTAGATGAGAATTATGAAAGTAGAGTGCTCATTGACACACAGGATCAGAAAGGGATTGTAATCCTTGAGGATCCAGAATCGGTTTTCCAAATAATTGATGTTTCAGGCAATAATCAGTGGGCAACAATTATCCGAATGCCCGTCGATATTGGGTATGGAAGGGCCGAAACTGAATACCTCATTCTAAATACCAAACTGGGTAGGGTTATGAATCGCGAAATTGAGAATGTTTTAGGTATCCTTATGCTCGATCCATTATTTATTACAGACAAAAATGGATATACCATACTAGAGCATTCTCAAGGAGAAATTGTTTTACAATAATAGATTATCCTCAAGTTAGGAATAGATTTTACAGCCAAACTTTAAATAGTATCCGATTTTTTTAATAACTATCTGAATAAGATAGATTAACGTATTCCTTCCATATTAAGCTGAATGCACTCTAGTGCTTTGTCCTTTCCCTTAGGCTAAAATCATTGCAATTAAATGCTCGATTCTCTAAATAATTTCTACTTTTATCGCAACCAAATTTTAAACCTATGTTTGATATACTAAAGGATATCGATTCACTGCGGCTAAATTTTAGCGAGGGTGGTCTTTTGTTTATGAATATTACCCTTGCCGCTATTATGTTTGGCGTGGCGCTTGAAATAAAAGTTCAAAACTTTAAAAACTTGCTTAATTATCCAAAATCAGCAATTTTAGGTTTCGGATCGCAATTTCTTCTATTGCCTGCATTAACCTTTTTATTGGTTATAGCAATAAAGCCGCCTGCATCAATTGCCATGGGAATGATTTTGATTGCAGCCTGCCCTGGTGGAAATATATCCAATTTCATATCCTCCCTCTCAAAGGCAAATGTTGCCCTTTCTGTTAGTCTTACAGCTATAGCTACGCTCTCTGCCACAATTCTTACTCCCCTCAACTTTGCAGTTTGGGGCGGATTATATGTAAAATATTCAGAAAGAGCACTTCACCTAAATATTCCAATTGAAATTGATTTTTGGCAAATGGCGCAAACCGTATTTATCCTACTGGGTATTCCTCTTATCTTAGGGATGTGGTTTGGCAACAAATATCCTGATTTTACTAAAAAGTACCTAAAACACATTAAAATTGGTTCAGTAGTACTTTACCTTGTCTTTATTTTTGGAGCTTTATGGGCCAATCGCAGTTTTATGGGGTCAATTCTTATTCCCATTGGAGTAATCGTTTTCCTATTAAATGCACAAACATTGTTTACGGGATATATTGTTGGATTAATTGGCCGAGTATCTCGGGCCGATAGGCGTACACTAAGTATCGAAACTGGAATTCAGAACTCTGGGTTAGCCTTAATCCTAATTTTTAACCCTAAACTTTTCAACGGAAATGGCGGAATGGCAGTTATGGCTGCCTGGTGGGGTATTTGGCAAATGGTTAGTGGGTTAGCTTTAGCCGCAATTTTGACTAGAATTAAAATCCCTGAGAAGGTTAAATCTAAGGTTTTGGTAAAACCTTAATCTTTTTTTAGAGTGTTTTTTTGTAATTTACACATGAATTGCAAAGGCCATTCCTAAGAATGTTCTCAAAAAAAATCTCTGCTTTGTAAGGGATAAGTTTATTATTATCGTGCTTTTCTTCCTTCTGTTTTAAGCCGATTAGTTTTATTCGCTTACTATTTCTTTTAACTCTTCAATAGTAAACCATGGGCTAATAGGCTCAAAATTGTTTGGAACTTCAAAGGCTAGTATGGTTTTAATCCGATTGTCCATATTTGGGTGCGAGGCTACAATCTCAAATTGTTCAAAGGGATAATCACCCTTATCTTCTTTTAGTCGCCTAAATAAAGGCGCCAATGAGCGGGGCTCAAGGTTGCAGTTAAGCATCAGTTCACAAGCAAAAAGGTCGGCTTCCACTTCTTGTTTTCTGTTGTACCCCGATGAAATAATTGTACGGGCAACTTCGCCCACTACGTAGGCATCACCTGTGGTGAGTATCTCTAATCCGATATCCTTAATTAAACGGGTTATTACGTGTCGTTTTTCAATGTGTGCAACCTCATGGCTAATAACAGCGATAAGTTCTTCGGAACTTTCGCAGAATTCAATGAGCCCTTTTGTGATAATAATTTGGCCGCCTGGTAATGCAAAGGCATTTACCATGGAGTTATCAACTATCATAAGGGTGTAGCTATACGTTGGGTTTAATTGAGCCTTATGCAAACTATCTGCAGTTACCAATAGAAAACTGTCAACTCTTTGGTTATTAATTTTTTCAAATCCATTGAGGCTAAGAATAACATCAGCATATTTCTCTCCGAGTTCAATCTCTTTTTCCGTTGAAATAAGCCGGGGTTGTTTCGGGAAATGGATAAAATAGGCAAAGGCGGCCCAGACTAGGCCGCCAATTGCCAATAAAAACAATAGTTCAATAAATATCCTGCGCATAAGGCTACATTTTTGGCGGAAAGTTAACTGGCTTTTCCTGAAGTTTCTCCTTTTTTGAGTAAACCTGAACAAATGCTAGCCTACCAAAGAAAACAAAATAGTAAAACCTTCCCCTATGTGCCCTAACTGCACCGATAATACTGAAGATAAAATAAACAATATTAAAAGCACCCACGGCTATAGCCAATCCCCAGAAAACATTAGTAAATTCAGTATTATTAACTAGTTTAATAATGGCCCAAATTACCAGATAACTGTTAATTGCAGAAATGACTAGCTGTGAGTACATTGATTGTAGAGCATGAAATTGTACAAACCTTCCCTTTGAGCGGTTAACAAAATAATAAACTATTGAAGCTATCATGTTAATGATGGGTAAGGGCAAGCCCAAAGCCGTTGTTGCAAACATCATAAGATAAGCCCCGCTCGCATCTTCCTTCTCGCGAGCATCTAACTCTTCGGGTTGAGGTATAGGGTAAAATTCCATAAGTTAAGCTATTATATATTATGCTTCTTCAGGTAGTTCATCACCAGTAAATGCAGGGTATTTATCGGTCATAAAGTTCATGTATAATGAAAGGCGATAACCCCAACGAATTTGTCCAACAACCCAGTTATGGAATGAAGCTGGATATTTACCAGTGAAAAGAACAACCCACCAAGCAAAGAAAACAAGTATACCCACAAACATAGACCTAAACATGAGGATAAAACCGTGAGGGATATAAACGTATATTAAGCCAAAGAAAAAACGAAGGAGAACTAATCCACGGCTTATTTTTTCAGGATATTCAACTTCAAACTGAGTATACTCATCAGTACCTTTAATTCCAAATGCTGGGTAACCATCGGAAACATTGTAGATTCTTGCAGATAATCTAAGATTCCATCTTAGTAACCCTACCTGAAACTCAAACATGCTCTTTGGATACTTACCAGTGAAAAGCACAACCCAAAATGCGATAAATCTGAGGATTGCAGCCCAAATTCCCACAAAAATAAGAAGAAAGGCATGGGGGATAATAATGTAAAAAAAGCCAAAGAAGAATCTTAAGAGCAATTCTAAGCGTGAATAACTCTCCTGATGTTTTACTTTTAGTTTCATAATAAAAGGTTTTAGGTTAAAATATTGTGTTAAATAATTAAACGAATATACAATTATTTTGTTTTTAGCCTTTTATTAAGTTCAATTTCTTTTAAATTATGACTTTATTTTAGCGTATTAATCCTCGAAAAGTTAATTTTCAGGTGGAGCATCAACTCTAAATGCAGATTTATTGATGAATGGGAATGATTAGAAATTGCTCATATCCTTAAAAACCATCAACGTTAAGCAGACTGTTTAGGTATTTATCTGAGAAGAAGAATTCCTTTTGTATAACAAGTTAGATGTTATCAAAGGAATTTAAACGACAATAATTTAAATATGTCGATAAATGAGTGTTTTAACCTCAATTAACCGAGC
>DHQB01000001.1 GCA_002410065.1 Bacteroidales bacterium UBA5349 | reverse complement strand
TTTTTTCAACCCTTAATTCGCATTAATACTTAACTATTGATTCAGGTGAATAATGATTTCTTACCCAATCTCTTTGTTTTTCCAATCTAATTATCATTTCGTCAGATAATTCTCTTATGATTTATTTTATTATTCTTTTTCTTAAGACGCTGATTTTCAGTCTTAAAATGTGTGCTAATTAATGGGTAATAATGTTTTTTTAGATAGAGGTTTTTGAAAATGAATTTTAATCGCTATCAAATTTCAGCGTTCCATTATTCTATTTCAGTACAGAGTTTTTCATATTGAATGCTAATCCAATATAGGTTTTGTCATTAAACTCAAACTCATCTATTATCTCCCAGCCCAACTTTTTAGTGTGAGCTCTTTCAGAAATTACATTGATTTTGTTTATAAATGTAACCGAGATTGGGTATTTTTTGAGAAATTCTAATCTCATCTCCTCAAAAATTAAGTTTAATAGGCCATTCCCTCTATATTCTTTATCAATGCAAACTGGTCCGTATTGAAAACTATTCTCCGTTGTAATTTTTTGCCCATTAAAAGAGAGTTTTGGGAAACGAGATACCATAAAATTGAAGATTTCCCATTGCTCAAAATATTTCCAACTTCCAGCAAATGCATATGAGATGATTATATCACTCTCATTTTGGGCTACAAATATTCCATTCTGCTTAATTATTTCTTCAATCTGATTTATGGTAAACGGTGTAGTCACAAAGCCCTCTTTTCGCTCTGTTTCACTTAAATTGCGAAACAAATATTTTTCTTGAAGGGCTAAAATCCCCTCTATATCATTCTTATCTCCAATTCTGGTCTTTATCATTTGTAATATGCTTTAAAAAATTAATGCTAATAGATGATAAAATAAATAAGTTTGGGTTTCGTATAAATTCCCTGACTACTTAAATGAGAACTAAAGCGTGGCAGAAATACAGAACAACCATTACCTCCTACCTGTCATGTCGATGCTATATTGTTATGCTAAATTTTGTTCCATCCCCAATATGGCTTTCTACTTCAACTACAGCATTGTTTTTATCTAAAAACTCCTTTGCTAACATTAACCCCATTCCTGAGCTAGTCTCTCCTTGTGTTCCTGACTTGCGATGCAATTTGTTGTACTTAAATAATTGACTAATAGCCTTTTCGCTCATCCCAATTCCATTGTCAATTATCTCAACAACAGTTTTACTGTCATGCTTAAGTACCCGAATGGTAACTTTGCCTCCATTGCGCGAGTATTTTATAGCGTTTGACAGGATATTGCGTAAACTCACCGTTATCATATTACTATCGGCAGATATAATAACCTTGTTTGAGCAAAACTCTGTCTTTATTTCAAGTTCTTTAATTTGTATGTGCTGATTGAAATAATGTAATAGATCTTCTAAAACTTTGGTTAAACTAGCTGTGTGATATTAGGTTTAATTTGTAAAATCTCTCTCTTTGACCAACTTAACAAACCATCGAGTGTAAGAAAAGACTCTGATAAACTTTGGTTAAGTGAAAGGAGCGTATCCTTAATTTTTGAACTATCGTATATGTCAAAATTCTCAATAATTAATTTTAATAATTGATCGGCATTACCAATATTGCCACGGATATCATGAGAAATTAAAGATAAAAATTTAGTTTTCGTATCATTCAGCTCTTCAAGTTGTTGATTGGTTAGTATAAGCTCTAAATCAACCTCAATATGTTGCTTAATTTGAGTTAACAAATCTTCAAGATCCCTATTGTAGTGGTTTTCTTTATTATCTAAAACACAAACAGTCCCAAAGCACTCTCCATCCGGCCAATTAATTGGCACGCCCATATAAGAAATCATACCTAGAGCTACATCGGGATTATTAAATTTCCAATCCTTACTTTTAGTTGCATCAGGCACAATTAGCTGCATTTGTTTTCCAATAACCGTCTCGCAATAAAACCCGTAAATAAGTTTAGCTTCTTCACCACCTATGTAAGGATTGCCTTGAATATTGCTTTTTAGAAACACTTCAATAGTGCCTTCATTTAAGCGCATAATTAAACCAGAAGGCACATCAACAACTTTTGCAAGAGTATCTAAAAGAGATTGCCATTTTTGGATAATTGTATCAAGAATCTTTGGTTTTACATCAGAGCTAATTTTTACCCTTTTAGATTCTTTAGTTTCCCTGATTGTTACAGTTGAAAACTTATCCATTATCTTAGAATTAAGGTTATAAACTTAAACAATAATCCTTTATCTTTTAAACATAAAATATACAGCTAAAACTAAAAAAGCAAATGAAATAATATGATTCATTCTAAATGTCTCAGTTTTGAACACCACTAAAGTAAAGACGGCAAAAACAACTAAAGTTGTAACCTCCTGAATAATTTTTAGCTGAATTAGGGAAAAAGGACCGCCATTCCCACTATACCCTATTCTGTTTGCAGGGACCTGAAACATATACTCAAAAAGCGCTATTCCCCAACTAATTAATATTATTGAAATTAAGCCCAATTTACTGAACCATTTCAATTCGGCAAATTTTAAATGCCCGTACCAAGCAATAATCATAAATGAATTGCTTAAAATTAAGAGGCCAATGGTTAAAACTGCTTTCATCTCTATTAGAATGATTTTTTGCTTGTGTACTAGTAGTAATTTAATCTACTGCTGGGAATTCAACGACAACAATGGTTCCAATACCCTCTTGACTTTCAATTTCGATTACCCCATTATTTATGGATGCCAATTCAATACAAAGCGCAAGACCTAATCCCGAACCAACTTCTCCCCTTGTGCCAATCCTCGATTCGGTAGTTTCAAATTTAAAAAGAGAGTTGATTGTTTCCGGATTCATACCTTGCCCAGTATCTGAAACAACTAAGCGGACTTTATCGAGTACCTTTTCTGATGTAATGGCTATAATCCCGCCTTCAGAGGTATATTTAATGGCATTGGAAACTAAATTTCGAACAATAGTTTGTATCATGTTTACACTTCCTAGAAAATAAGTTCGTTCTCCTTCAATTATTTCTAATTTAATTGATTTTACAGCTGTTGAACTTTTAAAAAAGTTCAAATCGTTGGATATGATTTGGCTTAATTCTATCCTCTCACTTTCGAATTTATTTAGATACTTTGATTTTGTTGCCCACTCGAGTAAGTTTTGTAAAAGATGAAAGGTAGATTGACTTAGAGTAGTTAATATCGTGAGGTATTCCTTTCTTTTCTTCTCATTTAAATCAGATTTATTTTGTAGCAAATCTAAAAAATTCATAATGTTCCCAACAGGTCCTCTTAGGTCGTGCCCAATAATAGATAGGAATTTAGTCTTCGATTTCAGTTGATCCTCTAACTCCATATTTAGCTGAACGTTTACAGCAGTTAAAAAACCAAACGTTAAAGCAATCATCACAAAGCCAGAAATAATATGAATGAAAATTACCGTGATGCTTATTTCCAAAGGGTCAGTATTTTGGTTTGTGATTAAAGCGTAAAAATTAAGCAATACGAAAATCAGAAAAATGATATAAGATAGGGCATTAATAAAAAAAATCTTTCTGAGATATTTTTGAGTTGAACTTAACCGAAGCATTTCAATAATGCTAAACAAACAATAGGCAACAATAACTAACTGATGGAGTGCAATTTGAACTCGAAAAGAATGGAAGACTTTAAATAAAATAATGAATTGTAAAATATCTAAAATTGGAATACCAATAACGATCCATTTATTAATTCTTTTCCCTTTAAACTTCAAAATCCCAGCTAAATATAGATAAAGGCCAATTGTAAGAAAAATTGGTAAACCAGAAATTTCTAAAACACTCCCAATGGGAAAAATGACTTTTAATAGTAGTCCAACCCCAATTACTAAGGCACCTGCAGCCCAATATTCAGGCCCCTTGACAGAAGAGTTTCTTCGCAAGAATACCATATAGAACCCCATTATTAAACTAATTCCGGCGTTCATAATGATTAAAACCAGAAAAATATCCATTCGCATATTTACTGTCATTTAATCAAAAAAAAGTTTTTAAACCCTATCCTTTTGCAGTCGAGCATAACTAAGTTGCAAGTATAGCTAAAAACTTGTTCTCCATTTTGGAAAGGGGACTAATATAAATCACCAACAGAACTCTGAATAATCAAACACATATCCTTTAGTTTTTTGGTATTTGTGCTCAATATTTAGGTATTTAAAGTACAACCTATTCCTTCATTTTTGCTTTTTAAAAACCCCACTTTCAAGATGTATTTTACCGTCTTTCAGTCCATTTAATAGATTTGTTGTTTTGTTTCTTTCCGATGCTCCCATCAAAAGATTTAACCCTAATTTTGGAACTATATTTTCTGAAGTTCTGACCGATATTTTCTCAAGAATTTTGATGCCACTTTCTGTTTGGTCAGTTGATAGATTTTTTGTCAGCCCCAACTGTTCAAGTATGGAATTCATTGCTGAAGATTGTTCAAGGAAGCTAATTTTTGATTCATCAGCCCAAGGCACAGGGTAATTTATTTCACCATGCCCTTTTTTAAAAACTTCATAGTAAATAAAAACACCGTTGTTTTTTAAAACTCTATGTATTTCGCTGTAATAGCTCAATTTATCACTAATATTCATTTGTACGTGTTGTGCCCAAACTACATCAAATTCATTGTTTTTAAAGGGTAGGTTTGTAGCGTCTCCATGAATAAACTTAGTTTTTCGACCCAAACCAACCAGTTTAGATAATTTGGTAGCCGTGACAACGTATTCTTTGGATATATCTATTCCGATGGCCTCGCAATTAAATTCGTCAGCCAGCATTCTGCAAGGACCACCAATGCCGCAGCCAATATCTAATACCTTAGAACTATTAATGTTGGCGGTTTTTGCTAATTCTCTTGATACTTCTACTCCTCTTACGTGAAATTCATCAACACGCGCAATATCTTTTCTGGTTACGTTATTTAGGTCAACATTTAATTCTTTAAGTCGATTTATGATATCATTATATAAATCGGGGTGATAATAATGTTCTTCAATTTGTGAATTCAAAATGCTCATGTTTCCCACTTAATTAATTGCCATATGTACTTTGCGTGTTTAAGTACACAATCCTCAATTGTTCTTCTAACTGCTTTAGTGTTAGTTCGGTTTTGCAAAAAACAACACCCTCTTTATCTGGATAAATATGTATGAAATTATTACTGAATTTTGCATTGCTGCTGGTTAAGTATAGCTGAACATAGGCCGCCAACGCATCTGAAGTTAAAACTATGTTAAAGCCACCGTTTACTGGCTCAATTTTTTGTTTTATTTTGACTTGGGGTAGTTTTACTTTGCCCAGAGGAACTAAAAATTTTTGGGTTACATATTCAGTCCCCTTGCTATCGGTAAATTTAGCTTCGATTAGCACACTACTTTTATCAACTTCTTTTAAAAGATGCTCAATACTTTCCGATAAAATCTGAACAGAACAGTTTTTGTCTATGTAAACGGATTTATTAAAGATGATGTTTTGTTTCCCTAGGGAATCAATCGTATTTAGGGTAATACTCCCTTGTGTATCGGTTAACCTATCAGAAACCACATAAATTTCAACAAATCCCTTACTCTCAATTACCGAAACCAAAATGTCATCGTATAACTCTCTAACTCTATACTGAAGGGCTTTCCAGTTGCCAAAATAGTCGGTGCTGCTCCAACTGGTAACGGGCCAACAATCGTTTAACTGCCAGTATAGCGAGCCCATACAGTAGGGTTTTGCTCTGCGTTGAGCCTCAATGGCAAGCCCAATACCCTTGGCCTGAACTAACTGACTTAGGTAGATATACTGCTCAACCGTTTCGGCAAATAATCCTTCATTCTCAAGGTATGCATCAATAGTTTCGTAACCAGTGGGGTGTTTTTGGTGACATTTTAACGAAGGCGAGAAAAGATACTCCTCACTCTCATCTTGAAACTGACAAATGGTAGCCAGTGTTGGCATTGCTTGTAAGCCAAATTCACTCATAAAACGAGGAACTTTTTCAATATACCTTTCAATTGGCTCAATGCCCCACCAAACGCCCCAGTAGTGCGCACTGCCGTGAGTCATGCTTTTTTTGCAACCCCACCCGTAAAGTGGCGATGTGGAAAGGTAGAATCGCTCGGGGTCGAATTCGTTAACAATCTCTGGCAAAATATTGTGAAATAGGTTTTTGTAGCCCTCCCAAATAGTGGTTGAGTCGGCCTTTGATAGTTTATAACCCTTTTGCCACCCCCAGTTATGCCAAGCCTCATCAATCTCATTATTACCACACCAAAGGGCAATATTTGAATGCTTTCGAAGTCTTTTTACTTGATAGGTTGCCTCCTGTTTCACATTTTCGGCAAACAGGCTATCGGTTGGGTACATTGAACAGGCAAACATAAAATCTTGCCAAACCAAAATACCATTTCGGTTGCATAGCTCATAAAATATATCGTTCTCATAAACGCCGCCACCCCAAACCCGCAGCATATTCATGTTCGATTCCTTGGCGGTTTCAATCACCCTTTGGTAATCGGTTTCGGTAACCTCGGTTACAAATGAGTTTTGTGGAATATAGTTGGCGCCTTTCATATAAACAGGCTTGCCATTGAGTTCAAAGTAAAGGGCTTTGCCATGCTCATCGTCCTTAAGAATGGCGTGTAGGGTTCTTATTCCTAGTGAAATATTCTGAGTATGGCTAAAACCCGATTCGGTAATTAGCTCAACTTTTAGGTCGTACATATAGGGTTCGCCAAGACCATTGGTCCACCATAGTTTTGGGTTTTTAATTGAAAAGTTGGCAATGAGATTATTCGTTCCATTCAATAGGTTAACCTCTTGTTGATGAAGTTTTTTACCTGAATTAAGGTCTGAAATTTTAATGACAGCTCGCTCTGATACGCTTGATTCTACTTGAGCATTTAGTTCAAGGCTTGCCGTGTTGCTCTCAATGGTTTTTGTAGTGATATAAAAATCTTTAGGTTGATGAGAATCCCACGCCTCAAGGTAAACCGGTTTATATATTCCGGCAGTTATAAATCGTGGGCCCCAATCCCAACCAAAATGGTAGGCTGCCTTACGGGCAAATGCCCACTGTCCGCCGGGTAAAGGATAACCTAATTTTATGGAATCTTGTTTAATGTGCTCAAGTGCAGGACTAAATTCAACCTCAAGTATATTGTTTCCAAACACCAAATTACTGGCACAGTTTATCTCCCATTTTCGGTGCATATTGTTGGCTTGTAATACCTTTTCGCCATTCAACAATACATTTGCATAGGTGTCTAACCCCTCAAAAACAAGGCGAATATTCTTTTTTGAAAGCATAGCCGAATCCACATAGAATTGGGTTTTATAAATCCAGCAGTGCTCGCCAATCCACTGCAATTTTTGCTCATTGCATCCATAAAAAGGATCGGGAATTAGGCGATTGTCCTGCAAATCACAATGAACAGTGCCCGGGATATTTGCCGGATACCATTCTGCCTCACTTTTATCTCTAAAAGTCCAGTTTGAATTTAATTCCACCTTATCAACTAGTTGATTATGTTGCTTTTCTGAGCACGAAGTGAATGCCAGAAGAAGAACTAAAAGAGGGATTATGGTTTTAAGGTTTGCCATTGCAAATTGCTAGGTAATGTACTAAAATCGATTTGTGCATCGAGATGCTTAACTCCCTATTTATTATTTGTTCCAAGGTAAAACGTTAGTTCTCCGCCTGCCAAAATATCAGAATGCTTTATTCTAAAATCAGCTATATCCTTACCGTTTAGGGTTACTTTTTGGACGACGAAATTGCTTGGTGATTGATTAGCTGTTTTAATGCTAAATGTTTTTCCATTTTCAAGATGAATTGTTGCCGAAACCACAACAGGGCTACCCAATTGATAGTACTCAGAACCTGGCGCGACAGGGTAAAAGCCTAGTGAACTAAATATATACCAAGCGCTCATCTGTCCAAGGTCGTCGTTCCCGCTTAGCCCATCGGGAGTGGGTTTATACTTGGTATTGCAAATTATTCGCAGGTTACGCTGTCCCTTCCATGGGCTTGCTGTCCAGTTGTATAAATAGGGTATATGGTGTGAAGGCTCGTTTCCGTGAACGTAGTTGCCAATAATTCCCTCGCGGGTAATGTCCTCCGTATTTTCAAAATACTTGTCGGGTAGGGTCATACTAAAGATTGAATCGAGGTAAACTTCTAATTCATTCTGCCCACCTAAAACTTTCTTCAACCCATCCTCATCATGCGGAACGTATAGTGAGTAGTTCCATGAGTTGCCTTCAATAAACCCTTGGTTGTGTGTGTCGAGTGGGTCAAATCTTTTTCTGAAAGTACCATCTAAGAGTTTTGGACGGGCAAAGTGAATTGTGGTATCAAATACATTTTGGTAGTTCAGCGACCGCTCTTTGAATACCTCGTAAACCTCAGTATTATTCAGCTTTTTTGCCATTTGGGCTATGGCCCAATCGTCGTATGCATACTCAAGGGTTTTAGATACTGAGTTGCCCGATTTATCCTCGGGAACATACCCCAATTTAATATAGTGCTCAAGCCCATCGTACCTACCGTTGTTTGCGGTTTGGACTGCAGCCCTTAGGGCTAGTTCTGTATCGAAATTATTATTCCCTTTCACAATAGCATCGGCAAGGAGCGATACGGAGTGATAGCCAATCATACACCAATTCTCATTTGCATAGTGCGACCATACAGGCAGCATTTTATGCACGCTTTGCGAGTAGTGCGCAAGCATCGATTTTATCATATCCACATTACGGGATGGCTGAATAATGTTAAAAAGTGGGTGGAGTGCTCTGTATGTATCCCATAACGAGAAGGTTGTGTAATTGGTAAAGCCTTTGGCTGTATGAACGTTTTGGTCAATACCTTTATAGTTCCCATCAATGTCCATATAAACTGTAGGGCCCATAAATGCGTGGTAAAGCGATGTGTAAAACGTTGTTTTGTCGTCGTCGTTTAGGGTTTCTATCCCAATTTTCGAAAGCTCCTTGTTCCATTCGTCCTGACCTTGCTTTTTAATCTTCTCAAAATCCCAATGTGGAACTTCTGCAACTAAGTTATTAATAGCCCCATTGATGCTAACTGGCGAGATGGCAACCTTCATTAGTATTTGCTCGTTTGCCGAGGTCTCAAAATTGAAGTGCGATTTAATTTCTCGCCCAGCATTCTCTGGGAAATTGCTATTTTGGTCGAACTTTCGCCAAAAGCCATTGTAAAGTAGCTTCTCCTCGTTAACCAATCCGAACGATTTAAAGGGCTTGCTAAAAGCAATGGCAAAATATACCGTTCGGGTGCGAGCCCAGCCGTGAGTTTGCCTGTAACCTGTTACAAGGGTATCGTTTTCAACACGAATAAAGGTCCAAACATTCTTTTCTGGATAGTTGTAAATTCCGTACGTTAGATCGATAATTACTTGCGATTCTTTCGATTTTGGAAACGTATAACGGTGCATTCCAACTCTGGTTGTGGTGGTTAGTTCGGCGTTAATACCATAATCGTTTAAAAAAACTTGATAGTAATTTGGCTCAGCAACTTCGCTTGAGTGGCTATACCGTGAGCGATACCCCGCATCGGGATTTGTTGCTGTGCCAGGGTTTAGCCTTAGCTTACCGATGGTTGGCATTACCAAAATATCGCCCAAATCGGAATGTCCTGTGCCACTAAAATGGGTATGGCTAAACCCAACTATGGTTTTATCGGTATACTGATAACCAGAGCAATACTCGTAA
Source organism: Bacteroidales bacterium UBA5349 (assembly GCA_002410065.1). GTDB lineage: Bacteria > Bacteroidota > Bacteroidia > Bacteroidales > Tenuifilaceae > Perlabentimonas. The sequence continues at coordinate 6,053 of DHQB01000001.1, read as the reverse complement.
ACCTTTTTATTATACAGTCCATTAGTTGCATACTGAATAGTATCCGTATCGGGACTAAGCTGAACGGAGCCAAAAGGAACGGTAGCCCCAGGGAATGTATGCCCCATGCGTTGAGTTCCAATAAAAGGGTCAACCCATTGCGAAGGCTTCTTTTGTGTATTTTGACTAAACCCTCCGCCAATTGAAATGGCAAACACTACGATACAAAGTACTCCTCTTTTCATTTTAATTTGCTTTACTGTCAATTGCATTTAGCGCATAAGCATATGCGCCAATGGCAACCGCTTTGCTAGTGCCAAGGTGTGAACGGCCAATGCCAATTTGCTTATTGCAGTTGTACGTTACCTCCTTATTGGTGTTCGGGATTTTAACGATTTTTTGCTCGCTCTGGAAAAACAGTTTACTGTCTTCGGAATTCTCCAAATCGAATGCCTTTACCTCAAGCCTGCTAATATTTTGTCCGTTGTAGGTTGATATTTTGCCGTTTAGCTGTTCCATCATTGCAGGGGCAAAAAGCGGATATGCGTTGGATAATCCTCCACCAATTACCACGTTGCAGTCGAGCAGCGTAACGGCATTGGCCAGCACATCGCCTAAAACCTTGCCAAGGTGCTCAAAACTTGCTTTTGCGGCAAAAGCATTGCCCTGCTTTTGTCCATTGGCAATATCGAAAATATCTTTTGGACTGAGATTTTTATCCATCTCGTTGTGGGTTTGCTGCGCATAAACCCGCTGAATTGCCCGTATGCTTATGCTTTCCTCAGCAAAAATATTTGGCTCAAGCGCATTCCGTGTAACCCATATTTCGGCACCCGACGAGTTATCGCCAAGATATAGCTGCCCATTGTGAACAATACCCGCACCAAAACCGGTACCTAAAGTAACGCCCAGTAAATTCTTGTATTTTTTTGAGATACCGTTACTCGCTAGCCTTTTATTTACTTCGGGTAACAACCCAGCAATGGCCTCGCCATAGGCAAACAAATCTCCATCATTATTAATAAACACAGGGATTTTGTAAATATCCTCTAGCATTGGACCCAATGCTACTCCGCCTCTAAAGGCAGGCAGATTTCCTAAATCGCCAATTATCCCGTTTGGATAATCGGCCGGGCCAGGAAAAGCAAAGCTTATGGCCATAGGCTTTTCTGGTATCTCTTTTAATACCTCTGCAAATCCTTTAACTATATTACCAAGGCATCTGTCTAAATCATCGCCATTAGCAGGAAGGGTAATGGGTCTAACTATTTCCTCTCCACCTTTAATGGCCGAAAATACAAGGTTTGTGCCACCAGCATCGAGGGTTAGAACCACCCGTTTATCATTCTTCATTATTTTACAGTACTTAGTCTACTTGCCCTTGTAAAGGCAAGTAATGAGACAAATATTAAGCCTATTAGAGGTACAACAAATCCACCTAGTACCGACGTTTTATCTGCAATAAAGCCCATGATTGGAGGGATAAATGCACCACCGGCAATGGCGGTTACCATTAAGCCCGAAATCTCGTTTGAACGTTCGGGCATGGCATCAATGGTAATTGAGAAAATAAGTGGAAATATGTTGGCAAAACCAAGTCCTGTAATAAATATCCCTGCAATGGTAACTATTTGATTGTTTGCAAAAATTAGCCCAATTCCGATAATAGATGCAATAACCGTTGCCCTAAAAAATGCTGAGGGCTTTGCCCAGTTTAGTATAATTGATCCCAGAAAACGGCCAATGAGAATGGCAATAAAGAAAAATGCATTACCCAGTAAACCCCACGTTTTTAGCTCAATACCGTAGCGAGAGCTGAGAAGAATTGGCACCCCGGAACTTAGGCAAATCTCTATTCCAACGTAAACAAAGATACCAAGCACCATAGCCAGAATAAATTTATTTTTTAGCAGCGAGAAACAACTCTTCATAGTGGCGGGTTCCTTGTCTAGTTTTTCTTCTTTTATCTTTGTAAACCCAATAATTACGATAGTTAACAACAGCGCCGACACGTAAATTGGGAAAAGTATTTTCCAGTCGGCACCAAACCATTTTGCGGCAGCAAAAGGTATTAGCGAACCCGATAGCGAGCCAATGGCCTTAATGAATTGCCCGAAACTAAGGTTACGAGCATACTTGCCTGGTGTGGAAACATCGCGCATTATTGGATTGCCAGCCACTTGCAGAATTGCTGCACCTGCCCCCAATAGCAAGATTGTTAGCAGAAATAAGGCATAACTGCTTAGTCCAAATAGTGGAATGGTGAGGCCAATTAACGCTATAATTAGCCCAAGCATCAGCACCACCTTTTTTCCTTTTCTATCCTGATAAATTCCCATTGGGATTGATAAAATCCCAAACATGATGAAGCCCATAAATGCAATTAGCTGCGCTTCGAAATTGCTGAGAGCAAATTGCTCCTTGGCAAGACCAACAAATGGCCCAATAGCATCGCCAAAGCCCATTGCTAGGAATGCTAAAAAGATTGGAAACGATTTTTTACGCGACATATTCTATTGGGTTTTAGTTGATGATTCTCTGATTATTAAATTTACGGGTAAACGAACATTGCGCTCACTTTTTAATATTTCTTCGCCATTAATCTGCCTTAAAAGTAGGTCGAAAGCCTTTTCTCCAATCTCCTCAATAGGCTGATTTACTGCGCTAACCGATGGCTGCGTAAATCCAAAGTAAAGCATATCGTCAAAGCCAACAAGTGCTATATCATTGGGGATACTGATATTTAGCTTACGAAGTGCTAAAAGACAATGCGATGTAAGGTTGTTATTTAGGGCAAAAATTGCCCTAGGCATATTGCCCGATTTATAAAGTTCGGTGAGTTTCTGCTCTACTTCGCTTTCAATATTAGTAAATGCAATTTTTATGTGCCACTCTTCAGGGATATCAACCTTTTCTTCGGCTAAAGTTGACAGAAACCCATTAGTACGCTCAGTAATAGTTGAAATATGCTCTGGAGTGATTGACAAAAGAGCAATATCCTTTATCCCTTGTTCCAAAAGATGCTTTGCTGCTATTTGTGCTCCCGTAGTATTCTCAACCGTAACGCATGGTGAATCTGTGTTTTGAAAGCATCGGTCGATAAGCACGTGCGGAAAATTGTTGCTGCTAAATAGGTTAAAACTATCTGCATTCTCTTGCGATGATGAAATAATTAAGCCGTCTACTTTTCTGCCTTGCAGAAGTTTAATCCTTTTAATCTCCTTCTCAATGCTCTCGTCGGAGCTGCAAATAATTACACTGTACCCTTTATCCCAAGCGTAATCCTCAATTCTACGAGCAATACGAGAGTAAAACGGATTTGATATATCGGACACAATTAACCCAATGGTTTTGGTTTTCCCAGTTCGGAATCCCTGAGCAAGCACATTTGGGGTATAGCTAAGTTCCTCAGCTTTATCTATTACCCTTTTTTGCGTTTGCTGATTAATTCCATACTCATCACCCTTTCCATTCAAAACCAGAGAGACTAAGGTTTTTGAAACTCCCAAACAGTCGGCTATATCTGCTAATGAAATCTTTTTGCTCAAAATCTTATCGTTTTATTCTGATTTTACTCCACAGCTATTTCACTCGAGAAAAGAAACGCGGGGTTTCCTTCTCCAGAATGCCCAACGGGGCAAGTTCCCAGATTCTTCAGCGTAATCCTAGCAAATTGAATATTATCAACCTGCTTTTCGCATGAAAATTTATGGATAATCTTCCCACCTTTTATAGGCAGTTCAGGGGCTAGTTCTTGTCCTATTACAGTGTACTCATTCCCATCGGTAGAAACTTCAAATATGGCCTCCTGCGGAAAGAATATCCATGAAACGGTATTCTGCATCGCATCAACAGAAATACGCTCAATGCTTTTTGCCTTTCTCAAGTCAATGGTTGCCACCATGTCCTTACCCAAAAAACCTTTCCAATTGCCATCGGTATGACTTATGCTGCCCTCAATACCGTTTACTAGCGTAAGGTTGCTTTTGCCGTCGTAGCGGCTATGTGAAGGGTTTAGTAAATCAATATCTGCTGCAAATGCCTTATGAATATTGTAGTGGTTTGCACGGGCTTTGCCCATTGCCTCGCCATTTTTAAAAGTTACAGCCTTAAGCGTAGTGGTGTTTTTTAGGGTTATGGGTTTTTTGTAGATTTTTGAATGTGCATTTGGTTCTTCACCATTGAGCGTGTACCTTATTTCGGAATTGTGTGCCTCGGTGCTTAGCTCAAGAATTAGGTTCCGATTTATTGAGTCGATATTTGATGTAACGCTAACTTGAAATGCACTATGCGAGTAGTTTACGCCTAGTTTTTGGTAACGGGCATACTGGTTAGTCATTCTTTCGCAGAAATCGGGCCAGTTCCTTAACTCCTTTGGCGACCAAAGCACTTCCGATAGTGCTGCTAGGCGCGGAAATGCCATATATTCAACGTGTTGTGGAGAGGTCATGTATTCAGTCCAATGATTTGCCTGAGCGCCCAGAATCAACCTCTCCTGTTCGGGAGTAAGTCCCTCGGGAATTGGTTCGTACGCATAAACTTTTTTAAGTGGAGTAAAACCTCCAATGGTTAATGGTTCAAGGGCTGGGTCGCCCTGGTAGTGGTCGAAGTAACAATGAGTTCCTGGCGACATAATTGCCGTATTTCCTTGCTTGGCTGCTTCAATTCCGCCCTCATCACCTCGCCACGACATTACGGTAGCATTGGGTGCTAGTCCGCCTTCAAGTATCTCGTCCCATCCAACTAAAATTCTGTTATGCTTATTTAAAAAGGTCTCAATTCTATGTATAAAGTAACTCTGTAGTTCGGCCTCATCTTTCAACCCCTCTTTTTTTATGCGCTTTTGACATTTGGGGCATTTTTCCCAGTTGGTTTTATCGGCCTCATCGCCGCCAATGTGAATATACTGCGACGGGAATAAATCCATTACCTCGGTAAGCACATCCTCTATAAAATCGAAAACCTTATCGTTCCCAGCACAAAAAATATGGGTAATGGGCCAAACTCCACCCGGAGGCGTTCCTAAGTTCTCGCCTGTGCAAGATAGCTCGGGGTAACCTGCCAATGCTGCCATGGCGTGAGCAGGCATCTCAATTTCGGGCATTATGGTTATATTCCGCTGCGCTGCATATTTAACAACTTCACGCACTTGCTCTTGTGTGTAAAAGCCGCCATACGTGGCATTCTCGGGATCGTTAACTAACGGCCTGTCGTTCCAGTTACTATCCTCCATATCAACCCGCCAAGCTCCAACTCTGGTAAGTTTTGGATATTTTTTAATTTCCAAACGCCACCCTTGGTCATCGGTTAGGTGCCAATGAAACCGGTTTAGCTTGTGCAGTGCCATATAGTCAATCATCTTATAAATAAATTCGATGGGCATATAGTGGCGCGACACATCTAGGTGCATTCCTCTGTGCACAAACCTTGGGAAATCGGTAATATCTACGCAGGTAACTGTCGCATTGTTAGCCGAACTAATAAGTTGGTAAAGCGTTTGTACGCCATAATGTACCCCTGCCGGCGTATTTGCTGTTATTTCAATATTATCCTTAGTAACCTTTAGAGCGTATCCCTCATCGTTATCAGTTTCAATTTCTCCAATTTTTAGTACAATGGTATTCTGCCCTGTAAAATTATCAGATTTTTTAGCTTCTACTTCATAACCGAGATAAGGTTCCCATAGCGATGCTGCATATCCTGCAATAAACTCGAGCTGGCTATCGGCAAAAACTATTTGTGTGGTTGGGGTAAAGGCGAATTTGCCCTTTTGGGCTTCAACCTTTACAGGCTGCGGAATAATGCTAATTTGATCGTTACTTTTTGCACAACTTGCAAGAATAAGCGTGGCAATAACACCAATGCTGATAATCTTTTTCAAACTCATTTTGGGGTGTTTTAGGGTTTGTTAATTGTTTTACAACTGTTAATCTAAATCGATTTACTCTGCAATATATGAATAAGTTTTAAAAACATCAATATGTATTTAGATGTTGCCCTTTAAGCGCAGCAAAAAAGGCTGCCCATAAAAAGCAGCCCTCCTTGTTGAGTCCTGACTTGTCCCCTTCAAAATT
>DHQB01000005.1 GCA_002410065.1 Bacteroidales bacterium UBA5349 | reverse complement strand
GTTTTACTTAGTCTGGCTATTGTTACTATGTCTTGCGCCAACTCCTCAATTGATCAGCCTATAAAGGAAACTCGCGATTTACAGAACTTTACCGAGGTACAACTTTCAATCTCCGCAGATGTATATATCACACAAGCCAATAGTTATAGCTTCACCATTGAGGGAGATAAAAGTTCTGTTGATAAGGTTATTACCGAGGTTAAAGGCAAAAGGCTAATAATAAGAACCGAGAGTGGCAATTTTAGATTTTTTGATTCAAAGATTAAAATTTACATCACCATGCCCGAGGTTGAGGGGTTGGCTATTTCAGGTTCGGGCGATATAAAGAGCATTACCCCATTGGTTACAGGGGATTTGACTTTAAAGATTTCCGGAAGTGGAGATATAGTAATTCCAAATCTTACGATTAAATCTCTAAATGCAACTATCTCAGGCTCGGGTGATATTGATGTTTCAGGTCAAGGATCTGCTGTTGAGACTAACGTTAAGATCTCTGGCTCAGGTGATGTTGCGCTTAAAGGCATTAGGTTCCAAAATGCTGATATTAGCATTGCTGGCTCAGGTGATGCATATGTAGAGTTAACAGAAAATTTAAAAGCTCGAGTTGCCGGAAGTGGTGATATAGTTTATTCTGGCAATCCATTGGTTGATGCTAAGGTTTCGGGCTCAGGAACGATTAGAAACAAATAGCCATTAAATTTGTTATACTCAAGAGGAGAGAGCATTAGGCTTTCTCCTTTTTTTGTTTAAGTTTACTTTAAGTTTCCCTAATACATTTTGTTATGTATAGAGTAGAGTCCGATACAATGGGAAAAATCAATGTCCCCGCCAATAGGTTATGGGGAGCCCAAACGCAGCGCTCAATTCAAAACTTTCCCATTGGAACAGAGCAAATGCCCCAAGAGATAGTTTACGCAATGGCATTGGTAAAAAAAGCATCGGCCATTGTAAACCATAAACTTGGCATTCTGCCAAAGGAAAAATTCAACCTTATTATTTCTGTTTGCGATGAGATTCTAGCGGGCAAGCATGACGATGAATTTCCTTTGGTGGTATGGCAAACAGGTTCGGGAACCCAAACCAATATGAACCTGAATGAGGTTATCGCAAATCGGGCCCATGTGTTAAGCGGTGGTCAGCTAAACGATAAACAGAAGATTCTGCACCCTAACGATGATGTAAATCTTTCGCAAAGTAGCAACGATACCTTTCCTACGGCAATGCATATTTCTGCCTATAAGGTTATTGCTGATAAAACAATACCAGCCTTAAGGCTGCTGCACAGCCAACTTCAAGCAAAAAGTAAGGAGTATTGCGATATAGTTAAAATTGGCCGTACACACTGGATGGATGCAACCCCACTAACGCTAGGGCAAGAGTTTTCCGGATACGCATCGCAGATAGAGCATGGAATTCATGCCCTTAAAAATACCCTTCCCCATTTGCAAGAACTTGCCTTGGGCGGAACGGCAGTTGGAACAGGAATCAATGCACCTAAGGGTTTTGATGTTGCGGTGGCCAAGGAGATTGCCCAATTAACAGGCTACCCGTTTGTGAGTGCTAGCAATAAGTTTGAGGCAATGGCCTCTCACGATGCAATGGTTGAGACGCATGGAGCATTGAAGCAAATAGCCATTAGCACAATGAAGATTGCTAACGATATAAGAGTTATGGCATCGGGTCCGCGGAGCGGAATAGGCGAACTCATTATGCCAGCAAACGAGCCAGGATCGTCAATTATGCCTGGAAAGGTTAATCCAACTCAAATTGAAGCATTAACCATGGTTTGCGCTCAGGTAATAGGCAACGATTCCGCCTTATCGGTGGGTGCAATGAGCGGTCATTTTCAGCTTAACGTGTTTAAGCCTATGATAGCCTATAACTTTTTACAATCGGCAAATCTTTTGGCTCAGTCAATAAACAGCTTTGTTGAGAGAGGACTAAGGGGGTTAAAACCCAATAAGGATAATATCAAAAAAAATGTAGATAGCTCTTTAATGCTTATAACAGCCTTAAACCCGCATATTGGTTACGAGAAGTCGGCACAAATAGCCAAACTGGCCTTTGATGAGAATTTAACATTAAAAGGGGCTGCACTTAGACTAGGATTTGTTACCGAGGATCAATTCGACAAATGGGTAAACCCTCAGCGTATGATAGGGGAAGATGTTTAGGCAAGTTTGAGAATACTAATAAGCGCTACTCCCTTTTTACCAACGTGGCTATAACAGGGTAGTGATCGGAATACTCAACCCGCGGACTAGAGTAACTATTGGCCTTATAAGCTCGGTTGTAAAGTACATAATCAATTCGGAACGAAGGGAAAAGACCTCGATAGGTATGCCCAACTCCAGTGCCTGCTTCAACAAAGGCATCGCTTAGGTAATTCCGCATCTTGTAGTAGTTATAGGATACTGGCGATTCGTTAAAATCGCCACAAACTATTGCTGGGTAAGGGCTACTTAGGATATGGTTGGTTACCACCTCAACCTGCTGAGCTCTTTTCTTTAGGGCATCCCTATACCTAAAGGAAATGTCCTTTATTTCATCCATCTTTTGGGATTCTTTCCTGTAATTCTGGCTCAGCAGAAAATTCATGTTTCGCTCCTTAAGCCTTAGCGACTGTAGGTGTATATTGTAAACTCTAATGGTGTCGGAGTCAATTAGTAAATCTGTATAAATGCAGGCGTTGGCGCTGTTGTCAAATTTTATCTGACCAGTTTCAATTATAGGGTATCGACTGTAGGTGACCATGCCGTATCCCGAATTCCTCTTTTTTAGTATGTATCCAATGTGAACATTGTAGTCAAGCATCGATTTGGCTTTGGGTTCGCTGAATTTATCGTTAACAACATAAAACTCTTGCAAACACACGATATCGGGGTTTTGCCCCCTTATGAATTGAAAGATTTCGTTATGACTTGGAGATTCTTTTGACCATGCATAAAGCTGAAAAAGGTTAACATTGTAGGTCAGTAACTTTATTGGGCTATCGCTGGTTTGACTGCCTTTGCCAAATGGGAGTTGAAAAAAGTTGGTAAAGTGCGATATGCCAATTATAATAGCTAACAATGGTATAATGAAATAGCGTTTCCATCGGGTAATCCAAAATACTAAAAAGACAACATTTGCAAGTAAAAGGAAAGGGTAGGCTAGTCCAATTAAGCCAAGAAACCAGAAAACCTCGGGGTTAACATGTGCCGATAAATAGGCTAAAAGCAGCGTTAATGCTGCAACAATGGTAATAAATAAAAAAGATATTTTAATCAGCTTTCGCATTTAATCCAGCAATTGTTTTCTGATACATAAAGGTAGCATTTGCTTAGCAAAACAACAATTGTTGTAGATTAAAATTAGTAAAGAGTCATTATTTACCTTTCATTCGGAACAGAGTTTCTTTTTCTTCAGATGTAAGGCTTTCGTATCCACCTTTCGATATCTTATCCAATATCCTATCAATTTCTGCTTGCTGTTCCGCTTTCACCCTATTGTATTCAAAATCGTCTTTCGGTTTACTATAGTCCACCTTCATCTTCTTCCGTTTCTTTGCCGATGGGCTTGTGGTAAAGGCATCTATAACCCAGTTAACAGGTTGCACCAAATTTACATCCTGTTTTTGAAAGTAGATGAATAAAACTCCAAAAAGGGCTCCGCCCAGGTGAGCTATGTGTCCTCCTGCATTCGATCCGGCAATGCTAATAACATCAATTACAATCAGTGCAACACCAATGTACTTAAGTCTAATAGGGCCAATTAAGAAAAGGTTAAGGGACAGGTTTGGCGAAAAGGCTACAGCAGCAAATACAATGGCATAAACAGCTGCCGATGCCCCCAAAGCAAACGATAATGGTAAACTATCTCCAAAAACAGGGAATATATTGTAGAAAAGGATGTAAAGCAATGCACCCCACATTCCGCCCATAATGTAAACCCCAAGCAGTTTACGCTCTGACATGAAACTCAGAAAGATACGCCCCATCCAGTAGAGCCATAGCATATTGAAGAGGATGTGTATAAACCCCTCGTGAAAAAACATATAGGTAATTATGGTCCATGGCCTGCTGGCCAGTGTAGGCAAATGAGCAGGTATTGCAATGTAGCTTGATAAGGTGAAACCGATATCAATCCCGCCCAAAAATAGGATCGCCTTTAGGATGTTAAAAGCTAAAAATACCCCAAGGTTTATGTAGATTAACTTTACAAGGGTTCCCCCTGTTTTAAACGATTGCTTTATTTCTTGTAAAATATGGTTCATAGCTTAATAAGGCCTTTTTTAGTAAAACTTGTTTTTTTGCTTTTGCCAAATTTTAATGAGGATGAAACCGAAAAGCATACCCCCTAAATGTGCAAAATGTGCAACATTACTGTTGGATTGGGTAAAGCCAAGGTATAATTCAATTAAACCATAGCCAATTACAAAGTATTTTGCCTTTATGGGGATTGGTGGGAAAAGCAGCATGAGCTGCGTATTGGGGAAGTACATACCAAAGGCTAAAAGTACGCCAAATACTGCTCCAGAAGCGCCAACAGTTGGGATATTATATAATGCGTTTAGTGCAGCCATGCCCCCATGGGCGTAGTTTTTGCCTTGCATAAAAATTGCTGTCCCCTCGCTTTTAACCAAAGCAATTTGCTCTGGCAAAAGGCTCGACATTATCGATTGTGCCTCGATGTAGTTTACAAATGAATGCAGAATTGCTGCACCTAGCCCAGTAAAGAAGTAGTATATAAAAAATCTTTTGCTTCCCCATACTTGCTCTAGAACACGGCCGAACATAAATAGGGCAAACATATTGAAGAAAAGGTGAGCAATGCCCCCGTGCATAAACATATGGGTAATCAGCTGGAAAGGTTTAAATAATGGCGATTCAAAATAGAAAAGACCAAAAATCCTATTTAGGTCAATCCCCTTAGTGCTACCTAAAACAAAGGTGGCAAGAAGCATTATCGCATTTATGATGATAAGGTTCTTAACAACTGGGGGCATATTTTGGAATGGTGAATTTCCGCTAAAACTCATGGTAATATGATATTTGTTTGTATTAATTAACGTTTATTCAACGGCTTTGTTCTTTGTGTTGGAAAGATAAAGGCTAGGGTTATTTAAGCCGTTTTTCAAGTTCCTCTATCCCTAGTATTGATATGGTTGGCTTCCCATCTGGAGAGAGATTCGGGTGTTGGCAAGCGAAAAGTTTATCAACCAAATCTTGCATTTCAATAGGCTCTAACTGCCTGCTATAGGGAATGGCCGATGCTTTTGCCAATGATGCGGCAAGTTTTTGATGTGCATCAAATTCGGGGTTTGAAGTGTTCTCTTTAAACGAATGGATAAAGCCACGTATTAATAGTTCTGGATTACTCGCTTTTATGCTCGATGGTAATGCATTTACAGCAATTGTGTTTTGCCCAAGCAGACTAATGGATATTCCAAGTGAGGCTAACCCATCAATTTGCTCTGTGAGCAATGTAAAGTCACCGGCATTTAGCTCAATAGTTTCAGGGAATAACTCGTGTTGAGAACTCGATGGGCCCATGGATAAAGCGGTGAGGTAGTTCTCAAATAAGATTCGCTCGTGTGCACGCTTTTGGTCAATTACCATCAACCCCGATTTAACCGAGGTGAGTATGTACCTATTCTTAAGCTGAAAAAAACGTTGAGTTGCATTGGGCACAATTAACTCCTGCTCAATATGGCTAAACGATGTTTGTTTATCAGTCTCAATGCTTTCATCAAAACCTTTGCCTTGCTCTTGCTGATAAAGATTTTGCCAACCCCTTGGTGCAGATGATTTCCGATTGCTAGCCTGTTGGTACGATGAACGGCTTACATAATCCTTATCAAAAGGGTTAAAGTCAGGGTTAACCTCAACTTCGGGGAGATTAAAAGGAGCACTCTTGGGGAAGAACGGAACATCGATAACCATTTCGGTTTCAAAATCGATTGAAGGAACAACAGCAAACTTACCCAAAGCCTCTTTTACTGAGGCATTTAGTATTTGCCATATCATTCGTTCATCTTCAAACTTAATTTCAGTTTTGGTGGGATGAATATTTACATCGATAGAGCTTGGATCGGTTTCAAGGAAGATGAAATAAGGTGGAATAGCTTCGGGGGGAAGCAATTTTTCAAATGCCTTCATCACGGCTTTGTGCAGGTAGGGATTCTTCATGTATCGATTATTTACAAAAAAGAATTGCTCACCTGGACTTTTCTTTGCGCAATCGGGTGTGCCAATATAACCGGCAATGCCAATTACCGAAGTTTTGGTGTTTATATCAATTAGGTGGCTTCCTAGGTTTTTACCCATAAGATGAACGATGCGCTGCTTAGTGTTACCCTCTGGAAGTTTGTATATATCGGCACCGTTGTGCGACAGTGAAAATGAAACCATCGGGTTGGCAAGAGCAACCCGCTGAAACTCGCTTATGATATGTTTTAGCTCAAGCGATGAGCTTTTTAAGAATTTTCGGCGTGCTGGAATGTTAAAGAATAGATTTTTTATGGTTATGGATGTGCCCTCGGGGCAAGAAACTGGTTCGTGCTCAAGAATCTCTGTTCCCGAAATGCGAATACTAGTACCAATCTGGCTATTGGCAACTCGGGTTTTCATTTCAACCTCGGCAACAGCGGCAATTGATGCTAATGCTTCGCCCCTAAATCCCATGGTTTGTATGGCAAACAGGTCGTTAGCCTCTTTAATTTTTGATGTTGCATGTCGCTCAAAGCAAAGCCTTGCATCGGTTTCGGACATGCCACAGCCATTATCAACAATCTGAATTAGCCCTTTACCGCCATCACGAACAATAACCTGCACGTTTGAACAACCTGCGTCAATAGAGTTCTCCATTAGCTCTTTTACAACGGAAGAAGGCCTTTGAACAACTTCACCGGCAGCAATTTGGTTTGCAACGGAATCGGGTAGTAGCTGAATTACATCTGGCATGTTAATCCTTATTCTTATTTAAGCATGTAGTAAGCAATTAAACTTAGAACAATAACAATTAGGATTAACCTGAAATTGCTTTTGCTTTTGGCCCTCCCCTTTATCTTCCTATCATAGTTGCGCCTAAACTGTCCTTTAATTAATGAAACCCTTGGTGCTTCATCATCAGTTAAGCCTAATTCCTGTTTTATCTGTTGTTCTCGTTCTTTTAAAGCCTCCTTTTCGGGGTTATAGTAAAGAGGTGTATATTTAAATTGCTTTGGCTTTGGTGTTCTAAAAAAAACTATTCCCATCGTTAACCCTCCCTTATTTTTTTAATTCAACTGTAATTACTTTACTCTGTCTGGATTGTTTTTCACAAATGCGCTCCAACTATTGGCCTTACCGTAGCTAACCATGTTTTGCTGCTGATAAAAGTGACACACAGCCGCTGCTAGCCCATCGGTTGCATCAAGGGTTTTTGCGCCAAAATCTTTAGTCTTTAAAATATTTTGCAGCATAGCTGCAACTTGCTCTTTCGATGCATTGCCCTGCCCCGTTATGGCCAATTTAATCTTTTTTGGGGCGTACTCAAAAATTGGTACCGAACGGGATAGTGTTGCTGCCATTGCTACTCCTTGAGCGCGCCCTAGCTTAAGCATACTCTGAACATTTTTCCCGAAAAATGGAGCCTCAATGGCAACATCGTCGGGTAAGTACTGATCAACCAATTGTTGAACCCTCTCGTAAATTGCCTTAAGTTTAAGGTAATGGTCGCCATATTTTTTTAGTTCAATTACCCCCAAAACTATCAGTTCAATATGGTTTTTGCCCATGCACCTTATTACCCCATAGCCCAAAACGTTGGTGCCGGGGTCAATCCCTAGTATAATTCTTTCCTGTAAGTCGCTCAAAGCATAAAGTTTTGCAAAATGCTATTACCTGCAAATATAGCAAAATGTGCAACAAGGGTGGCTGTAATTCAAATGCTAAACACTCATAAATTTTACTAAAATGGATTATTACCAAGCTCCAATCTCTTGCTTTAAACCCTTTTGCTCTGGTTGATAAAGTTTTTCAAAAGTTGTTTCGTTTAACGCTTTTGTCTGTCCTGTAATATAACCAATTGCAGCGGCTAGGCTAGGTTCGTTTATGTTGCCAAAGGGGAAACTAATACCATCGGATGCTACAATGTCAACAGGAATACCATCATAGTAGTCACCCTCACCATTCGCGTTCAGAAATCTAAAACAAATGGGCACAAATGCCCAGTCGAAAGAAAGATAGGTGAATGAATACATCCCAACGGGTTTTCCGTAGGTTCTGTCGCCAACCAAAACCACATCCATGTATGGGGTAAGTCCGTTTATTACCAGTTCGCTAGCTGATGCTGAATTTCGGGTTGTGATAAATAATACCCTAGTTAGCGATAGCGAGTTTGGTTTGCTCCCTATCAAGATGGCACTATTCTCGTGGCTCTGCTTATTGTTATGTGCAAAAGTGCCAAGAATTTCGCCACTAGCAATACTCCCTGCAAGCAAATCAGCTAAATGTGATGCTGTATTAATACTGCCGCCACCGTTATACCTTAGGTCAACAATTACTTCGTTTACGTTTTGCGCAGCAAACTTTGCAAATGTGATATTTAGCTCTTCAACAGTTGGTCCAACAAATCCTTTAAGCACAAAATACCCAATATTCCCCTTGTCGGTATTGTAAACCGAATCCATTAATACTGTATTCATCTTAAGGGATTGCTTTGTTGCCGATACTACTACTTCATCCCCATCATGATTGATAAACTTAAAAGTTGCACTATTTAACCCTAGTAGCGAGTTTGCATTATTTGGAGATACTATGGTGTTGTTAATGGCCGCAATTCTCCAGCCCCTGTCAACACCAAACTCCCTAAGCGGTGAATCTTTAAAGATAAAGGTAACCCAAAGTCGGTTACTAGTATCAAAGGCCATTCCTATACCATAACCCAAAAATTGGGCTTCGTTGTAGTAGGCTTCTAGTTCATGTTTAGTGGTTATGTAACTCCATTTGTCTAACTCTTTGTATGTAAGAGCATCGAGCAGATCAACTGGGGAATGATAATTGTCCGGATCAACGTTGGGCATCTTGTCGTACCAAAGGTACCATTTGTTCATTTCGAACATCAGCTGTTGATTTGCATCTTGGTTAGGATTCTCATCTTTTTTACAGCCTAAAGTAAATATCATTAATGACGCTAGTAGGATTGATACAGTCCTTTTCATGGGATTATGATTTTTGTTTTGAACTACTAATTTGTTGATATAGAATACTTGACACTATAATAATGAGTCCTGCAATGGTTGTCCAGTAGATATTTTCTCCCAAAATGAAATGGATAAAGATTAGGGATAAAAACGGAACCAGATAAATAATATTGCTGAGTTTTGCTTTGCTTTCGGCTAGGCTAAGGGCTTTTAGCCAAAGAAAGAAGGTTAGCCCCATCTCAAAGCATCCAACATAAAGTGCTCCCCCAAGCCAGTTCAGATTGATATTCCAAAAACCATCCACGAAAATCCCTAGGCCAAACGAAAAAATTGTTGCAAAGGTAAAGTTAACGAAAAGGCGAATTGCTGGATCAACCCCCGTATGTTTCAGATTAAGAATCCAGTACAAAGCCCACACTATAGTGCTAGAAAGAGCAAGGAATACACCAAAGGGACTTTTTATATCTATGTTGGTAATGTTCCCTTCAGATGAGATTAGGATTACGCCAACAAAACTAACCAAAAGTGCTAGGACTCCCTTTGCAGTTATCTTCTCCCCTAGAATGGGAACTGAGAGCAGAACCAGAACTAAGGGCCAAATAAAGTTTAGCGGTTGAGCAACCTGAGCGGGGAGTAGATCGTAAGCCTTGAATAGAATTAAGTAGTATGCAAATGGGTTGAGTAACCCAAGGTATAACGATGGAAGTGCCTTTTTCCAGGTTAGCTTACGTAACTCTTCCCACTTGTTTGTTAGCAAAATTATAAATAGCAGCACAACTGTAGAAAAAAGGGAAGCCCATGCAAGCAGTTGAACATTTGATAAATGCTCAAGTGTTAACTTAAATGCTGATGCAGCTGTACCCCAAAAAAGAATTGTAAGACCAGCAAAAAGATACGATAGTTTCTTACCATTCATCTTGTGCTATTTATTGCTGCTGAATTATTTAAGCAAATATAGTAAACCGATCTTTATGCGCTATATTATTTTGCATTAAGATCGGTTCTCAATCTTCAAAAAGGCGTGTTCTATATTGACTCGAATCCGCAGAAAGGCTGCAATACTTTAGGAATCGCTATTCCATTCTCGTTTTGGTTATTCTCTAGCAAAGCAGCAAGAATCCTTGGTAATGCAAGGGAACTTCCGTTAAGTGTGTGGGCAAGTTGATTACGTTTTTCACCCTCTTCGCGGAAGCGAAGCATCAAGCGGTTGGCCTGGAACGATTCGAAGTTTGAAACAGAACTAACCTCGAGCCATTTCTGCTGTGCTGCTGAGTAAACTTCAAAGTCGTATGTTAGCGCAGAGGTAAAACTCAAATCACCGCCACATAGGCGTAAAATTCTGTAGGGTAATTCTAATTTTTGCAGAATGCCTTCAACGTGCTTCACCATCTCATCGAGGCTCGTGTATGATTTTTCAGGATGCTGAATCTGTACAATCTCAACCTTGTCGAATTGGTGTAGGCGATTCAATCCCCTTACGTCTTTACCGTATGAGCCTGCTTCGCGGCGAAAACAAGGCGTGTATGCTGTTAATTTTACGGGGAAATCGGCTGCTTTCAGAATCACATCCCTGAAAATATTGGTTACTGGCACTTCAGCGGTTGGGATAAGGTAGAAATTATCAATTTGAGCGTGATACATTTGCCCATCCTTATCGGGGAGTTGCCCCGTTCCGTAGGCAGAGTCTTCGTTAACCATAAGCGGGGGCATAATCTCCTGATAACCCGCCTTGGTATTTTCGTCTAAAAAGAAGTTAATGAGTGCACGTTGTAACTTAGCTCCTTTACCCTTATATACAGGGAAACCACTGCCAGTGATTTTTACGCCAAGCTCAAAATCGATAATATCAAACTCCTTGGCCAATTCCCAGTGAGGTTTTGCATTTTGATAAAGTTTAGGAATTATACCTCCCGAGCGTACCTCTTCATTATCCTCAGCACTTTTTCCGATAGGAACCGACTGGTGGGGTAGGTTTGGTATCCTTATTAGAGTTGCATTTATTTCCTTTTCAGTTTCAGCCATGCTTTGGCTCAGCGCCTTTGATTCTTCTTTAAGGGTTGCAACTTTTTGCTTTGCCTCGTCTGCTTCAGCAGTTTTTCCTTGTTTAAAGAGTATCCCAATTTCTTTCGATATGGCATTCTGCTCAGCAAGCATGGCGTCGAGTTTCCCCTGAATCGATTTTCTTTGATTGTCAAGATCAATAACCTTTTCGATAGGCTCTTTAGCCTCAAAGTTTTTAACCTTTAGCCTGAGTATAAGTTCGTCTTTATTCTCGTGTATTTGTTTAAGCGTGAGCATAGTTGTAGGTATAATTAAAGAAAAATCCCCTGAACTTACACCATTCAGGTAAGCTGCAGGAGATTTTTAAACTTTTATAAGTATAAGAAAAAACTAACTTTCTGCGGGAATAACTGATACGTACGATTTGTCCTCAGCCTTTTTGCGAAACGCAACTGTTCCGTCAATAAGTGCAAACAAAGTATGATCTTTACCCATACCCACGTTTTGACCTGGGTTGTGCCTAGTTCCTCTTTGGCGTACAATAATGTTACCTGCTTTGCAAACTTGGCCGCCGAAAAGTTTTACACCTAATCGTTTACTTTCTGACTCGCGTCCGTTGTTGGAACTACCAGCTCCTTTCTTATGTGCCATTTTTAAAAACTTTTATACGGTTATGCTACAATTTCTCCAATTTGGATTCGGGTGAATTGCTGCCTATGGCCATTTTTCACCTTATAACCCTTACGTCTCTTCTTTTTGAAGACAATTACCTTATCACCTTTAATATGATTAAGAACCTTAACATTAACCTTAGCGTTCTCAATGGTTGGGGCTCCAAGGGTTATTTTTCCTTCATTGTCAACAAGTAATACCTTGTCGAAACTCATTTCGGTGCCTTCATCAGCGTCAAGGCGATGAACAAAAATCATCTGATCTTTTTGCACCTTAAACTGCTGTCCTGCAATATCTACAATAGCGTACATTATCTTGAAATATTATATGTGTTATACACTTTTTCGGCTTGCAAAAGTAGGAAAGATAATTTGAATAACAAAAATTTAAAAGAATAATTTCATGATTTTATTCTTACCTACTTATCTGTTTGCTAAATTCCAAACTTCCAGGAATGCCATTTTGGATGCATCTTCCATAATTTCAGGGGTAATGGTAAGGTTGGATTTGTCGTTGGGATGATGGTAGTTGACAGGTTTTATCTAATTAGTTGTGCCTATGCTTGCTGCTTTGTATCCAGCCTTTAAGAAAACAGTTGCATCGCTTCGCGGGCGAGTTCTAGACTTACTGAATCTAAAATAAGGAAACTTTCTTAACCTTACTGGTCTTCTCAATCCAAAATACTAGCATCCACAGCTGCAACCACCACACCCCGATGAACTGCCGCATCCATTTTCAGCCTCATCGTTTGCATAATCCTCCCGAAGCACTAGCGAAAGGCCATCTCTGAACCACTGAACGATACCGCCATCGAGGTTAAAGATGTTTGAATACCCTTGGTATCTTAGCAAGTTTGCAGCTTTAACACTACGTATGCCATCATTACATACTATGATTAACGGCCTATCCTTAGGCAACTCTTCAAGCCTAAGAGGCAATGACAGCAATGGTATGTGCACAAACTCTACGGTATCATCAAAGTGTATAATTTCAAGTTCCTCCGGCTCACGCACGTCAATTAGTAGCGCGTTTTCGTTTGCCACAGCGTCGGCAGCCGACATGGGTTCAATGTGACGAATGCCTTGTAACGTAAATGTTTGTTGTATTGGTGTTTCAGATGTTATCATATTGTTTTTATTTTCTGCTTTTATTTTGATGCAAAGATACTAATAGTCTGAAAATACACCATAGTATTTGTTGCTTTAGTTATTGCACCAATTTGACCTAATTATCAGGATGTCAATGGAAATGGCAGTTCTTTGTTAAAGTGATATTGCTCAACAATTACACCCTAAGCGTTGCTGCAATTCTTAACGGGTTTATCAGTAAAGTAAGAGCATCGGCAATATTACCAAAAGCAATATCAGCATTTATTAACGCTTGGGTTGATACGCCCTCGGCCTGCATAACTGCAATGCCCAATGCCGAAATTTTAAGCATAAGTGCATCATTTGCTCCATTACCTATTGCCACAACAGTTTGTGGGTTCAAACTGTTCACAAAATCGGCTTTTTGTTGTGCCTCATTGCCTCTGCTTATAATGGCTAAGTTGATGTTTGCATCAGACAAATTCTCGTGAGCCGAGCCAAATGTATTGGCAGTTATTACATGTATTTTCAGGTCTTTTGATAGTTTATCTATCAACTCCTTTACGCCATTTATCAACTTTCCGTCAATGGCAATTGTACCGTTATAGTCGAGCACTAAATGCTCAATGGATAAAGTGTTTTCTCTGGAAATCTCAATTCTCATCATTTTCCTACTTTTTCTAGGTTATATTGCCCCAAACACCATTCCGCTTAGCGTAGCCATTATAATAACTAGTGACACAAAAACTATGGTTTTTTGAGTTCCCATTACACTTCTAATTACCAGCATATTGGGTAACGACAGCGATGGGCCAGCCAGTAATAATGCCAACGCAGGACCTTTGCCCATGCCCGATGCAATTAATCCCTGAACAATAGGCACCTCGGTTAGCGTTGCAAAATACATAAATGCGCCCACTATTGAGGCAAAAAAGTTTGAGAAGATAGAGTTGCCGCCAACTAAACTAGATATCCAATTGCTAGGAACAATACCTGGAATATTGGTGTCACCGTGGGTTGAGCCCAGCAAAAATCCCGCAACAATAACCCCCAATGCTAGCATTGGCAATATTTGCTTTGCAAAATCCCATGTGGCAAGGGTCCACTCCTTATTCTCATCATCTTTTTGAAGGGTGATAATACTAAGACCCGTAATGGCCACAAGCATTGGCACAAGCGGATGTAACGCCCCACCAATATAGGTTGATGAAAGAACGGCCGAAACCGCTGTTGCAAGGGCGGCAGCAAGTACCCACCACCATTTAATATTAAGGATTTTAATGAGCGAATAAACCAACCCTAAGCCGAAGATACTGGTTATGTACCACTTATTGCTCCAGATAAAGAACCAAAGTCCGCTGGTATCGTCGCTTGAGGGCTTGCCCCAATTGGCAAAAACTAGTATCAATACAAGAATAAAAAAGTGAAAAGAGGTTTGCCACATTGGACGGCTCTCGGGCGGTAACTGAATGTTCATTTGCTCTTCCCTTTTCGCTTTTTCCTCTTTGCGGTATATTATCGACATAATACTGCCAATTACAACGGCAAAGGTAACAGCGCCAATAACACGCGCTACACCCATTTCGAAACCTAGAATTCGGGCGGTTAAAATAATGGCCAGAATGTTAATGGCTGGTCCCGAATAAAGAAAGGCAACCGCTGGGCCTAATCCTGCACCACGCTTGTGAATACTTGAGAATAGGGGAAGAATTGTGCAGCTGCACACGGCCAAAATTGTTCCAGAAACAGAGGCTACCGTGTAGGCTAACCATTTTTTAGCGTTTGCTCCAAAGTACTTTAGTACAGCACCCTGACTAACAAAAACCGATATTACCCCCGCAATAAAGAATGCTGGCAGCAAACATAGCACTAGGTGCTCCTGCGCATACCACTTGGCTAGGTCAAGAGTGGCATCAACTGCAGTGCGAAAGCTTGCGCTATCTATTGGCATAAAGAATACCAATGCAAAGAAAAACACAACCCAGAATAGGATTTTAAACTCTTTTTTTGCTTCCATTATTTGAGTTTTTAGAGGTACACCACAAAAATGTAGTAAATACCAACAAGTATAAAAATCAGTGCAACAACCCTTCGAAACCATTTTTCGAAGGTTTTAATTCTATTATAAAACGTTCCAATGCCCGAAACGCTAAAGGCTAATATCCATGCCACAATAACCACAGGTAACCCAGTTGCAAAGGCAAATACGAGAGGAAGAAAGTAGCCCATTTGAGCTGTTACAGAAAGGGGAATTAATCCGCCGAAGTATAGAACGCCGCTGTATGGGCAAAAAGCCAAGGCAAAAATTATTCCCAATAGCAAAACGCTCCAAACACTGCCCCCTGCCATTTTATTCTGTGCCTTATCTGAAAGGCGACCTGATGATGAAATGTTTAGCTTAATTACATCAAGCATAAGCACTCCAACAACTATTAGAAATGGTCCAATAAACATCTCCCCATATTCACTTATTGCTTTTTGTACCCTGTAAATGCTTGCCCCTTGCTTTAAAATAGCGATTAGTATAATTCCCAAAACTGAGTAACTGATAACGCGTCCTAAAGTGTATAGTAACCCGTTTAAAAAGATTTTTGTCTTGTTATCAATATCCTTGCTTATGTATCCAATGGCAGTAATGTTGGTGGCCAATGGGCATGGGCTTATTGCTGTCATTAATCCTAAAATAAAGGCAGTGAAAATTGGGAACTGAGAATTATCGACAAGGGTTTGTAAGAAGTCCATTAGAAGACAGATTTACTGATTTAGATAATTATTGACCTCGGCAACGATTTTCTCTTTCAACTCATTAGGATTTCTTATGGCGTTTGCAAAGGCAATATTCGTAAGGTCAGTAAAACCATCTCCTGAAACTATAATTAGGCTGCTGTTTGCAACTTGGTACTTTTCGACTAAAGCCTCATTTGCTTTATCAGAGTAGTCAAGTTCAATGAACTTTACATCTTTATTTTCGGCAAATTTTTCGTTAATTGTTTGCTCTGCCACCTTCTGAATTGCTAGACAAGTTTTACAGCGCTGTTTGCCATGAAAGTAGTAAACCATAACCTTTGCCGATTCAGCAACTTCCACACTTTCTGGTTTAGTGCTTTGCTTTTCGGCTGAACCACCGCAACTCAACAGAGTAAATGCAGTTACTGCAATAGCGAGAAACAATATCTTTTTCTTCATTATTTAGATTTATTGAGTTATATATTTATTTACAAAAATTTCGAACTAACTATTTTTAGTAATAATTTCTTTTAGCTCTTCCATATTTGGTACTCTGCCATAGAGAACAACTTTACCGTCAATTACCAATGCTGGGGTGCGCATTACGCCAGAGTTCATGATTTTTACAATGTCCTCTTCTTTTACAATATTGGCGTTAACACCCAGTTCAGCAACTGCTTTGCGTGTGGCCTCTACAAGTGTTTTACACTTTGGGCAGCCAGTACCAAGAACTTTAATTTCCATAGTTTTAAAATATTAGTAAACAACTATTTGTT
Source organism: Bacteroidales bacterium UBA5349 (assembly GCA_002410065.1). Taxonomy (GTDB): domain Bacteria; phylum Bacteroidota; class Bacteroidia; order Bacteroidales; family Tenuifilaceae; genus Perlabentimonas. Next base: position 61,802 of record DHQB01000005.1, on the reverse strand, counting down.
TAACATCAAATGTAAAATGTAGAATATTAAATGTAAATCGGAGTGAAGCACGTCTATCGTTATCTCTAATTTTTTACTTCTAACGTTTTACATTCAGCGTTTTACGTTTCTTCTTCTATTCAAAAAACTCCTCCATCATCCGCTTTGCCTCTTCCCAGTTCTCCTTGTTAAGGCAATACTTAATTTTAGGGGGATTAAATTCTCCCTGAATTAGCCCTGCCTCTTTCAACTCATTTAGATGCTGCGAAAGGGTGCTGCGGGCTATTGGTAAGTCCTCTGCAATATCGCCACTGTAGCAACAGCTCTGATTCGAGAGAATTTCGAGTATTTGAACCCTTGCTGGGTGACTTAAGGCTTTTGCATATCGTGCTAACTTTATCTGTGTTTCTGTGTACTTCTTTTTTGTCATCTTACTTGGTAATAAATGTTTCGCAATATTACGAAATGCTTTCATTTCGCAAAAGCACGAAATGATTTTTTTGACGAAAAAAATATTGAACCATTGGTATCGTTTACCGTTTACCATCAAAATAACAATAAATGAAAAACTGGAACGAACTAAAATACAGCACTTATCCCATTGTAAGCAATACAGAAATTGCCGAGGGTGCATATATCCTTTCTATCAAAAGAGAATTTAATTTTTTAGCAGGACAGGTTGTTGGGTTGGGTGTGTCGCCCGATATTCCGCCCCGACTATACAGCATTGCCAGTGGCGAGAACGATGACCTGATTGATATACTTTACACCGAGAAATCGGACGGAAAACTTACCCCAATGCTGTCGAGCCTCAATGTTGGCGGGCGCATTATGGTGTCGGAGCCGCTGGGTACTTTTACCAATGTGTCGGATAATGCGGTTTACATTGCTGCGGGAACAGGTATAGCGCCGTTTATATCAAAAATAAAATCGGGGAAGGGCAAAAAACCCATACTAATTCATGGTGTTAGCTACCCAGAATATTTTTACTTTAAGGATTATATGGAAGAATTATTAGGTCGAAACTACATCCAGTGCTGCTCTCGTTGCCCTTCCGATGAGTTTTTTCAGGGTCGAGTTACCCGCTTTCTAAACCAATGGGAAGGCATACACCCCAACCAAAAGTATTACCTTTGCGGAAGTGCCGAAATGGTAGTTGATACCCGAGATACGCTTATTGCTCGTGGGGTACCGTTTGCCAATATTAATGCGGAGATTTACTTCTGATTTTTCACGCAGAGGCGCAAAGCCGCAAAATATTAAGAACGCAAAGTTTTCTTATATGACAGAGAATGAAATATCTAAAATAATTCTTGATGCTTGTTTTAGAATTCACAAAAAGTTAGGACCAGGCTTTTTGAATCGGTTTATGAAAGGATTTTACAAATCGAATTAGAAAAAAACGGGCTAGATGTAGAAAGACAAAAGGTAATCCCTGTTATTTGGGATGATGAAGAAATTGAACAGGGGTTTAAGGCTGATTTAATTGTCAATAATAAGGTAATTGTTGAACTAAAATCTATTGAAAAACTTGCAGCTGTTCACCATAAACAATTACTCACTTACCTTAAACTAACAGATATCAAATTAGGCCTTCTTGTTAATTTCAAAGAAAACCTAATTAAAGATGGTATAACCAGAATAGTAAACAATTTATAAAGATAAAACATATTCTCCTAGCGAGAAACATATCTTTGCAAGAAATAAAACTGCGCCTTTGCGCCTTTGCGAGAAACATATCTTTGCAAGAAATAAGATTAACAAACGAGAATCACTATGCAAAAATCCCCTCTTTTCGGACTAACCCTATATCAGTTAACAGACCTTGTGCTAGCCGAGGGTTTGCCAAAATTTGCTGCCAAACAATTAGCCGACTGGCTTTACAAAAAAGATATTGAAAGCATTGACGAGATGACCAACCTATCGCTTGATGCACGCAAAAAACTTAGTGAGAAGTATCGAATAGGGTTGGTAAAACCCTCGAAGGTTGCTGAGTCGACTGATGGAACTAAAAAATATCTTTTTGCCACCGAATCGTTAAAGTTTGTTGAGGCGGCTTATATTCCCGATAACGATAGGGCAACACTTTGCGTTTCGTCGCAAGTGGGATGCAAAATGGGTTGCCTTTTCTGCATGACAGGCAAACAGGGTTTTCAAGGAAATTTATCGGCAGGCGAAATAGTAAACCAGCTACGCAGCATCCCCGAGTGGCATAAGGTAACCAACATAGTGTATATGGGCATGGGCGAGCCATTGGATAATTTGGATAATGTGCTCAGTTCTCTTGATATTTTAACCTCCGATTGGGGCATGGCAATGAGCCCTAAGCGCATTACGGTTTCATCCATTGGGGTAAAACCCGCCATGATTAAATTCTTGGAATTGAGCCAATGCCATTTGGCAATAAGTTTACACAATCCGTTCGATGAAGAGCGCAAAGCGCTTATGCCCATTGAGAATGTGTACCCCATTCATGATGTGGTTGATGAAATTAGGAAGTACGATTTTTCTGGTCAAAGGCGCGTATCGTTTGAGTACATTATGTTTGAAGGGCTAAACGACACGCAAATGCACGTAAGGGAAATGGTGAAACTGTTAAGTAAATTATATTGTAGGGTAAACCTAATTCGTTTTCACCCAATCCCAAATAGTCCATTGAAAGGATCGTCCGATGAGCAAATTTTAAAGTTCCGCGATGCGCTTACTGCAAGGGGCGTGTTTACTACTATTCGTGCTTCACGCGGACTGGATATTCAGGCGGCCTGCGGATTGCTCTCCACCAAGGAACAGATGCAGAAAGAGTAGTTAATTAATGGCATTTATTTTGCATTATATGCAATGTTGTTTAATATTTTTACCTTAGCAAAAACTTAAGAGATTACTAAAATGAAATCAATATCAATTACATTATCACTTTTGCTGTTTGTTACGATAACAAGTGCACAGGAAACAGGATACACTACTAAAGAATCGAGCAAGTTTGCGTTTGAGATGTACAAAAAACTTGCTGCACAGGATAGCGAGAATATGTTTTTTTCGCCATTCAGTTTGAGCATTGCCATGGGTATGACCTACTCGGGCGCTAATGCCGAAACCGAGAAACAGATTGCCGATGTATTTGGATTTCCAGCAAATAAAAAAGGCTTTCACAAATCTCTTGGAAAAGTTCAAAACGATTTGGTAAACCGAGGGAGTAAGGGAGTTGAAATAGCTATAGCAAATCAGCTATGGGTGGATAAGCAGTTTAAGTTTAAGTGCTCTTATCTGCGCCAAGTAAAAAGAGCCTATGGTACACCAATTGAACGCATGCCTTTTAGAGTTGAACCTGAAAATTGTAGACTTGAGATAAATAAGTGGGTTGAGGGCAAGACCAAGAATCGAATTGTCGATTTACTTCCTAAAGGTTCAATTACGGATTTAACAGCATTAGTGCTAACCAATGCAATTTATTTTAAAGGGCAGTGGGATAATAAATTTCTTGAGGAGAGTACAAGGGATGGTGAATTTACTACGCTCGATGGCGAAGGGGTAAGAGCAAGGATGATGAGCATACGGGACAAATTTAATGTTTATGAGGGTGACGATTTGAAGATGATAGAGTTACCCTATGCTGGTAAGCAATACTCCATGCTGGTTGTTTTGCCAAACGAGGATATATCAATAAAGAATTTTGAGCAAAACGTATCGCTTGAGAATATTGATAACTATATCGATTTGCTTTCGAAAAGAGAGGTTTACTTAACGCTGCCAAAATTCAAATTTGAATCGGAATACGAGTTAAAGCCTATCCTATCAAACCTAGGGATGCCTATCGCATTTAGCAATGCAGCTGATTTTACACGTATGTCCAAAAAACCTGAATTAAAAATTGATGAGGTTTACCATAAGGCATTCGTTGAAGTTTCCGAGGAAGGCACTGAGGCTGCTGCAGCTACTGCAGTTGTAATAGTGCGTAAATCAGTTGGAGTTACCCTTGAATTTAATGTAAACAGGCCATTTATGTTTCTAATTCGCGATAACGTATCGGGAACAATTGTGTTTATGGGTCGGGTTACAAACCCTAGTTTATAGTTTAGTGAGTAAGCATATTGCAAACCTTATTCGACAGGGTGAGCACCAAACGCTGGATTTTAAGCACTCTATTTCCGACTCAAAAAAAATAGCTCGCTCATTGGCAGCCTTTGCCAATACCCAAGGGGGAACACTTCTAATTGGTGTTAAGGATAATGGTAATGTTTCGGGCGTTAACTCCGATGAGGAGTACTATATGCTTGAGGGTGCAGCCCAAATGTACTGCAAGCCCGAGGTTAAATTTGAGGTTACCCAATGGGAAATAAACGGAAAGGTTGTACTTGAAGTTTATGTAAAGCAAGATGCAAAGTATCTGTACAAAGCACCTGATAATTTGGGTAAGTACAAGGCTTTCTTTAGGGTTAAGGATGAGAATATTGTTGCTACTCCACTTCAGGTTAAGGTTTGGAACGCTATAAGATATAGAAAACCAGTAAAAATTGAGTTTTCGAATAAAGAGCAAACACTAATAAACCATCTAAAGGGGAATAAAGAGATAACCATTGACCAGTATAGCCGTTTAGGTTTTATACCTAGAAGAGATGCTGAAAACACATTGATTAAATTTGCCGTTCTGGGTATTGTCAATCTCCAAATAAAAGAGGATGAAGAGGTTTTTGTATACACTAAAAAAGCAGACATCCTATAATAAGATTGAGATAGGCCGCACTGTCATCTATCCAAATAGTCTAAAGTTGTCTTATCTATTCTTCCGACATCTTTCACCCTAATTCATATAAGCAGTTCTCGCATACTGCGATATGCTATTAACTAATGTAATCAATGTAAAAAAAGAGACTGTCTTTTTAGACAGCCTCTTTCTGTTATTCTAAAGTTCTCTTATCCTAATTTATCCAAGAATTACACCAACAAAGGTAGCTGACATAAGTGAGGCCAATGTTCCACCCAGTAATGCTTTCATTCCATATCGCGAAAGCAATACCCGCTTACCTGGGGCAAGTGATCCTATTCCGCCAATTTGTATACCTATTGAGGCAAAGTTAGCAAAACCGCAAAGCATATAAGTAGCCATAATAATCGACTTTTCTGATGCAAAAGCACCTGCAGCCTTAAGTTCTGCTAGGCTTACATAACCAATAAACTCGGTCATTATAAGCTTTTCCCCCAAAAGTCTACCGAGCAGTGTTATATCCTCTTTGGCTACGCCAATTAGCCACATTACTGGGGCAAAGGTGTACCCAAGAATAAACTCGAGGGATAGCGAGTTATATTGTCCGTTAGTAAAATCGGCAATAACCGGGTTAAGATTAGTCCACGTACCAATTTTTTGTACTGTGAAATTAAACATGGCAATAAAGGCAATGAATACTAGTAGCATACCAGCAACGTTAACAGCAAGTTTTATGCCTTCGCCTGTACCGTTCGAAATAGCATCGAGAACATTGCTGCCAATTTTTTCTTTAGGAACCTCAATATCGGTACTAATTTTCTGATCCTGAGGGACAAGAATTTTCGATATCACTACTGCACCAGGGGCGGCCATTATGGAAGCTGCCAAAAGGTGTTTTGCAAAAATAAGTCGTTGAACGGGATCGTCGCCACCCAAGAAACTTATGTATGCGGCCAGCACACCGCCAGCAAGTGTTGCCATACCGCCTACCATTACAAGTAATATCTCGGAATTTGTCATCTTCTCCAGATAGGCCTTAATCATTAGGGGCGACTCAGTTTGGCCTAGAAAAATGTTGCCGGCAACGGATAGACTTTCTGCACCAGTAAGCTTCATGGCCTTTGTCATAACCCAAGCCAAAGCCCATACAACTTTTTGTATTATTCCATAATAAAAAAGTAGGCTGGTTAGGGCAGAAAAAAAGATAATTGTGGGAAGCACTTGGAATGCAAAAATAAATCCAAATGACTCAACATTTAAGAATCCTGGGAAAAGGAATTCAGTACCCGCTTTTGAGAAGTCGAGCACTTTAACAAAGACCTTACCTATAAAATCGAAGAACATTTGTACGGGAGGGAATTGCAGGATGGCAATTGCTAAAAGTAGCTGAATACCTAAGCCAATAAGTACCACCTTCCATGAAATTGCTTTACGGTTACTGCTGAACAAGTATCCGATTCCAATTAAAACAACCATTCCCAACAGACCGCGAAGCAGTGTTACAAAATTGAAGGTAAAGCGCTTTTTTACCATAAGCAACTGGTTTACATTGCTCGTTTCGGCGTTACTTGCTTCTTGAACAACAGTCTCAGTGTTAACTTGGGTATATGTTGTATCTGTTGATGTTGATTCGGTCCGGGTACTGTCGGCCGCCGATACAGCCATTCCTGTTAAAACGAGGCCAATAGCAAGGCCGTAAAGCACTTTTTTTAGCATGTTATTGTAATGTTAGTTATGAACGTTTTTTTATTTCATCGCTAATTCTTGAAGCCTTTTCGTAGTCCTCCTTCAAAACAGCCTCCTTCAAAAGAATGTTAAGTTCATCCATATTAAGGTGCTTTAGGGCTTCTGTTTCACTATCTTCTACGTAGGGTGTTTTTCCAACTTTAGTTACTTTTTCCCCCTCTTCCTGGCCCTCTCCTTCCTCAATATCTAGTACTATGCCTGCTTTTTCAATAATCTCGTTGGTAGTATATATTGGGCAGTTGAACCTAAGGGCAAGAGCAATTGAATCGGAGGTACGTGCATCAATAAAGATTTCTTTTTTTCCGTTGTCGCAATGTAGTTTTGAGAAGAAAACTCCTTCCTCAAGTTTATAAATCTGAACAGCTAGAAGTTCAATGCCAAATGATTTTGAGAAGTTTAAAAATAAATCGTGAGTTAAAGGACGGGGAGGAGTTAAGCCCTCCAGCTGAATTGCTATTGCCTGTGCCTCAAAACCACCAATGATAATTGGAATACGTCTTTTCCCATTCTCTTCGCTTAGCACTAAAGCATAAGCACCCGACTGTGTTTGGCTATACGATATTCCCAGTACATTAAGTTTAATCTTATTCATGAACTAGCCTTGTTTCACAATGTTTTTTAAAATGCTAATTACATTAAATATTACACTTTGCTAAACCAACTTTAAATCAAATCAACTCAATTGCAAGTGCCATGTAATCAGTGTAATCTCTTTTTATGTAGATGTATTATCTTTTTAGAACCTGAACTACAAACCTACTTTAATTTGTTAAATAATACAAGCTGTGATTGTTTTTGTTGACTACTTTTTGTAATCGTAATTCAAATTTTTAAAGCATTATTAATGGCTTAATAATAGACAATTGAGATATTTTATAACTTCACCAAAATTTAAATAAATAGTTATGCTCAGTTCAATAAGGGTTTACTTTACCGATATCCGATTTAGGAAAAGTATATATACCACAGCAATAGTTAATATTCTATTGGTTTATGTAATCTTCTCGGTTTCTAGGGTTCTTTTTTACCTGTTTAATGTTAGCTACTTTCCAAATGTAACCTTTGGTAGTTTTATGTGGATGATGCTTGGCGGGCTTAAGTTCGACACTTCGGGCATTCTCTATACTAACCTGTTGTATCTGGTTTTAATTCTTCTGCCCTTCACTTTTCGGTACAATAGATACTACCAAACTGGGCTTAAATATTTATTTGTGATTACCAATAGTCTTACGATTTTGGCCAATTGTGCCGATTTTATTTATTTTAAATTCACTCTTAGACGAACAACGGCATCGGTTTTTGGTGAGTTTGAGAATGAACAGAATATGTTCTCGTTGTTGCTAAAGTTTCTAGTTGACTATTGGTACATATTCCTAATATGGATAATTTTTACAGCGGTTTTGATATTGCTTTACCAAAAGGCAAAACTTATCAATAAGCCCAAAGGAGCATTACAGCATGTGATTTACACCTTTATGGGAACCTTGCTAATGGCGCTATTTATTGGTCTTACTATTGGAGGGTTACGCGGTGGCTTTAGGCATAGTACACGCCCAATTACGCTAAGCAATGCTGGGGCATTTGTGAACGATCCTCTGGAAACGGTTATTGTGCTTAATACACCCTTTGCTATTTATCGGACTATTGGGGTAAAACCCCTGAGTAAGATTAACTTTTACAAAGACGAGGAGTCTTTAAATAAAATATTTTCTCCTGTTCACAACCCTCAAAACAATAGTGCTTTTAAACCACAGAATGTTGTTATAATCATTCTTGAGAGTCTTGGCCGCGAGTATATTGGAAGGTATAATCAACATTTATACAATGGTGGTTACAAAGGATATACACCATTTATCGATTCGTTAATCGATCATAGTTTAATGTTTCGCTATGGTTTTTCCAACGGACGCAAATCAATCGATGTTCTTCCGTCGGTTTTGGCATCTATTCCCATGATTGTTGAGCCCTTTGTGCTCACTCCTTATTCGTCGAATAGGATTAACAGTTTTGCGTCATTGTTGAAACCAAAGGGTTATCATACCTCTTTTTTTCATGGAGCGCCCAATGGTTCAATGGGCTTGCAGGCTTTTACCCGAATGACAGGTTTTGATAAGTATTATGGTATGACCGAGTATGATAATTCGGCTGATTTTGATGGAATGTGGGGGATTTGGGACGAGGAGTTCCTTCAGTTCTTTGCCAAAGAAATTGATAGTTTACCCCAGCCGTTCTTTACCTCAATTTTTACCATTTCATCTCATCATCCATTCCGTGTTCCCGAGAGGTATGAAGGGGTTTTTCCGAAGGGAGAATTGCCAATGCATCAGTGTGTTGGTTATACCGACTATGCATTAAAGCTTTTTTTTGAGGTAGCCAGAACTAAGCCTTGGTTCGATAGTACGCTTTTTGTAATTACTGCCGATCATGCTAATCAGCCTTTTTATGATGAGTACAAAACAAAACTTGGGGCTTATGCCGTTCCAATCATTTTCTATCATCCTTCGGAAGCTATAGTTGGAGTTAGCCAAAAAGTAGCTCAGCAAATCGATATTATGCCAACTGTTCTGTCGTACTTAAAATTTGATATGCCATATTTTGCCTTTGGCAAAGATCTTTTAAGCGATGAATCTGGTGATTATGCCATTAGCTATACGGGTTCAACCTACCAGTTTGTAAATGGCGATACCCTACTTCATTTTAACGGAGAAAAGATAGTGGGTGCTTACAATTATAAAACGGATATACTGCTAAAAAATAATCTGGTTGAGCAGGATAGCTTTATGGTTGGAAAGAATGAGCAATTACTTAAGGCAATTATTCAGCAATATCACAACCGAATGATTGAAGATAGACTGTTACCTGAAAAGCAGTAAAATCTCTAATTATAAACATTTAGAAAGGAACCACTTAAAGAGACACTGTACTTTTTAAGCGGATGTCCTTTGCTAGCTTGCCCAAAATTTAAAAAGGAGTATGTGGTTTCACAGCTGGGGCAAGTTGCATTGCTTGGGTCATCATCAAGTTTTATAGGAGTGCTGTTATTGATATGCTGAGGACATGTAGCATCATAGGCAAAAAACTCCTCGAGGTTTAGCCTGTAAATAATAACCCCATTCCCTTTATACCCCACATTTGCAATAATTATGGCATTGCCTGGAGCGTTCAGATCACTATACTGAGGGAGTAAAAGGTTTATGCTAAAATTAACATAAACATCAGGAACCACAACAGGCTCTTCCTTAACACACGACCAAAATGTTAATAGAGTGATAAGGAGTGATAAGTATATTGTTATCTTTGCTAATCTCACGGTCTGAATTTTGGCAAATGTAAATAATTGTCTTTAAAGGCTAAACGCAATTAGGGTATAAAAAGTTTAAAATATTTTTTTCTTAGATTAATGTTCCAAAAATTTCGACGACTTTTCTTCTTTTTATTGTTGATATTGATTAGTTTTGGAAGTAATTCGTGTGCGAAAAAGGTTTACCCATCGGGGCTTGAGGGAAATTTAATGGGGAATCAGCGTAATTTTAAAAGGAATCAGAAAAAGCGCGAACGGATTGCCCGCAGGGAAAAAAGGAAAACCATAAGGTTTGAGCAAAAAGCTAAAAAACCTCAGGTTAAGCTGAAAGCAGAGGCAAAAAGGGTTGAAAAGAAGTTGATTCGACGCCATAAAGAGAAACAACACCCTGAGGTTCAGGCACGCATGAAACAGAATGAACTTGAAACAAGGCGAAATTATGCATCACGAAAGTCGTTTAAGAAAAGGTTAATGTTTTGGAAACGCAATATGTGTAAATAAAATGGATTCAGATAGCATAATATACATAGTTATTGCAATAATTCTGGCGATTGTGAATGCGGTTGCACAGAAAAAAAAGAAAGCGCGGCAGAATTCAGCAATTAAAGGACTTGTTCCCACCCGAGAACAGTATCACTCTGATGAAGGTGCTGTTTCTATAGAGGAAGAGGACGATAGGCCAAGTTACGATCCAATTAGTTTGCTTTTTGGCCAAGAGGGTGTAACAGCATCATTAAGAGCTGACAAATTTCAAGTGGAAGATGAAATTGAAAAGAAAGCGGAAGTTCAGTTATCAGATTTCCAGAAAAAGATGAGCGATCGCGCTCAAATGCATATAAAAGAGAGACCTGTGAGCAATATTAGCATTGCTGAGTTTGAAGAAGATAACATTTCCTCTTCGGAAATTGGCAATGTGCAAACTCTAGAGGAAGAAGAGTTGGCCATAAGCCAATCGCAAAATTATTTTGTAAAGGATTTTGATGCAAAAAGGGCAATAGTTTATTCAGAAATAATTAGGCCAAAATATTTCACAGTTTGAGTAAACGCCTAACTTTGTTTTTATTACAATAATTATCCGTATATTTGTAGCGGAAAAGAGTTCCGAAAATTTCGGGATTCTTTTTTATTTACCCCATAGTAAGAAGTAAAATTAATGTTATTGACTATGTCTAAAGTTACCTATTTAACAAAGGAAGGTTTGGATAAACTCCATAAGGAGTTAGATCAGCTTCGTACCGTTGAAAGGCCTGCAATTTCACAAATGATTGCTGAGGCTCGCGATAAAGGTGATTTGTCTGAGAATGCAGAGTACGATGCAGCCAAAGAGGCACAAGGTATGCTCGAAATGAAAATTGTTAAGCTTGAGAATACCATTGCTATGGCAAGAATTATTGACGAGAGCAGGATAGATACAGATAGAGTGCAAATACTCAATAAGGTTAAGATTAAGAATAAAACAAACAATGCTATGATGGAATATACCATTGTGGCTGAGAGCGAAGCAAACTTAAAGGAAGGTAAACTTTCAATAGGTACTCCCATAGCCAAGGCTTTACTTGGAAAAAAGGAGGGCGAGTCTGTTGAGGTTCAGATACCTTCAGGAAGCGTAACATTTGAAATTATTAAAATATCACGATAAACCTAAAAAGATAGAGTAATGGCAACAATCTTCACAAAAATTGCAACTGGCGAAATTCCTGCTTACAAGGTTGCTGAGGACGATCGCTATTTTGCTTTTCTCGATATTAACCCTTTGGTAAAAGGGCATGTTCTGGTTGTACCTAAACAGGAGGTTAACTATATTTTTGATGTTGACGATAAAACCCTAGCCGATATGATGGTTTTTGCCAAGCGGATTGCTAAAGCAATTGAGCGGGTTGTACCCTGCAAGAGAATTGGCGTTGCTGTTCTTGGTTTAGAAGTTCCGCATGCACACATCCATCTTATTCCGCTTAACAGCGAGGCTGATATAAGTTTTCAAAGGCCTCGGGCAACGTTTACCCCCGAAGAGTACAGCGAGTTGGCTAAACAAATAATCAATGCAATAGCATAAGTATATAAAAGTATATGCCAAGTGCAGCCCCTAAAGGCTGCACTTTTTGTTTTTAAGCCAATTGCAGTGTGATAATTACTGTTATTATTCGTAAATTCCGCGTAACTTTCAGGTGTTTTTATTTTTATCAGCTAAAATAGTTTTATAATGCTTGTTAAAACATACGGAAGCGCAGTTCAGGGAATAAAGGCAACTACCATAACCATTGAGGTAAGTGTTGCTCAGGGAATTAATTTTTTTCTAGTTGGGCTTCCCGATAGCGCTGTAAGGGAGAGCCAGCAAAGAATTGCTACTGCTCTGGAATCTGTAAAGCAGAAAATGCCCAAAAGGAGAGTAGTTATCAATATGGCACCAGCCGATATTCGCAAGGAAGGTGCTGCATATGACTTGCCTCTGGCTGTTGGTATACTGGCTGCATCAGAACAAGTTAAATCAGATAATCTTGCAGAATACGTTATCATGGGCGAACTCTCACTCGATGGAACGGTACAACCAATAAAAGGGGTGTTGCCCATTGCTATTCAGGCCCGCGAGGAGGGATTTAAGGGTTTAATTGTACCAAAGGGTAACGCGCGCGAGGCTGCGGTTGTTAACAATATCGACGTTTATGGGGTTGAGAATATAGCTCAGGTTATGGATTTTTTTAATGGAACAAGTAGCCTCAAGCCCACTGTTGTTGACACTAGAGAAGAGTTTGTTCAGCATGCCAATGAATACGAAGTTGATTTTTCCGATGTAAAGGGGCAAGAGAACGTAAAACGTTCTTTTGAAGTAGCTGCCGCGGGTGGCCACAATTTGATTATGATTGGCCCTCCAGGTGCAGGGAAAACCATGCTAGCTAAGCGCTTACCAACAATTATACCGCCTCTTACTCTTCGCGAAGCGTTGGAAACTACCAAAATACATTCGGTTGCTGGTAAAATTGATCGAGGTACTTCACTTATGACTCGGCGCCCTTTCCGAAGTCCGCATCACACCATCTCTGACGTTGCGCTTGTAGGTGGGGGTACTTATCCTCAGCCCGGTGAGATTTCATTGGCCCATAATGGTGTACTCTTTTTAGATGAATTGCCCGAATTTAAACGAACAGTACTTGAGGTAATGCGTCAGCCGCTTGAGGATAGGGTGATTACCATATCAAGAGCAAAGTTTTCAGTTGAATATCCCGCATCGTTTATGCTTGTGGCATCTATGAACCCTTGCCCCTGTGGCTACTATAATCATCCCGATAAGGATTGCGTATGCTCGCCGGGGGTTGTGCAAAAGTATTTGAATAAAATTTCAGGTCCATTGCTCGATAGAATAGATATTCATGTTGAGGTTGTACCTGTTCCGTTCGATAAATTGGCCGATGCGCCTCCTTCAGAAACTTCGCTGAGCGTGCGTGAACGAGTTGTGAAAGCAAGAGAGATTCAAGCCGAGCGGTTTATCGAATGGAAAGGCATATACTGCAATGCACAAATGAGCAGTAAATTAATCCGGAAATTCTGTGTACTAAACGAAGCCGGAACTGCACTACTTAAAAATGCAATGGAACGCTTAGGTCTATCGGCTCGTGCATACGACAGAATACTCAAGGTTTCTAGAACTATTGCCGATTTAGAAGGGAGCGAAAGTATCAAATCCGAGCATGTTGCTGAAGCAATTCAGTATCGAAGCCTCGATAGGGATACATGGTCAGGTTAATTAAATAGTCAGGATATGTTAAGTTTTTTTGCGAAAAAACAGTGGACGTTTATCTTTTCTGCTCTTTTATTATTTGGGAGTAATAGCCTAAATGCGCAGGAAGGTAACCCCTACATGGTGAACTACAACTTGCCAGGCAATGTGAGTAGCCAAAACTGGGGCTTTGAGCAGGGTAACAATGGGGAAGTTTTTGTTCTAAACCGGAGGGATATATATTCCTTTGATGGTTTGCAGTGGGAAAGCCTAAACGTTAAGGGCAATCCAATTGCTATTGCATTTAGCAATTATCTTTTCTTCTGCACCGAGCAAGGCGTGGGTTATTTCAATTTGAATTCCGATGGGCAACATGTGCAAACTAATCTGATTGAGGTTACCAACGATAATTTTTACTATAAATTTTCTAAAGTCGATGATGGATTGTTAGTGGTTTCACCCACTACTATATGTAAAATTAGTACAGCCGATTCAGTTTTAGTTGATACGGTTTATCACGATGTTCGAAACGAGGTATTTATCTCAGATTTTTTTCAACTACGGGGTAAAACCTATCATGTAAAAAATAGTTCTCTTATTTATTTGAATAAGCCAGATAGTGGTTATGAGATGTTAGCGGGCTTGCCTATTGGAGAAGATTTTACCTTTTCATTTATCCATGATGATATTGCCTATTTTGGAACTACCCACAATAAGATTTACTGTTTCAACGGAGAATCTTTAAGTCAATATAAATTTGCCGATCAGGAGTATGCCAATGCAAGCATACTAAACGGAGGGGTTTCAGTTGGAAATGGGTTAATAGCACTGTCAACGCTTAACGGGGGCTGCCTTCTTGTTGATGCTGCAAAAGGTGAAACTGTTTCAACGCTGAACTACCAAAACGGCTTACCCGATGACGAGGTTTTTTCCATTGGAACCGATAAAACTAATGGATTATGGATTTCTCATCCCATGGGGGTTACCCGAGTCGATTTCTCATTGCCAGTTAAAACGATGAACTACTACCGTGGGCTTATGGGCAATGTACTCTCTTGTAACGAGCATAGGGGCAAATTATACGTAGGAACGGGCGAGGGACTTTTCTTTTTGGATAAGCATCTGAAATATAAACCTGTTGATGTAAATATTAAAACAGCTAAGGCAAAGGTAATTGGTCAGACCGATACTCTAGCTGTAAATAAGCAGGACATAAGCCAAAAGCGGAAGGGGTTTATTACAAAACTTTTTTCTCGGAGCGAAACAGAACCTTTGAGCGATGGAACTACTATATCCCCAAAATATAATTTAACAGGAGACGAACAGTCAAGCACGTTTGAGTATCGACAAAAGCGTATCTATAAGTTGGAATCTGCTAGCCATAGCTACAAAAAAGTGAAGGGGTTAACTGCCAAGGTGAGATTTCTGATTGAGGTTAAAGGTCAGTTATATGCCGCAACAAACTTTGGATTATACAGGGTTAATGATAATACTGCAAGTGTTGTAATCCCAAATTTGAATATTGTTTTTGCCCAAGAGTCTGAGGTACAGGAGGGAGACATACTTATAGGTACAACCAAGGGAGCGTATGTTTATACTTCTAATGGCTCTTTAAAATCTTTAATAGAGCAGAAAGAATCTGTTGTGAGCATTACCCAGCTTGATAACAGTACTTATGCCTTGTCAAGTGAGTTTGATGTATATACCGTTAGCACCAATACAGGAGTGAAACCTGAAAAGGTTAAAATGCCCGAGGGCGAGTTAGGATCGCCATACGTAAGAAGAGTACAGGGTAAAATAATGGTTTTTTACAAGGGCGGAACCTATGAGCTGAATAATGGCATTCTTTTGAAGACAGATAGTTTTCCAGTTTCCGAAGATTCTAATTATTATTACTTTCAGCAAGGTTTTTTATGGCAGCATGCAAACCATAGCTGGCAATGCTGGGCTAATAGAAGTTTTGACCTAAATGTTGATAGGCAACTTTTAAATATTTTTGAAAACCCAACCTTTCTTTTCGTTTCAAATGAGAGTAAGCTATACGTTATTAATGCCTACACTGACATTTACAGAATAACCTTTCAGCCAAGCGATAGCATTAAAGCGCCCTTAAGTTTGTTTATTAAGCACATCATTGATAAGGATGGGAATATACTTAGCCCTAAAAGCATCAACCTAAATTATGCTAACAATGCGCTAAAAATTAAGATGAGTGCTCCATCATTTGTTCGTAAAGGTGCAGTAATTTATCAGTATTTAGTTAGGGGCTTAACCACAAGTTGGACAGAGTGGAGTAATAATCCTTTTATCGAACTCCCCTTTATCCCTTCGGGAAATTATGTCGTTTTGATTAGAGCAAAAGATCTGATTGGAAATTACAGTGGTGTTGTAGAGCTACCCTTTGTTGTAAAACCCCCATTTTGGAAAACCTTATGGTTTTATATTGCTTGTGGTGTGCTGATTATTTTCCTATTTCAAGTGGTTATTAAACTTAGGGAGAAAAGTCTTAAAAGAGATAAGCTAATGCTAGAACTCAAAGTTAAGCAACGTACTCGGACCATTGAGAACCAGAAACAGGAGATGGAGCAGCAACGCGATCAAATCTTCAAACAGAACGATGAGATTACCCAAAGCATAACGTATGCTCGTAAAATTCAATGGGCGGTTATGCCATCTGAGGATATTCTTGCAAATTCAATAGGCGATTACTTTATAATGTTCAGGCCTCGCGATATTGTAAGTGGCGATTTTTACTGGATATCCCAAAAGGATAACCTTGTTGTTGTGGTTGCTGCCGACTGCACTGGGCATGGAGTCCCTGGTGCATTCATGAGTATGATGGGTGTTTCATTCCTAAACGATATTGTTAATGTTGAGGGAATTATACATCCCGATGCAATTCTGAATAACTTGAGACAAAAGATAAAGACCGCCTTTGATAAAACTGGGCGCGATACCCAAAGGCAGGATGGAATGGATGTGGCCATTTGTACAATCGATCAGAGTAATCAGGAGCTAATGTATGCCGGAGCTTACAATCCTCTTTACATAATAAGGGAAGGAGTATTGATTGAATATAAGGCTGATAAAATGCCCGTAGGGTCCTATCCAAGGGATAAGGAGAAGTTTACTATGCATAGGGTAGAGCTAAAACCTAACGATAGGCTTTACATGTTCTCCGATGGATACGTATCGCAGTTTGGAGGCCCCGATAGAAGAAAGTTTATGGCAAGGCCATTTAAAGAGTTACTCCTAAAAATTTCAGCCTTACCAATGGCTGAGCAACAAACTCAACTTGAGGATACGATGGATATGTGGCAGTCCTCGCAGGATCAGGTTGATGATATCCTTGTAATAGGCATTCAGGTTAGATAGTTTAAAATCAATATTAGGGATAAACTTTCTTTACTGAGTTCTGTTTAAACCTCGAACAAATTATTTTAAATAAAAAATATGCAACTAAAAAGGCTTCTCTCCCTAATCATTCTTATGTTAATCTTTGTCTCTGCCTTTGCACAGATAAAAAATGCAGTTGTTTCGGGTATTGTTCGCGATGAACAATCAAAGGAACTATTGCCATACGTTAATGTAACTGTTACAAGCAAAGAAGGTTCGTTTTTAACGGGAACAATTACCAACGAAAAAGGTATGTTTACCCTTGAGGGCTTAAGTACTGGCGATTACTCCGTTAAGATATCGTATATAGGCTATTCTGAGCAAAATTTACCTCTCCACGTTGGTAGATTGAATAGTTTTCTGGATTTCGGAACAATTGTTCTGGCAGAATCTGCAACCGAACTCGAAGAGGTTACTGTAACTGCAGCAAGGGTAGAGGTTTCATCAAAAATGGATAAAAAATCATTTGCAATTGACGATAATCTTAGCCAGCAGGGAGGTTCAGTTTTGCAGGTTATGCAGAACCTGCCAGGGGTTACAATCGATAGGGATGGGAAAATATTTCTTCGCGGCAGCGATAAGATAACCGTTCTAATTGATGGAAAGCAAACCGCGATAACTGGAATGGGCTCTCAGTCGGGTCTCGATAATATTCCGGCTTCGGCAATTGCCTCGGTTGAGATTATAAATAACCCTTCAGCAAAGTACGATGCTAGTGGAATGGCCGGCATAATAAATATTGTATTTAAAAAAGATCAGGAGTTTGGATGGAACGGTAAGGCTGGCCTTACAGTTGGAGTTGGAGCGTTAGCAGAGAAAGAGCCCAATGTAGTTGGCATTCGCGATCAGTATCGGTTTACCCCAAAAATAAACCCTTCGTTTTCAACAAACTATAAACAGGAGAAGGTAAACTTTTTTGTTCAAGCAGATTTGCTGTACCATAAGCAAATGATGAAGAATGAATTTACGCTTCGCAGCTTCGATAACAGCGATAGGGTTAATCAGCAATTCCTCGAGAACAGAACGCAACCCATATACAACATTAAGGCTGGGATAGACTATAACCCCAATAGAAGGAATACATTTACCTTTTCAACATTATTCAACTATAGAGAGTACACTGATTTGGGCGACATAGCCTACGATGATATCGATGGGAATAGAACCCGCCTTTGGCAATACTTTGAAAACGAAGTAAACCAAACCCTTTTTGCTACTATTACGCATAAGCATTCGTTTAATCAGCCAGGTCACAGCCTTATCTCATCATTCAACTATTCGTTCAGACGCAAGGATGAGTTATTCTATTTTACAAATAAAAAGTACAGCCCAAATTCTATAGGCACTGACACTACGGGCTTACTGGCCGATGAGAATATTTTTGACCTGATTGTTGACTATTCAAAGCCATTAAAATCTGGAAGGCTTGAGTTGGGGACGAAGCAGCGTGCAAGGATTTTCCCTAATAACATTTACTTTAAACCTGGGGATAACTCAATACTTGACCCTAGTCTAGCAGGAAGTGCTGAATACAGGGAGTGGCTTTCGGCGGTTTATGGAACATATATATACGAGCGAAAAGAATTTGAACTTGAGGCCGGCCTTAGAGTTGAGTATGCAAATGTGGACTATTTGGTTGATCCCAACCATAGTGTTTACAGCAGTACAGGATTTGACTATATAAATCCATTCCCAAGTGTTAGGGCAACCTGGTTAATTAGTGATAATAGTAGGTTGTCAGCATTCTATAATAGGCGCGTAGATAGGCCGGATGAGAAGGACTTAAGGACTTTTCCATCGTATGCAAGCCCCGAAATCCTTTCAATGGGTAATCCAAATCTACAGCCTCAGTTTACTCAATCGTTAGAACTGGGCTACAGGCAATCGTGGAGTGGGGGTTACTTATACAGTGCCGCTTACCATAGAATGTCAACCAATATATTAACTAAGATTGTTACCGAGATTCCATTGTCAACCTTGCTGGCTCAGGTTAATCAGAATGCTGATAAAGGACAAAACACGGGGATTGAACTTGTGCTAAACCAGCAGTTGGGTCGCAATCTAAGACTTAATGCAAATGGCAATATTTATAGGAATAGTATTGGTGCTTTTACCATTGTAAATGCTTATCCAAGTGATGTGACATATACCGGACCGGAGCAGACTATTATTGCGGGTAACGCAAAGTTTAACCTAATTGCTAAAGTTCTAAAGGGAACAGAGTTGCAGATAACAGGCATTTATCTTGCTCCCGATATTATTCCGCAGGGTAAAATACTTGCCCGTTACTCCGTTGATGCAGGTTTAACCAAAAAGATACAGAAGGGCAAGGGCGAACTATTTATAAACGCCAGCGATATTTTAAATACCCTTGTAATGCGGTATGAAATTGAGGGTACTACCTTTAAATTAGCCTCAGATGATTACTACGAAACCCAGGTGGTACGTGTAGGTTATCAGTACAGGTTCTAGTTAGGCTAATTCAAATCCTTTAACGTTCGGGTATCAATATCAAAAACAATAAGCGTATCGGCAAAACCACCATCATTGATAAATTTTTTCATTAGCTTATTGGTAAAAGGGGCGTTAAAGTAACGCTCCTTTGCTTTATTGGTTGAATCTGGAGTAAACCCAATAGAATTAGCCAGTGTAAGAGTGTCGGCAGTTCCTAAACCTTTAATAAAAAAATTATTATTCTGCTTAAATCCAAGGTAAACAATCCAGTATCCATTCTTGTCCAAGTTGTTGAAAAAGTAATAGTTGTCTAGTTTTTTAACTATTAAACTGTCAGACAGTTCATACTCAGTTTTTGTGGTTTTAACCCCTAGCGAATCAATCCTTTCGCTAATCCACTTTTCCTTATAAATTGTGTGTGTTTCATCTTTTGCTGTCCATACACCCTGCATGGGTTCTGGAATGCTTGTACAATCCTTTGCATCAATCGGAACTGGGTCGGCAAAATAATGGGTTAAGCATGATGATAGGGTAATTGCCAATATGGAAATTAGTATTGTATTTATTTTTTTCATTGTATTAGAGTTTTAATCATTTTACATTAACCGCAAAACTATGAGTAGAAACATTACTCACAATCAAAGTTATACATTAATTCATTTCAAGTCAACCTTGTAGAGTAAGATTCAAAAAAAAGCCGAGATAAACTCGGCTTCTCATTATATTGGAAAGTGTAATGCTAGAAGATATGATAGCTAACAGCAACACCTACGGTAACCACCGATGCCATAACCATTAGTTTGATGAGAATGTTAAGGCTAGGGCCTGCTGTATCCTTTAATGGATCGCCCACAGTATCGCCAATAATGGTTGCTTTATGAGCATCAGAACCTGCACCGCCCACATGGCCTTCTTCAACGTACTTCTTAGCATTATCCCATGCACCACCAGCATTAGCCATAAATATTGCCAATGCAAATCCGCTCGATATGGTGCCCAGTAATAATCCTGCAATGCCGGGTACTCCAAAAATAACACCTACAACAATTGGAATAAAGAGTGCAATTAACGATGGTGCTAACATCTCTCTTTGAGCACCTTTGGTCGAGATTTCAACGCAGCGTGCGTAATCGGGCTCACCAGTACCTTCCATAATACCAGGGATTGTGCGGAACTGACGACGAACCTCGTCAACCATTTTCTGTGCAGCACGTCCTACGGCGTTCATGGTCATTCCACTAAAGAGGAATACCGCCATTACACCAATAAATACACCCACAATTACTAAGGGATTCATAAGGTGGATTTCGTAATGCTTAACAAAATCAATAAATTCAGCATCTATTGCTTTAACCCCGTTAATTAACTTTTCGGGCTGATCAAGAATTTTTACAAACATCATTCTGATCTCCTCAAAGTAGGATGCAAGAAGAGCCAATGCTGTTAGCGCAGCGCTACCAATGGCAAAACCTTTACCCGTTGCCGCAGTGGTATTTCCTAATGCGTCAAGAGCATCGGTACGTTTACGTACTTCTGGTTCAAGGCCACTCATTTGAGCGTTACCGCCAGCGTTATCGGCAATTGGTCCGTAAGCATCGGTTGCTAGGGTAATCCCAAGCGTTGATAGCATACCAACAGCAGCAATGCCAATTCCATAAAGACCAAAGTTAAGCTCAGACATGCTAAAATCGAAATTGGTAGCAAAACCAAATGCAAGAGCAATGGCAACAACTATAATGGCAAGAGGAGCAGCCGCTGATACTAATCCTATCCCTAATCCGCTAATAATTACTGTGGCAGCTCCTGTTGCACTAGATTCGGCAATTTTTCGGGTTGGCTTATATGCCGATGCAGTAAAGTACTCTGTTGATTGGCCAATTCCGATACCTGCAACAAGCCCAACAATTATTGAACCCCATATTCCAAGTGGAAGGCCTAGATATTTTAGGATAAAGAATGATGCAATAACAATTAAAAGAGCGCTAATATTAACACCAAATCCAAGTGATTTGAGTAGCTGTTTTTGGGTAGCACCCTCTTTTGTGCGAACAAGGAAGATGCCTAATATTGAAAGGATTGTACCTGCCGCGGCAATTATCATTGGAGCAATAACTGCATTAGTTTGTAATGGGCTTTTTATAAACGCAGCAGCACCAAGTAATGCAGATGCAAGTATAGATGCAGCAAAAGACTCGAAAAGGTCGGCTCCCATACCAGCAACATCACCTACGTTATCACCTACGTTGTCGGCAATGGTGGCGGGGTTACGGGGATCGTCCTCAGGAATATTGGCCTCTACCTTGCCCACAAGATCTGCTCCCACATCGGCTGCTTTTGTGTAAATTCCTCCACCAACACGAGCAAATAGTGCTTGGGTTGATGCACCCATACCGAATGTAAGCATTATGGCTGTAATGGTCATGAGCTGATAGCCACCATCCATTTCGGGAATAAAGTAGTTAAGCACCACGAACCAAATTGAAATGTCGAGGAGAACTAAACCAACAACGACCAAGCCCATAACGGCACCACTTCGGAAGGCTAAACGAAGTCCGGCATTAAGCGAGTGGCGGCAAGCATTGGCAACTCTTGACGAAGCAAAGGTTGCGGCTTTCATTCCAAAGAAACCGGCAAGTCCAGAAAATGCACCTCCCGTTATAAATGCAAATGGAACCCAAGGGTTTTGGATCCCCAAGCCATAGGCCAAAATAGAAAATATTATGGTTATAACCACAAAAACTATGATTACAACTTTGTATTGCTGCCTAAGATAAGCACTTGCTCCCTCGCGTACGTAAGTAGCAATTTTTTTCATTTTATCGGTTCCTTCATCTGCTTTCATCATTTGTGAGAAAAAGAACCAAGCAAACGTTAGCGCCACAACTGATGCCGCTGGAACTAGCCAAAACATTGGGTTTCCTACCATTTTTGTAAATTTAGTTTAGGTTTAAGATTTTATTAAAAAGTTGTCGAATTTAAGTGTGTTACAGTAGAATCACAAATTTTGACTCTATTTTTTTATAAAAAATAAATAGGACTTTTGTAAAACATATATCTTCAATAGATTAACGAATAAAAATATTGCATTTAATGTAATCTATTGCAATTCTAAGGAAGTAAACAAATAGTTTCTAAAGATGTTTAATAGTTTTAGTATTCGGCCCCAAACTCCATTAGATAGGTTTTAATAAAATCGTTGAATTCACCATCTAAAACGTCTTGAACATTAACGGACTCATAGTTGGTTCTTACATCTTTTACAAGTTTATAGGGATGTAGTATGTAGTTGCGAATTTGAGAGCCCCACTCAATCTTTAGTTTTTTCCCTTCAATCTCGGCCTGTTTCTCTTTTCGCTTACGCAGCTCTAGTTCGTAAAGATGTCCTTTTAGCAATCGCATGGCATTTTCGCGGTTGTTGTGTTGTGATCGGGTTTCGGTGTTTTCAACTATAATACCTGTGGGGATGTGGTACAGGCGAACCCCCGTTTCAACCTTATTCACGTTCTGACCACCGGCACCTCCGGAGCGGTAGGTATCCCACTTAATGTCGGCAGGGCTAATGGTAATCTCTATGGTATCATCAATAGATGGGGAAACAAATACCGATGCAAACGAAGTGTGGCGTTTGGCATTTGCATTAAAAGGCGAAAGCCTTACAAGCCGATGAACACCATTCTCACCCTTTAAAAAACCGTAGGCATAATTCCCCTCGTACTCAATGGTGGCCGATTTGATGCCAGCTTCATCGCCCTCCTGAATGTCGAGGATTTTAGTTTTGTATCCATTGCGCTTGCCCCATCGGAGATACATTCGCATGATCATCTGGGCCCAATCCATGCTATCAGTTCCACCTGCACCCGAATTAATTTTGAGGATTGCTCCCAGTTTATCTTCCTCGTTTCGGAGCATGTTCAGCATTTCAACATCCTCAATGCGAGCGAGTGCTGATTTATATTGTTCCAAAACCTCATTCTCGGTTGCTTCGCCCTCTTTAGCGAAATCGAAAATTACCTGTAGGTCGTCCACCAATGATTTTACATCGTTAAACGATTTTATCCAGTGCTTTAGTTCGGCTATTACCTTAAGTTGCTTTTCGGCCTCGGTTGAGTTATTCCAAAAGGTTGGATCTTGCGATTTTTGTTGCTCCTCCTCTAGTCGTATCGTTCGGTTGTCGATGTCAAAGATGCCTCCTTAGCGCATGGGTGCGCTTAACTATCTCTTTAATTTGCTCGGTGGTAATCATGGGTTTTTTGTATTGCTAATTATTTACAAAGGTATAATTTTTTGTGTGAGTTATTTTCTGCCTTTTTGCGTATTGTTGTACTAATAATTGCCGCAGTTTAGGATTTATTAGCCTTATCTTATTTCCCAATTTATTAAGATGATACAAATTTATATTTAGACATTTTTATTGGGTTTTATACTCTGCTATCACCTCATCAATCACCCCTAAAACCTTACCGTAATCGAACCCTCGGGATATGACAAAACGGAGAAGTTTGTTTTTTAAATCGTATAAATCCTTATACTTTATGGATTTGGCTTTTTTGGCAAGTAGGTCGGTTAAGTTTTCTGTGCTGGTAAATTGCTCTACCTCCGAGAGGGCATTCTGAATATCATCATCGTTAATGCGCTTTGCGCGGAGCGACATTTCAATTTTTCGTGGTCCCCATTTGTTAAACCTTGCTTTATCGCGGGCAAAGGTAAGGGCGTAGCGTCTCTCATTTATAAAATCATCCTTTTGCAACGATTTAATTATGGTTATACTATCATCCTCGATAATGCCCCACTGCGTAAGCTTAAGCGTAATCTCAGAAACGCACTTCTCCCTTTGGCTGCATAGCCATTGGGCACGGTTAAGGGCAGTTTTTGGAGTTAGCTGTTTGGCCATGAAAGTGGGTAGGTTTTATTGTTTGTTTTGATTTTGATAAATTTTTGTTTGCCTTATGTTTTCGCCCCGTCGGCGCTTTATGGGATAAATCCCATTAAAATGACTAATTGAAACTTAAAGTAACCTAATCTGCCAAAAACGTGGGGTGTAAAATATAACCGTGTGTTAGCCACAGTACTTTTATTCGAATAAAGACTTTATTGTATTCATCGGCAGGAACATTTTCCCGCTGTCAGGAAGTTTAATAAAACCATATTTATTATAAAATCGTTCGGCACTTTCGTCAATTGGGTCAACTACAACTGCAAATGAACCAATACTTTTAGAAGTCTCGTAACTACGTTTCAAGGCATCTACTACTAATAGTTTCCCTATTCCCTGATTTTGAAATTTAGTATCTATCGCTAATCGTCCAAGTAGGGTGGTGGGTATCGATTTATACGAATTAGGTAGTTTCTTAATAAATACGGTAGGTATTAACTCTTGGGATAAACTGTTATTAGCTAAAGTGTAATAGCCCTTTAATAAATCCATTTCTTGGTCATTTAGCACAAAACAGGCGGTCAATTTTCTTTTAATGTCTTGATCTGCTTGTTTATGTAAATAATCATCAAGCATTTCCTTTCCACAAGAAAACTCCTTTCTTCTATGAGTCGAATTTAAACTTTCTGTCAGCTCATTCATTTAGATAAAAGAGCATTGTATTCACTTACGGCATCAATAAGGTCTTTATTTGCTTTTGGTGGATTAGTTATTGCTTCAAAGAATATTTCACTGTCTTTTTGCGATGCAATAATTCGCTCTTCTTCTGATATTATTTTTTTTGCTTTTTCTTGAGCGGCTAACACTACAAAGTCAGTTAGACTTCTAAAGCCCCCTATACGTGCAGCTCTTTCAAAAAACAATTTTTGCTCTTTTGGTAAACGAGTATCAAATCTCGCCTTTACTTGTTTCTTTATTTCCTTTGTTGTCATAACTGAGAATTATTAGTCAGGTCAAATGTACGCCAAAAGAGCGTACAAAACAAGTATGTGTACGGTTATTTTCCGCAGTTTCGTTTTTTAGTATTGTGACAACGGTTGGGGGTGTGACCAGTTTGGGTGAGCAGGGCTTGGGATTTATCCCACGTTAAAACTTTTCCTTGCGTGCCGACCCCTTACCTAACCCATACATTCCAAATTGGTTACACCCCTTGTTGTGCACTGGCGTTAAATCTTTCGTTTGTCTTTCCGTAAAAGTAAACCATTTTCATTTCGTAATTATCTTCTTTTTAAGTTTTTTATTATCAGGGTGGCAATTATCTTATCATTTCATTGTGTGTT
Organism: Bacteroidales bacterium UBA5349; assembly: GCA_002410065.1. Taxonomy (GTDB): domain Bacteria; phylum Bacteroidota; class Bacteroidia; order Bacteroidales; family Tenuifilaceae; genus Perlabentimonas. Next base: position 36,299 of record DHQB01000005.1, on the reverse strand, counting down.
GGCTTGCAAGCTCTTTGGCAAAGCTTTGGTTTGGGTGCGTTGGCTTACTTCGACAAGCTCTGCACAAGTGTGTGGCTTTGGCAATGTGCGTGCAATTAGGTAAAGGTTATATGTTTTAAAAAAGAACAATATATTGTTTTGTAATGAAACAATTTGTATTTTTGTTGCGTTATTATGGAAAAACCTACTACAACTATGAGCATTAAACTATCACAAAAAGAAATTGGTCAGAGAATCACAGCATTACGTAAGCTAAAGGGCCTTTCACAGGCTGATTTAGCCAAAAGGCTTAAAATTTCTCGACCTTCACTAGCGCAAATTGAGCTAGGCAACAGGAGCGTTGACGTACTTGAATTTCAAAGGCTTTCAATTATTTTAGGGTTCTCTTTGGATGAATTTATGTCTAAAGACTTTGCTGCTTCCGATTCGATTGAATTCAACCCCCAAGGGAAAAAGCAAACTACCGAGGAGCGTATTTCTGTACCTAAACTTCAGGTAAACAAATTCAAAAACGTGCTTCTTTATATTCTCGAAAAATGCGCTGGTAAACCCAACGTGGGTGAAACTGTGCTTTATAAATTGCTTTATTTCTCTGATTTTAACTACTACGAACTTTATGAGGAACACCTAACTGGCGCTAAATACCGAAAATTGCCCTTTGGCCCTGTGCCTCAAAAGTTAGATACCATTATTAATCAAATGATAGATGCTGGACAACTACAACGGTTAAAAACGGATTACTATGGTTTACAGCAAACACGTTATTTACCATTAACCAAAGCCAGCCTTATTGAACTTAGGGCAAGCGAAAAAGAGGTTATTGATAGGGTTATTGAGCAAATGAGCGATTGGTCTGCCTCTGCTATCAGTAATTATTCCCATAAAGATATGCCGTGGTTGGCCTCAAAAGAGGGTGATGAAATAAATTACGAACTGGCTTTTTATAGGGAAGCACCCTTCTCTGTAAGAAACTATTGTGAAGAAATTGAAGAGCAATGATATTTGATGAACTAGAAGAATACAAAAAGGACTTAAAAGGCCTTCTGAAAAAGTATAGAACCCTTAACGACGATATTAAAGTTGTTAAGCAGGTGCTGGAGATTATGCCAAATGAGCGACCTCCATTTAGCTTCAGGATTGACAATCTAGGCATTGAAACGTGTATTATTAAGGTAAAAATGATAGCCTGTAAAGCACTTAAAGGGCGTGGGGTAAACTCGGGTTTGCGATTGGTTTACGCTCACTTTCCAGCCGACCAACGAATAGTTTTTATTGAGATGTACCATAAGAACGATAAGGAGAACGAGGATAGACAACGAATTTTAAACAACTTTAAATAGCGAAAAAATGGCAAAAGGAAAAAACCAGTACGTTGTACCAACCAAAGAGCGTTGGAGCGTTGGCTCGGTGCGTTTTGCCAATGTGCATACAAGCGAAGGGATGGCTAGCCACTTACTATTTCCGTCAATTTTTCTTTGAACTGTGTTTCCCTTTCTGTTTTATTATAAAATGGCATTCCAATGATTCTTATTTTGTCATTCTCATGCAATATTGCTTCTTCTTCAATGTCGACAAAGAATTTTTCTTTCCAGTCGTCAGTCGGTATCAAGTGTGAGCCTTTGGGCTCTATGAATAATTGATAAACAAGATTTTCTCCGCTTTCTTTTTCTGTCATAAAAAGTACATAATCAGGTTCGGTTGCTTTTCCATCGCTGAACCTGAATATTTTGAAAAATCTCTCGTTACGTATCAAGTAAATATTTTTGAAACGATTTTCAAGTTCTTCCATCTGCGAATCAAGGAATTTTACCAATAATTTTTCTTCCGATGAACCGTAATTTTCTTTGTATGCGTGCCAATCTCTTGAGTTTAAATCAAGATAATATTTTTCATCAATGTCGCTACGCATTGTTGGTTTACCTGTTTCTTTGTCGGTATTTTCTTCAATGGCAAAATACATTTTCTTGTCTCGGAAAACTTTACGAATCGGTTCTCTTTTAAATGTTTTTGTTCCCCGATAATCACCGAAAGTCTGATTTATTTCTTCGGAAATTGAAGTCAGGAACGATAAGCAAACATTCAATTTATCTTTTGGAGTTAGGTTTTTAATATCCTTTTCAAGTCCGATTACATCAACTTCAATTTCTGCCAGTTTTTTTGCAATAAAGTCATCAACCGATTTTACCGATGGAAAATAGCGTTTCATACTGCTAAAGTGATAAAAAGGAATTTTATTCATTGCCTTTTTCAATATCACTTTATCCCAAAGTATCGGTTTGTATGATTGTGTTTTACGGTCAACTTGTTTGGTCTCATGTTCGTTAAAAATCACAGATTCTGCGGTTGCAAATGTCCGCAATTTATATTCATGTTTTTTACGGATTGCAGGCTCCTGATATTCAAAATTTAATTGTGGGTCGTTTTCAACTTTTTTGTTAATGAATACAAAACCTGTTTTATAAAATTTCGATTCTTTAAAATCGTCTTTCAGTTCAAGAAAAACCTCTTTTTTCTCCTTTGGAACAATACCAATTTCTTGTAAAGCGGTGTTTAATTCCTGTATGTATCTTGGATTGTGAGAACAATGATAATGCAGTTCTTCGCAAATCCTCATTTCATTTTCAAGGTCGGTGTCAAATTTCCGTTGGTCAAGTGGCTGTTCTTCTGAAATTTTAAATGGAAAATATCTTGCACCACGACCAATTAATTGGGCTTCCTGTACGGTTGTTTTTCCTGGTTTCCCTCCTTTAGAATCTCGTGTTTCGTACAAACGGACAATATCGTAAAGGTTTAAAACATCCCAACCCTCGTTAAGTTTATCAACGGCAAATACAACCCGATATTCATTGTCTTTTGCTTCAAGCGTATTTATTACAATCTGCTTTTCGTCTGTATCGTTTTTTGAATTAACCGAAATGATTTTATCCTCCGAAAAATCATCTTTTAATTCATCAATCAGGTTGGCAGTTGTAATTTTTGATTCCTCAAAAAACTGAAAAGCTTTTTGCAGGGTTTCATTGCCTTTTAACTTTCTGATTTTGTTTATATCGGTTTCAGAAAGGTTTTGTATTTTGTCTTTAAATTGCTGTTCCATTTCTGCCGATTCTGCTGTGGTTTTCGATTTCATCATTACCACAGGTTTAATCAGCAGACCATATTTTGAAAATACTTTCTTTTTATATTGGCTCACGATTATTCCTCCCAATGCACGGTCAACCGCTTCAAGGTCGGCTTGCAGGGTTTTTACTTCTTTTGAATAACCATCTTCACGGAATTTTTTAAGGTCGTAATCGAAAAGCAGTTTGGAGTTGTATTTTGCAGCAACAGAAGGGTGCGAAAGTTCCAAAGTAGCTGTAAATTCCAACATTATATTGTCAGAATTGGAATCAAAAATACGTGTTATGGTATTTTCCCACGAACGCTCAACTTCCAATTCCTCTCCTGTTAGTTTTTGCTTGGTAAGTGAGTTTACATGGTGGGCTTCATCCGAAATCAGAACTATTCTTTTGTTGGCAAAATCTTCAAATGTTACGCTGTTTTCCCGTGGAGTGTTCAATCGGGAGTGTAAGCCCTGTATGGTTGAAAAATGAATATTTATATCATTGTCGTTTACGCTCTCGAAATTATCCACTTCACGAACCGAAACAGGTTGATTATTAATATTTATCTGTGGTGCAAACAAGTATTTTAGCGATGCCGAATTTAAAAAGTTCTCTTTTGTTTTACGTATTATGGTATCGGTGTTTACAAAGAAAATAAAATTGCGGTAGCCCATTTTGTAAAGCTCTACAATTGCACCTGCCATAATCAAGGTTTTTCCGCTACCTGTTGCCATGTGAAATAACAACTGGCTTGGTTTTCGTCGGTGCATGTATTTGTTGAGATAATATGTAAAACGTGCAAATGCCTCAATCTGGTAAGGTCGTGCCTCGTACCGTAAATTTTGTTTGATATTTTCGGGCAGAACAAGTTCAATAACTTCATTCTCCACCAAAACATCAAAGGTTTTATCTAAACGTTCTACTGCCATAATTTATAAATACATAAACGATTGAGGTGCTGTAAATCTTTCAAATTCTTCTTTTGGGTTTATCGGCTTCTTATACAATTTTGGCTTGTCAACCTCTATAGCAAATGCAAAGTTTCTTCCGCTAAAATATTCGTTAAAAAAAGATTTGTTTATTCCTGAGTATTCTTTGGTCAGTTCCCAAATGTGTTCAGGTTCATCTTTTAAAATCCGCTTAATGTTGAATTCTCCTATTATTCTACCAACTGGCATAGTTGCATATACAACTACAGTTTGGATAAGTTGATTTTTAAAGACTACTTTGCGAAATTCATATCTCTTCTCACCCGAAAATATTTTTTCGGCGTACTCCGGCTTTATTGATAATAATACTTTCATTATTTATATGCTTCCTTATAAATTTTTACAAATGAATCCCAACTTAGTTTTTGAAACCCTCTCGGGGCTTCTTCTATGCTTGAAAAAACGCCAATATCAATAAGTTTTTTCAAATTTACCCTGAAAGGATTTGGCAGAGAATAGGCATACAGAAAATTTACAACAAATGGTTTTCGTTTATCGTACCTGTTCCAATACTCGGTCAATTGTGCTTCCGACAATGCTGTTCTTTTTTTGCAAATTACTTTGAGTTCCTCAAAAGTGGCAGGTTGCTTGGTGTTTTCTATAATACCAATAGTAGTAATAACACTTTTGTAATATCCGCCTGTTCGGTAAAATAGAATTATATCCCCTGTGTTTAGATTCCTCTCTTTTGAATGAGAAATATATGCCTTTCTTATGGCGTTTCGGTGTGGCTGATTTTCGACAAAATTTAACGGAGATTCTGTTTGCAGGATAGAATCAGGAAATAACTCCGTATGATACTCAGGGTAAATCGGCACTATAAAAACACCCGAATCGCTTGATAAAAAAGGAAATGTTAAACGTGGCTGTGTTCTGTCGGCTGGTTTTTCAAATGGCCGTACATAAACGTTTTCAATACCTGTTGGCGTTTCTTTTACACCCCATTTTTTAAAACCCCATGATTCCATTAGCTCAATAAGCCGTTTTTGCTCATCCCGCTTATCAAAAATGGTAAAATAAATTTCTTCTACCTTTTGCTTTAGAGCATTATCAAAAATGATTTTTAAAAACCTTTCGCCAAGTTTAAAGCCGTTTGCAGTAATTTTAAATGTTCCTATTTTTAGCCTTTCTTTAGTGGGCATGGGTGGTTGTATGTCAGAATAATCTTCTTCTTTACCTTCTTTTTTTAGAAACAAAAAGGAGTTAATTTCTCCTTCGTATGAACAGACATAGGCTATTTCTTCCGATTTTCGGTTAAACCACTGGTCGAACCCCTGATAATCGCCGCGGAAACTGTCGAAAAAAGATGATTGCAAATTGATATTGCCAAAATATTCTTTTTTAACGGATAAAGTTTTGTAATCGACTAATTCGGGATTTTCCCGAACAGCTTTTTCAATAAACTGCTCAATGTAAAATACAAAATCGCTTATGCCTAAATGCTTAGCCTTTGTATGTATTTTTTTGTCCTCGGTAATTAAAAAATCAACTCGTTTTGAATATACCTCGTTAAGTAAAAGCGTGTCGTTTGTATCGTTAGCGTTTGTATCAATGGATAAGCTTACTTTTTTAACATCATCGTGCAAAGGAGCGGAAACCTTCATTACATGATAACTTTGTAACTTAACACCCATGGTTTTTACTACCTGTTCATCGGTATGCCTTTGCAATTCAGCAATAGTAACGGGATGAACGTATTTTTGATATTTCATTTTATCGAGCCAGTAAAATAACATGCCAATGTTTTGGTTAATTATTCGGCTCGTTTCCCTATGAATGATAATATTTGTGTCAAGTAAAGCTCTCATTACATAATTTCTGTTTTTGGGTAATTAAATGTTGGCGTAAAACATATCATTCAACCTCTTATCCTCTTTGCTTATTCCAAATGTTTCGTCAGCTATCTCCGAATAATTTACATGCAACTGGTTTTTGTCCAGCACCTCAAGTAAAAATTTCTTTTGGTCGTCTAACGAAAGAGTTTTAAAGGCTTCAATGCGTTCATCAAAACTTTGCCTATCGAACTGGTAACTTAAAAACGCCCTTTCTTTCATTTCTTGCCAAACTGCAATTAGCTTTTCTTTACTGTCGGCTTCTAAAATTTTGTCGGCAAAAGTTTGATTGTATTTTGCTAATTCACAATAAATAAATGAACCTCCTCCATTCCAATTATAATCCTTAGAAACTCCACTTTGTTCACCTGAAATTACATTTTTCAAACGCTCAATAGGCAAAGCTTCAATATAATCAAGCTGTTCAATACCGATATATTGCCTCCCCATTTTATGAGCTACAGCTGAAGTTGTGCCGCTACCAACAAAGAAGTCCATTATAATATCGCCAGGGTTTGATGCTATTTTTAAAATTCTTTCTATTAGCCTTTCTGGTTTCTTGCCTCTTGGAAAAGAAATAGCACCTTCATTATGTAAATCAGCTTTTGGAATCTCTGCATGAGACCATACATTGGATAATTTTGTAGACTTTAATATTTCGGTTCCATCTTTTTTTGCACTATCCTTTAACCAAGCGACCAAACCTTTGTCCATGTAGTAAAGTGTTGTTGGTTCTCCTTTGTTTTTCCCACGACTTGGAATATACTCCATTGAATATAAACCACCACCCATATTAGAAATAACTTCATGTTGGAATGCATTTTCTTTTTGAATTAAGAATGGTCGAAATATTAAATCAAAATTCTCAATAAATTCAGATTTTATTTCCAGAAAACGTTCCTGAGGTTTACTCATTGATATTGTTTCAATTTCGTAAGCTTCATGCTTGAATATTTTAACAGGTAATTTATTTGATTTGGATTCAAATTCTTTGACAAGAGTTTTATTCCCTGTGTTTTTAAAAATCTTATTGTATCTTTTCATCGTTTTCAACTCCAATGGTTGAAACGATTCTACAGGGTTAAATGAAGATTGTTGTTTTGAATAAACTAAAATAAACTCTCCTGTATTTACAAAATACCCTCCTTGACCAAGACCTGCAACTGATGACCTTTCATAGCTTATTTGAGACACGAAATTTTCTCGTCCAAAAATCTCATCACATAAAACTTTTAAATAGGATATTTCTTCTTCATCAGTATGGATAAATATTGAGCCATCTGATGTCAATAATTTTTCTGCGATTTCAAGTCTATTCTTCATGAATGTTAACCAAGTTGAATGGTTAAAGGTGTCATTATACATAAAACTATCACCTCCTGTATTATAAGGTGGGTCAATGTAAATAAGCTTTACCCTGTTTTTAAAACGCTTTTTCAAAGAAGCAAGAGCCAATAAGTTGTTTCCTTTAATTATCAGATTATCGTTTTCGCTTATTTCCGTTACTTCGTGTTCGCCTTGTTGGTCGTACTTCTTCCAATTGGTAAATACTTTAGGGTCAAGCAGGCGGTCAATTTCATCGGGGGCAAGGGTCTCGTTCCAAAAAATTTCATTTCTTTTTTGGTCTTCTTTTGTTTGTCCACCTTCCAAAACGCAGTCTTTATGTGGCCAAGCCAATACTACATCGTTTTTTGTGGTTATGTAATTGTCGGTTGTGCCATCATTAATGGTTAAACCAATTTTATTTTTAAAAGCGGTGTAACTGTCGGGCAAAAAGGATTTATTGTTTACAAAACGCTGAAATTTAATTTTGTCGAATACCAAAACGCCTTCTACATCGGTAAAAAAGTGGGTTTTAAATGTATCGTGCTTTATTAAATGCTTAATCAGTTGCGGGTCAACCTGTAATGCTTTTTCAATAATTTTGTTTTTATTTAGTTGTCCGTCAACTACAAAAGCATCTTCGTGTTGGAGTATATTTATCAGTTCGTTTTGTAAGTTTTGCATATTCTAAAATCCTTATTTAATAATCTCACAAATTAACAATTTTCGGTTCAATAAACGGTACAAATTCCGCTCAATCTGCGCGCGGTGGAAAAAAAGCATGTGTTTGGCAGCGAAGCGAAGCTTGCAGGGAAGGGCTGCCAAACTTATGCTTTGTGGGTCGGCAATCCTTTCTTTTTTTCGTGTGTCGTGAAACAAAAAATTTTCCATTTTATCGCTGTCGTGTCTGGTCTCGTAGCCTTGTGCCTAACTTATTTAAATGTATGCGAATTCCCTATATTTTATTGTTTACTTGCCCTCAACATCCTATCTTTCCCATTAATGTCTTTCCTTACCTCAATGTCAGTAAATCCATTATCCTTAAAAACTTTGGCGGTTTCTTGCCCAAGCGCTTCGTTAATCTCACAATAAACCATGCCATTTGGTTTGAGAATAGTTTGGGCTGTTTGGGCAATTGCCCTATAGAAAACTAACGGATCATCATCGCTAACAAAAAGTGCATTTTCAGGCTCGTTATCAAGTACGTTGGGGTGCATAATTTCTTTTTCGCTATTGCGCACGTAGGGCGGATTGCTAACCACAATATCGTAGGGGGCACCCTTTAGTTCGCTTGGTATATTAAGAATATCTTGCTGAAAAAATGTAATCCTTGTGCTAGCATTCATTGAATTACCCTTTGCAAGTATTATGGCTTCAGCCGAGATATCGAGTGCAAAAACCTTTGCAGCCGGGAGTCTCTTTGCTATGGCAATGGCAATGCAGCCTGAACCTGTTCCAATATCGAGGACCGATGGGAAATCGCTATTTCTGTCAGCAAGTAACCATTCCACAAGTTCTTCGGTTTCGGGTCGGGGGATTAGAACATGTGGGTTTACCTTAAGGTTGATACCAAAAAACTCGGTTTCGCCAAGGATATATTGGATAGGCTTTTGTAACTTTAGCTCCTCTATGTAGGCATCGATTAGCGATTCCTGTGAAATGCTTAAAAGAAGGTAGGGATTAGCAAGTGCATCGTGAGCTTTAATGCCAGTTACCTTCTCAATTAAAAGGCGTACCATAGCTTGGGCTTCTGCTAAAGGGTAAATGCTTTTTAAGCTATTTACATTTTGCTTGTAATTGTTGAGAATACTTTGGGCTTGCATACATCTATTTTTACTTATTCAAAAGTATCGAAAAATTATGGAACAGCACATACAGGATAGGATTTACATGAGTCGTTGCCTTGAACTGGCCGCACATGGCGAGGGAAGAGTTGCGCCAAACCCAATGGTTGGTTCAGTTGTGGTTTACAACAATAGGATTATTGCAGAGGGATACCACAAAGAGTTTGGTACCGATCATGCGGAACGAATAGCCATTAATGCTGTATCGGATAAATCGATTCTATCGAAGTGTACCCTTTATGTTTCGTTGGAGCCATGCTCGCACCATGGTAAAACTCCTCCTTGTACCGATTTAATTATTGAATCGGGGATTAGGCGGGTGGTAATTTCAGTTCAAGATCCTAATCCACAGATACAGGGTGCAGGCATCGAAAAATTAAAAAATGCCGGTATTGATGTAACTGTTGGCGTGTTAGAGCAGGAGTCAAAGGACTTAAATAGACGGTTTTATATGTTTCATACCAAAAAACGGCCTTACATTATTTTAAAATGGGCACAAACTCTTGATGGTTTCATAGATTGTGTTAGGAAGCCCAACGACCCAATTGCGCCTGTTTGGATAACCAACGAGCTAGCCCGAACTACTGTGCACAAATGGCGAAGCGAGGAGCAGAGTATACTTATTGGAACCAATACAGTTGAAAAGGATAACCCCAGACTTGATGTACGCCATTGGAGCGGTAAAAACCCTTTGCGCATTGTGCTCGATAGAAAGTTGAGGCTTACTAAGGAATCCAACGTTTACGACGGTTCAACGCCAACACTGGTTTTTATTGGAAATAACTCAAGCGCATCGGCCCGGAAGGCCGAGTTTTTGACTATTCCAAATATGGAGATAGTAGCTGTGGATTTTGCCAAGGGGCTGGAGGTGCAATTACTAACGAAACTTTACCAGCGCAATATTTCCTCGCTTTTTATTGAGGGTGGCGCAACGCTAATCAATAGTTTTTTAGAGCGAAATCTTTGGGATGAAGCTCGAGTTTTTGTGGGCAACCAGTTTTTTTATGATGGGGTTAAAGCGCCCCAATTTACTGGCGAAATTTACAGTTACGACGAGATTGGCGACAGTAAACTTTTTACCTACAGGAACAGACCTACAATAGGTTAAACCGCTGCAAACTTAATTGCAGATTCATCCCATAAGGGTGCTGATATAATGGCGGGGATAATATCGCTTGGGCTATTTACGAGTTGCCATATTTGCCTATGCTCTGGGCGCATAAAATTTTCATCAATCATCTTTTCGATTAGCATCTCAAGATGGTTGTAAAATCCATCGGTATTCAGAACAATAATAGGCTTAGTGAATTTTCCTAGGCGTTTTAGTGTGTAAACCTCCATCAACTCCTCAAGAGTTCCGCAACCACCGGGTAATGCAATAACTGCATCAACGTTGTTGATAAGTTGTTTTTTACGTTCGCGCATATCTTTTACAAGAACCATCTTAGAGAGTCCTTTGTGGCCCCATTCAACCTTGTCCATGAATCGAGGCAGTATCCCAATCACTTCGCCACCAAGCGATAATGCTTTGTCGGCAAGGCAACCCATAAGTCCAACAGACCCTCCACCATACACAATAGAGGAACCCGCATTTACAAGTTCTTGTGCAACAAGTTCGGTTTGGTCGAAATACTTTTTTGAAATTTTTGCGCTCGAAGCGCAGAATACACAAACTTTCATTGTATTTATTTTAGGCTACCACTAGTTACCAATCAAACAAGCATCTGCTTTTTGCTGGGCAGATGCTTGTCAGTTACTATTATGCTCTTGGCTATAACAAAGCCTCAAGTTTTGCCACAAGTGTGTTTTTTGGAACAGCACCAACTTGCTTGTCGGCTATTTCGCCGTTTTTGAAGAAAAGAATTGTGGGGATGTTACGAATGCCAAATTTGCTCGCCACTCCAGGGTTGCTATCAACGTCAACTTTCCCAATTACTGCTCTTCCTTCAAACTCTTGAGCCATTTGTTCAACCAAAGGGCCAACCATTCGGCAAGGGCCACACCACTCTGCCCAAAAATCGAGAAGAACAGGTTTTTCTGCTTTTAGTACAAGTTCTTCAAAATTGCTATCAGTTATTGCAAGTGCCATAGTTTAATTGTTTAATAGTTAAATATTGTGTAAAGATAACAGTTTCATTTTAAAAAAGTTTTGGCTTCTGAAATCAATTTATTTTAAAGTTCAGATCCATTTGTTTTAAGTGCTCAATAAACTCATTGGAGAGGTTAATCCGGTGTGCTCGTGAGAACATCTCAAGGCTAACTTTACTTTGAGGATCAATTACTCTAAACCTAAGCATTACCTTGCCGGTATTCACATTGGTAAGGTCTTTTATTTTGTTAATTATCCCTTCGTTTACCTCTTCAATCGTGAGCGATATCGTAATTTTCTTTACAAGTTCATCCCTAACATCAGAGAGCATTTGCATGTTTTTGATATAGAGTTCGAGTTGTCCCTCGCGGTATTTGCTATGGTCGAACCTTCCCTTAATAAGGAGAGGATAGCCAACAAAGAAAAACTTTCTGTTATTCTCAAAGTCTTTCCCAAAAAGCGTAATTTCATATGAATCGGTAAAATCTTCTATGGTTAGTCGACCATAGTAATTGCCCTTTTGGGTGGTTAGCACTTTGGCCTCCGACACAATACCTGCAAATGTTAACTCACGGCCAACTAAACGAGTTGGGTCACTCATTTCGCTCAGGGTAATGTTGCAAAACGTGTCAATTTCAAGTTTATAGTCGTCTAGTGGATGGGCCGAAAGGTAGATTCCGATAAGCTCTTTTTCTTTGCTAAGGGTTTCAAGTTTCGACCATCCCTCAACAATGGGCAATTCGGGTTTTTGAATTTCAAACCCCGAATCCATTCCCCCAAAAAGAGTTTGTTGTGTGTTGTTTTTTTCTTGCTGTATTTTTGCACCGTAGCGGAGCAGTTGCTCTATAAAAGGTGAACCCTTTGAATCTTCGGCAAAGAACTGTGCCCTTTCTGTAATGCCAAAATTATCGAAAGCACCAGCGAGCACCAGCGATTCAAAATTCTTTTTACCTACGGATTGTAGGTTAACCCTTTCAACAAAGTCGTAGAGATCAACAAACTTTCCGGCTTTTCTTGTTTCAATAATATTGGCTACGGCTCCTTCGCCAACCCCTTTAATAGCGCCAAGTCCAAAGCGTACATCGCCATTATGCATAACCGTAAACTTATAGTTACTCTCATTTACATTGGGGCCAAGCACCTGCATACCCATTCTACGACACTCATCCATAAAAAGGGTAATCTTTTTTATGTCGGATAGGTTGCGGCTAAGAACGGCTGCCATAAATTCACTTGGATAGTGTGCTTTAAGGTATGCAGTTTGGTATGATACGTAGGCGTAGCAAGTGGAGTGCGATTTATTAAAGGCATATTGAGCAAAAGCCTCCCAGTCGGTCCACACCTTTTCTACCTTTTTAATGTCATGACCATTCTTTAGGCATCCCTCAACAAATTGAGTCTTCAGTTTATCCATTACGTCCTTAAGCTTTTTACCCATGGCCTTCCTAAGTGAGTCGGCCTGACCTTTTGTGAAGCCAGCAAGTTTTTGGGATAGAAGCATAACCTGCTCTTGGTAAACGGTAATGCCATAGGTGTCGCGAAGGTAATCCTCCATTTCGGGTATATCGTACTCAATTTTTTCGCGCCCATGTTTTCTGTTGATAAAACTTGGAATATATTCGATTGGACCTGGTCGATACAAGGCATTCATGGCGATAAGATCTTCAAACCTGTTGGGCTTTAGTGCTCGGAGATGCTTCTTCATTCCGGGCGACTCAAACTGGAATAGGGCTGTGGTGTCGCCCTGTGAGTATAGCTCAAATGTTTTTTTATCATCAAGGGGGATGTGATCGAGGTCTAGGTCGATACCCTTTGATTCTTTGATGAAAGCTATTGCATCCTTGATGATGGAGAGTGTTTTAAGCCCTAGGAAGTCCATTTTAAGCAGGCCGACGGATTCAACGTGCTTACCATCAAACTGGGTTACGTAAAGTTCGGCATCCTTATTTATGCATATAGGGATGTGATCCTCAAGGTTGTCTCGGCCAATAATAATACCGCAAGCATGTACCCCTGTTTGCCGAACTGAACCCTCCAAAACTTCGGCATATTGCAGGGTTGAACGCACAAGTTCATCTGGCGACTTTTTGCATTCCATTAGTTCTGGAACCTCCTTGTAGGCTTTAGACAGTGTAATACCCGGTCTTTCTGGAACCAGTTTGGCTATGCGCATTGCCTCGGCAAGAGGCAGTTTTTGCACACGTGCCACATCGCGAATAGCCATTTTAGCAGCCATTGTACCAAAGGTGATGATTTGGGCTACTCGTTTTTTGCCGTACTTGTTAACAACCCACTGTAAAACTAGTTCGCGACCGTCCTCATCAAAGTCAATATCAATATCGGGCATCGAAACCCTTTCAGGATTGAGGAAACGCTCAAACAGTAAATCGTATTTAATGGGATCGATATCCGTAATTTTTAGGCTGTAGGCAACAGCTGAACCAGCTGCCGAACCCCTTCCTGGTCCAACGGAAACATCCATTTCGCGTGCAGCAACAAGGAAGTCCCAAACAATTAAAAAATAGCTGGGGTATCCCATTCGGGCAATTACCTCAAGTTCAAAGTTGAGTCTTTCCTCTATCTCGGGGGTAAGATTTTCTCCCCACCGTTTTTTTGCCCCCTCAAAGGTGAGGTGTTTAAGGTATTCATTATCATCTGTAAAACCCTCGGGTAGGCCGAAGTGTGGCATAATTGGCTCGTGATCGAGGGAATAAATACTTACCTTTTCTGCAATTTCGAGAGTGTTGTGTATTACCTCAGGGTTATTTGGAAAGAGCTTGAGCATCTCCTGTTCACTTTTGAGATATTCCTGCATGGTATAGCGCAAGCGTTTAGGATCATCAAGGTCCTTTCCGGTATTAAGGCAAATTAGCCTGTCGTGTGCAAGTGCATCTTCGGCATTAACAAAATGGACATCATTGGTAGCGATGCATTTAACCCCCGTTTTCTTTGCAAGTTCTAGGATTATTTTATTAACGCGACCTTGTTCTAAATAGGTGTCCTCAGAGTATCCATTAGGCTCAACGGGATGGAGCATTACTTCAAGGTAGAAATCGTCTCCAAATATTTCTTTAAATTCATATATCACTTCTTCTGCCCGTTGGATATTACCCTTTATTATTGCTTGAGGAATTTCGCCTCCAAGGCAAGCCGATGAAGCAATAATTCCCTCACTATACTTTTTGAGAAGTTCCTTATCCATCCTAGGCTTTTGGTAAAAACCTTCGATCCACGAATAGGATACCATTTTAGTGAGATTGTGGTATCCTACTAAATCCTTTGCTAGTAAAACAAGGTGATCGCCACCCCTGTCGTCTTTTTCGCGGCTGTGCCTATTGGCTGTAACGTATGCCTCGCACCCGATTATTGGTTTAAATAGTTTTTGCTCCTGATCCTGTAAGGCCAACTTCAGTTCATTGAGCTCGTCTTTAGCCACTCCTTCTTTCTCAAGTTTTACAATCTCTCCTTTAATTCTTTTAATCTCCTTATTTATAGGATCATTTGCTTTGGAAGCAGCATTCACAAACTCCTTAATACCAAACATATTACCATGGTCGGTAAGAGCAATTGCCTTCATGCCCATTTTTTTTGCCTTTTCAATTAGGGTAGTAATGCCCGAAGCACCATCGAGAATTGAGAATTGCGAATGGACGTGAAGGTGTACAAATTTGCTCATGGTTGATAATTAAAATATTGCGAATTGAATACTGCGATATTGCTATTTCCACAAAGTTAACTAATCTAGGGCCAAAATTTGTTGATGTTGAAAACTATTGCATAATTAACGTATGCGTCTATATTACAGTGTTTTTGCTGGTTTGCTGAAGTGTGATTTTTCTAAAAAAAAGTGAATTCTAGTTTTTCAATACAAAAACAATAAAAGGCATAAAAACTCTGATAATTAATAAAAAAGCATTATCTTTGCGCGGCAAATAAAAAAGTGGGTTTAACTAAAAAAGCGTTTAAGTATGCCTGTAAAAATCAGACTTAGTCGCCACGGTAGAAAGAGATCACCTTTCTATCATATCGTGGTGGCAGATAGCAGGGCGCCACGGGATGGCAGAAGTATTGAAAGGATCGGTTCGTATAATCCTACGACAGATCCTGCTACTATTGAATTGAATTTTGATAGAGCATTAAACTGGCTGCAAAATGGCGCTCAACCTACCGATACAACTAGGGCTATCCTATCGTACAAAGGTGTTTTAATTAAAAAACACTTACTAGATGGAATGAAAAAAGGAGCTTTAACCGAGGAGCAAGTTGAGGAGAAATTCAACGCTTGGCTTAAGGAGAAAGAATCTAAAATTCAATCCAAAAAAGATCGTCTTGTAAAGGGCGAGAAGGATGAAATAGCTACACGAATTCAAGCCGAGACCAAGGTTCGGGAAACACGTGCTCAAGAGATTGCTAAAAGATTAGCAGACCAAGCAGCAAAAGAGGCTAAGAAAACTAAGGAGACCGAGGAGGTTGCCGAAGAGGTTGCCGAAGAGATTGTTGAAGTGCCAGAAGTAACCGCTGAGGCTGAAGCAGAAACCAAACCTGAGGAAGCTAAAGAGTAGGAAATTTCACTATGAACCACGCTCATCTTACTGAGGTTGGAAAAGTTCAACGAACTCATGGGGTGAATGGTGAGGTTCAGGTGTTGTGGACAAATAACTTTGATCCTTCAGAACACAAATTAGAATCGGTATTTCTTCGAATAGAGGGAATACCGATTCCTTTTTTTATCAAGTCTATCCGAAGCAAAGGTCAAAGTTCATCCATTGTGAAATTTGATGAGGTGGACAGACCCGAAATGGCAACTGATTTTGTTGGGCTTTTTGTATTTGCTGAAGTAAAGCAAATACAACCAAACGACGAACTTTTCCTGGATGATTTAGTGGGTTACTCAATTATTAATCAGAATGGAAGTTTGCTTGGTACAATAGAGGAATTGCAAGACTTCTCTGGTAATTTGGTTTTTCTTGTTGTAAATACTATAGGCAATGAATTGCTGATTCCCGCTACCTCTGATTTTATTGTTGAACTAAATGAGGAGACTAAAACCCTTTTTATGAACTTGCCTGAGGGGATGACCGACCTATAATTCAAAATCTATATCAGTCTCAAATTTTGCAATGCTTTCTCTCCATCGTTGGGGAATGGGAATGCTAGTTTCCTGAATAACCTGATAACCAACCATTATCGATTTGCTCTCGGCAGCAACGCATTGCGCTGTTAGATTGTAAACCTGTTGATGCATTTCGAGGCTTTTGTTGCCCAGATTAACAATTTTAGTTCTAACCTCAATTTCCTCGTACAGCCTTACTTGTGCCATAAAGTTTATGCTCACGCTAACAAGGATTAGTCCTTCTTCTTGCCAGTCCATTTTCTCTTTCAGAACATCAGTAAAGTAGTGCATTCTGCCTAAATCGAAATACTGCTGATATACTGAGTTGGTTGCATGCCCTAGCATATCAATGTCGCTAAAGCGTTTCTGGATAGGGTGGTTATGAAAAAATTTCATTCGAATTTATATTACCGTTTACTCCCTTATCACTTTAATTTCGCCCCTAACACCAAGCTGAATAATGCTAGAGGGTAGGTTAGTAGTGCTTTCTTCGTATATCTGAGGGACAACAAAATCAACCCCATCAACAATTTGCGCATCGATGTCCTTAAAACTTTTTGGCGAAGTTTTACCCGCAATATTTGCTGAAGTAGAAACAATAGGCTTGCGGAAGGTTTGAATTAGCCTTTCGCAAAAGTTATGCTTAACCACCCTAATGCCAATGCTGCCATCGGCAGCAATAAGGTTTGCTGCCAAATTTTTGGCTTTAGGATAAATAATGGTTAACGGCTTTGTGGATACCTCAATTAGTTCCCAGGCTACTTCTGGAACCACCTCAACGTAAGAGTTTAGCAGATTAGGGTTCTCTAGGAGTACAAGCATGCTTTTGCTGTCCTCGCTCTGCTTTAACTTGTGTATTTTGGCAACTGCTTCAGGATTTGTGGCATCGCAGCCAATACCCCAAATGGTATCGGTTGGGTAAAGTATAATGCCACCGTATTTTAGTACCTGAATCGTTTCTTTGATAACTTGGTTCATGCTTGCAGTCTTTACAAAAAAATGAGGTTGCACCAAAGTGGACGTGCAACCTCAATGTAATTTGATCCAATAATTAATACCTATAGTGATCTGGTTTGAAGGGGCCGTTGATGTTTACTCCAATGTAATCGGCCTGCTCTTGAGTAAGTTTTGTGAGTTTTACACCAAGCTGCTCAAGGTGCAAGCGTGCAACCTCTTCGTCGAGTTCTTTTGGTAAAATGTAAACGCCAACTTCTAAGTCTTTCTGCCATAGTTCTAGCTGAGCAAGGGTTTGATTTGTAAAACTGTTGCTCATTACAAAACTTGGGTGGCCTGTGGCGCATCCTAAGTTAACTAAACGGCCTTCGGCTAAAATAAATATTGAACGACCATCCTTCATGAAATACTGGTCAACCTGAGGTTTAACAGTTTCCTTACGAACCCCGGGTGCATTATTTAGTTTCTCTACCTGAATTTCGTTATCAAAATGCCCAATGTTACAAACAATGGACTGATCTTTCATTGCAAGCATGTGCTTGAGTTGGATTACGTCGCGGTTACCTGTTGTTGTAACATAAATATTGCCTTCGTCAAGTGCATCCTCTAGGGTTTTAATCTCAAAACCCTCCATTGCTGCCTGAAGTGCGCAAATTGGATCAATTTCAGTTACTATAACCCTTGCTCCATAGGAGCGCATGCTCATGGCACAACCTTTACCAACATCACCATAGCCTAATACCACAACCACTTTTCCTGCAATCATAACATCGGTGGCTCTCTTAATGCCATCGGCTAAAGACTCGCGGCAACCATAAAGGTTATCGAATTTACTTTTTGTAACCGAGTCGTTTACGTTAATGGCAGGGACAAGCAATTCACCACTTTTTTTCATGTGGTACAGGCGATGAACACCTGTTGTAGTTTCCTCAGAAACACCTTTCCATTCTTTTGCAATATTATGCCATTTCTGGTTATTGGTTTTCAGAAGACCCTTTAATAGTTTCAGTATTTCTTTTTCCTCAAGCGTTTCTGGTTCTTTGTCTAGGATTGATGCATCGTTCTCAGCTTGGTACCCTTTATGGATGATAAGGGTAGCGTCACCGCCATCATCTACTATTAGATGTGGGCCTTTATCACCAGGGAAAGATAAGGCTTGTAAGGTACACCACCAGTACTCTTCAAGGGTTTCGCCTTTCCATGCAAAAACAGGGATTCCTGCCTTGGCAATTGCAGCAGCAGCATGATCTTGAGTAGAAAAAATATTACAACTGGCCCAACGAACATCTGCGCCAAGTTCAACAAGGGTTTCAATTAGAACAGCGGTTTGGATAGTCATGTGAAGCGAACCAGTAATTCTGGCACCTTTGAGTGGCTTTTGTGCCGAATGTTTTCTTCGAATTGCCATCAAACCGGGCATTTCCTTTTCGGCTATGCTAATCTCTTTCCTTCCCCAATCGGCAAGATTAATATCTTTTACTTTGAAGGGCAATGTTTCTACTAGTACTTTCTCCATTACAATTATTTTGTTTTATTGATAATATACAATGCTTTAATACTGTATTTGTTTAAACGAGAATTCGTTTTTTAAGGGTACAAATGTAGTGTAAATTGATTTAACGACAAGTTTTTTTTATCTATTCGTTTTCTAAAATGGTGAGTGCCTTTATTTTATCCAAGGCTAGTTGTGCTTTGAGCGAATTTAAAGAGGGGAATTGTATTTCGTCTCTGATGCGCTCAACAAAATACACCCTTATTTGCTGATCGTATATATTGCTTTTAAAACCTATTATATGAGCCTCTATTGTAAGTTTTAAACTGTTTCCCAATGTAGGTCTCATCCCTATGTTAAGCATGGCAGGGTATTTCTGATTATTGTATTCAACCCAAACAGCATAAACTCCATTGTAGGGGATAAGTTTGAGCGGCTCTGTGGGTTTAATGTTTGCCGTTGGGTATCCAATTGATCGTCCAATCTGCTTTCCTCCTTCAATAGTACCGCTAATGCTGTATAGCCGGTCAAGCATTGTATTGGCTAACTGTAAATTACCATTATCAAGTGCTGCTCTTATTTGGGTAGAACTTACTTTTAATCCCTTAATATCAACGGGATCAACCTTAATTGCCTTATAACCAAAGGTGGCTTGATGCTTTTGAATTAGATTGAAATTTCCTTCGCTTTTATAACCAAATGCATGGTTGTAGCCCATTACAATAGTCGAAGCTTTAATTTTTTCTACAAGCATTTTCTGTAAAAAATCGTAGGCATTCTCCTGTGCAAAGTCTTTTGTGAAATTAATTATGAGCATTGAGTCTATACCCATTTCATCAAAAAGGGCAATCTTTTCATCAAGAGAGGATAGAAGCCTAAGCCCCTCAGAATCGTCGTTTAGGACGATGCGAGGATGAGGCCAAAAGGTTATCACAAGGCTTTGGGTCTTGTTCTTCTTGGCATTTTGTTTAACTATTTCAATAATTTTTTTATGTCCAATGTGCAGTCCATCAAAAAAACCGATGGTTACCGCAGGATTGGTAATTTTTAACTCGTTTATGTCTGTATATACTAGCATGCTTAAATTATAAGACCTTGCTAAAATAAAAAAGGAAGCCGATATATTGACTTCTTTTAGAATAAAGCTCACAATATTGAAATTAAACCCAGCGAACAAGGGTAAAATCCATGCGGTGAGGTAACTCTTTGTGCTTTGCGTAAACTCTAATTCCAGAATCGTACACACCGGGCTCGGTTGGAATGAATGAAAGCCGGTAGGTAGCTCTTTGTCCGTCTACGTTTTCGAGGTCGAACTCTTGAGTGTGCTTAATGTTAGCATCTCCATTCTCAATTAGTTCAGCAATAACCAGTTCAACTCCAACCTCATCGGGGGATAGCTTGCCAAGATCGAGCACAACCTCTGAGTTATAAACCTTGCCAAGTACAATATCTTGCCGTGAAGTGTCGAACTGTTCAGCGGTAATAATCTCAAGGCTATCCCAGTTTCGGACAACTTTACGTTTCCATGCAGCAATTCTCCGGGTAAGTTCAGAGTCCTCTTGCTTAAGCCTATTGGAGCGGAGGTAAAGCTTGTGGTAGAATCGATCCTCATAATCAATCATCATGCGGGTAGATGTAAACATTGACCCAATCTGCGAAATAGATTTTTTAATGAATGAAATCCAATCGGTGGGGACATCCTCCTCGTTTCGATTGTAAAATGAAGTAACAATTTCATTCTCAATAATAGTGTATATCATTTCAGCATCCAGTTCATCCTGAAATTCTTGCTGCACATAGGTTCTTTCTTCTGGTAGCGCCCATCCAGCATTGGGTAGATAACCCTCTACCCACCAACCATCGAGAACACTAAAGTGAAGGGCGCCATTCATTACTGCTTTCATTCCACTAGTACCCGATGCTTCTAGAGGGCGTGTAGGCGTATTAAGCCAAATATCAACTCCTTGCACCATTTTTCGTGCTAGTTCCATATCGTAATTCTGCAGAAACAGGAGTTTTCCGGTAAATTCAGGTCTTTTGCTTACTTCAATTATTCTTTTAATAAGATCTTGTCCTGCCTTATCGTTTGGATGCGCTTTGCCTGCAAAGATAAATTGTACAGGTCTATCCTTATCATTTACAATTCTACTTAACCTATCAAGATCACGAATGAGTAGATGCGCCCTTTTGTACGTGGCAAACCTACGGGCAAAGCCTATGGTGAGAGCCTTTTCGTTGATATTCTCCTGTATTTCAACAATCTGTCTAGGATTCTCGTACTTAGTGATTTGAGGATTAACGAGCCGCGATCGGATATAATCAATTAGCTTTTTGCGATTCAAATTTCTGATGTTCCATAACTTTCCGTCAGGAACATTATGGATATTATTCCAGTCAGGTTTATTGTCAAAACTGTGATCATTAGAATTTACTTCTAGCAGTTCTCTTATTTCAGATGATGTCCAAGTGGGGTAATGAACACCGTTGGTAACAAAACCAACGTGCAATTCGCTTGGGAAATATCCGGGCCAAAGATTTGCGAACATTTGCTGGCTAACAATTCCATGCAACTTACTTACGCCATTAACCTCTTGTGATAGGTTTGCAGCAAGGTAACTCATTGAGAAGCGTTCGGTTTCGTCGCCGGGGTTGAGTTTGCCAAGATCCATGAATTGCTCCCAGGTAATGCCTAGTCTTTCGGGATAATGGGCCATGTAGGTTCGGAGCATGTCCTCAGGGAACGAGTCGTGTCCTGCTGGAACAGGCGTGTGCGTTGTGAATAAACTACTTGCCCTAACCAGTTCAAGAGATTCTCCGAAGGAGTATTTTTCATCAACAATGGCATGATGAAGTCTTTCCAAACCAGCAAATGCCGCATGTCCTTCGTTAAGGTGAAAGACATCCTGATTTATACCCAGCTCATCAAGAGCCCTAACACCTCCAATGCCAAGAATCATCTCCTGTTTAAATCTATCCTCCCAATCGCCTCCGTATAGGTGATGTGTAATGGCTCTATCCTGTGGCCTGTTATCCTCAAAATCAGTATCGAGAAGATAAAGTTCTGTCCGACCAACATCAACTCTCCATATGCGGGCCTTTACATTCCGTCCTGGGAGTGATACGGTAACCGTTTTCCATTTACCATTAATATGTCTAACGGGCCTGGCCTGCGTTTGTGTAAAGTTTTGTTGATCGTACGAAGCAATTTGCTGACCTACCGATGAGAGCTGTTGAGTGAAGTAACCATAGCGATAAAATAGGCCTATGGCAACAAGTGGAACATTTCTGTCTGATGCTTCTTTTAGATAATCACCTGCCAGAACACCCAATCCGCCCGAGTACAATTTTAGGCTCGTATGTAGGCCAAATTCCATGCTAAAGTAGGCTATTTTTGGTCCCTTTCTACCGAGTTTTTCTTTCATGTATTCGGTAAAATGCTTGTGAACCTTCTCCATCCTCTCTAAAAATGCTTCATCCTTTTCAAGTTTCTGAAACTGTTTCAGCGTGATTTTATCAAGGAAAAAAATGGGATTCTGCTCACATTCATTCCATAATTGGGCATCGATAGATTGGAAAAGTTCAATTGCATCAGGGTTCCAGCACCACCACAGATTCTTTGAAATTTCATCGAGTGCCGATAATTTTTCTGGAATACTCTTTTGGATGAGCAGCCTTACCCAATTGGGTTTATTGATATGGTATTTCTTTTCAACCGACGGAAGTTCCTCCTCTCGGTCAATATCCATAAACTGCTGTGTTCTTTGCCCGACTTTTTGAAGGGCTATGCTGTAAGCTTTTCTGTAGTAGTTTATTAGGTTCTCCCAAAGAGCAATGAGTGAAACTTCTGCAGCGTTTATTTTGTAAACCTCCTGTTCCTCAATCGATAATGAAGCAAAGTTACATAGTGTTGATGCAATTTCATCTATAACAAATTGGTCATTATCGTCGGTTCTATCGATTACCTTAATGCCAGGGTGTTCGCTTGGGTAGTGTTCCTTAACCCACAGCCCAAATCCAGCAAGGGTAGTGGTTACTGTTGGTACATGAAAAGCGAGACTTTCGAGTGGGGTGAAGCCCCATGGTTCATAGTACGAAGGGAAGATGGAAATATCCATGCCAATTAACAAATCCCAATAGGATAGGTTAAAGATACCATCGTCGCCATTTAGGTAGCAGGGGACGAAAAATATTTTAACCTTATCACTTGATGAGTTTAATAGGCCAGCCGATTTTATCCGATTAAGAATAGGATCGTACTCAGGATCGTTTAGATAGTGTGTTATGTGTGTATTGCTTAATACAACAATATTTTCATTTTCCTTTTCCTTTTCAATTAAATTTTTAAAGACATCTTTCCGTGGCCCGTGGTGCCCCCCAGGGATTAGGATAAACGCAAGCACTTCGCGTTTTAAGGTTGGGCATTCGTTCAACTTTGCTAGTGCATCTATAAAAACATCAATGCCCTTGTTCTTAAATTCATATCTACCGCTTATACCAACAATCATTGCATCCTTTGCCACATCGTGAGCAAGTAGTGCTTCGGCAACCTCATAGAATTTTACTTTAGCCTCAATCCGCCTTAATTTAAACTCATCCTCTACTGGGACAATGCTGTTCTCAAAGCCATTTGGGGTAACAATATCAACCTCCTTACCGTGGAACTGTTTACACTCTTTTGCCGTAATTTCGCTAACTGTTGTGAAGCAATCTGCTTCAACGGCTGAAACTTTTTCGAGCGATTGCTTCGAAATAACGTTTAGTTCTATTGCTTTTTGTTCGGCATTATACTTATCGAGTTTGCTATAGAGTGGAATATTATTTCCGGCAATACTCCTTCCCATAACGGTTGCATGGGTAGTGAAAATACTTCCAATTTGGGGTGCGTATTTCTTTAGGTAAAGCAAGCCTATGCCCGTCATCCACTCGTGAAATTGAGCAACAATCCTATGTCGTTGGGTAAGCTGAAAACGTGTAAAACTCTCAATCACCATGCCTGCAGCATATCCAAAAAGCCCTGGTTCAACGTAGTCCCATTGTCCCGAAATGGAGTCAAGTTTATATTCTTCCCAAAATTCTTTGAATATCTCATCTTTTTTTGAGAAGAGGGATGTAAAGTCAACAAGAACTGCAATTGGTTTACCCTCAATGTTCCAGCGTCCAACCCGAACTCTCAACCCTTCATCGGCGGCCTTGTTTCGCCACGATTCGTAAAGTTGGGTGTCCTCAATAAACTCAGGGTTACCAACTGTGTCTCGCCAAACATCTGGACCAATTAGGATTAGGTTGTTTTTATACTCCTTTACCAGCGTAAGTGCTTTGGTTGAGATTACCGTGTGAATTCCGCCAATCTTATTGCATATTTCCCAACTCACTTCAAATAGATAGTCGGGTCGTAATAGTTTCTCGTTCATAGTATTTGTTTTACTTTGCTTCTTAACAGAAGGTTTAAACTTTACTCTTGCCTTTTGCTTTTGAAGAGGCTTTTGTTGGTGCTGGCTTTGTACTTTTGGGCTTGGCTTTAGGCTTTGCCTTCGGTTTCTCTTCTACTTTGGATGTAAGTTTTTGTTTAACCGATTTTTCTGGCTTGGCTTTTTCCCTCAGCAGTTTGAGTTCTTTAATTTTTTTCTCATACTCTTCAATCATAACATCAACTTCTTCGGGTATAAGTGTTTCGCTTTTGCTAGCTATCGACTCATGTGCATCAACCCTAAGTTTAAAATCGCTAAAAGCATTCATATAGGTTATAAATGCATCGTAAGGAGAATCGTATGGATTAAAGTATTTATGAACATCACCATCGCTAAACCACTTGGTACACATGTAGTAAAAGTGGTCGCTAGTTTGCAAATACCGCCAGTCGCGTTGTATATTTGGGTCGTTAATGGTCTTTACCTTATCAATTAATGAGTACAAATTGTTGAATGCGTCATCCTGCAATTCATTGCCAAGCCAAGCTGTTAGGTCGCGTTCTTCATCTGCCCAACTTATGGGGTATGGAACATGTAAAGGAGCAATGGGCTGATGTTTTTTGGCGGCTTCGGCAGGAGTAAGAAACTCAAAGTTGGAGTTACTAAAAACCCTTTTGGGCAGCGCTTTCAAAAACTCAAAAATGCCCGTTTCGGCCCATTGATGTTCGCCAAAGGTTTCGTAGTCCATAAACAGATTGATAATTTCATCCTTTGAATCGATTGAATTAAGCCAATCTACATATTTTTCGGTAGATAACGGCCATTCTTCCCACCCACGATTTGAGAATCGGAAGGCAATATCGTCGCTAAGTTGGAAGTTTTTAAGCAATAGCCTTAACTTTGGGTTAATGGCATTGGTATAAAGGTAATTTGAACTTTTCCATCCCATAATATGCTTGGCACCCTCGGTAAGCATCGCTTTGTAGCCTAAGTCGGCTACCATTGCGCCTATTTCATCGGAGTAGATGAGCTCAGTATTTCTAAACGTAGTAGGTTTTTGACCAAAGAGCTGCTCGATTTTGGCAGAGTGGGCATGAACCTGCATTTCAAATTCCTCAGGGCACTTAAGCGCAGATAGTGAGTGAGAATAGGTCTCGGCCAAAAACTCAACGCATCCCGTTTCGGCAAGTCGCTTAAAGGATTCTAGTACGTCGGGCGCATACAGTTCAAACTGGTCGAGTGCAGTTCCAGAAATGGAGTATGAAATCTTAAACCTGTTTCCAAACTCGTTAATTAGCCCAAGCATTAGGTTGTTGGTTGGTAGGTAGCATTTCTCAGCTACTTTTCGCATTATCGATCGGTTTGAAAATTCGTCGAAGTAGTTATGGCTTTTTCCAATATCGAAGAATCTGTATCGGCGAAGCCTGAAAGGCTGATGAACCTGAAAGTAGAAGCAGATTGTTTTCATTGTATTTTGTTTTATTTTTTATCAACTAAACCATGCCGAGGATGAGAATTCTTAAATATTAAGTAAGGATTTATACACCTCTTTTACCTCATAAGCTGCATTTTCCCATTTAAGGCTATTCACCTCGCTTTGTCCATGCTGCTTAAAGTATCTCGATAGGGCGTCGTATTTGAGTAGCCCATGAATTGAGTCGGCCATTGCATCAATATCCCAAAAGTCAACCTTAAGGGCATGTTTTAGTATTTCGGCAACCCCCGATTGTTTAGATATTATAACAGGGACATTACTTTTCATTGCCTCAAGTGGGCTGATGCCAAAGGGCTCAGATACTGAGGGCATTACGTAAACGTCGCTTTGCGCAAACATGGTATTAACTTCGGGGCCTTTAAGAAAGCCTGTAAAGTGAAACTTATTGGATATTTTAAGTTGGGCTGCTCGCTTTATCATCCTGTTGAGCATATCTCCGCTGCCCGCCATTACAAATCGTACGTTAGGATTCCGTTTAATAACCTTACTTGCCGCTTCGATGAAGTAATCTGGGCCTTTTTGGAATGTAACGCGTCCAAGAAAAGTCACCACTTTTTCGGGTACTCCTCTTGTTTCATCTTGACAGTGGTCACTACCCGAAAAATCGACAGCATTGTGAACTGTAACAACCTTGTCCTCAGGGATTCCATATCTGTTTATAACTATATTTCGGGTAAGGTGGCTTACCGCAATAATTTTATCGGCCATTTGCATTCCCTGTTTCTCGATGTCGAAAACGGCTTGATTTACATTTTCGCCGCTTCGGTCGAATTCGGTGGCATGGATATGAACAACCAATGGTTTACCCGAAACCATTTTTGCAGCAATGCCGGCAAGGTAGGTTAGCCAGTCGTGTGCATGGATAATGTCGAAATCCTCTTTTGCCGCAATGCTTGCTGCAATTAGTGCATACCGCGATACTTCTTTTAGGAGGTCTTTCCCGTACTTGCCTGTAAACTTAAACCGATGATTTGACTCGGTTTTGTGCTCCTCGGTTCCATCTGCTGCTGTTTCAGTTATAAGCCTTGCAAACTCTTCGGGTCCAACGTAAGGAATAAGGTTAGAACTAACCTCAAGGTAACTTATCTTTTTCCAGAATTCCTCAAGTTCAGTCGACATGTTGTTCATATCAATATCTTCAGCAGGCACAAGTCTAACTGCCGATTGGTCTTCGTCGCCATAAGCTTTAGGCACAACAAAAGCCACATTTACGTTATGCTTTGCTAATCCTCGGGTAAGACCAAAGCACGCAGTTCCCAAACCGCCTGATATGTGGGGAGGGAATTCCCATCCAAACATTAGTACTCTCATGCTCTGTATTTAGAATGGGTTAATACTATATATTGTTTTCATACAATCTTTTTATTCTAAGAATTTCCGCAACGCTCCAAGCTTGGGAGATACATCCATCTGGTCTTTGGGGTGGATCCCCATCATAAATTTCAGCAATGCCGCAAATGCCATGTTCGGCCATGTCTTCGCAAAATGAGTCCAGCACATCTTTGGCTATGGTGTTTGTTATATTTCCATCTAGTTTATAGCTTGCCTCAATAAAGTGCCCAAGTAACCAAGGCCATGCAGTTCCCTGATGATACGCTTTATCCCGAGAAGCTGAATCTCCCTCGTATAGTCCTATGTAGTATGGGTTTTTGGGCGAAAGGGTTCTTAACCCTTTTATAGTATATAGTTCTTTGTGTACAGCGTTCAGAACTCCTTTCTTCATCTCGTCTGAAATGGGGCTAAATGGGAGCGATATGGCAAATATTTGGTTTGGTCTAACAAATATGTTTTGTCCGTCATGATCTACAAAATCAGCTAAATGATGTTTTGACTCGTACCAAAACATTTTAGTGAACGATTCGGGTATTTGGCTTGCTATTGGTGTCCAATCCTTTACAAACTTAGTATCCTTGTGTTCTTTGGCTAAGCTTATGGTAAACATTATAGCATTGTACCAAAGTGCATTAGTTTCAACTTGATAGCCTGCACGTGGGGTAACGGGGGTGCCGTTTACAGTGGCATCCATCCAGGTTAACGCAATTCCCTTTTCTCCTGCCCAAATCAGCCCGTTTTCGTGAACTTTAATATTGTGTGGAAGTTCGCCATTTCGGTATGCATTAAGGATACTCTTCATTTTTGCACCATAGGTCTTCCAAACCTCATCTGTAGTTTTTTGCCTTTGAGTGTACATTTGAATTGCCCAAAAAAACCACAGTGGAGTATCAACCGAGTTACAGTTCTGAGATGAGATGTTTCCTGTGTTTTGCAAAAGGCCACCCTTAAACTCTTTGGCCATTGTATCCAAAACTTCCTTGCACACCTTTTCGTTATCAGTACAAAGGGTTAATCCCGGAAGAGCAATGAGCGAGTGACGCATCCAATTTCCAAGCCACGGGTAACCAGCAATAATTTGAGTTTTTTTGCCGCGTTTTACAATAAACTGTTGAGCAGCATTTCGAAGACAGTTCTCAAGGTTATCTTTTTTTGGTCGTCGTGCTATTTCAGAATTAAATTTTCGGGTAAGTGACAAGGGGTTTTGTTCACTAGTTGCTGCTGAAAAGATAATACTCTCGCCTTTCTTTATGGGAATCTCAAAAAATCCAGGAACAAACAAATCCTCATGCCCTTGGTAACCCCGTTTAATCTCCTCTTTGTACTCAATATTGTAGTACCAGTCGGGCGTGGCGACAAACTCATTACCTTTATTTAGTTGCATATTAAGGTACGGAAACCCTTGGTATAACTTATACTTTACCCCATTAGGAATGTCCCTGTAACGTTTATTGACATATAAGTTTGATTTGGAAAGTTGGTGCACATTCCTAAAGGCCAAAAAAGGTTTTATTCTAAGTTTGGTTGGGCTGTGTGCATCCTTTAGGGTGTATCGTATCATAAATTGTTCTTCGTTATGCACGAAAAGCAACTCTTTTTCAAAAATAACTCCTCCTACACGGTATGTAATTTTAGGAGTGGGCTCATACTCAAAATCAATAATATACTTGTGTCCCCTAGGTTCATAATTACCGGGATAGCGATGAATGCCCAAATTGAACTCCTTGCCGCGCTGAATAATTGTTTCATCAACAGATGAGAGTAAAACGTGGTTTTCACCATCGAAATTATCGAGGGGTAACACCATAAGTCCATGATACCTTCTGGTATTGCATAGTACAATGGTTGAGCTAAAGTAGCCCCCTGCTCTGTTGGTGCTCAGAATCTCTCTGTTTAACGAGTAGGCTAGATTAACAAGTTCATCCTTGTCAAATTCAAGATAACTCATAGTTTTATGAGGTTTAAATTAACATACATTTTGCTGTAAGCATAACGCATGTGTTATTATAGTTTTGGTTAATTATTATGATATTGCAATTTAGTCTATCAATCCCACAATTTACAATAATTTATGTATTAATTAGAGCTAATTCCCTGTTATATTTTAATTAAATTTGCAGCAAGCAATTGTACCATTTATTACCCTCATAATTTAAGTGATGATTAATAACTCCTTTTTTAGATCTATTGGTAAAATTCTATTGCTGGCTCTCCTATTTGCCTCATCTGCATGCGGCGTTACTTCTTCGGAAGTTGTCATTAAAGGAAATCTAGTTGGAGGTGAAGGCGTGCTTATGCTGTTAAGGAAGCCTTCGCAGAATCAGTTAACAACAATAGATTCAACAAGGACAGATAGCCAGGGTAGGTTTGAATTTGAGATTAATGTAGATACACCAACATTTTTTCTTCTTCAGGCCAAAGGCGAAACCGAACCAATTGTATTGCTGATTGAACCTGAAGACGATATACTGATCTCTGCGAAAAAAGGAAACTTTGCAAAATCGTATAGTATTTCTGGTTCAAAGGGGTCGAAGTTGGTTTTTGAACTAAACTCACGATTAAACCGCACAGTTAATATAATCGATTCACTTTCGAGCAACTTTAGGTTGAATGTAGATAGCTCCAATTTTTATCAGATTAAAAAGGGGATAGACAGCACATATTTGGCAGTTCTTGATGGGCATCGAAGGTTTACAGTTAATTTCATTAAGCAGAATAGGTATAGTCTTGCAGCAATTCTAGCGCTAAATCAGCAATATGATCAAACACGTTCTGTTCTGAATAGAAGGAAGGATTTTGAACTTTTCCAGTTGGTTGATTCTGCGCTTTACCCTCTATATCCTAACAACCCAATGGTAGCCAATTTAAATGATAACGTTAAAAAGATTTCGGCACAGTTAAGGCTTTTCGATAAACGCAACGATATGCTTAATGTTGGGCAAAGGATACCTAACCTTCGATTACCCTTGGTTGACAACGAGATTGTTAGCCTATGGTCGTTGAATAAAAAATATATTCTACTCGATTTTTGGGCTACATGGTGCGACGACTGTAAAGGCCGTAACCTTAGCCTTAAGGGGTTATATGATAAGTTTTCTGGTAAGGATTTTGAAATATTGCAGGTGGCCATTGACGATGATAAGGAGTTGCTAATAAATAGAATAAATACCGATAGTATTCCATGGCTTGTTGCATCAGATTTTCTTCAGTGGGAGTCGCCAATACTCGATTCACTTAGCATCAATGCAATTCCATCAAACTACCTTATCGATAGGAATGGGATTATTTTAGAAAGGAATATCAGCATAGCCGATTTAGAAAAGATTTTGCAGGGGAAGTAAAAGTGTAGATTTTTTATTTTAAAGGTCAGTTGTGCCAATATTAACTAAATTTGCTGCAAATTTTTTAAAAAACCAACAAATGAAGCAGAGTAAGCATAGCCTAAAGTTCTATTTGTTTTTTGTTCCAGTTTTTATTTTTGCCTGCAGTAGCAAGGATGTTTCTACAATTCAGGGAACAATACAAGGGATAGATTCAATTGCCGAGATTAGCCTTTATAAACAGGAGTTCGACAGGAACATCTTGCACAAAACCATAAGCGTTAAAGCCAAAAAACCTACGTTTAACTTTAAGGTTGATGTATTAGAAGAGCCAACCTTTTTCCAATTGCATGTGAATAGTGGGAAAAATGGCGTAGTTGTCCTCCTTATAGAGCCCAAGGAGTCTGTAACCATTGATGTTGACCTTAACGATTTTGTAAACTATGAATTAAAGGGATCTGAAAGTTCACTTAAAATTCAAACTCTATCTAAGCGCCTAGCGCAAACCCTAAAGTCACTTGATTCGCTGAGTGCACTTAGGGCTAGGGCCAATAGTGTTAGCCATAAGCAAGTTTTACTCAACGAGTATTATCAGGTTATTGAGTCACAACGGGCATATAGCACTAAATTTATTTGGGATAATCCTATGTCGCGTGCAAATGTTATGGCACTCTATCAACAGTATGGGAAAGATGAATTTGTGTTCGATCGCCAAGAGGATATTCAACTCTTTAAAGTAGTTGCAACTTCAATAGTATCAAGGTATCCCGAATCGAGCTACGCCAAAGGTATGCTTAGGGATATTAAGAACATGGAGAAGATAGTAACAAACAGTAAAATTCAAGCATTAATTGAAAGTGCAGAATCTTCTCTTCCTGAGATTGCATTGCCAAATCCAAAGGGCGATACCATAAAGTTATCTTCATTAAAAGGTAAAGTTATTTTACTCGATTTTTGGGCTTCATTTAATCAGAATAGTTTGCTGGAGAATAGAGAATTGCTTGAGGTTTACAAGAGGTTCAAATCACAAGGATTAGAAATATATCAAGTTTCGTTCGATTATGAGCGAGAGAGCTGGATGGCTGGAATTCAGTCGGCAAACTTACCTTGGATTAATGTGAGTGAACTTACGAAGGATGTTTCTATTGCAGCTCAAAATTACAATGTTACGCGTATACCTGCAAATTATCTTATAAATAGGAACTTTGAGATAGTTGGTAAAGATTTATTTGGGAAGGATCTTGTGCAGATGATTTCGAAAACATTATAAACAGAATCGAATGGCCAGCAAAAAGGTATATTTTGCCTCAGATATACACCTTGGGTTACCTACTCCTGACGGTGTTCTTGCCCGAGAGAAGCTTTTTGTAAGTTGGCTTGATGCAATCAAAGAGGATGCATCAGAGATTTTTTTGGTTGGAGATATTTTTGATTTTTGGTACGA
The DNA here is from genome assembly GCA_002410065.1 of Bacteroidales bacterium UBA5349. Classification (GTDB taxonomy): domain Bacteria; phylum Bacteroidota; class Bacteroidia; order Bacteroidales; family Tenuifilaceae; genus Perlabentimonas. Next base: position 4,563 of record DHQB01000005.1, on the reverse strand, counting down.
ATATAAAAGAGTTGTTCCAAAGGGATTTACACGGTTTCTTGGCAAGATAGCCGAGATAACAGATTCAGGCATTCCTGTTCACTTCTTTACTGGCAACCATGATGTTTGGATGTTCAATTATTTTCCAAAGGAGTTAGGGGTGCAGTTGCATCGAGAGCCCATTGAACGTGAGTTTAACGGCAAAAAGTTTTACATTGGCCATGGCGATGGGCTCGGTAAAGGCGACTATGGCTACAAGCTGCTAAAATCAATTTTTACTAGTAGGGTTCTACAATGGCTTTTTTCGCGCATACACCCAAATTTTTCGTTATGGCTTGGTAATCGTTGGTCGGTGAGTAGCCGTTACTCAAAGGAGATAACATATCAATTTAAGGGCGACGATGAATTAATTGCTCGGTTTGCAAACGAAAGCCTAACAAAAAAGCACTATGACTACTTTATTTTTGGGCATTGGCATGCGCCAGTAATTCACCCACTTCATAACGATTCAACCCTTGTGATTTTAGGCGATTGGATTGTTAACAACACCTTTGCATGCTGGGATGGTCAAAATATGAGCCTTAAAAAGTACAACCCACCTTCTGACCCTCATTTAATTGCTCAGGTTTAAACTTTAATCCATTTTGCTGGTCGAAACAAGTCAGGTAAATGGGTTACACTATTTGCAATGCTGTTTACGATACTCACAGTTCTTGTTATTCTTTGTTGAAGATTAATGAATAAAATACTAAAATCAGTTTCGTCCATTAATTCTTCGGCTTCGAGCCGAACTATGCGGGCTGTTAGAGCTGGCCTCAAACCTGCATTAAAAACAGGCATTTGGCTACTAAAGATAACGATACCTTTATCTCTTGTAGTAACATTGTTAGGCTACTTTGGGGTAGTATCGTATATCGCCGATTTCTTAAATCCTGTTTTTAGACTAATGGGTTTACCTGGCGAGGCTTCGCTGGTTTTTATTACATCAATTTTTTTAAATATATATTCGGTCATTGCAGTTATGGCACAATTACCCTTAACCGTAAGGGAGATAACTATACTGGCGGTTATGTGCCTAATTGCTCACAACCTTATTGTTGAAACCACTGTGCAGGCTAAAACGGGCTCCAAAGCATGGCAAATTGTACTACTTCGCTTATCAATGGCCATATTTTCGGCATTTTTGCTTAACTGGATACTTCCTAGTCAGATGAAGGGCATTGTTCCAGCCCTGCAAGTCACTATATCACACAACTTTATTGAGTTAATGCTTGGTTGGGTAAAATCAGCTTCTTTGCTTACCCTTAAAATAGTAATTCTGGTTACCCTTTTAATGGTTTTGCAGGAGATCTTAAAAGAGTTTGGTGTTATAAAACTTTTATCAAAAATATTTAGCCCCTTACTCAAGTTGTTTGGCTTGCCTCAGAGTACATCTTTTTTGTGGATTGTTGCCAATATCCTTGGTTTGGCCTATGGTTCAGCTGTAATGGTTGCCGAGGTAAATAATGGAACAGTAACAAAACAGGATGCCGATTTGCTAAATTACCATATTGCTATTTCGCACTCAAACCTCGAAGATCTATTCCTGTTTGTAGCCATTGGCGCACCTGCTATGTGGATATTGTTTCCGCGCCTTGCAATTGCCGCAATGGCGGTATGGGGCCGTCGGTGGGCTCTATCTCGAAAAAAAACTACAGTTAGGTAGGCTGGCTGATAGTTGGATAACTAGTATCCCTAGATACATCCATCTCTAATGGAGATTAAGCATGAAGTGTCCTCTCTTGTTTTGAAAAGCAGGTTAAATATTCTATTTTTACAACAGACAAAACAGTAATGTATTATGAAGCAATATCTTGATTTATTGGACAATATACTTGAAAATGGAACTCAAAAAGAGGATAGGACCGGTACTGGTACAATTAGCCTTTTTGGCCACCAGATGCGGTTTGATCTTAGTAAGGGCTTTCCCATGCTTACAACAAAAAAACTTCACATCAAGTCAATAATATACGAGTTGTTATGGTTTCTTAAAGGCGATACTAACATCAAATACCTTAATGATAATGGAGTGCGTATTTGGGATGAGTGGGCAGATGAGCATGGCAATTTGGGACCAGTTTACGGACATCAATGGAGAAGTTGGCCAACTGCCGATGGGCAGACGGTGGATCAGATTAGCCAAGTTGTTAACTCACTGAAGAATAACCCCGATTCCCGTAGGCATTTAGTTTGTGCATGGAATGTGGGAGAGATTGATAATATGGCTTTGCCGCCTTGCCATATCATTTACCAGTTTTATGTTGCCAATGGCAAACTGTCGTGCCAACTATACCAGCGTAGTGCCGATGTGTTTTTGGGAGTTCCATTTAACATTGCATCGTATGCACTACTCACTTTAATGATGGCGCAGGTTACAGGGCTTAAACCAGGCGATTTTGTGCACACCTTTGGCGATGTGCATATCTACCAAAATCACCTTGAACAGGTTAAGTTACAGCTTACTCGCGAACCTCGGCAATTACCCAAAATGGTTATTAACCCTGCAATAAAATCAATTTTTGATTTTGGGTATGATGATTTTACACTCGAAGGGTACGATCCTCATCCCCATATAAAGGGTAAGGTGGCAGTTTAGTTTTAATAATTCAGAAGACAGAATCATGAATATTTCGATAATAGTAGCTATAGCAGAGAATAATGTAATTGGACATAATAATCAGCTAATATGGCATATCCCCGGTGATTTAAAGCGTTTTAGAGCCCTAACCATGGGGCACCATATGATAATGGGTCGTAAAACATGGGACTCAATAGGCCGGCCCTTGCCCGGTAGGCAAAGCATTATTGTAACCCGCAATAAAAATTTTAGTGTTGATGGTGCCGATGTGGTACACTCACTCAGCGAGGCCATTGAACTGGCGAAGTCCGATAGCGAGATATTTATAGTTGGTGGAGGTGAACTTTATCGTCAGGCTTTGCCTTTGGCCAATAGACTATACCTAACTAAAGTGCATAAGAAATTTGAAGGCGATATTGAATTTCCTGAGATAGACTATTCGCAGTGGCGAGAGGTGTCATCAGAAAAAGGAAAGCCCACCGAGAAGGATGGGCTTGAGTATACCTATATAGATTTGGTAAAGATTGTTTAGCTATGCTGCCTTAAGTCTTTTTATATTGGCCTTTTCCATTTTCTTTTTAGCGTATTCTAAATCAACAACCATCTCTTTTTCCTCTCCAGATGGAAGTTCGAACATGGCATCAATCATTATTATTTCACAGATTGACCGGAGTCCTCGAGCTCCAAGTTTGAACTCAATAGCTTTTTCTACAATATAGTCAAGAACTTCATCCTCTATTTCGAGTTTAACCCCATCGTAGATAAAAAGTTTTTGGTACTGCTTAACAATGGCATTCTTAGGTTCGGTTAAGATGCTCCTTAAAACATCTTTTTCCAACGGATTAAGATAGGTTATAACTGGCATTCGACCAATTATTTCGGGGATAAGTCCGTATGCTCTTAAGTCCTGAGGAGAGATATATTGTAGTAGGTTATCCTTGTCGATTTGCTCTCGCTGCTTACTTGCTCCGTAGCCAACAACTTGTGTGTTAAGTCTTTTGGCTATCTTTTTTTGTATTCCCTCAAATGCGCCTCCGCAAATAAAAAGAATATTACGAGTGTCCACCTCAATCATTTTCTGCTCGGGATGTTTTCTGCCACCTTGCGGTGGAACGTTTACCTTAGAGCCCTCAAGTAGTTTAAGCATTGCTTGCTGAACTCCTTCTCCCGATACATCACGGGTAATGGACGGGTTATCGCTTTTGCGTGCAATTTTATCAATTTCATCAATAAAAACAATACCCTTTTCTGCCGCTTCAACGTTATAATCAGCTGCTTGTAGTAAGCGGGTAAGAATGCTTTCAACATCCTCGCCAACATAACCTGCTTCGGTAAGTACTGTGGCATCTACTATAGTAAACGGTACATGAAGCATGCGCGCAATGGTTCGGGCTAAAAGGGTTTTTCCAGTACCTGTTTCGCCCACAAGCAGAATATTCGATTTCTCTATTTCTACATCATCATCAGTTATGGGCTGAAGTAAGCGCTTGTAATGGTTATAAACCGATACGGATAGATATTTCTTTGCCTCATCCTGTCCAATTACGTATTGGTCGAGAAACTCCTTAATCTCTATTGGTTTTAAAAGTTTGTTTTTGCTTAACTTAAAATTACCTTTCTTTTTAAGTTCCTCCCGCACAATAAGGTTTGCCTGCTCGGTACACAGATCGCAAATAAATGCTTCAGTCCCAGCAATAAGCAGATTAACTTCTTTCCTTTGTCTTCCGCAAAATGAGCATTTGTCGTTGTTCTTCATCCCTAAAGTTTCTCTTTAATAATTCCATGCAAAGGTACAGTTTTTTATGGAAATTATTTGTGGTCGTTTATACCATAAAAACTATTAGTTAGGTTCCACAAAAAAAAAGAGGCCGCCTTTTAAGACAGCCTCCTGCATGAGCGGGAAATGGGGATCGAACCCACGACCCTCAGCTTGGGAAGCTGATGCTCTACCACTGAGCTACTCCCGC
>DHQB01000010.1 GCA_002410065.1 Bacteroidales bacterium UBA5349 | reverse complement strand
AACAATAGCCAGACTAAGTAAAACGGCTATACCCATACGTTGAAATGTGGTTTTCATAAACTTGATTTATTTGTGATTTTATGCCCTAATGACGAATTCGAAATCAAATTCGCTGCACCTATCATCGAATATTTCACCAACGACTCTATTTATTTTGGTTAAAATCGCTCTTTTTACATTACATATGCTGCATTAAAATAACCTATCAATATTCTGTGGTGGATTGGCAATTACAGCCTTAAGTTTACCAACAACTATTGGTCGTTGGAGCAGTTTAGGGTTCTCTAAAATAATCTTAATCCATTCGTCCTTATTGAAATTCTTTTCTTTTAGGTTTTTTTTAAAGTAATCCTCTTGCTTTCTGACAATGTCAATGGGTTGCAGATTGGTTTTTAGTAAAATTTCCTGTATCTCCTCCTTGGTGAGTGGCTCCTTCAAGTACTCGCGAATGTTGTAGTTGTCAGTTTTCGACTTGAGATAATCGAGACCAGCACGACTATGTTTGCAGCGAGGGTTGTGAAATATTTTTAGCATTTTGTACTATGTTTAAGTTCAACACAAGTTAGTGCTAAAACTGGTATATGTCAAAAAGAAATGATTTTGTAAATGAAGAGAAAGTGCTACTCGGGCTTAAATCCAAAATCCTTTACCATTTTATATCTACGGAAAAAGTTAAGCTTACGCTTGGTGGGCACACCATAATTTTGGATGAATTGCTCAACGGCTTCAATCATTCTATGCGATGAAAGCCCATCGTTATAGGGGTGATACATTTCAATGAGTTTCGCTCTTTTATCGGCAAAATCGTCAGAGTTAATGGTGCTAACAAAAGCCGTGGGCAATTGGCTGGGTTCAGAAATATTATTCCAAACAATATGTGGAGAACGAGAGTTAAGGGTAATAACTGGTTTGTTGAGGAAAATGAATTCGTACACCACCGATGAGGTATCGCTAATCATCACATCGGCCATTTTTAAGGAGTTTAGGATATTCTTCTCTGCAACAATTTCGACATTTTCGTACTTTTGGGCTTCATGCATATACTCCGATGCTATCTCGGGGTTCATTAAATCATGAAATTTAATAAGTAAGTAGATATCCTCGGTCTTAGCCAGATTAAAAATCTGATCTTTTAAACTAACCGCCGAGGTTAGCGATGGCGAAAAAGTAGGGGCATAGAGTACAAGGTGCTTTTTACCCTTTGCTTTAAGCAAGTTGTTTCGTTCAGTTTTATACTTTTCAATATCCTTGTATAACATATCGAGTTTACACCAACCTGTTTCAGTAACTAAAAAATCTTTGTACCTCGAAGCTAGTGCTTTAAATCTATCAGTAAAGTATGGCCCTTGGGTTAAATAAAGGTCGAAGTAATGCCTAATTCGGAAGTGCCCCTTTTTTTCGCCAGCAAGGCCGTGAAAAATCTGAACTTTTACTCCTCTCAAATAATGTGGAATCTCATTGCCCGGAACAAATATGGCATCGCTGTTAAAATTATGAATATCGGAAATTAAACTGGTATAAGGTACTTCGTGCTGAAAGGGGAATGTAGAAAGATGTTTTTCTGGAACATACCACATTACCTGATGCTTACCCTGCATAAGTTCATCGCTCAATGGCTTTAATATACCAAATGCGTATGGGTTTGCACAGAAAAGAGTAGCCTTCATTCCAGAGATTTAAAACAGCTTATTAGCTTTGTCTAGATCTTCCTTAAAATCGACCTCTAAACAGCGAAAATCGGAAATATTAATAGGGAGTACTTTTAGGTTGTCCTTTTGTATTGATAACTCTAACCCCCGCTCAAAATAATCGTTATCCTTACACTCAATAAGTCTATTAATAAAGGATTTAACATCACTCTTTGCTATAAAATTAATGCCAACAGCTTCGCCCAAACCATCGGTTATAATCTTCGAGATATCTTTAATAAAGCCATCCTTATTTAGGTTGTACTTCACCTCCTCATCCCCAACCTCGGAATTATTAACACAAACAAATGATTGATCCTTCTCAATATACTTCTCTATCACCTTGAAAAGATTTGAATCGAAAACAACATCTCCATTTAACCAAAGAACTGACTCGCTCCTGTTTTTCCTTAAAGCCTTCAGAAGGCTTTTGGATGTATTGGTTGTATCGAAATTTTGATTGTAGATGTAGCTTAGATCTGGAAAAGATTCCATTATCAGATCCTTTTTAAACCCAACAACAACGTTAATATCATCGGAGTTAAAGTACTCAGATATATTATCAACTTGCTGCTGCATAATGGTTTTGCCACTTTTCAGCATAGTTAATGGTTTTGGTAATGGGTTACCCAACCTTGAGCCTATGCCTGCTGCCAGAATTACAATTTTCATATCAATATTCTTTATGATGCAATTTTAATTTTCTTTTCCTTTTTTAGGAGTCCGTTACCATTATTCCCCCGGCTCTCCAATATAAGTTGTCGTAGTTTAACATACTTTAAAAAACTTGTATATGCAGAGAAAGAGCTGATAACAAACCCATTAAATCCATCTAGAAATCCAAGTCGAATAATGTAAGCCTTGAAAAATCGCCAACCGGTATTAAAAATAATTTTCGCAATGGAACTTTTACGGCCAAGTTCAAAGTACTCCTTGGCAGCTATTGTGCTAAAATTATTGGCCTTTGCAATATGCTCCTCATATGAATCGAGTACCCAATGTAGGATATCGCCCTTAAGCCTAGTTGAAGTACACCCTTTGTTTAGCAGAAACCGATCGTGAGGATTTATTCCACCCCAAACACCTTTGTTCTTGTTAAAAAGTCTAAGTTTTTTATCGGGATACCAGTTTGAGTAGTAAATCCATTGCCCACAGTAGTTATTTAACCTGTTTAAGATGTACCCATCGAATTTTAGATTGTCCTTGATCTGTAGAATAGATCTTTTTAAATCTTCGGAGAGTGCCTCGTCGGCATCAAGCGAAAGAACATAATCATGAGTAGCAAAACGCAGGGCACTATTTTTTTGCTCTTTATAGCCAATGAAACTTTGCTGAAAAAACTTTACGCCCAAGTCTCTGCATATATCTTCGGTTTTATCAGTTGAATATGAGTCGAGTACAACTACCTCATCGGCAACAGCTAAAACTGATTTAATGCAACGCTCAATATTATCTTCCTCGTTATAGGTTATGATTACTGCCGAAATTAAAGCCATTTCAAGTGTAAAAAATTTATAAACCGTAAATATAAATATATAATTCTTAAAACAGAACAATAAATTAAGGTTATAGAATACTTCAGTAAAATGGAAGGTTCTTTGAAGCATACATTATCATTCGCCAAATCATAAATTGTCCTATCTAAAAATTTATTTACTTTTACCAAAATAATTCAACCACAAATGTTTCATTACGCTAAGCCACAATTAACAAAAAAAAATCTCAAAAAAGCCCAAAATATTTTATTGAAAACCATTGAGGTTATTCAGAATGAGGGTATTCCTTACCACCTAGAGGGAGGCACATTGCTAGGTATTGTACGTGACAATGATCTTCTACCATGGGATTATGATGTTGATATCTCAATACCAAAACAGTCCGCAATTCATTTTATGGAGAGAGTTGCCCCAAAGCTCAAGCGCAAGGGGTATAAAGTTTCAACAAGGCTGAGTCCAAGGGAATTTGGTCCAATTAAAAAGGGAGAACTTCGGCTATTTAAGGTTAAATCGATGTTTTACTATATTCTCAATTGGTTTTTTCCATTCACAAGCAAAAACACTATCGCCCTCGATGTGTTTATAAAAAGTAATGATGAGAACTATACCTATTGGGAAGCAATGGATAAGGTAATGAGGGTAAGCAATAAATACTATGAATCAAACGAAACTATTACTTATTTAGGCAGAGAACTTTCTGTACCCAATCATTACAAAGACTATCTAACAGAAAAGTATGGGGATTGGAGCATACCTGTGAAGGAATGGCGCTGTGGTGACGACGAGAAAACTATCTGTTCTTAGTTTACTACTTTAAAGTCTCAACTAAAGAGTGATCGTTAGTTTTATAGTCCCATTTTTTTACCGGAATCCTCCAGTTTTTACCATAGCGGCACTCCAGATACCTAATATTATCCTTGGGTACAGAAAACTCCTTCCCTTTGAATTTATAGGAAATTCTATTATCTAAGAATTCTGCTGGAACAGATTTTAGTACAGGAGGGTTAAGCCCTTCAGTCCAAACATGCTGATCCTCGATTCTCGTTTTGATAAATATATCCATCACCACATCATACCTCCATCCCCTTCGAAGATTAAGATTTTTAATTTTGATAATTCTTAGTTCACCCTTTTTAAAGTATTTTATATCTTTTTTATAGTACCTCACCCTAACCTTTAAGAACTTAAGCCTCAACCGCCACAAATTCTTCAACAACTTCTCCTCATATTCCCTTGAAATGGTTAAATCTACATCGTTATCCCAGGGTAACAATCTGTCTTCCCTTATAACCCCAAGTAATGTACCCGCCTCAAGGATGTATGGTACCCGAATAGTGTCTAGAAATCTAGCCACTTTTTTCATCATTCGAATGGCAATTTTTGCGTTTTTCCCTTCAAGGGTTAAATTTCCCGACATAATACTGATCTAAATTTAGAAAAATTTAAATTGCATCATTATAATCACTTTACGCTTAGTTTATCGATGTTCTCGAGTTACAAAACATTATCGTACATCTTTCATAAATCTTTAGTAGTCAACAGTAATTCTTATAATTCACAATTAAATATAAGCCTTTCTTTTCGTAATGTCTTTCACTTGTCAATATTACAGATTTTTTTTAAGTTTGGTAAATATCTTAAACCAATAAAGGCCAAATTGATCAATACCTAAAACCTATAAATAGTAATTACTCACATATTCATCGCTATGAGAAACTTAATCTATACTACATTACTGACTTTTATCTTAACACCAACTTTAATGTCTCAGGAAACCACAAGGTACATGGAGCCTGCCAAAGAATTGCTCGAAATTATTGATGCTCCAGCAACCCCATCATTAGGAGTTAATCCAACTAAAACGCATGCTCTATTAGCTTCACCACAAGAGATGCCCGATATTGCGGATATGGCTCAACCTGAACTCCGTTTGGCAGGAACTAGAATCAATCCGAAAAACTTTGGTGATAGCAAACCTTTTTTCTGGAACAGCTTATCGCTACAAAGAATCGACTCTAATGAAAGTTACCCCATTTCGGGTCTGCCCGAAGATGGGAATATTAGGTTTTTCCGCTGGTCGCCCAATGGCGAAAAATTGGCAATTGTGGTTTACAAAAAAACAACCATTGAACTTTGGGTTGCCGATACTGAAAGAGGAGTTGCAAAAAAATGGGCATCTGACCTAAACTCAGCAATAATGGGAGTTCCCATTGAGTGGGCACCCGATAGCAAGACAATATACTTCGCTTCTAGAATTCTGAGCCGAGAGGGAATGAGCTTTAAGGACGCTTTACCCGTTGGTCCATCTGTTCAGGTTTCGAGTGGAAAGAAAACTGCAGTTAGAACCTATCAGGATATGCTTCAGAATCCGATTGATGAGGATATGTTTGAGTATTACGCAACATCAACCCTTGCAAAAGTATCGGAGAATAGCAACCCTAAAGTAATTGGAAACCCTGGCCTTTATCGCAACTTCTCCGTTTCGCCCAACGGCGAATATCTGCTTGTACAGCAAATTATGCGACCATTCTCATATATTGTTCCCTACTATAGTTTTCCAATTTGGGTTGAGATATGGAATAACGAGGGGATTTTGTTAAAAAAACTGGCAGAAATTCCACTAGCCGAAAGTATTCCTCAAGGATTTAGTGCGGTTCGGGAAGGGCCAAGGAGTCATCAATGGCGAGGTGATAAACCAGCAACAGTTGTTTGGGCTGAAGCTCAGGATGAAGGAAACCCTAAAAAAGTTGCAGAGATCCGTGATTTGCTCTACATGCTCGAAACTCCATTTAAAGATAAACCAAAAGCTTTTCTATCGCTTAATTACAGATTCTCAGGCATAACGTGGGGCTGGGATAATTTAGCTGTTGTTTACGAGCAGTGGTGGGAAACCCGTAAGATAGTAACCAGTTTTTTCAATCCTTCAAATCCAGAGGAAAGCAAGAGGATTATAGGGGATAGATCGTGGCAAGATGCCTATAGCGATCCTGGAAACTTCATTACTGAACTTAACAACTGGGGCTACTCTGTGCTTAAAACCAATAGAGACAATTCTATCCTATACCTAAGTGGACAGGGTGCGTCGCCCCAAGGGAATATGCCTTTTTTGGATGAACTAAACCTAAAAACGCTAAAAACTAAGCGTTTATGGCAATGTAAAGCACCCTACTTCGAGCAGTTCATAACCGCTCTAGATAATCCTATTCAGAAAATATTAACCCAGCGAGAATCAGAGGCTGAACAACCCAATTTTTTTATTAGGGATCTGAAGCGAGACAAATCCAAAGCGTTTACCTCATTTCCTCACCCTTATCCGCAGCTTGCCAATGTGCAAAAAGAGTTGGTAAGATACAAAAGGTCCGACGGCATTGAACTTACCGCAACGCTTTACCTTCCGGCTAATTATAAAAAAGGATCAAAAAAACTCCCTGTCCTGATGTGGGCTTACCCCCAAGAGTACGTTGATGCCAACCTCGCGGCTCAGATAACAGAATCGCCTTACAGGTTTATTCGCCCTTCGCGTTTATCGCCTGTGATGTGGGTAGCGCGTGGTTATGCAGTATTCGATAGGGTTGGTATGCCGATTGTTGCAAAGGATAGTCTATTGCCCAACGATACCTTTGTTGAACAACTTACAGAAAATGCCAAAGCGGCCATAGACTATCTGGTTGAACAAAAAATTGCCGATCCAAAACGCATTGCCATTGGAGGGCATTCATACGGAGCCTTTATGACAGCAAATTTGCTTGCACACACAAATTTATTTGCTGCAGGCATTGCTCGTAGTGGTGCCTATAACCGAACCCTTACCCCATTTGGTTTTCAGGGTGAAGAACGAACATACTGGGAAGCACCTGAGGTTTATGATAACATGTCACCGTTTATGCATGCCGATAAGCTAAAGAAACCGTTACTATTAATCCATGGGGTTGATGACAACAATAGTGGCACATTCCCATTGCAAAGCGAGCGCCTGTATCAGGCCATTAATGGACATGGCGGCACAACTAGACTTGTAATGCTACCATTTGAAAGTCATGGCTATAGAGCTAGGCAATCGTTACTACACCAAGCCTGGGAAATTGACACTTGGTTGGAGAAGTACCTGAAATAAGAAATAGGCTTATCTAAAAAAGTATTTAGGCTACTATTTAATTTTGAGAACCATAGCAAGCATTGCTTTGTTGTTTCAGCAGTTAAAGTTCAGAGTTTAACATAGCTCGTTCTTTTAGACAATCCTTTATTTAAATCTTCCGTAAAACCACTCTTTCCCTATCCTTTGCGGCTACGGAATTTATAAATTCGTGAAATTCTTTAAAATCTTCTCTAGGGTAATCCGCATTATTGAAGGCAAATGACCTTATAAAAACAATTCGATTCCCTTCAGAAATTAAGTGGAACTTATAGATGCCAAATTTTGTGGTAAACTCCTCGTTAGGTGGTAAATATTCAGTCTGATATCCGTAAGGAATTACATACGTAATAGAATCGGACTCTATTGTAGACTCTGATACTCTTATGCTAAAGGGATCGTTAGGCAAAAAGTCTTCTTTGGTGATACTGGGGGAAAAGAAGAGCCTTTTAGAGTTCTCCACCCCAAAATTCTTAATCAGCAATTTGTATTCAAGCTTAGAGGATGGCTTCTCCGACTTGTTCATGGAGAAAGAAGCACTCTCAACATCAAAGGACAGGATATCCAATCTTTTGTTGAGGCTCTTTTTTATGCCTTCCTGAGATTTTTGCTCATACGCGCCTTGTGAGTATTCGAAATACAATCCTGAGGAAAAAGTTTCTATTTCAGCATTGGTAAAACTGGCCAGCTTGTTTATGCTGATTGTACCTGTATTCCGTCTTATGCTTTCATCCTTTTTGAATGCAGGGGTTTTGGCCAACACACCACCCTGCTCGGTAATAAGCAGAACATGCCTGTTGGAGGTTCCAGAACCTAAGAAATTAAAGGGATAGGTTTGGTTTGTGCACTCCAACCATATAGTATCACTAGGTTGAGGAACGCAAAGAATAATATGATTGAATTGATTGCTGACAAAATTGGTGTTAATATTCTCGTTCCTCCCTGCTTTAACAAGAGTATAGTACGATTTTATCCCCACAGCTTTAAGCAATGACATAGTGTAGTTTGAAAGAGCTTTACAATCACCAAAACCTTTTTTCGATACCTCTTTGGCATGCATAGGTTGCCATCCACCTATGCCAAGGCTAATGTTTACGTAACGAGTTCGCGATTGCACATACTCGTAAATCAGTTTAACCTTTTCTCTTTCATCTTTAGCATTTTTCACCAACTCATTTACTCTCTTCACCTCAGCCTCAGGCAGTTTATCCCTTCCTTCTATTAATTTTCTACTCCACTCGCCAAAGCTCTTCCAGGAGTCTGTTTTTCCTTTATACCCATCGAGTTCGAACTCCAGTGGAGTTGCATAAAGTTTGGGTGATTTATATATTTTTAGGCCATAAGGATTTTCCTTGCTTGCAGGTATGTTTTCCATTTGCCAAGTGTAAATAACATTATCCTTTAGGCTGATACTATCAACCTTTTGGGGAATTGAAACCTCCCAGAATTTGATTTGAAAGCCATTCGGAACGACATACTGAATACCCGATTGCTCAACAGAAACATTTTGACTAGGGTGAAATGACCATGTTGGATAGCTAAGTATTCCATTTGTAGTGATTTCATACTCGTATTCTATGGTATACGGATATTTCATCAGAGGAAAAAGGATAGTTTTCATTCTAGCGTCAGAGTGAAACGAGCCTCCTGCCGCTGCGCTCATATCCAATATATTTGATGATTTTAAAATATCTACCAACTTGCCATTCTCGTCGTATACCGATGCCTTTATGCCTTTGATCTTGTCGAATTTATCGTAATAAATATTTGGAAACCTATAGTCTGAAGCATTTTCATTAAGTAGAGTAATAGCTACTTTTTGTTTGTAGATTACTTTATTTACTGTGTGAACAGTAATGTGCATTTCGTTGGTTCTGAACACCGCAATGGCACCAACTTTTAAATCATCTGAGATGTTGTTAAAAGCATATCGAGAAGTTGATGCACTTGCCGATGTAAATAGAACAAGTATTAGAACAATTGATATATATTTTTTCATTTCCAATGGGTTGTTGTCGGGTTAGATCTTTTTCAAAACAATTAATTCCGATTGCTTACGGATTGCTTGTGTGTAAAAATCGCGAAGTTTATTGTATTCTTTGGCTTCAAACCGCACCTGCTTAATGCTTAACCTACTCTGAATGGTAATGGTATTGCCGGCTTTTTGGCAGTCAAAAAGAAATTCTCCACCTTGATCAGGCAGCATTATTGAGATACTCCTTGGCATCTCGTCAACCTCAAAACCTTCGGGTATTTTAATAGTAGCAGTATAGGTTAGCATTTCAGGGCATCCAAAGTCGATGGGGTAATTTCGCTTCTCATTTACAAATAGATTACTAAAATTGGTTAAGTGAAAATTTGGGTTAACTATAAGGCCAATACTCGTTGGTTCAGCTAGGTTAGCAGTGCTAAATTCGAACTGCTCATTTACTGATGCTGTCAAGCTGTCGAGATTCTGCAGACTTAAGCCGCTTATGCTCCAACTTGGATAATTTGACATTAACCAATCCCTGTAGCCCTTTTCGCTCTCCAGTTTAACAAAACGTCTAATTCTATAACCGTCGAAACCAGAGTAAGATTTATTAATCTTACCAAGTACCACACCTAAACTGTCAATCTCAACGTCAGCATTTATGGAGGTCATTTTCATCTCCCCATTCCATAGATTGACCCATATAGAGTTGGCTTCATTTATTAATCTACCCTTATTGTTTAATGCCTGAAAGGGCAGCATGTTGTAAGGTAAAAGGGGTTCAGATGCATCAACAAGATAAGTTTTATCTCCTACTTTAACGCTTGCCACCACATGATTAAAGTTTTGAATCATGGCCAGTGAGGGGTGTAACGATCCATTCGATCGGGTGCTGAGGATAACTGGGTCTGCTTTCAGATTAGCCTTCCTAAGCATGGCAATAAGTATTAGGTTTATCTCAGCACTATTGCCCCGTTCCTGTGTGTAAACTTTCTTCAGATTCTCTGATGTGCTAAAACGATAAGTGCCATCCCATAGAATTTTGTTGGCAACAAACTCCCGAATAGCCTTTAATTTTGATAATTCATCATCGGAAGAGTTACTAATAATTTTCTTGCTGATTTTATCCAAAAACCCAGTATTCCTTAAGGCTTCCCCAAAGTCTTTTCTTTTAAGCACCTTTTCTGGCAAATCCTTATAGTTTGGAGTAAGTACTTGGTATGAATTTCCTGGGAAGTTGGTTCCTGCCAGTTCAAAATCAACTTTTATAAAATGATCCTTTATTCCTGTGATGTATGGCTCGCGCTCAAAAGCGGGAATATTATTGCCAACCCAGCGAAGAATCTGGGCACCTGTTCGGTATTCGCCCACGTAGGCATCTTTCTTTGTTGTGTGTTTTGTTATTGATGTGGCATCGCCCTTAATTAGGGTGTTGTATATAAAAAAATCGTTGTACTCAGCGGTAAACTCAGAAAGTTGGGTAGGGATTTCAGCCTGGAATTCCCAGGGGATAAACCTGTAAACATACTCTGTAGTATGCTTATACTGGTATTCAATTACTGAGCCTACCGCTACATTGGCAAATGCAATCCTAAGGGTTTTATGGTATTTGCTCGATTTGTCCTTGATAAACTCCTTGGGGTTTACGGGAGTTCCTACAATGCTGTCGCTAAATATATTGTAGGTGCACGCCCTTACATTGGTTAGTCTATCTTCACTAAGGTAGGGAATTTCAATGTTGGCGTAATCGAAACCATCGGTGTTTAATATTTTTATCCTAACATTTCTTTCAAATTCAATCTGAAATTTATTGCTTATGTAATGTAGTGTGGCCGCTCCCCTATCCGATAAAATAACCGCATTGGCATCGGGATCGGGCTGGTAAACAATCATCTCCAAATCGGATCGGGAGATATCCCCAAAGTGGAATAAATTTTTTTGTGCACTGCCTGAGAATGCAAGGGTAACTAGAAATACAAAAAGAGCGAACTTGCAGTTTTTTTGCATAGTTTGTGTGATTTAAAAATTAAGGTTCTAGGATGGCGTTGAATTCCCGGATATTGTTTATAACTATTTTGTTTTTGTTTGGCCCTGTTCCAATAAATGCTCTGTCTCCAATTTTAATACCCGAAACCATTTCAACCCTTGGATAATTTCGAGAAGAATCAAATTCTTTTTGGTAAGGGCATATATTAGCCCCAATTAAAACCG
>DHQB01000019.1 GCA_002410065.1 Bacteroidales bacterium UBA5349 | reverse complement strand
GACAGTCAAGAAATGCTTGTAAATTGACTAAATCGCTTATTGACAAGGTATTCCACGATTTTGGTTTTGCTTCGTTTTGACTGTCATCCGCTGACTTAAAATATTTTTTTCGGCTCGACTCTCAACGACTGAAAGGCAAGCGGGCTGATTTAGAATTCTTTGAGATTTTACATTTAAGAAAGCGGGTTAGAAAACGGTTAGGATTTCAATTTTCAATGCAAGGAAAACTATTGGTTGTTTGGGGATATATTCAATCAAACTCGAAAATGACCTGATTGATTTTCCCTTGTAAACCCGAATTTTGTTGTTCCAATTTTGAATTGAATTTTGAGCCGTTTGAATTTTAATCATTGGATTTCTAAGACTAACCCGCTAGAAATTATTTGGTAGAATATTCTAAATCATCCCTTGAACGAATTAGGGAAAGAATCCCTCGGGCGGAAAAAATATTTAACTGCCGCTGAATCCTAAAGCCGAATAGTGGATTATGAGTGAATTAGGCGGACTTTGGATTTACGGACAGAAAGGCCTTCACAAGAAACTAATCGACGCAAAAAACAAACCACAGGCGGTAACACACGGTATATAAAATGCAGGCGCGCGGGGTGGGGGTAAATTCCTAAATTATCGTAACTTCGTTCGTGCGGAATTAAATATGTTTCAATCACCTGCACTTTACATACCGTTATCCGTTACCACAATTATAAAAAAACAGTTCTTAGTTTTATAATATGGCCACTTTGGTAAAAACAGTTTTGGATGGTAGCATAATTGAGTTTGACAAAGGTTCTTTTGATGATTGGTGCGTTTATTTAACCAGAAAGGGTGAGTCTAGGTTTGCACCAAAAGATATCCAATACTTTACTGAATTGGATAAATTAGGCCATAAATATGGACATAAGAGACTATATGATGATTTTGTGAAGATATATGAGCTCACCAATTCCAAAATAAACAAAGAACTGTTAACTAAAATATCAGATATTGCTAGTACATACAATGCTGATAGTATTGTTGCTGATATATGGTTTACTGTAATTTATGCAGGGATGGTAGCTGAAGAAAATAAGGAATTTGCGATATTGAAAAAAAGAGTAAAAAGGCTAGGAATGCATCAACTGCTTATTGAAAGAGAATCTCCAAGCTTTGCTGCGAATTTCAGTAAGGGCAAAAAATGGAACGAACTCGATGTAATCATGAAAGATAAAGGCTTTTGAATGTTTATATAAAGTATTGTGATCTCAATAAATCTAAAATTACTACATAAAAAAAGACCAAACTAAAAAATATGTTCATAAACATTTTGCAATAATACAAATAACCCATACTTTTGTTATCTGAATAACAACACTTATAGTTGTTATAACTGAGAGGAGGAATTCATTCCAAATCAAGGTTTTATAAAACAAAATGTCAATCTAATCCGGAGGTATTCTGATGGAAAAGAGAGTTGGAACTGCACTTATTCTTGTTGAAGGTCGTGAAAGCATTCAGCTACTTAACGACATCATCTCGAAACATTCCCAAATTATTATTGGACGCCAAGGGTTGCCTCGCAGCACTGGGCAAAGTGTTATTTCACTTGTTCTTGAGGGTACCACCGATGAGATTGGTTCACTAACTGGCCAATTAGGCCGATTAAGAGGCATTCAAGTTAAATCGGTACTTTTAAAGAACATGTAAAATGAGTAGAATTTGGTTACTGGTTGTAATTAGCACCTTGGCATTATCACAGAGGGTTAATTCACAAGATTTTCGTTTACAGGGAGTTGTAATTGACTCCGTTTCACAGGAGACAATAGAGGGCGTGGCTATTCAGGCTATTCCTGCTAATGCCAAGGGGAAAGATTTTTTTGCCATCACCAATGTGAGTGGCAAATTTGTATTCAATCTGCCTGCCGATACCTATAAGGTAAACCTACACGTAATAGGCTATGCTCCAAAGCAAGAAAATATTCGTGTTACAAGCGATGGGGAACATACCTTTATGCTCTCATCGCAACCCTTTCCGCTTGGCGAGGTTGTGGTATCGAGTTTTAGGGTAAACCGTAGTATTAAGGAGTTGCCAACACCCCTTGCCGTAGTTGGTAAATACGATTATCAGCACCAGTCAGCAATTACCCTATCCAACGTACTAGCCAATGAGCCGGGCATTGCAATGGGTAGCGACGGTGTTTGGGCAACAAGCATAAACATTCGAGGTTTTGGTGAGAATAGGCTTGTTACGCTAGTTGATGGTTTTAGAGTGGAGACTGCAAACGACCTTACTGCATCACTCTCAATGATAGATGTAAATGATATTGAGCGAGTTGAAGTGGTAAAGGGTGCACAATCGGTACTTTATGGCACAGGAGCAATGGGCGGAATTGTAAATATCATAACTAAGGATGGATACTTTTCGAGTGAGCCTCATCTATCCGGCAACGTTATTACTGGAGTAGCATCAGCAAACAGCAGTTACTCTGGTTATGCTAACATTAATGCGGGAGCCGAAAAGTGGTACCTTAAAGTGAATGGTACATACAGCGATGCACAAAACATTCAAACGCCTGAAGGGGAACTACTCAATAGCCAGTTTACAACCAACAATATATCGGCACGTGTAGGATTTAAACCCTTTAAAAATCAGATATTTAAGGCTCAATACCAACGCTACTGGGCAAACGATGTGGGGATTCCTGGCGGAGCTGCCTTTCCAGGCCCAGGAACAGCAACATATAGCGATATTGGACGCCAACTTTTCTCTGCTAGCTACGAAATTACAGACATCACCAGAACACTCTCATCATTAAAGCTTAGCTATTACAATCAGTTTATTCTTCGTGATGTATTACTATATCCAAATACATTTACTGATGAAACTTTAACTACTGGGGTAAAGCGTACTACTCCACAATATTTTACGCCAACTGGTGAGCATACAACAAACGGGCTCCAATTACAAAGCACATGGAATTTTAGTGAAAGCAACACCCTAATTGCCGGTATCGACGCTTGGGCGCGAAAACTATACACCGAAAGGGAAAAATATATTAAAGTAGAAGTTTTCAATACCGTAGGAGATTTAATGACTACCAACAATTTGGTGCGAGGTGAAACGCCAACACCAAAATCTACTTTTGGAACAGCAGGGATATTTATACAGAATGAAAGCCGCTTACTAGACGACAAACTCACCCTTATTGTTGGTGGTAGGGCCGATGGTATTCAAACAGAGAATGAGCAAGGTTTAAACCTTGACTATTTAATAGTAAATGGTGTACGTAACGATTCGCCACCCAATCAGTATGTTACATTTGAGGCGGGTAAGCAAAAATTGTACTCATGGAGTGCAAATGCGGGTGTACTGTACAAGATAGCGAACGATATCGATCTCTCGGCCAGCTTTGCCCGTTCGTTTAGGGCACCATCGCTTGAAGAGAGCTATAAATATATTGATTTAGGTAGTCTTGTTCGCATTGGTGACCCAAATCTTAAGTCTGAAAATGGCTATGCCACAGACCTAGGACTAAGGGTTTGGAAACAAGATTTTATATTGCAAGTTAGTTTATTTGCCAACTGGATAAACAATATGATAGTTGAAACTCCTGGCCAATACACCTATACCATAGCTACTGGTCCCTTAACGGATACTGAGGTTACTATTCCAGCATTGATAAACGCCAATGTTAGCTCAGCAATGCTTTACGGCTCCGATATTAAATTTCAGTACAAGGCTAGTAAAGGCTTGGTAATATTTGGTTCAGGTGCATACGTTAGGGGTAAAGACACCGAAGCAAAAGAAGATCTACCTCAAATTCCACCACTTAGCGGTAGGTTTGGCTTACGCTACAATTTTAATAGAATTGGAAACATTGAGACGAGCATTTTAGGTGCAGCAAAGCAGGATAAAATTGCTGATGGGGAAATTGCAACTGACGGCTACTACAGAATCGACTTGGCTGTTAGCTCCGTTAAGTTCAACTTAGGCTTTTCAAACCTTCAACTATTTGCTGGTGTAGATAACCTAACCAACGTGAGTTACACTAATCACCTTGCTACAAACCGGGGTGCAATTAGCATTGAACCAGGCAGAAATATTTATCTACGAGCAAGTATTTCTTTCTAATGATATTTAGTGTTTAGTTGATTATTCATCTCTCAAATGCAAACAAAGGGAAGAGGAATAATCAACTAAAAACACTTGAATACCTATGCTTAGGGTAATCTTATTGAAATTTTAAGTTAAGAGTATATAGAATTTGGTGAAAGGTAGTCGTGCTTTTAGCGCTCAGTCTTTGAGCCATTGATTGGTATTTGAGTCGAGATGAATGATTAACCTTTGTGCATAGTTAATAATGTCGTTTATACCTTTATACGATATTCTATCAGGCGTATCAAAAGGTGTGTGGTATTCTTGATGAAGACCTGTGGTTAAAAGGTAGGCCGGAATACCTTTAAGTTCGAAGTAGTAATGGTCAGATAGGAGGTAGGAGGCTATATCTGCCATCGATTTATAATCAATATAAAGCGAAGTATCAGCATTTACGTGCAGGGCGATTTCACTAAACCGCTCAATTCTGTTAGCACCGCTTATAAAAAGTGTTTTTTCAATCCCATCCTGCTTCCCAACTCTACCCACCATATCAAAGTTCAATACTATGATGGTGCTATCTATTGGGAAAAGTGGATTTTTTGAATAATGTTCCGATCCAAGTAGGCCAATTTCTTCTGCAGAAAAAGCGGCAAATACTATATTGTTTTTGAACTCAACACCCTGCTTTGTCTTTGCTGCAAACCGTTTGGCTAATTCGATAAGCAGGGTTGTTCCCGATGCATTATCGTCAGCACCAGGGTACCAATCTTGCCCTTGGGGGGCAAGGTGGTCGAAATGGGCACATACAACAATTGATCTATGCGAATTATTCGATGATGGAATCCATCCAATTACGTTTTGGGTATTAATTGTATCAATTTGTCTTTCAAACTGTAAACCCAACTTTAGACTGGGAGGTAGAACTCTAGTCTCTTCACCTCTGTTAATCCTATGCCAAACCGTATGCGGATTCTCTCCAAGAATTGCACCAGCAAGTTGATTCGAAATTAAGATTTGTGGAACAGGATCAGCAAGAGGAGAAAAACTTCTGGTGAGAACCGATTTTTTTGAGTTGGCAATTGTGTAAGTCGTTTCAAATTGCAACACATTAACTTGCCTTGATATCTGTTCGAATTGTTGGGTTTTTGTTGGGTTTACAAGGATAACAAGTGCACAGTCCTTGCTCTTGGCTATATCCTGAATGTTTAGAGCTCCCACTCTAAGATTGTTTGTCAGAATTAGTAGTGCCTTTCCTTTTAAATCAATGATATCCAATTCCTCTGGTGTTCCTGTACCTCCAAATACGACGCTAATCTCATTAAATGTAACTTGTTCGGTACCAAGTGTAATAAAATCGGCACCAAAGTTATAGGTTTTTCCTAGGAAGGTTATTATGCTCGATTTTGGTGTTGTACAAACAATGCTAAATGGTTGTTTATAAGAAGTGGTAGGAACTGTTTTGTAGGGTTTTAGTTTTTGTGCTGTAAAAATACTATCGATGTAAATTGCTGCTTTTTTATCGTCACCTGTTAGCGGGCTTCGCCCATAGAAATCGGGCGAGCAAAGTATCTCAATGTGCTTTTTAATCTGGTATAGACTTGTATCAACTTTACTAATCGGACTGCAAATAGCAACTTGAGCAAATAGCAATAAGCAGCATGCAATGGCTAACCTCAGCCAAAGAAGACTTTTATTAAAATCACTCTTACTTGGGTTGATGCTTAACTCTTTAGCTATAGTAAATTTAATCATTCGCATCGGTAATTAAATGCTTATACTTATTATAAAGGAAAGATATAATTAGGAGTAGGACCCCAAGCGATAGAAGAACAATTACCTTTGAAACCGTATTGAGATGGGCAATATCATAAATAAATAGTTTTACCAGTGTAATAGCCAAAAGCACAATTGCACCAATACGGAGATGCCTTTTCCCTTTCCAAAGTCCAATAATTATAAGAAGAAGTGAATAGATACCCCAAAGAATACTTAGTCCTAGTTTATGTGCTTGCCCCGATTTGGTTAAATCCATCCAATTAATCAGCTCGCTACTCAAAATCCAAACAAGTACAATTTGTATGTATATATCAAAGCCAATAGTTGTTTTTTGCGGGAGACTATGCCTCGAAATTAGTTTTCGGCATCCAAATACGGCTGTGGCTAAAAATGCAAACGATATGTAACGAATGGCAATATGCATTGAATTTCTACTAAGTTCAAATGTAGTATCAGGGTGTAAATACAATTCACGCAACTCGCTAAAAAGGTATAGTCCACGTCCTAAGAAAATGCCCATGGTTACGAGTGTTAATGCGAGTAGGATTTTACCCAATTGCACATTCTTTTTACTTAACGATGCTAGGTATGATATTACACCAAAGAACAGAAGACTGTAGTTTATTAACCAAATTGTTCTGTAACTATGTAAACTAGCGTTAAAGAGTTGAGTTTGCACTTCAGGGTCATCGGTTGGAAATAGCGTCATCGATGCTGAATACTGCTGTGTCCAGTAGCTGTAGATTTCGACACCAAATGTAAAATAGGCAATAACAACAAACATTATGGGTAAAATATACTGCGCAAACCCTTTATAATATGCTGCTTTAAACTCTGGAACAGAGTATCTTTTGCTAATACTGAGTATTATAATCAGAGTAAATAGGAGGGTTGTTGCAAGTGATGAATAGAAGTTGATATTACTGAATGGTGCATAGATATCACTATTCAGATTACTTAGCTGAACCCCCCAATCGTGAATTATGCTTACAAAAGCAATTGTTAGCAGAGGGAACGCCAATTTTTCGTAAAAAACAACACCCCGAGTCCTACCTATCCAGAAAAGTGTTGCTGCCTCAATGGTCCAAAGGAGGGTTACCCAGTTCCCATCCAATTGCACAGGAATGGTTATGGTTAAAAAGGCAAGAGCTAAACCTAAAATGAAAAAGAATAAATTCCTGTCAGTTTGCTTTTGCCTGAATATCAAGGACCCAACGGCACCATGTAATAGGGCATTGCCCATTGTAAAAAGACCGCAATATGGTTCAAGGCTCGGAATTTCAGATAGTATGTAATATCCCAAGAAGTAGAATAGGAATGAATTTGTGAGTAGAAGAATTATATCTGAGAAACTAAATGATTCCTTTTTTAAAAGTTTGAACATTAAGAAGGACAAGTAAAAGATAAAGAAGAAACCTAGCAAGAAACCAGATGCCATTGCAAAATGCTCCGAGTGTTTATAGTTGAATAGTAACCATACCATAAAAATGAGCCAGGTAAATCCCAACGATGAGAAGTAAACCGATTTCCAATACTTTTTAATACTTATGGCTAGTATACCAATGTTAATAATTACCATATAAGCAAATAAAACTCCATACTTGCCTTCATCTGAACCAACTAAAAAGGGAATAGCATAAGCACCAACTAGCCCTATATGTGCAATTACCTGCCTATTGTATTTTAGTGCTGCTGCAACCGTAAATGCTGTAAAAATGAGCATTAAAACAAAGGCAAACCATTGTGAGTAAAGTCCATAGAAATTGTAAGCGGCAAAGGTTATAAAGTACATAATTGCAGAACCACCACTTAGAAGAACAGCGCTAAAGCTTTCGTATTGCCGTTTAAGCCTATAGGCAAGGCCTAATAAAACTATTCCTATCAAATAACCTATAATTATCCTAATTAAAGGACTTACAAACTGATGTTCAAAGGCATACTTAATACCAATTGCTACGCCTATAATGGTTATAACAATTCCTATTTTACTAATTAAATTCTCGCCAATAAAGCGCTCAAGGCTCCGTTTGGGTTTACCATAATCTTGGGTATTATCAGTGGGAGTGGGCTTAACTGGATATTTGAGCTCTCTCGTTTCACTTGTCTCGACTATCTTCCCCTGAACATGTTCAGAAATCTCATCCTTAATAATGGGCTTTTCACCATAAGCTCTAATTTCGCACCTTAACTCATCTATTTCGCGAGAAAATTCTGTTTGCTTTTCAATCAGGTCTTCCAGCTTTTTTTGTAGAGAATTTAACCTATTATCGGTTGGAGTCATTTTTAAAGGTTGTTATGAGAATAGTAGCCAGTAGCGGTTAATTTTCTATATTACCTAACTGTTTTTTATGCAATGTTGTGTTACGTTGTTGGAATTTGTCCGCTGAATAGTATGGGCAATAATTTGAATTGATGCAATAAAGAATTTAGAATCCAAATTAAGTTCAACAACCGAGGTTAAAAAGCCTAGATTCCAACTCTTCAATGCGATCTAGCAAGTGAATGACTAATCCGGAAGTTGAAAGTTCAAACTCAAAATCCTTTTGTAAACGCCTTACTTTTTTAACACGTGTGATAGCACTATAATTAAAACGCCATTCATGTTTTAAACTACCAATGGGTTCAAGAATACCCTCGTCTACAAGTTCAACTATCTCTTCCTGGGATTGATTGCAGTATCGGCACAAATGAATGAGGCTGATGTATTCATCGTCATCAACAACTACTCCTTCGTAAACTTTCTCTATTTGATTGCTCATGGCACTATCCTCCAAAATTAATTCGTGGATTAAAATTCAGGTCTTTCATTTGTTCGTACACTTTTTTCGCCTTTTCATTGTTTGCAGGCGGGAGTAAAATATTAATAACTACATAAAGATCTCCTGGTGGTTTTGCGGGTATTCCTTTTCCTTTCAATCTTAGTTTTTTTCCCTGAAATGAATCAGCAGGCAGCTTCAACTTTATATTTCCTCCGGGTGATGGCATTGTAATGGTGGCTCCAAGTGCGGCTTCCCAGGGTGCCACAGGCAAATTCACATAAATATCGGCCCCCTCAACTGAATATACTGGGTCTTTTTCATACTCGATCTTGATAAAAAGATCTCCGTTTTCACCACCATTGTAACCCGGCGATCCCTGACCAGCAAGGCGAATCTTTTGTCCACTTCTGATTCCTTTGGGAATAGTAACATTCAAGTTTTTGGGTATGGTGGTGACTCTTCCGTCATTTGCAACAGATTGAATTGTAAAGTTGATGCGTCTGGTACCTCCATGGAAAGCATCCATTATAGGTATTTTTATGGATGCATCAATATCTTCACCTCTCTGCTGAAATTGTTGGCGATGGAAACCACCTTTCTGCCGGGCACTTCCAAAAAGCGTTTCAAAAAAATCGCTGTACTCTCTGCTAGTGTCAAAGCTTCCTTCAAAACCAAAGTTGCTTCCATATCCACCGCTCTGGTATTGCTTCTGATATTCTTCTCGCTGTTTGCCCGTTTCCCAATCCGATCCATACTGATCGTATAGCTTCCTTTTTTCCGGATCCTTAAGTACCTCATAGGCTTCACCAATCTCCTTGAAATTCTTTTCAGCTTCAGGATCTTTACTTACATCGGGATGGTGTTTACGTGCCAGCTTCCGGTATCCCTTTTTAATCTCCTCAGCGGTCGCATTTTTACTGACTCCCAGCGTTTTATAATAATCTTTAAATTCCACGAGTTATTTTAAATTTAGTGATTTATGAATGGGTTGTTCACAATTTCCTTACTGTCTTTCTACACTTGGCGACAACCTAGAGGTATTGTTTTTAAATACCCCATAAGCCAAAATTATATTTTAGGGTAACCAAATATATCCATTATTTTCAATTAAATGTTTTGTGAATATTTTATTCCTCAAAATAGTTGATATTACCCTATGATTTCAATAGTTTTATACAACCTTGAAATTACATTAACCCACAATCTCTGGTGTTATTTTAATGGCGTTTTATTTGCATTTCAATGTAATTTAAACTTATGTTTACAAAAGAGTAAGGCTTTTTGGTCCAACGCGGTTTGAAGTATTGCGGTAAACTGGTGAGCCTTACTTTCTTTTTAGGTGTGCTAGTATGCTGGGGCTGTCGGTTTTATAAGATGTTGAAATTACATCAACCCACAACATCGAATTAGTCAGGGGCAACTTGGCTAGACGGCAAAATACAAGAAATTAAAGCATGTGGAAGGGAATATTGAAAATTTTAGAAGTGCAAAATTATGTTTTAGCGGGTATGCGATTAAAGCGAATTTAGTATCATGCTTAGGCACTAGGTAGCGTGAAGTAGAATTGACTACCCTTGCCGAGTTCCGATTCTACCCAAATATCTCCTTGATGTCTGTTTACAAACTCTTTACAGAGTATTAAACCTAGCCCAGTGCCATGTTCCCCGTCTGTTCCGTATGTTGATTTTGATTTGGTAACCAGAAAAATGGTATCTAATCTTTCTTCTGCAATTCCAACACCAGTATCACTAACGCAAATTTTAATTATTTTATCTTTCCTAATTGCGCTAACCTTAACAGTCCCCTTTTTGGGGGTAAATTTTATTGCGTTTGATATAAGATTTCGAAGCAGGGTTAGTGTCATATTTTCGTCCGCAAAAACGTGAATTGAATCATGAATTGAACTTTCTAGGGTTATGCCTTTTGCATAGGCTGTACTGCTGAGTAGGTCAAAACATTGCTTATTTATGCTTGTAAACAATAGTTTCTGTGGACTATATTTAATATGTCCTACCTGAAACTGAGCCCAGTCTAGAAGATTAGCCAGAAGTTCGGTGGTGTTTTCGGCAGTTGCTGTTAAGTGGGCTATAATTTCATCTAGGTTGCTTTCGCTGTGGCTAGCCGACGAGTAGTTTTCTTTAAGCAGATTGCTGAGCTGCAAGATATTGTTTAATGGATTTTTTAGGTCGTGTGCAATAATTGAAAAAAACTTGTCTTTAGTGGCGTTAATCTGCTTTAAACTTTTTTCGTTTTCTGTTAGTACTTTTGTTTGCTCGTTGAGGATTTGAGTTATCTGATAGAGTTCAATATGTGAGTGTACTCGGGCAATTAATTCCTCCTTTTGGAATGGTTTGGTTATATAGTCAACGGCACCTGCCTGAAAACCTTCAACAATTGACTTAACATCGCTTGTTGCTGTGAGAAATATTATGGGGATATTATGTAACTTTTTATTTTGCTTTATGTGCTTACAAACCTCAATGCCTTGCATTCCAGGCATTGTGCGGTCGAGTAGTATTAGGTCGGGAGTATTGTTTTCCAAAAACTCTAGGGCTTTTTCGCCATTACCATGTGTAAACAGGGTGTAATTTTCGGCCTCTAAAAAACTCGAAATTAGTTTAAGTAATGCCTCCGAGTCGTCAACTAAAAGAATGTTGCCTTTTGAATTCATGTTACGTACCATTTTTGCTAAAGGTAATGCAAAACAAAATGTTATGCCTTTGTCTTATCTTGTTTTGTTCTATTTTTAGCTAATATGTTGAACAATTGAGAAATTAATACTAATTCCTTCAAAATTGTCGAACGTATGAAGTCTTTTGTATGTTTCAAATATTATCAGCATTTTTTTAAATGTTAGTCCTATATAGTTCCTCTTAGCGTATGCAATAGATTTGTTACCGTCAGTCTGTTTAATAATTTTAGCGCTTGCATTGGCTAAGGTATTATAGTCGATATTACTAGATGGAAAACTAGCACACAGAGCAGCGGTTTTATAAGACCTTGCAGGATGTTTTTTTGCTGTATACAGAAGCAACAAGCATCCAGTATTCTCAAGCAAAGTATTAGTTATCAGGATAAAAATTGAATAGCGATAAAATTTCGACCACGAATAAACTTTAAACCACTTGGGTTGAGTTTGGCTAATTACGCAAAACAGACCCATTTTAAGCATATTTAAGCATGTTTAACCATGCTAGGAATCTTAGTTGGTAGTGGCTGATTAAAAAGTAATTGTCCCAGAAAAATACAAATGATGAACCAAAATGGTTCGGAGTTTCACTAATACTGCTCTGCAATTATGTGCCAGGTTAACAGCTAAAATCACTTAGGTTAAAAGGTATACCGCTTCTTTTATGCTAAATAAATTTTCTGTATATTTGCGGCATATTACTCAAAAGATAATGAAGAAGTTTAAAGTAATATCGATACTTGCCAATCACGTATATCGCTATATCAAAAAACGCGATACCTTTCACTTTTAGTGGCTAAAACTTTAGCCAACTTCGTTTTATTTTTTTCACTAACATATTGTATCACAATTAAATATTATTGCTATGGAATTACCATTTGCAGAATCGTATAAGATTAAGATGGTTGAAACCATCAAAAGGAGCACTCGGAAAGAGCGCGAAGAATGGATTAAAAAGGCTAATTACAACCTGTTTAGCCTAAAAAGTGATCAGGTTTTTATCGATTTGATTACTGATTCAGGAACAGGAGCCATGAGCGACCGTCAGTGGAGTGCAATGATGCTTGGCGATGAGAGCTATGCTGGGTCATCATCTTACTACAACCTTAAAAAAGCGATCAAAGACATTTTAGGTTTCGAGTACTTTATGCCAACTCACCAAGGCCGTGCTGCAGAGAATGTTCTTTTCTCGGCTTTGGTTAAAGAGGGCGATTATATCCCTGGTAACTCGCATTTTGATACCACAAAGGGTCATATTGAGTTTCGGAAAGCACATGCAGTTGACTTAACCATTGACATTGCCAGTGATACTGAGGCATACCACCCATTTAAGGGTAATGTTGATATTGAGAAGTTGGAGAAATATATGGCTGAGAATGCAGCCAAAGTTCCTTTCATTATTGTAACTATTACCAACAATACTGCTGGTGGTCAGCCTGTTTCAATGGAGTGCCTTCGTGAAGTGAAGCGTGTTGCCGATAAGCACAAAAAACCAGTGTTATTCGACTCTGCTCGTTTTGCAGAGAATGCATACTTTATTAAAGTTCGCGAAAAGGGTTACGAAAAGAAAACCGTTAAGGAAATTGTTAGGGAGATGTTTTCGTATGCCGATATGATGACCATGAGTAGCAAAAAAGATGCTATTGTTAACATTGGTGGCTTTATTGGAATGAGATCGGAGAAGATTTGGAGAGATTGCTCTACCTTCAATATTATGTTTGAAGGGTATATTACCTACGGTGGCATGGCTGGCCGTGATATGAATGCATTGGCAGTTGGTCTTGACGAGGGAACCGAATTTGAATACCTTGAAACCCGTATTAAGCAAGTTGAATACCTAGGTGAAAGGCTTAAAGAGTTTGGTATTCCATTCCAGTCGCCAGCAGGTGGACATGCTATTTTTGTTGATGCCAACAAGGTATTGCCCAATGTGCCAAAGGAGCATTTCCGTGCGCAAACCCTAGCCATTGAACTTTATCTCGAAGCAGGTATTAGAGGTGTTGAAATTGGCGCCCTTTTGGCCGACCGTGATCCTGAAACCCGCGAAAACCGCTATCCAAAATTGGAACTCCTTCGCCTTGCTATACCACGCCGCACATACACCAATAACCATATGGATGTAATTGCTGTTGCACTTAAAAATGTATTTGATAGGCGAAATACTATTAAATCTGGTCTGAAAATAGTTTGGGAAGCCCCAATAATGAGACACTTTACTGCTGAGTTAGATAAAGCATAACGTCTTTTAATAGATTTTTGAAAGGGGTGCAAAACTTAAGGTTTTGCGCCCCTTTTATTTTTGACCAAAAAAACAATTCAATAGAATAATTAGGTCGTTTTTGATATAAATTTGCAGTACCAATTTATTTAAAACCCCAGCCTAAAGTATGATTAAGAGTTTGAAAATTAAAATATTAGCAGGTTTTATGCTACTAAGTACTCTGCTTGTAGTTGCAGGAACTGTGTCCGTTATTGAGTTCTTAAAACTCAGCAGGTCGGTTAACGCACTAATTGAGGATAATTACAAAACCATCGAAGCCACAAAAACGATGCTTGAAGCATTGGAACGGAATGACAGTGGAATTCTGATGTACCTATTGGGAGAAAAAGAGGAGGGTAGGAAAATTATTCGTTCTTCCGAGGTAGATTTTGCTCGCGCTTTAAAAACTGCAAAGAATAATATTACTGAAACGAATGAGAAAGAACATGTTGATGAGATTGAGAACCGCTATAATCTTTTACAGAGTAAATTACTATTAACACTTAACGAACAGCATAATATAAAGGCTATAAACTGGTATCACGATGAGGTTTACCAGTCATTTATTGCAGTAAAACATTCCATTAATGATTTAATGGGGTTAAACCAAAATAGCATGTACAATGAGGCAACGATTTTAAAGGATAAATCACATCGAGCAATAATGCCAGGAATTGTGGCAATCGTTGGTTCACTTATTTTCTCAATGATACTTAGTTTCTTTATTTCAAAATATTACATTTTACCTCTCAGTTCTCTTTCCGATGCGATAAGAACATTTCATCCACATGAAAAACAACTACGCTCAAACTTAAAATCGGAGGATGAGATTAAGAAAATAGAGAATGAAGTTAATAATCTTATTACTAGACTAGTGAAATTGCAAGAACCTAAAAATTAACAATGCGTAAAGAGGTAATTATAAAGTTTATTGGCTACATATTGCTATTCAATGCTGTATTCCTAATGCTTTCGGCAGCAATATCCTTTTTGTATTCAGAAACATCGGCCATTCCTCTTCTCTTTAGCGGTTTAATCTGTACCATTTTTGGCATTTTCCCTTTTATCTTTGTTGAAAGCCATGATGATATAAGTTTTTCGGAAGGATTAGTTATTGTTGTTGGGGGTTGGATTATTGCATGTACAATTGGAATGCTGCCCTACATAATGTGGGGAGGAGAATTCAGTTTGATAAACGCATGGTTCGAGAGTGTTTCAGGTTTTACCACAACTGGGTCAACGGTTTTAATCGATATTGAGGGAATACCAAAGGGATTACAATTCTGGCGATCGTCAACCCACTGGATAGGGGGTGTTGGTGTTATAACATTCGTTCTACTTATTCTTCCACATTCTACAAGCAGCAGATTTACTCTGCTTAACGCCGAAATGGGTGAATTATCAAAGCTAAACTTTCGGTACAAAGCGCGTAAAATTGTACATATACTCATTATCGTTTATGTAGGGCTCACCGTTACCCAAACCATCCTACTCACATTGGCAGGTATGAGTATTTTCGATGCTATAAATCATTCGTTTTCTACCATTGCAACCGGTGGCTTTTCCACTAAAAACCTAAGTATTGCTGGTTTCAATAGCCCAGTTATTGAAACAATAATTATGTTTTTTATGATTCTTTCGGGTATCCATTTCGGCTTGTTATATGGTACCTTAACCTTTAAATCTGAAAATATATTCAAATCGCCTGTAGTAAGAGCATTTTTGGCTATTATTGGAATAGGAATTGTTCTTGTATCGGCTAAACTATACATCTCTGGGATCTACAGTTTTTGGGACTCAATTAGGTATGGAGCATTTCAGGTAATTGCTTTAAGTTCAACCACTGGTTTTGCAACTGCTGATAGTGCGCATTGGCCTGCATTTACGCATATTATACTTATTTATTTTACCATTCAATGCGCAATGGTGGGCTCAACGTCAGGCGGATTAAAGTTTGACCGTATTTATCTGTTTTTTAAATCGGTAAAAAAACAACTCAAACTTTTACAGCACCCTCGGGCCATTGTGGCAATAAAAATTAATGGACGACCTGTAAGCGAGCAGTTAGAGGCTCTTACCCTTGTTTTTATAGTACTTTACATATTCACCTTTTTTGTCACAACCCTTATTTTAACCTTTTTAGATGTAGATTTATTCACTGCATTTAGCGCTTCAATTACAACTATTGGTAATGTTGGCCCTGGCTTTGGTGAGGTTAGCTCGCTTTCCAATTTCTCTTCCTTACCTAGTTTCGGCAAATTTGTTCTTACCCTAAATATGCTATTAGGTCGACTTGAAATCTTTAATATAATTGCTTTACTTATGATTCGTAAGGTGAATAATTAGAAGATTTGATAACCTATATGCTTTTACCTTCCACAAAAAAAACTGACCAAGCATTAAGTCTTGGTCGGTTTTAATATATTAAATTGAAATTAGAATGTATGGATATACGCAGCGGGCGAGTCCAAAACTTGAAGTCTTTCCGATGCCTTAATGCCAACAGCGCTATGCTCAAGCAGCGCATCAACAACGTCATTGGTTTTTTCGGCCGATACGCTAAAAGTACTCTGCACTAACGATGAAGCTTTTTGCTCTTTAGCCCCTGACGTAATTATTTTTAATCGAGATACTGTTGAACCAGTAGCCCCTGCATTCATCCCTGCGAGTTTGAGTAAATCTTCAGTATCCTCATCTGAGATAACCGAAATCTCACAATTATCATTGGGTAACCATAGTTGTTGGTCAATGGAATTAACATCCGATGTATCAAGGCGTTTGCGCCACATGGTGTTTCCCTTTAACTGATCAATGGCTGCAATAATTTGTTCCATACTGGCCGCATATTGTTGCCTGCCCACTCGCATGCGGGTGTCAATTAAGCCATAACTTATGGGGGTTTGGTAAATAAAACCACGACCAGGTTTATTCAGTCTCCCTTCTTCGAGCAGAAGTTTAATTATACTTTCAGTATCCTGCTCAGGTGTAATTAGGTGAACTACCTCTTTTTCTGGTGGAATGGTAATCCTAATTAATCCCATCTGATCGCGTAAATCGTTACTAATTCCGTGTGTAATTAGTGGAACACATATGCCTAAGTCAAGGGCAACTTTGGCTAGTTTTTCGCCACTACCCGGAACAGAAAGTACACAAATTACATAAGATAATTT
Organism: Bacteroidales bacterium UBA5349; assembly: GCA_002410065.1. Taxonomy (GTDB): domain Bacteria; phylum Bacteroidota; class Bacteroidia; order Bacteroidales; family Tenuifilaceae; genus Perlabentimonas. The sequence goes on along the minus strand of DHQB01000019.1, from coordinate 48,229 downwards.
CTGGAGATAGGGTATATCGTGCGCAACATCATCAACCCCATCGAAATCAATAAATTTTGGCTCTTTTTTTGTGAATTCAATCAAATCTTGTGAGAATATTGTGCCTCTCCCCGGTATATTGAAATTACCTACTCTCACAAGATAGTCCATTACCATGCGAGCCTGTTTTCGCTGTACAGTAAACCTAAAAACATCTACAGGCGTACTCTCTAACTTAATGGTTGACCCAGGTAGCCCTAAACTTCTGGGGGTAATAAATTCTCTGGCTGTTCGCCCGGTCTCACCAAATATGGAATTGATTTCCAGCTTAAAGACCTGTTCCACAATCTTGTCGCTAAATAACTTATTAGCGATACAGGTAATTCTACTCACCCTATGCGGAGCGTGAGCTCCCTTATCGAGTTGAGTTTTCCAAACGGCTCTCGACGGGGAAAAACTCTTTTCTGATTTGGCGTTATCTCTATTCATCGTCGTTCTCTATTGATGCGTTAACAATTCGTTTTTGACGTGCTCGAGTTATGAGTCCAAAGGTTAGCACCGTAATAATTGGCATAAGAGATGCGCAGGCTAGAATTCCAAAGCCATCGACAACGTTAAGTTCTCCTCCAATGCTGAGTCCCATTGCCAGCACTAATGGTACAGTAACTGGTCCTGTGGTAACACCTCCGCAATCCCATGCCATTGATGAAAATTCATCCTCACTAAAGTAGGTTAAGGGCAAAAGAATAAGGTATCCTGGTAAAATAAGCCAAATAAGGGGTATGTCGTAAAGTATTCTTAATACGCCCAGCACAAGACCAATTCCAACTCCCAGAGAAACAACATATAGTATTTGCGAACGTTTTATGGCTCCAACCGTCAATTCCTCAACCGTAATACCAAGTGCGTTAAGTGCAGGCTCAGCCATTGTTGCCCCAAATCCCATTCCAAAAGCAAAAAGAAGGACAAGGAGAATTCCCAATATAGTAAGGTTTGGCCCCAGTAAAGGCGGTCGTTTTATCACATACTCGTATATATTATTTACTTTATCGTAGTTTTTTGGTTCAAACTCAACCACTTTCGTTCCACTCTCTTCGGTAAGATTAAAAAATTGCTTTTTTGTCCCATCTAGTGCTATTGTGCTAAAAACAATTGTTGTATCAAATGGGGTAATCATCTTGCTATCAATAAACTTAGCCTCCCTGCTAAATGCTCGCGGTAATTGTGCACCAACTTGGCCACCCAGTGGTCCTAGCCCTAATCGAATTCCAGAGGTTAGGAGTATCATGCCCACTAGCGTAAACGCAATGCCTAGAAAAAACTCATCTTTATAGCGAAGTTTTTCACGAAGAAATAGAAGTAGTACAAGCAGTAGCAAGAGTGTGAGTGGTATAACGGCTTGCAGTGCAATTTTCGATTCTTGTTTAAGTACAGTGGAAACGGGAATGCCCGATACCACATCTAATGGTTCCGTTTTTACCGAGGCAATATATTTTCGTTCGGTTTCCGATGCTTTCTTGCTTAACCACGCATCAAAAGACATGCTACCAAGCAGTTCCTTTAATACCTTAGGATTGTTGGCAAGTTGATTAAGCTTATTATAGTATAGTTCATCATCAGCAAAAAACGATTTCCTACCAACCTCACTTCCTCTCGTGAAAGCATGGTTTAGAATAGCACTCTCATCATCAAAAAGTTTAAGTGCATACTCTCTATTCTCCTTAGAAAAAAAGTGATCTTCAGTTGTTATTCCTGGTGAAGACGAACGGAGTGATATTCCAAGAATTAGCACGCTAAGTACAGGAAGGGCCGAGGCAAGCATTATAACCCCAAAACCTCCACCCGATGCTTTATTCTTACTCGCTGCTCTCGATACGCCAATTCCCATAGCAAGTACAAGGGGTACTGTTACCGCACCAGTTGTTACTGCTCCCGAATCCCAAGCTAATCCGATGATTGAACGTAATGTTTCATCAAATGACAATAACACTGAAAGTGTTAGGGCAATAGGAATAATGGTGTAGATAAATGGCTTTATCGATAGTTGGTAGTAGAATCTGAACATTCCCAAGGCTACTGCTATACCAACACCCGCACCTATGCTGTAAACTAAGGCTTGCGTGTAACGTTCAAGTAGCATGTAAAGCATTGGTGCGTCCCATGCGGTAACTCCAGCACCGGCACTGCGTAATGAGCTAATTGCAGGCTCTGCAACGGTTGAACCAAAGCCAAGGAATACTCCAAAAATTGCTATAAATAGTATCCCGAATTTTACGGGCAGTTTAACGCCAACTCTTTCACCTAAGGGCATAAGTCCTAGTATTAACCCCTCAAGAAAGAATGCTAAACCAAAAACCACTAAACCAATGCCGCCTGCAAGAGATAATGCATTAGAAAGGGGTACCCTTAAAATGATCATTTGAAAAGCAACGAGGTAAATGATAATAAATGCAATTAGCCTAATTTGCTCAACTATGCGATCCTTGGCGTATCCACCAAGCATACCCACAGCATTTTTTAATGGGATCTTTATTCGCTTTTTCATCAAGAAATGGATGTATTATGATTTCATAAATAAAGTTAAGCAAAAAGGGCAATTCAGCCAAACAATTCTCGCTTTTAAAATTTTAATAACGAAATCAATATCGATAAACTGGAGCCTAAGGCACTCGAAGGCCCGAGTGGGGTCGGGGTATGTATGTTTTCGGAGTCTGAGGTTCTCGAAGACTTATGTGATTGTTAGGAAACTGAGCATTGGAGCCTTCGAGAATCTCAGGCTCCGATAGACTAGTCCCTCCCACAAATGGCTGTAAAGGGGCAGTTTTTACACTTGTTCAAATCTTCAGTTTGGGTAAAAGGTATGGAGTTATCCATTATCTGATTAAGCAAATCGCTTAATTGTAATTTAAAATCATCCTTAAAATCCTTAAAGTCTTTTATGGGAGTATTGGTTCGCTTCTCTTTTTGCTTAATACTAAAGTCATCAGCCGTTTTCGCTGTTTTAACAAACCATAGCATTGGCCTTATTGGTAGGCCAGGATAAACTTCAGATAGCGCAAGACTATAACAAAATGTTTGAAAAACTTCTTTGTATTTATCAACCTTACCGCTGTCAAAGAGATTGTCTACTGTTTCAAATACTCCTTTATCTTTGGCATTACCTGTTTTATAGTCAATTGACCAAATACTACCATGATTTTGTTCTATTCTATCAACAAAACCTCCAAGCATTATGGAATCTGTATATTTTGATGATACGATGGGGATGCTCATCTCTACTCTTAGCTCGTGGCTTATTAGGGTAAACGGAGCCCTTTGCTTATCGAGCTTTAACATCTTTTTAATAATGTGGAGCATTGCATTCCGTGCCAACCGATTTCGTCCCGATAGGTTGTCGTTAGAGACAACAGGGCTCTTGAAAAACTCTTCACTAAAAACTCTGTCGAGAGTTTGCTCAATGTAATGTGGTTTATCCATAATGCTCGCAATCATATCGCCACTAACACTTTTACCCGAGTGCTCTTTGTATAGCTCTTCCATGGTTCCATGAATAATACGGCCAAACTCCAAAGCACCAACCTCCTCGGTAATTTCATCCTCGTCGTACAGGTCCGCTACATACCTAAAGTAAAACCGTAGTGGGCAGGTTAGGAATGAGGTTAAACCGCTGGGTGATAGCGTTACTCCTTTTCCTTTGCGATTGAGGTTGCGCAATAGAGCCTCCATTACCTCATCGGTTTTCTGTATTTCGATGGGCTGATTTGGTGTAAGCGAAATATTGTAGGCAACATTTACGCTTTGAGTTTTACCATATAGTTGCTCCATTTCAAGTTGCAGGGCAAATCGACTTTTTTCGCCTCTAGATAGGCCCTCAGTCCTACTACTGTAAACCAAATAGATATTTTTTGCCCTATTCATTAGCCTATAGAAATAGTATGCGTAAATAGCATCGTGGTGCTTATAGTTGGGCAGATTAAAGGCAACCCGAAGCGATGGAGTAATGAACGATACAGGAAGATTCTTGCCAGGTATTACTTCATCGTTAAACGAGAGGATAATGATATTCTCAAAGTCGAGCGCCCTCGACTCTAAAAAGCCCATAACCTGTAAGCCGCTTAATGGTTCGCCGCTAAACGAAACCCTTTCCTGATTAAATGCTTTTCGGAGCAATTGCAGAAAAATTCTATGCGATATCTCAATGCTTATCCCTTTAAGTACATCACCCAAGCGGGTTAGGCTTTTATGAAGTGTGAAAAGGAATTCAAGATCCAACCGCAGCTGTTTTTCATCATTTGCGCTTGCCTTTTGTGAGATATTTTGGGCTACGCCACTGCAAATGGAAAGAATGTAGCTGGTTAAAGGCTTTGCGCCGGGTTGAAGGGTGAAGATTTTACTAAAAAGCGGTGTTCGAGCAAGTTCATCTATAATGGGATAAATCCTATTCCCCTTCTTAACGTCCAGCAAAAGTTCTGATGCATGGTTTGGTTCGCAAAGTCTAATGTATGGATGATTAAGAATAGCAATAACATCTCGGTGGTAAAAACGGGCTTTACCTTCGGAATTGGTGTTTGCATTTATTTGTAAGCGAACAAGAAATTCGGCAAGGCTGAATGCGGGTGTTTCCTTTAGCGGATATCCCATGGTGATATTAAGTGACTCAACACTTGGCGGTATAGCATGTAGGGCAGGGAGCAGGATGTTTTCCTTTGGAAAAATAATGGCCGATGAAATATCGAGTTTTCCGCCCTGTGTCACTATCTCATCAAGAATCTTGGGTATTAACTTTGTTTGCGCCACGGTTGATGGCGCAGCAATCATTTTTATGTTCTTTTTGGGTCGATTTAATGTCTCAAAAGCATCACCACCAAGCGCATTGGGAAACTGGCTTAGATTCTTTCGAATAAAGAGCCCAGCCTCATTCTCAGACCGCTCAATAAATGTAGGATCATAATCCCAGTAAAATAGTGCATTGCCCATGGTTTTGCATCTACTAAAAAGGCTTCTTTCGCACTCGTTAAGGGCATTAAATCCAATAAACGCTATTGGCGTGGGAATATCGGGTGTAGAGATTGCATCATCAAGTATCTGAGCACATTTCCGATAGATCATTCCTTCGTATGCCACACCCTCTTTCTCTAACTCGATCCAAAACTGTTTGTAAATTTCGTATAGTTTATCCCAAATGCTGAGGTAGTTCTTTTTAATTTCGGAGTCGTCGCTTCTTTCCATTACACCAAGGTAACTGCTTAGGGCTTCAGCTTGCTCAGGCGTAAATCCACCAAATTTTTCCTCAATCTCTTTCAGATCTTTAATATTTCCAAAGAGTTGTTTCGGATCAACTAGATATTTATCAACCTGATCAAAATCGGCGAGCATCACCTCTCCCCAGTAGTAAAAATTATCAAAGGGTTCGTTAGTTCCTTTTATCTTATTATAGATGCTGTATAGTTTGGTGACCAGTTTAAAGCTATCCTCTGTTTTTAAATTGGCAATACGCTGCATAAGCTCACTTAGCGTTATTGTTTGGGGCGACCATACAGGTTTATTTAGGAGCTCGGCAAGGTAAGAGTTAAAGAATAGGCCTGCTCTGTGGCTAGGAAAAACTAGGGTAACATTAGAAATGCTATCACCAAAGCGGTTCTGCAAATCGTTGGCAACAAGATGTAGGAATGTTTGCATACGGTTCCTTTCAATATTCTGTGTTTGTTTATAAGTAGTTGTAAACCTATTGGTTATCTCTCCTTTAACCAAACTTGTTTTTATAGATTGATGTAGTAAATATACCTCATAATTGGCTAATCAAAAAAGGGTTTATCATACTTATCTCTTTATCAGTTAAAAGAGATATTCTGAATCTTCTCTAAAATTGCCATTATATCAGTACTACATAAGCCTCCAGCGCCATAATGGCATTTTATTTCAGTATAAGCAGTCATTATGGCATGTAAATCCCTTTGGCATTTTGATTGATACATATCGAGTGAAATTAATTACACAATTATTGTTTAATAGATGTTTAACTAAAATATGGAGGGTTTAATTATGATTCCAATGCTAAGAACAAGAGGAACAAGTATGCCAAGTTTAGTAGATCTTTTCTTTGGCGATGATTTTCGTCCTAGCTTAATCAGCGATACCAACACGGGAACACTACCTGCAGTTAATATTGTTGAGACGAAAGATGATTATCAGATTGAGTTGGCTGCACCTGGCCTTGACAGGAAAGACTTTAAGGTTGATGTAGACAACAATACGCTTACTATCTCAAGTGAGAAGGAGCTTAAGAATGAAGTTGAAGGAGAAAAGTTTATGCGTAGAGAATTTAGCTACACCTCATTTAAACGCAGTTTCTCATTGCCCGAGGGTACGGATGGTGATAAGATTAAGGCAACCTATAAAGAAGGTATCCTAAAAATAAGCGTACCAAAGCGCGAAGAGGCAAAAGAGAAACCTGCACGTCAAATTTCAATTTCGTAAAAAGATTTAGAATAGGGTTTGGGTATTTTAAATAAAGAGAAAGGTACAAAGCCTGCCAATTGGCAGGCTTTGTTGTATAGGTAAATCTATGGTTACTGAAAAGTTACTCCTTGGTATGATTTGCAATTTTCGATGAGAATACCATAGTAAGTATTCCATAAATAATTGCATAAATGCCAATAAGAATTACAAGAAACCTGGAGCTTCCAAATGGGTTAAAAATTATTATAGCACCCAATACTAGTGATATAGCACCAGTTGTTAGGTTAAGTACATCAATCATTTGCGATACTTTTCTTGCGAAAAAGGTACCAATAAAAACCAATCCAATAAAGGCAGCCCATGCACCAATGATGATCATCAAGAAAGCCGCCGCCGACTCGGGGTTGAGAATAATAACTACTCCCAGAATTAGACTTACTATACCTTCAAAAAGTCTCGACTTCCAGTTTGGAGTAAGTTTTCGGTACTGAATTGCAAAGGTGGTAAGCACAATACCACCGATTAAAATTGCCAATGCAAAGTACACAGCAAGTGCTTTAATGGCTAGGTTAGGAATAATAAGAGCAATAAACCCAAAAAGCATAACCAGTATTCCACCCAATGAGGACATACCCCATCTTCCAATTCTATTTAACTTCATATTTACTTCGTAATTTTAGTTGACCATAATTTACTTGTTCTCATTTTTGAAAAAGGAGGCTAATTTATTAAAACCTTCCTTAAAAGAATGCATACTCTCATCAAAAGTTTCTTTGTGTTTTCCCCATTCCTTTTCTGTTGATTTTTGAAATTTATCAAAGTCTGCATTAAGCTTATCACGTTCATGTTTAAGATCAGTAATCACCTTATCAAACTTAATCCTAAGTTCGCCACTAACTTTGTCCCTCTTATTTTCAAGTTCTTCAATCTTTAAGAAAAGATCATCGATGCTTTTCTTCGCATTTTCACTCATTCTCTGTTTGTCCATAACAATTATTTTTATTGATATTTATATTTATATAACTTGAAACTTAAAATCTTGTCTCAGCAGTACACTATATTCCTACTCAAAATATATGAGTTTTTATCATACTATATTCGGTAAATAATATCAGCAAATTACAAATATATAGCATAAAAGTCAACCCAAAATTACCCTAAATGTTCAATACTAGTGAGTTCAAACTAATTCTCGTTGCACATTTTGCAGTACATAATGTGGATTGGTTCATGGTCGTTAAGTTGCATGTTAATAGGCCATTCCCCATTAAATAAGCTGCACCATTCTGCTGCCGATAGTATATCAGCAGCATCTTTTAGTAGCTGATAAAAGTCGGTGTTCTGCTTTACCTTAGGGTTAGCATAAAAGTATTTAAGGTAAAGCATAAGCGATTGATTACAGGGGAAAGTACAAAGAACATAGGGCTCCAGAATTGCTTGGGCCTCATCATATCGCTTAAATGTTGAAAATAACATGGAAACGTTTATGGCAATCTGCTTTGAGGGAGGGTTCTGAGAGTAGTACTGAGATATGAAATCAACTGAGGGCTTAGTAAGGAAATCATAATCGCCCATTCGACTAATAAGGTATTCCTTCTCTACATTCTTCAGATGGTAGTATACCTTTAACTGAGCCACTATCTCGGAGTCGAAAGATATCTTTTCAAGCCTATCGATTAGATTTTGTAACTCGTTCAGTGTGCGCTGATGGTAAAAGGGTTGAAATTCGTGTTGATTCTGCTGTTTGATAAGGGCAATAAAATAGTTGTAAGCAACTATTGGATCGAGTTTAGGAAAGTGGTCCAATTCTTTTAGTAACAACAGGCTGTCTACACTTGTTAGATGTTCGCCTCTATGTGCTAGGGTGTATCGTAGTTTATTGTAATAGATTGTGGCTAGCGGTTCGGTATTTATATCAGTTTCATCAGGATTGAGTGCAATGGGCAATTGATTTACCTTTTGCCACGGTACACGGCCCATAAGGTTTCGGTTAAGAAGATATAGTTGAATTAACTCCATCCGTTTAGGGATAACATTGGGCACTTGGCATGGAGTGGATTGATTACTGCATTCGCGAACTAGTTGCTGATATAGGCAGTTGTACTCCCATATGGCCAGATCATCAATGCTTAAATCGTTTGCTAAACTATAGGCAAGTGTTTTAAGATCAGCAAAAAGATGTCGTTCCAGTGAGGGTCCCATTTCTCGACTGTTCAACCTATCGTTTACATAAAGGTTAATTCTTTCTTTGTCGAGGCTATAGAGGAACTTATATTTTGACTCTTCAATATCCTTAAAAAAGTCGAACCAATTCTCACGCGTTACTATTTGGGTAGATACCGATCTGCCTCCGCTTTGATCAAGGGAAACGCTTATCTCCTTGGCTCGCTGTTCCGATAGTAGTTTATTAATCTCTTCGGCACCCTCTATACTAGAGGTAAATACAGGAATACGCTGAGGCTTTTTCTCCCTTTTCCAACTCGGTATACTATCGTCACTGGTGGGCAGTACATAGGTTTCATTTTGTCCGAAAATAGCCCTTAGCATAAAGGTGTCGCGGCGTAATTTTGGAATATATACCTCGGGACTTGGAACGCTATCCTTTGCTGGTACAGTATTTACTGCAATATCGAAAACTTTTGTAGGAGGGTTATTAAGAGTAATCATATCAGCAATGCGATTGCTCTTTAGTATAATAAGATTCAATGTATAGGGCTTACCTTTATACGTTTTGGGGATTGTCGCAATATACCTAGCATCAATTTTAGGTTTTCGTTTTTGTGCTGAAATATTCTCCAATAAGTAATCTCTATAAACAGGTTCCAGAATATCTCCTTTTACCGTAAAATCATCTTTGCAGCGAATGGGTAGTGTCTCTATACTCTTGCAGCTGAAGTATGTGTGTGGAATGATTTCTATGGCTAATCCGTCATTCTTTTTTTCGAATAAACTCTCAACACTACGCACATTGTTAAAAACTACAAATATTGAATCGTTTCTAACTGCTATGTCCAGTGTATTAATTTTACGACTTAACTTATTGTAACTCTCTAATACCAATTTGCTAGGCTTAGGGTCTATACCCCATTCGTATTTACGCTCTGGCTTTTCAAAATAGTATAGGCTAATATCGTTTATTAATTCATAGGGGAAATAGCTTGATTCTTTTTGTGGTTTATAATCTTTGGTAACAGCAGCAAAACTGGCGGCAACCCTAAATTCATAATCCTCTTTATTATACCAGGATGCAATACCAACAATGGAATGCGATTGAGCAATAATATTGGCAAGACTGCTGTTCGATTCAACCCAATCATTTACAATACGGTTTGCTGCCTTATTAAAGGTTAACGGTTTTATAGCCTTTATAATCCTTACAATACCTATATTTTCCGATACGTAGTAATCCGCGGCCCCATATTTAATTGCCCTTTCGTGATACGTCCGTTTACGTTTGCTCCCTTGTTGATAGTGGCTTAATTCGTTTTTTTGGGTAAGGTAACGAACGTGATCTCGGCTGGCTAGGTATAGAGCAGTATCGTTTACAAGCGAAGGTAACCTATTTGCATTTCTAATACTGTCAACCTTTTGCTTGATTAGGTGTTCTAAATATTTAAAGTCTGGGAGATCTATATTAATGGTATCGTGTGGATTTTGCGCAAGAATTAAGGAATTATAACCTGCAGATAAGGCAATAATTAGAAATACTATTGCTGATTGGCTTAACCTTTTAATCAAACCCATTATGTTTAAATTAGGTCAATTGTGCCTTTATATTTTTATAAAACTAACCAAAAATATTCATTGGTAAGCTAATAATTTGCTAATTTGCGCCCCCAATTTTAAATGAACAAATTCAAATGAGAACAATTACCTTTTCAATTATGACAATAATTATCGGATTTTCATTAGCATCGTGCAATACCGAAAGTTCTAAAAGCGAAAACCCATTACTTCGTAATTTCAATACTAAATATAATGCACCTCCATTCGATAAGATAAAGGTTGACCATTATAGCCCAGCAATCGATTCTGCTATAATTGAAGCAAGGGCTGAGGTTGACGCAATTATTGCCAGCACAGAGGAACCAACTTTTGAGAACACCATAGAAGCTCTGGCTTTTGCTGGTATGCGCTTAGGCAGTATCTCTTCAATATTGTTTAACTTAAATTCTGCTGAAACAGACACCAGTTTACAAAAAGTTATTCGAGAAGTTGCTCCTAAACTAACCGATTTTCAGAATGATATCAGCTTAAATGCGGATCTTTTTGAAAGGGTTAAAAAGGTTTACAATACAGAAAGCAGGGATAATCTTACCCCTGAACAACTTACTTTGCTTAGCAAAACATATAAAGGTTTTGTTCGCAGTGGTGCAAACCTTTCCGATGATGATAAACAAGCATATAGGGAGATTACTCGTGAACTGTCTGACATATCGCTACAGTTTGATGAAAATATTTTAGCTGAAACAAACGACTTTACACTCCATTTAACCAACAGTGACAAATTATCTGGTTTGCCAAAAAGTTTAATAGATGCTGCTGCACTTGAGGCAAAAGCTCGTGAACTCGATGGTTGGGTATTTACCCTACACATGCCTATGTATGTTCCGTTTATGAAGTATGCAGAGAATCGCGAATTACGCGAACAGATGTATAAGGCTTATAATATGCGAGCCTTTAAGGATAACGATAAGAATAATACAGAATTGATTAAGCGCATTGTAAATCTTAGGCTAAAGCAAGCAAATTTGTTGGGCTACACTTCTTATGCCGACTTTGTACTTGAAGAGAGGATGGCGCAATCGTCTGATAAAGTAATGCCTTTTTTGAATGAACTTTTAGACGCTTCTTTAAATGCTGCACATCAAGAGCTGGCAGAGGTTGAAGAGTTGGCAAAATCACTTGGTGCTAACCATAGAATAGAAAAGTGGGATTGGTCATTCTACACAGAGAAACTAAAGGTAAAACTTTTCAATTTTAATGAAGAAGATCTCAAGCCATACTTCGAATTAGAGAAGGTTAAGGAGGGTATCTTCTATTTAGCAAATAAGCTTTATGGTTTAACGTTTAAGCAAGTAAATGATATTCCAGTTTACCACTCCGATGTTTTTGTTTATGAAGTTTATGATAAGGATGATTCATTCCTTTCGTTGCTTTACCTCGATTTTTTCCCTCGCAGCGGAAAGAGCGGAGGTGCCTGGATGACAAGTTATGGAGTGCAATATACCCGCAACGGACAGGATACTAGGCCACTTATATCGATTGTTACTAATTTTACAAAACCAACAAGTGATACTCCGTCGCTACTAACATTTGATGAGTTCACCACATTTTTGCATGAGTTTGGGCATGCACTACACGGCATGTTATCTAATATAACCTATCCAAACCTTTCAGGTACATCAGTTTACCGCGACTTTGTTGAGTTGCCATCACAAATACTTGAGAATTGGGCTGTTGAGAAAGAATTCCTCGACAAGTTTGCCATACACTATAAAACAGGTGAGGCTATTCCGGAAAGTATGGTGCAGAGCATAATTGACAGTCAAAATTTTTTAGCCGGAAACCTTTCCATCCGTCAGCTTAGCTTTGGGCTTGTTGACATGGCTTGGCATAGCATTCAAAAACCATTTAGCAGTGAGGTTTTGCCCTTTGAGCAAAAGTACATGAGCAAAGCCGATGTGTTGCCAGCGGTAATCGGAACGGCTTTCAGTCCAGCTTTCAGCCATATTTTTGCAGGTGGTTATGCTGCTGGATATTATAGCTATAAGTGGGCTGAGGTTCTTGATGCTGATGCTTATTCGGTTTTCCAAGAGAAAGGTATCTTCAATGCTCACGTAGCACAATCATTCCGCGACAATATTCTTTCAAGGGGCGGAAGCGAGCATCCGATGGTGTTGTATAAAAGATTCCGAGGTCACGAGCCCACAATTGAAGCACTTTTATTAAGAAGTGGTTTAAAAAACTAGATTGTCTCAAATTAAAATATTCAAAAGCCTAGCAAATGCTAGGTTTTTTTATTGGCAAAGGTCATTTGTATGCTATGTGATATTTATTACCAAATAAATTGATTTGGATGCTTATTCAGAAAATATTATATTTGTAAGATCGCTTTAGTGTTGTGGGATAGCATATTATACCATTAGAAACCTAAAGCCTAACCTAATACAGTGTTATGTTATCTATTAAACAAATTAATTCAGAAGAAGAACTTGAAAATTTAACCAAACAGGAAATTATTGATTTTTTGCACACCTACCTCGATAAATTTCGCGATGATAAAGTGTCCATAGGAAAGTGCTTAGATTATGCCTTTTCAGAAGGAACGGGTAAAGGCGGATTCTTATTAACTGGTTATTATGAGGGCAAACTGGTGGGCGCCGTGATAATGAACAAAACAGGGATGGAAGGTTATATTCCTGAAAATTTATTAGTATATATTGCAGTAGATGCCAGCGTCCGAGGAAAAGGAATTGGTCGTCAGCTTATGGAAGAGGTCATAAAAAGAGTAAAAGGCGATATAAAACTTCATGTTGAGTACGATAACCCTGCCAAGAGATTATACGAGAGTCTGGGATTTTCAACAAAATATGCTGAAATGCGTTACACAAAAAAGAGTAACTAATGGCTGAACTCGTAATTAAATTAGATAAAATTATTGGCAATGTAGAAAAGCTAAACAGAATTATTGAAAAGCATAATATTAAGTGGACTCTAGTGGTTAAGGTTTTATCTGGCCATAAGGAGTTCCTTAAGAAACTCCTTTTTAATCCAGCGGTCAAAAAACTTCATAGCGTTGGCGATTCAAGAACATCAGGTTTAAGAGCAATTAAGGAGATAAATCCCGATATAGTTACTATGTATGTAAAGCCACCTCCCATTGATTCTATTAAAGCAGTGGTTACGTATGCTGATATATCACTTAACTCATCACTCCGAACAATTGAGGCACTTAATGTTGAAGCAGGTAAGCAGGGCAAAATACATCGTGTGGTAATAATGATAGAGATGGGGGAACTGCGTGAAGGGATACTTCGTGATAAGGTTGTCAGCTTTTATCAAAGTGTCTTTAACCTTGAAAATATTGAGGTAGAGGGGATTGGCGCTAATCTTGGTTGTATGTTTGGCATCCAACCTACCTACGATAAACTTTTACAACTGTCTCTCTACAAGCAGATAATTGATGCTAAGTTTAACACCAACTTACCCATAATATCTGGGGGAAGTTCAATTACTCTTCCCCTGCTGGGGAAAGCAGCTATACCAAGTAACCTTAATCACCTAAGAATTGGTGAGACCGCTTTCCTTGGAACAACTCCGGTTGATGGTAAAAAGTTTCGCGATTTATCAACCGACACCTTTGAGTACCATAGTAGTATTATTGAACTAGAGTTAAAGGAGACAAGCCCTGATGGAATTTTAACCGAAGCTAATATAGGTCATACTTTTGATGATTTTGAATACGATAATAGCTACAGGGCAATATTAGATTTTGGACTACTGGATGTTGATATTAATGAACTTACCCCAAAAGATAAAGGTTTACGCTTTGCGGGTACTACATCCGATATGAGCGTTTACGATTTAGGACCTGTTGAAAAGGAAGAAAAATGTAGGTATAAGGTTGGCGACAAAATTAAGTTTACCCCATCCTACATGGCCGTTGCAAGGCTAATGAATTCGAAATTTATTGGAAAGAGGATTCTGTAGCATTTCGCTTTACGACATTAATAATAGGTAACATGGTAATTAACTGTGTCATCCTTTTTATTAGTTTGCCACTTTGGTTATTATCTTTGTAAAAACATTTTTTGCATGGACACAATAATGACGAGGGTAGTTTTGCCTGAATTCACAAATCAGTACAAAAATCTGTTTGGTGGACAAGCCCTTAAATGGATGGATGAGATTGCTTTTATTTTTGTATTAAGAGAGTTCAAGAAGGATTTTGTTACAGTTAAGGTAAACTCAGTTGCTTTTTTAAAACCTGTACCGCAGGGTGAAGTAATTGAATTCAAAGCTGGTGTATTATCAAAGGGTAATGTAAAAGTTGAGATTTCAGTACAAGGTTTTATCCTTTCCGAGGGTAACCAAGAACTTGCAATCGATGGTGTTTTTACCCTTGCACCGGTTACAAAGGGCATGCGACCAACACGATTGTAGTAAAAAAATAAAGCCTATATAAATATGTCAGAATTGGAAGTAGAAAACCTGACAAAGGTTTTTGGCGAAAAGCAAATATTCTCCTCACTGTCCTTTTCCGTTGATAAGGGGCAAAAAGTCGCGATAAAAGGAGAGTCGGGTAGGGGTAAGACCACATTATTAAGAATTTTAGCAGGCATTGTTGCACCCGATATGGGCGAAATTAGGTATGGTTATACACTGTTTAATGCCCATACTGCAAAGAGTATTCGCAGCAAAATGGCATACCTGCCTCAGGGAATAGAGTTTATTGCAAAAGATGGTAACGAACTTTGCGAGATGTTATTCGTTGATAAGGCAAAAGTCTCAAAATCGCTTGATGCTCTACTTTTAAATACCAGTATTCTTGAACAACCCTTTTCAGAGCTAAGCGGTGGTGAAAAGCAGCGGATGTTAACTTCTATTATCCTTGGGTTAAGTAGGCCAATTCTTTTGCTCGATGAGCCGACCTCTGCTTTAGATGCCAACTCAACAAAAAGATTGATTGAACTTATCTGGACTTTGCCCGATATCACGCTTATTTCAACTTCTCATAATCCCATTTGGGAAAAACACTGCGATAAAGTAATCAGCCTATGAGTCCAATTCAAGATATTTCGTGGGTTAACCTATTGCTTAGCTTTGTAATTATTGCAATACCCTTGGCTGGGTTTTGGTACTATCGTGTTGGCCTAACAAAGTCGACGCTTATTGCTATTGCTCGAATGACCCTCCAGCTATCTGCTGTAGCTATTTACCTTGAGTTTATCTTCGAGATGAATAACCCTTTTCTTAACTTGGGCTGGGTGCTTATAATGATTCTTGTAGGTGTTTACACAACCCTAAAGAGGAGTAACCTGAACATAAAAACTTTAGCAGTACCATTAATAATATCAGCAATTACCAGTTTGATAATTGTTGATGCATTCTTTCTTGGTGCCATAATTCAATTACCCTATATTTTCGAGTCGCAGTATTTTATTCCCATTTCAGGGATGATATTGGGGAATGCAATGAACCATAATATTGTAGGTCTTAATGCCTATTTTGAAGGTTTGAGCAATAATCAAAACCTTTACTACTTCTTGTTAATCAATGGTAAGAATAAAAAAACAGCAATAAATCCATTCATTGTTCAAGCAATTCGTAAAGCACTTAATCCAATGATTGCAAACACGTCGGTAATGGGTCTAATCTCTCTGCCCGGAATGATGACAGGGCAAATTCTTGGAGGGAACTCACCATCAACCGCAATCCGCTATCAAATAATGATTATGCTCGCCATTTTTACAGGTTGCAGCATAAACCTTATGCTGAGCATAATTCTTAGCAATAAAGTTACTTTTGATAAAATGGATAGGATTTCAACCACTGTTCTTGCCAAATCAAAAAAAGGGTTACGATAATCATTGGTTATACATACTTGTAGTACTCCTCAAGCGTATTTATGTTGGTAAAGCATTTGTTGTACTCCTCGGTTGCAGAGAGTTTTATGTAGTTTGTGTTAATCTTTTCAAGAAATCCTTTTACCGAAAGTTTATTGCCATGCAGAACTTCTGTTAACTTAACAATCGTATTTGCTGAATATAAAGCAAAAAGTGGTTCCATTCTATCTATATAAATGGGTACAACTGCCTCGTAGTTATCAATATTTGCTTGTTCAATAATTTTATCCAATATTTCTGCATTGGCAAAGGGCATATCACACGAAACTATGAAAACAAGTTGGTTCGATGCATTTGTTAGCGCAGAGTGAATGCCACCTAAGGGGCCTCTATCGTTGATAATATCTTTATAAATAGGGTATTGTATAACCTGATCAATTTCGTTATCATTCGATACTATTATTGTTTCGCTAAACCGATCTGAAAGATTGCCAATAATATGCTCAATAAAGGTTACCCCATTATGCTTAAGCAGCGCTTTATTTGTCCCTTGCATGCGCGTTGCTTTGCCACCAGCCAAAATTGCAAGCGTAATATCAAGATGCTTAAGCATTGTTTTATATAGTTGTTAATTTAAATGGGCAAAATTAAATTCTGTTGTAAATTTACGAAACAATTATTGTTTGCTTAGGGTTTAATGGTAATGAATATCTTTACCAGAATATTTAGGAGATAGATAAATGAAAGTAGGAGATTCTTTTATTTCCAATCAGATGGTCACCCATTCAACAACAGCCAATCACCTTGGTTCAGGGGATTTAGCAGTTTTTGCAACTCCATCAATGATTGCCCTAATGGAAAACGCCAGTATGATGGCAGTTAAGCAATCCTTGCCCAAAGGGCAAACAACGGTAGGTTCAGCCATTAGCATTAAGCATACAAGGCCAACACCTCTTAATGCTACGGTAAGTGCAAAAGCAGTACTAAAATCGATTGAGGGAAAAAAGCTTACCTTTGCAGTAAATGCGTGGGATAGTAATGGCGATATTGGTATTGGAGAGCATGTTAGGTATATCGTAGATATTAAAACCTTTATGGCGAGTTTAACTTAATTTAGGCCAATAATTAGAATTATGCAAAGAGGATTCATAATATTTATGTCGTTTCTGGTTTCTTCAGGTATATTTAGTTGTGCCAAAGAGAAAAAGGAAACCTCATTCGATATATACCGGAATTACTCACTGCAGAATAACGGTGTATTTTTCTCTGTACCCCCAGGAATAGTCTCCATACTCCTAGATGAGAACCAAGAAGGTACAGAAGAACTTAAGCAAGTACTTACCAATGTTAATAGCCTATCGTTCCTAATTATTTCCAATAATTCGAAAATTAAGGAAAACCTGCATTTTGCTGATATTGACACAAAACTTCATAGCATTAACTTTGTTGATTTAGCCATGGTGAATAACGGGAAAGAAATAGTTAAAATCATTGTTCAGACAGAGGAAAACAAGGTTAACGAAATGGTTGTGCTTGTTTCAAATTATAATGCTTTTTTTTGTATAAGTTTTAAAGGGCCATTGGATATTTCAAAAATTGCCAGTTTGGCTCAACCTGAAAATTTAGCAGCCATTTCAAACCTCGATAAGTTTAATCGCTAATTTTTTTATTGAAATAATCAATTTGCATAGTTTTTGCAAATAAATATTCAAACCAAAATAAATCTACCAATGAAAAACAATATTTTAAAACTTTTTGCAATAGCAATCCTTCCTTTTTTTATTACAGTATCCTGCAATAAAAATGACGATAATGAACCTTTAACTAAGCAAGAAGCTGTTAAAGTTCTAGAGAGTGCCTCACAGCAGATGGGCCAAGCAATGGGCGAATTGATGGAAACTGACGCCATGCAAGCAATTTTGAATTTTGGCAACCTTTTTTACGGTGATGAGGTATCAACTCCAAATATAGCAAAGACTACCCAAGAACTGGTTCTTTTAGCCGGGAAACCTGCTACTAAACCAAATCTACCCTCGTTCGCATTTACAGCAAAAGATGAGGTTCAGGATACTCCTTTCGGTAATTATGGTACTTACACTTGGAATCCTACTCAAATGGTTTGGACATACAATCCAGTTCCCACTGATAAGGCAATTTTTAAGTTTCCTTCCGATGAAACCCAAGAAACCAATAATGCAGTTTTAACCCTTTGGAATGTTAGTTCCTTTAACCAAGAGGGAGATGAGGCTTTAACATCGCTAAATTTATCTTTATCAGTTAATAATGCTAATGTGCTCTCAGTTTTTTACAAACTTACATTAGATGCTGAAAATAGATTTAAGGATCTTTCGCTTACAATTGAAATGTCACCATTTTACCTTTCAGCAGGTATTAACTTTATAACCAATAATACTGGAGTAAGGTTAGGGTTGAATAACGAAATGAAAAAGGAAGGAGTTACCATTCAATCATCCAACCTTCAGATGCAATTTATGGGATTGGAGTTACCAAGCCTGTTTGTTGAGGATGATGGTTCAGAACCAGAAGAGGATATAATGCCCTTAACCGTTAAGGGATTTGTACAAATGGGTGGATTAAAGATTACTCTCGACTTGGATATTGCAGAGTTTTCTATGGCTCCAACCCCTGAGAGTGTTAGTACTTATGCAAACAAGAATTTAAAGATAAGCCTTTACGCTTATCCTGCTGGGAACAAACTTGCTTATATTAAATGGTACAACATGGAAGGCGGTTTAGTACCATATTTCGTATTTAGTAATGATGAGGAAGAGCCTGTAGCAGACTTCTTTATCTATGATGAATTCTAGATATTTTGAATGAGTTTCAAAAGGCCGTCTTTAGAACGGCCTTTTTTTTATAATTAGGGTTTCTAGTAAAAAACCTCAAAGTATTCAACAGCAATATTGCCTTCTATAGTAAGGTCTTTCATCATCTTCTCAGTACTGGCAAGCTTAATAAAACTTTCAGACTCTTCAATAGATTCAATTCCATATAGAATTGTCAGAAAGTTAGGATTATTGCGACTTCTCAAAATATTTTCTACTTTTATCCCTGCGGCAACCCTTAAACTTTCATTTTTCATAAAGGTATTATGCCATTGCAAAAAATCGATTACCTTGTACTTTAAACATAAATAGAGCATACGCAAAAAATTTATCAAAAGTAGTATAAACAAATCAAATAAATACGAAACATCATTATTTTGAAAATATATATTTTTAGCAGATTATGCTCTCAACATAAATAGCCAGTATATGCTTGTAGAATTTTGGAGGGAAATAGTGGTGAAAAACTTTGCGCTAATCTTATTAGTGATTTACCTGCTAACTATCCTTTCAACGGCAATAATGGTAATTCATGAAAAGAGAGATCCTGCCAAAACCAGCATTTGGGTATTGATCCTAATCCTTATGCCTATTATTGGCTTAATTTTTTACATATTTTTTGGACAAAACCATCGTAAAGAGAAAATATTTAGCCGCAAAGGCTTGCGAGACCTTCAGCAAATTGAACTAATAAGCCAAAATCAACTAAAGGCTATAAAAGAAAAAAAGTATATTGATATTCCTTGTATTGCCGAGAACATCAAAATAATCACCCTTCTATTGAATAACAGTAAAGCATTGCTCACGCTTTATAATTCTGTTAATATCCTCCAAACAGGACCTAAAACCTTTAAATCGATTATTGAGGCAATAGATGGAGCAGAATCGAGCATTCACCTTGAATTTTATATTATCGATAACGATGGGATTGGTAATTTAATAAAAGAAAAACTTATTGCTAAAGCCAATAGCGGGATTGAGGTAAGACTAATTTTTGATGATGTTGGTAGTTGGCATTTACCAAAGCGGTATATTAATGAGCTAAAAGATGCGGGAGTCGAGGTTCACCCCTTTATGAAGGTTAACTTTCCGTGGCTAACCAGTAAGGCAAACTATCGAAACCATCGGAAAATCATTGTTATCGATGGAAAAATCGCCTTTATGGGAGGAATAAACATTGCCGACCGATACCTGAAAGGCGATAGTACTTTAGGCACTTGGTTCGACACGGTTTTGCGCATAGAGGGTGAGGCAGTTAGAACTCTACAAGTTATTTTTCTTACCGATTGGTTTTTTGTGAGCAACATTATCATATCTAACAGGGACAAGTATTTTCCTGAGTACACTCCAGCTCGACAACAGGCCTTGCAGGTTACATCAAGTGGGCCCGATTCCGATTGGTCCTCAATAATGCAGGCTTTTTTTGCAGCCATCACAAAGGCAAGAAAAAACATCTACATTGCTACACCTTATTTTATACCCAATGAGAGCATATTAACTGCGCTAAAAACCGCTTCTCTCAGCGGGGTCGATGTTCGGATTATGCTTCCTGGAAAGTCTGACTCAACAGTTGTTTATTGGAGTTCAATGTCTTATGTATCTGAACTTTTGGATGCAGGCATTAATGTTCACCTTTTTCAGGGAGGATTTAACCATTCAAAAATACTGATGATTGACGGCAATTTTGCCTCAGTTGGTTCGGCAAATATGGATATTCGTAGCTTTGAAGATAACTTTGAGCTGTTAACTATGATTTATGACAAAGAACTAACTCTGCAGCTTGAAGAACAGTATATAAAAGATTTAAGAAGATGTAAAGAACTAAATCTAAAACAATGGAATAATCGTTTAGTTAAGCAAACCTTTAAGGAATCGGTTGCTCGACTGTTTAGCCCATTGTTTTAGGCATGAAATTTGATAAATTATAGTTTAATCAAAATAGCAACTAATTTTTATAACCAAAAATTTAACGTTTATGAAAAAATTAGCATTTTTAATATCAACCTTAATGGTTGTATCGCTTGCAGCAAATGCACAGTTCCTACGTTTTGGGGTAAAGGGAGGTGTTAGCTCATCTACCGTAAAAATTGATAGAACCACATTCTCAACTGTTGGAGATGCGCAGAGCTTTGTTGTTGAGCAGGGAAACTCAAAGTTGGGTCTGCATCTTGGCCTATTTGGAAGAATTCAGATATTAGGCTTCTACGTTCAGCCCGAATTTCTTTTTACCCAATCAAAGGGAGAGGTAATACTAACCGATGTAACCAATCAGGCAAGTCCAGTAAAAAGCTTGCGTGAGCAAAAGTTTAACAAATTTGATATTCCAGTAATGGTAGGATGGAAGTTTGGTCCAGCACGTCTTGGTCTAGGCCCTGTAGCCTCCTTTGTGCTTAGCGAAAAGGATGGCTTAAAGGATAAATTAGCCGATATTACCGACCAAACAGTAAAGAGTAATTTTAATGGTGCAACATTTGGTTACCAGATTGGTGCTGGACTTGATATATTAAAGTTTGCTACCCTTGACATTAAGTATGAGGGTAACCTAAGTAAACTAGGTGAGGGGGTTAACATTGCAGGCAAACCTTATAAGTTTGATCAACGAAATCCGCAGTGGATTTTTAGCCTTGGTATTTTCTTTTGATAAACAATTAAATATTTTACACCAATTCAGGGTGCTTAAATAGTTCTTATGACAGACAGTCAGCCGTTTATTTACGAAATTGACTGTCTGTCTTTTTTTTGACTAAACTTTACCTAAATATTGATTTATTATCCATATATTTATGTGTTGTAAACAAATAAATGAACAAATAATCACTTTTCAATAACTCACAATGGTAGGAATCTCAATAGCGTTTTTTCGCAATACATTAGTTACTAGTGGTTTATTAAACAAAAAACTCAATTTATCATTAAATCTAATCCCTACCAATCCAAAATTGAAAACCCAATCATCATTTTCCCTTATAGTATTATTATTTACAATTCAACCAATAGCAATAGTTAGCATTGTCTTAGGCTTGCTAATTATAGGAATGGCTATTCTTTTATTTTTTATTTACCGTAGTAAGAATACCTTATTAAAACGTTTTAAGAAACAAGAAGATAATAACGAACATTTTTTGGATCAAATTAATGAATTACGAGATAGCTTATTAAATAAAGAGGCTGAATACGACCATTTATTTAAGTTAAATTCAATTTACCTTCAGGATATTGAGGCGCTAAAGGTCGAGGTAAAAAAAGCAAATATGATTGCAGAGGAGGCCGATATCCTTAAATCGAACTTTTTGGCCAATATGAGCCATGAAATTCGCACCCCGATGAATGGCATTTTGGGCTTTGCCCAACTTTTACAGCATGAAGATTTTGATAAGGATATGCAGCTTCGCTACCTCGATATTATTAGACATAACGGAACAATGTTGGTAAACCTTATTGATGATATAATGGATATATCGAAAATTGAGGCAGGTCAACTTCCACTTAATAAAGCTGAGGTTAACCTTGATGATCTCATGTTCGATCTCTATACATTTTTCAATGAGATAAAGTTCAAACAGGAAAAGGAGCATTTATCTTTAAGGCTTTTGAACCTAAATGATGACGAGAATAATATAATCTATACGGACAGCCACAGACTGCAGCAGGTTTTGTCAAACCTTATAAGCAATTCGATTAAGTTTACCGATAAAGGAGTTGTTGAATTTGGCTATATTAACAAGAAGGAAGAAAGTCAAATTCAATTCTATGTCCGTGATTCGGGTATTGGAATCCCTGCGGATAAACAAAAGATTATTTTCGATAAGTTTAGGCAGATTGAAGAAGGCTCAACCCGGAAATATGGTGGAACAGGAATAGGCCTGTTTATTAGCAAACATATAGTGGGCATGTTGGGTGGGAATATTTGGGTTGAATCAGAAATGGGTTTGGGATCTACATTCAATTTTACCATGCCATATGACGAACTTCAGCACAAGAATAACATTACGAATGTTTTTACTCCGGTAAAACGAACCTACGATTGGGCAACTAAACAAATACTTATTGCCGAGGATGTTGAGACCAATTATAAGTTTTTAAACGCAATATTGGCCAAAACTAATGCAACAATTGTCTGGAAACGAGATGGTGAAGAGGTAGTGAACTATTGTCAACAGAATCCAAACGTTGATCTTGTCCTAATGGATATTCAGATGCCAAAAATTGATGGATATGAAGCTACGGGACTAATAAAAAAGATTAATCCTCAAATAATAGTTATTGCCCAAACTGCCTATGCCATGCCCAACGATAACATCAAGTGCATCGAGGCTGGTTGTAACGATTACATCTCAAAGCCAATTAATTCAGAGTTACTCCTCGAGAAATTGGATTCCTATCTAAAGGATAAAGCTAAAATTCATTAACCACTCTTCTCAACTTCATTAATCTTTCCAAAAGATGCTCCAACTCATCAAGTTTTAGCATGTTTGCCCCATCGGATAGGGCTTTGCTTGGATTTGGGTGCGTTTCAATAAATATTCCATCGGCTCCTGTAGCAATAGCTGCTCTACCCATAGTATCTATGAGCTCTGGTTTACCGCCAGTAACGCCACTAGCTTGGTTGGGTTGCTGAAGTGAGTGGGTTAAATCGACAATTACAGGATAACCAAACGATTTCATGGTAGGTATTCCCCTAAAGTCAACTATTAAATCTTGATAACCAAAAGTGGTTCCACGCTCAGTTAGCATTACATTTGGGTTCCCCGTTTCAATTACCTTTTGGGCGGCAAACTTCATTGCATCGGGTGCAACAAATTGACCTTTTTTTATGCTGATCAACTTTCCCGTATTGCCTGCAGCAATTAGTAGATCGGTTTGGCGGCATAAAAATGCAGGAATTTGCAGAACATCAACATATTGCGCAGCAATTCCAGCCTCTTCGGCTGTATGGATGTCGGTAATAACGGGTACATCAAAGTCTTTTCGGATTCTTGCCAAAATTTCCAGCGCTTTCTCATCACCAATTCCTGTGAACGAGTCAAGTCGAGAACGGTTTGCCTTACGGTACGATGCTTTAAAGATGAAAGGGATTGAGTGTTTGTTTGATAAATTGCAGATGAATTCTGCAATATGTCGTGTTATCTCCTCAGTTTCAACAACGCATGGTCCTGCAATAAGCAAGAAATTATCCGAGTTCAGGTGCTTTATCTTTGGTATCGATTCTAATATCTTCATGATTATTTGTATTATTAATCTATTCGTTTTTATACTTCTTGCCCCAAAGTTTATTTATTAGGGCTTCAATTTCTTTTTCTTTCTTATTGTCCTGTGGTGAGTATAGTACTGTGCCCGATAGTTCTTTGGGGAGGAACTCTTGATCTACGAAGTTTCTAGAGTAGCTGTGGGCATATTTGTAATCCTCTCCATATCCTAATTCCTTCATAAGCTTGGTGGGTGCATTCCTTAAATATAAAGGCACAGAAAGATCGCCACTCTCCTTAACCAGTGCTTCTGCTTGGCTAATTGCCATATAAGCTGAATTGCTTTTAGGGCTTGTGGCAAGGTATATGGCTGTTTCGGAAAGAATTATTCTTGATTCTGGCCAGCCAATCATCTGAATTGCCTGAAAGCAACTAGTTGCTAGTAGCAAAGCATTTGGGTTTGCCAAACCAATGTCTTCAGATGCTAAAATGAGGAGCCTGCGGGCAATAAATTTGGGATCTTCACCACCCTCAATCATCCTAGCAAGCCAGTAAACGGCTGCATTGGGATCGCTACCTCGTATCGATTTAATAAAGGCAGATATGATGTCGTAATGCTGTTCACCACTTTTATCGTATCTGGCAATATTTTCCTGAAGTCTATCGGTTACTATGGCATTGTTGATTAGAACTTTATCGTCGGGTTGAGAGCTTACGATGATATCGAGTATATTGAGCAATTTTCGTGCATCTCCACCCGAATAACGAAAGATTGCATCCGTCTCCTCAACAATGATATTCTTCTCCTTATAATCAACATCGCTTTCAATTGCTCTATCGAGCAAACTAAGTAACTCGTCCTTATCGAGTGATTTAAGGATATAAACCTGACAACGCGAGAGGAGTGGGGGAATAACCTCAAACGAGGGATTCTCTGTTGTAGCGCCAATTAGCGTTACAACACCCTCTTCCACAGCTCCCAGTAATGAATCTTGTTGAGATTTGCTAAACCTGTGAATCTCATCAATAAAAAGAATAGGTGAGGGGTGACTAAAAAAACGTTGGGATTTTGCTTTTTCAATGACCTCGCGCACATCCTTTACACCCGAATTAACAGCACTAAGTGAATGAAAAGGTCTATTTAACTTGTTTGCTACAATACGGGCAAGGGTTGTTTTTCCCACACCAGGCGGACCCCAAAGGATAAATGATGAGAGTTTACCCGTATCGATCATCGTTCGAACAATCCCATTATGGCCAACCAAATGCTTTTGCCCAATAAAATCGTCCAAATCCTTTGGTCTAAGCCTCTCGGCTAATGGTGTGTTGCCCATACAAGTTGTGTTTGTGCAAAGTTAGGAATGTTTTACCTAAATACAATTAGGAAACAAATGTTGATTTCAAGAAACCAAAATATGCAAATTATTCGGTTAGCAGTTAAAAAAATATTAATTTGGCTAAACTATTGTAGCATAATTTTTGTTAGCATAGTTTTATATTCAATTGAATCAAAAACTAAAACCTTATAACCATGAGAAAGTTTCTTTTAAAAATTTTACCACTATCCTTCTTATTGCTTTTTTCAGGTGCAATTTTTGCTCAGCAACAAATTGCTGAATTTTTACAGGGCAATGTTGATGATGCCAAAAAACTCAGTAATGCTTACCTAGAGCCTTTTGGAAAGATGTTTGGTACATCACTCAATGGAGGTTGGTATCAAGCAGCTGCACCTCACAAACTATTTGGCTTTGATGTAACTTTTACAACATCAGTTGTTACGGCTCCAAGTAGTGCAAAATCTTTTGATATTAATGATCTTAATTTATCAACTTTATCAGTTGTTGGTAGTAATAGCATAGCTCCAACAATTGCTGGTTCTACATCTGCACCTCGCCCTCAGTTAGCTTACAACTTAGCTCCAACTAAAACCTTTGATTTACCTAAAGGCGCTGGACTCCCATTTACCCCTATGATGATGATTCAGGGTGCCATAGGTTTACCTTTCCATTCAGAACTAACCCTTAGGTTTTTACCCTCGGTAAATGTTCCAAAGGTAGGTAAGGTAAGTTTATGGGGAATTGGTGCCAAGAATGAGTTCAAAGAGTTTATCCCAGGGCTTAAGCTTGTTCCTATTGATCTTTCCATAATGGTGGGATATACAAAGTTTAGCAGCGAGTTTGATGTAAACTATAAGCCCGATCCTGCTAATATTCCCAGTGGATATACAGCTGCTGATTTTAAAGGGCAAAAACTTGCTCTAGATGCTTCGGGTTTTACTGCAAGGCTTTTAGTAGGTAAATCTATTCCTTTCCTTTCAGTTTATGCTGGGTTAGGGTACAGTCATGCTACTACTGATTTTGGGCTAAAGGGTAACTATCCAATTGGTATTGAGCCAACATATGCTAGAGTTATAAACGATCCTTTTATTCTGGCTTTTACCCATTCAAACTTTAGTGCTAATGCTGGATTTAGGGTTAGACTTGGTGTAATATCTTTTAATTTTGATTACACCGTTGGTGAATATGCACTTTACGCAGCAGGGCTTGGTATTAGCTTTAGGTAGTAATAGATTAAATAGCACAAAAAAGGGGAGCTTATCAAACGCTCCCCTTCTTTTTTTATCCTTTCTTCTTACCTTTCTTTTCTACTTCAGATTGTTCTTCAAGAAAATCGGTGATGTTGTGGGCAATCTTTAGCACTTTTACAACTTTCTGATTCTCATTATAGATAGGAGAGTAGGTCTCAATAAATGTAAATGTTTTGCCACCTAGTTCGATCTTACTGGTTTCCTTCTTAACGAATCCGTTCTTTAGGTTATCCCAGAATAGATTGTACTCCCTTTGCTGCTTTTCATCCAACTTAAGATTATCGGCATGGTGTGTACCAATAATTTGCTCAGCCGATTGGTTTGTAAGCTTCAAGTATGCTTCGTTTACAGAGATAACTTTGCCATTAATATCGTATTCAATCACATAACTCGATTCGTTAAGTGCTTTGATTAGGCTTTCCATTTCGGCCGACTTTCGATCAGCCTCCTCCTGAGTTGCCTGAAGTTCTTCCATATTTTGCCTCATCTCTTCCTCTTGAGCAGAGAGTTCTTCTGATTTAATCTTTGATTCTTCGAGAAGTGTTACCGTTTTAATGTTAATCTTAACAGTTGAAATGGTTGCAGCGAGGCTTTCTCCAATCTTCTCAACAAATTCAACAATGTGCTTTTCAATAACCTCAAGGCTGGCTAACTCAATTACACCATAAACTTTGCTATTAAGTTTTAAAGGCACTAGAAGTAAACAGGTGGGATTGTCGTAGCCAAGACCAGATGCAACTTTAATGTAATCTTTTGGAATCTCAGTTAAGTAAATTGTTTCATTCTCCTGCGCACAACGACCTATCAAACCCTCACCAATTTCTATTCTTTTTTTATCAAATTTTCTTCTATTGTAGGCATATGAGGCAACTATCTCAAAGTGTGGATCGTCTTGTTTGTCATCGTTAAATAGGATAAGTGCCCCAATATTAGTTTTTGTATATTTTACTAGGTTATTGATAATTTGAAATGAGAACTCCTCCATGTTGTCGTTGTTCTGTCTTAATAACTCGGCAAATTTGGCCACTCCTGATGTTGCCCAGTTTACTTTTTCATCTTCTAACTTGCGCTTATCCTCCAACTCTTTGGCCTGAATTAGGCTCTTACGCATCTCCTGAAGTGATTTACCAAGAATATCATCTTCACTTAGCTCGGTATATTTTACGCTGTAATTACCTTTGCCAATTTCGTTGGCAAAGGTTGCTGTTTTAGATAAACCGTCAATAAGGGTGTCAATCGATGTTCCAATATCCTCTATCTCATCACCTGTAATAATTTCTAACTTGTTTGAGGTGTTGATTTTTCCCTTTGCTAGTTCTCCAAGTAATCCCTTTGCTTTTTGCAGCGGCTTGGTGATACTGTAGGCTATAATCCAAATAACTAGAGCAAGTAGGGTTAAACCTATTAAGCTTAAAATAAAGGAGTTTGTTGCAATTGCTTTTGCTTCCAGCACAAGTACACTAGTGGGTACAAAAACACCAAATGACCAAGGGTTATCTGTTTTACCAATGGGTATTGCTGCAAATGTTGCATAGTACTGCTCTCCGCTAACTGAATCGATAAGAGTAAAAGAGAAGTCTTTACCTAACTTAACGCTATTACTAATATCATTAGTAGAATCAATATCTGAATAGTATTTGCTGAAGAAATCTCCTAACCATTCCTTTTGCGGATGCCCAACAATAGTTGAGTTATTGGATAGCATAATAGAATAGCTGTTCTCAAATGGTTGAATGGATTGTGTAATATCTTGGTACCTATCAAGAACAATATCCAGTCCAAATAGTCCTATAAACTTGTCGTTTACAATAAGGGGCACCGCTGTACTTGCCTCAAGCATCATAGGGCTATTCTCGCTGTAGGCAAACCAGTATGGATCAATCATGGTTTCTTTTTTCGATATTTTTACGTTATGGTATCCGCCTCCAATATCATCACCCTCGGTGTTTAAAACTTCTTCTTTATACTTTTGCACCCCATTTTCGTAATAGTAAGTGTACCTGAAGCGTCCGTAAGGTTTTTTGTAGGTTGAGTCAATAGCACTAATTTCCCAGCTACCCCAAACCGAAAGTATATCAGGGTTATTACTGGCAATTCCCTTAATTACTTTTTTAAAAAAATCGGGCCTTAGCTCTGGCTTGAAGTTTTGATATTCGCTGAATGAATGTGATATCGTTCGGGATATATCCATGTCCTGATTAATATGCGTTCGTACCAAGTTAGCACTTTGTTTTGCGTTTAGGTCAGCTTTTTCATAGGCTTCACGTAGAGAAATATTGTGTAATCTGATTATTAAGTAGCCCACCGATATGGTATAGGCTATTGAGGTAATGAGCAGAATTGATATCATCAATTTGCTTCGTATTTTCATGCGTATTCTCATGGTATGCGTTTTTGACTTTTGAAGGAAACCCTTCATTTTTAGGCATATTATTGACTGTGAAAATAATTCTATTTTTTTAGTATAGCAATATTATCATACTATAATTTCAATAATGATAAAGGCGGCTTTATAGGAATTATTGCACACAATATTTTTTCTTTAAAACCCTTTTTTTAATTATTGATTCAATATATGTTTATTGGAGTTTGCATTATATCCAATCGGAATTCTTGCGGCAATTGCTACATCCAAACAACAAATTAACTCATTAAACTGCATCAAAGGCAAGGTCACTAATGAGTTTGGGAGTAATTATATTATTGATTATTGGCACAAGAGGAATGTAATTTTGACTTTTACCTTATATTGTATTCTTTTTTTACCTTTGCCATCATTTTTTACTCTAAACAATTTTATAGGCTATAACATTTTTTTTGTTCTGGCTATTACTAACCTAAATTTAATAAGGATGAAATTACTTGAAGGTAAAACAGGATTAATTACTGGTGGCGCCCGAGGTATTGGCCGTGCTATTGCCCTTGATTTTGCAAAGCATGGTGCAAACGTAGCGTTTTCTGATATGGTTGCCGATGATAATTTTACCAATCTTGAAAAAGAGATAACTGCTTTAGGCGTTAAGGCAAAAGGATACGTTTCTGATGCAAGTAACTTTGAGTCTTCTCAAACGTTAGTTGATGAGGTTGTTAAAGATTTCGGTAGCATTGATATTCTAGTTAATAATGCTGGTATAACCCGCGACACACTTTTAATGAGGATGTCTGAAGACCAATGGGATTTGGTTATGGCCGTTAACCTAAAGTCGGTTTTTAACCTAACAAAAGCGGCTCAGAAATACATGCTAAAGCAGAAATCAGGATCTATTATTAACATGAGTTCTGTTGTAGGTGTATCGGGTAATGCTGGACAGTCAAACTATTCAGCATCAAAAGCGGGAATTATTGGCTTTACAAAATCTATAGCACGTGAGCTCGGATCGCGAAATATCCGTTGCAATGCTATTGCTCCAGGCTTTATAATTACCGAAATGACACACAAACTTCCTGATGAGGTTCGTGAGGAGTGGATTAAGAAAATTCCGTTACATCGTGGGGGAACACCTCAAGACGTAGCTAACACAGTTGTGTACTTAGGCTCAGACTTGTCGAGTTATGTTAGCGGACAGGTTATTAACGTTTGTGGTGCAATGAATACATAGAGAATATTTTTGATAGTATTAGAGGGCTGTTCTTTATTTTAGAACAGCCTTTTTTGTTGAATTTAGCCCCAAAGCTCTATTTCGACCACGATTTAGCTCGCACAACGGCATCAGCCCATTTAACTTTTAGACTATCAGTCATTTCTTTAGACATTTTTGGGAAAAACCTACGGTTTAATTGCCATTGTTTTTTTAGTTCATCAATATTAGCCCAGAATCCTGTTGACAAGCCTGCAAGGTAAGCCGCACCCAGTGCAGTAGTTTCAACAACCTCGGGTCGGATAACAGGAATACCTATAATATCAGCCTGGAATTGCATAAGTAGATTGTTTGCGGATGCACCTCCGTCAACTCTCAATTCGGTAATTTTCAGGCATGTATCGGCTTCCATGGCGTTCATAACATCCATTGTTTGATAGGCAATTCCTTCGAGTGCCGCACGTGCTATATGACTTCGGTTTGTACCACGGCTTATCCCAACCATTATTCCCCGTGCATATTGATCCCAATACGGTGCGCCCATGCCAGTGAAACTTGGTACAAAGAAAACATCACCATTATCAGGGACTTGGGCTGCCAAAGCCTCTACTTCGGCAGATGAATTTATTATACCTAATCCATCGCGTAACCACTGTACTACTGCACCTCCAATAAAAATACTGCCCTCAAGCGCATAGGTTACCTGTCCGTTTATTTGCCAAGCAATAGTAGTAATAAGGTTGTTGCTTGATAAAAACGGTTTGTGTCCAGTATTCTTTAGTATGAAACAACCTGTGCCATAGGTATTCTTTACCATTCCTTCATCAACACACATTTGGCCAAACATTGCCGACTGTTGGTCGCCTGCAATACCTCCAATTGGAACTTTAGAGGCAAAGAATGTTGTATTGGTATAATCGTAAACCTCGCTCGATGATGCAACCTCGGGCATCATGGCAATGGGGATATCGAATAGGGCCAGCAACTCATCGTCCCATTTTAGGGTATTGATATTGAACAGCATAGTACGACTTGCATTTGAAACATCGGTAACGTGCCTTCTGCCTTGTGTAAGTTTCCAAACCAACCAGGTATCAACTGTTCCGAAAGCAAGTTCTCCTTTTTGGGCCCTAGCCCTTGCGCCCTTAATATTGTCGAGTATCCATTTTATTTTGGTGCCACTAAAGTATGCATCGATTACAAGACCCGTTTTTTTACGGATTATTTCAGTCAGTCCTTTCTCTTTCAATTCATCGCAAAAACTAGATGTTCGCCTATCCTGCCAAACAATTGCGTTATAAACGGGTTCACTCGTTTTTTTATCCCAAACAATAGAGGTTTCGCGCTGGTTGGTAATGCCAATGCCCTGCAGGTAGGAACCATTAATACTTATTTTCGACATGGCCTCGGCTGCAACGGCAACCTGCGACGACCATATCTCTTTAGGATCATGCTCAACCCAGCCTGGCTTAGGAAAAATTTGTGTAAATTCTTTTTGGGCAACCGAACGGATGTTTCCGTTATGATCGAAAAGCAATGCTCGCGAGCTGGTTGTACCCTGATCTAATGCAAGGATAAACTTTTCCATACCTGTAAAATGTTTAAGCAGTAACAAATATTGCAATAAAGTTTCTATTGACCTAATGGTAGGTTGAAGGTTAAACTAAATTACCTGAGCAGATATTTACTGGCAATATTAACAAAATCATCCACTTGCTGCTTTTGCCAAGATTCATTTTTGCTAAGCTCTTTTGCCATAATCTCAGCAACTTTTGGCGCAATTAGCATTGCTTCGCGAGCATCAAGCAGCAAACACCTAACCCTGCGCGATAGCACATCTTCAACCGTACGCGCCATTTCTTCTCTAACAGCCCATGCGACCTGTGCTGCATAAAGACTAATTCTGTTGCTAAGCAATTGGTCCATTCCTTGCTCATCCTTCATCAATTGGCAGATGTAGTCACTATCAGTTCCATAAAAACAGAAAGGATTTGTCTCTTCAACTTCAGTTTTATACCCATGTATTCTAAAATCTTTTGTTATTGAGGTTGTTTTTGTCCACCGTTTTGTTTTTTCAACTTTATCAACCAAATCCTGAGCCATCCGTCTAAAAGTGGTCCACTTGCCGCCAATTATTGTAAATAGGTGCGATTCTGAAACGTAAATCTTATGACTACGCGATATTTCCTTTGTTTTTTTTTCCTCTTTTTTGGCTGCCGCTAGTGGCCTTAGGCCTGCAAAAATGCTTAAAACATCGTTGCGAGACGGGTTTTTTATTAAATATTTTGACATTGTATTTAGAATGAACTCTATCTCATCTTCTAGCGCAATGGGTTCTAAATTAGGAGTGTCAATTGGAGTATCAGTTGTTCCAACAATCAATTTTCCATACCACGGAACGGCAAAGAGTACTCTACCATCGTCGGTTTTTGGTATCATTAATGCGCAATTACCAGGTAGAAACGACTTGTCGAATACGAGATGTATGCCCTGACTTGGTCGAATAGTCTTCTGTTTACTTGAATTATCCATTTGCAGAATATCATCAGCAAAAACACCCGTTGAATTTATAACTGCTTTGCCATAAAGTTTAAATTCTTCTCCAGTTTCCGTATCTGTTGCCTCTACGCCATTGATTACACCATCACTACCCTTTAAAATTCTGCGAACAGGCATGTAGTTTATGGCAATGGCACCATTTTCAACTGCAGATTGTATTGCATTAATGCCAAGTCGTGAATCATCAAACTGACCATCGTGATAAAGTACCCCTGCGGTAATTTTATCAATCTGAATTGTAGGAAGATTACTAATCGCCTTCTTTTTCGAAATCCTAATCGATCTGCCAAGGCTATATTTACCAGCCAGCAAATCGTAAAAGGTTAGTCCCACAGTATATAACAGTTCGTCAAACCAGTTAAATGTTGGAATAACAAAAGGTTGTTTTTTTACTAAATGAGGAGCATTTCGCAATAGTCTCCCTCTTTCAATACAAGCTTCGCGCACAAGGGCAACATCTCCCTGTGCCAAGTAACGTACACCACCGTGAACAAGTTTAGTGCTTTTACTTGAGGTTGATTTAGTGAAATCAGATTTTTCAAGAAGAATGGTTTTATAGCCTCTTGTTGCAGCTTCCAGGGCTATGCCAATTCCGGTTGCACCTCCACCAATGATAATAAAATCATAATTTTTATTGGAAACCCTAATCCTTTCAATCGCTTTGTCCCGTTGCATAATTAGAAGATATGTGGACTAATGTGTTAATAAACGAACCTTTTTAACACAAACAAATATATGAATAAAAACATATCGAAAGCATATGAAATTTATTATATTACGATATGCTTCGTTATTTCTGAGGAGTTAAATTAGATATACTATGAGAATTAAAAAAATATTTATAAATTTGAATTATATAAAACCCAATGACATGTCAAAGAGTATAGCCAAACGGCATCAATATATTATTGAAAAGCTCAAAGAGCATGGATTTGTAAATGTTAACGAACTCAGTGAAGAGTTAAATGTTTCGTTAGTTACAATTCGAAAGGATTTAAGAGCGCTTGAGGATAGAAAACTTCTTCATCGGGCACATGGCAGTGCTTCATTAACAGAACCGTTAATCTCCGATAGAAATATTCACGAAAAGGAGAAGATTAGGGTGCAGGAAAAGCAACGAATTTCCCATGCTGCATTGGAATATGTAAAACCAAACGATAGCATAATACTTGCCTCTGGTTCAACCATACTAGAGTTTGCCCGAAATGTTGTGTCGATAAACCCATTAACAGTAGTTACTGCATCGTTAAATGTAGCACAGCTGATTAATGTCAATACAGATATTGAAATCCACCAATTGGGTGGTGTAATTCGCAAGAGTTCAAATTCTGCCGTTGGTCCTTTTGCCGAGCGGATGATGGAGGGTTATAGCTGTCACATACTTTTTCTTGGTGTTGATGGGATTGACCCCGATTACGGATTAACCACAACTAATGCTCTTGAGGCATCGCTTAATCAGCGAATGATAAATGCAGCACAAAAAGTTGTAGTTCTAGCCGATTCGAGTAAATTTGGGCGAAGAGGATTTGGCAAAATTTGTGATCTATCAAGTATTGATGTAATTATTACTGATAATGATGCACCTATGCAAATTGTTAAAAAAATTCAAGCATTAGGTGTTGTTGTTAAACTAACTTAATGCGTGCTTGCTAATGTTTGTCAACTCGTTTTTGCTAACTTTGCAAATTAAATATCAAAATATAAACTAGGAATAATTTAAGCATAATAAATAATGAGCGTTCTAGTTAACAGAAATTCTAAGGTCTTAGTTCAGGGGTTTACCGGAAGCGAAGGAACCTTTCATGCTTCGCAAATGATTGATTATGGCACAAATGTGGTAGGTGGAGTTACCCCCGGTAAGGGTGGGCAAAAACACCTTAATCTGCCCGTTTTCAATACGGTTGCCGAAGGAGTTTGTGAAACAGGTGCCAATGTGTCGATAATTTTTGTTCCGCCTGTTTTTGCTGCGGATGCTATTATGGAGGCTGCGGATGCAGGTATCGGTGTAATTGTTTGTATATCTGAAGGAATACCAATTGCGCAGATGGTTACCGTTAAGCATTACCTTGAGGGGAAGAAAGATGTTAGGTTGATAGGCCCAAATTGCCCAGGTATTATTTCGCCTGATGAGGCGAAAGTTGGTATCATGCCAGGGTTTATTCATAAAAAGGGTTCAATTGGCGTTATTTCTCGCTCAGGCACATTGACCTACGAAGCAGTGGATCAACTTACAAAAGCAGGTTTAGGACAAACCACCTGTATTGGAATAGGTGGTGATCCAATTATTGGAACTACCACACTCGATGCTATTAAACTATTTAATGATGATCCGGAAACAAAGGGGATTGTTATGATTGGTGAGATTGGAGGCAGCATGGAAACCGAAGCTGCCCATTGGATTAAGAAGAATTGCAAAAAACCTGTAGTTGGCTTTATTGCCGGACAAACTGCCCCCAAGGGACGAAGGATGGGCCACGCCGGTGCAATTATTGGTGGGGCAGACGATACTGCTGCTGCAAAGATGAAAATTATGCGCGAATGCGGAATTCATGTGGTAGAATCTCCTGCCCAAATAGGTCAGACCATGGTTGAAGCTCTAAAATAATGCAATAAATTATTTTGAATGCCCATTGTAAAGTACATAGTTAAACTGTTTGTAACAACAGCATTTTTGCTCATTAACCTAATATTAAGGGTTAACGGTCAGAATAATGATATTTATTTTAATAGTCTTAACGTTGAACATGGTCTTTCGCAGAATACTGTTTATTCGATAATCCAAGATCATAAGGGATTCCTGTGGATGGCTACAGAAGATGGTTTAAATAGGTACGATGGGTATACCTTTAAGGTATACACATACAAAGAAGGAGTTGAAGGAACAATCTCGAATAGTAGAGTTATCTCCTTGCTTGAGGATAGTAAACATAGGCTTTGGATAGGAACAATTGGTGGTGGTTTAAATAGATATTTGTGGGAAACCGATACCTTTATTGCATATAAGCATACCGATTCCGACACAACATCATTGAGCAATGATATGGCAATGACGCTATGTGAAGATGTGTCTGGAAAAATTTGGATTGGCACTGCTGGTGGAGGGCTAAACCTTTTTGATCCTGAAACAGAAACCTTCAAGGTCTATATGAACACTCCTGAAAAGCCTGATGTTTTTCCAAGCAATGTTATCCGCTCTCTTTTTGTTGATTCAAAAAATACACTTTGGGTTGGTACCGACAATGGAATTATTAATTACTGTAGAGAAACCGATACATTTACTCCGTTTCACATTAAATTGCCACAGGGGAATAGCGAACTTAAAATAATCAGACGTTTTATTGAAGATGGAGAGGGTAACCTTTGGATGGGTACTGAGGGGGGGCTTATTTGTTACAATACTAAAACAGCAGAATTTGATTTTTACAATCACAATATCAACAATAATAATTCTATCCCTAACAACACCATACATGACTTGCTGCTCGATGAAGCTAGCTGCATATGGATAGCTACATACGAGGGATTGAGCAGGTTTAATATAGAGTCCAAAACTTTTACAAACTACTACCATAGCATTATTGACCCCAATAGCATAGGAAGCAATTTGCTGCGCTCACTTTTTATTGATTCAACTGGCGTATTTTGGATTGGAACTTATAATAATGGCATAAGTAGGTCAAACGTTAAATACAAATGGTTTACTGTTTACCGCAATCATCCCGAGAGTAGTTTTAATCTTGGGGGTTCATCATCTGTCTCTGCAATTCATCAAGATAAATGGGGCTCTGTATGGCTAGGAACATTTGGCGAAGGTTTAGCAAAGTTTGATCTGGTGAAGCACTCTTTTGAATATATCAAGTTCAACCCCAAAACGACAAATTCATTACCCAACGATTATGTTACGTCTATAGCTCAGGATTCAAAGGGAAATCTTTGGATTTCAACCAATGATGGACTTGCTAAGTATAATCCTATAAGCAAAACATTTATGCAATTTAAGCACAATCCTGTGCAAAGAGGGTCGTTACCCGATAAACGGATAAAGTATGTTTATGTTGATAGTAATGATGATGTTTGGACAGCCAATTTAAATTATGGTCTAAGCAAATTATTGCCCGATGGTAAATCTTTTAAAACCTTTACTCACAAGTTTGATGATCCGAAAACAATAACACAAGTCAGACTTACTGTTCTTTTTGAGGACAGCCGGGGTAATTTCTGGATTGGAACAAGTAATGAAGGGCTTAACCTATTTGATAGGGACAAGGAGGAAGTTCTAAAGGTGTATCGCAAGGATTTTATAGATTCAACATCCATTGTTTCAAACAGAATTTTAAGTTTTTATGAAGATTCCAAGGGGAGGTTTTGGATAGGAACAGCAGAAGGATTAAGCCTTTATAACTATGATACCGAATCCTTTACAAACTTCACTACGCAGGATGGATTACCCAATAATGTTATTTATGGGATTTTAGAGGATAAACAAGGGAGGCTTTGGATGAGCACAAATAATGGGATCTCGTGCTTTACCATAACCGACACAAAAGATTTTTCCTTTAGGAACTACGATAAATACGATGGGTTCCCTAGTAATGAATTCTCTCAGGGTTCAGCTTGTAATTTAAGCAATGGACAACTTGCCTATGGTGGTATAAATAACTTTATTCTTTTCGATCCACTTACTCTTAAGGAAAATAAGGTAAAGCCCTTGGCTTATATTTATGAGGCTCGTTTCCTTGAAAAGGGAAACAAAGAGAATGTTATTAGCTTGTTTGAAACCGACTCACTAACCTTTAACTATACCCAGAATAACATCTCGTTTTATGTTACAGTGCTGCATTATATCGCACCACAAAAGAATAAGTATAAATACATGCTTCAGGGATTTGATAAATCGTGGGTAATAGATCAGAACTATCAGCAATTTGTAAAATACACCAATTTAAAACCCGGGACATATACATTTAATGTAATTCCACAAAACCCAGACGGCACATGGAATTCTGAGGGTGATAGTTTTACTTTTACTATAACTCCACCATTTTGGAATACCTGGATCTTTTATGTAGGGTTGGCCATATTGGCTATTCTGCTTATCCATGGCTTTATTGTATATAGGGATAGAAGGCTATTGAATGCTAAGGAAGAACTTGAGGGCATGGTAGTTATTCGAACAAAGGAACTATCCAATCAAAGCGAAGAGCTAAGGCTACAAACGGAGAATCTCCATGAAGCAAATGAAGAAATTAAATCAAAATCTTTAGTGCTTGAAGAGCAGAACCGTATCCTTCAGGACAAAAACAATGAGATTACCATTCAGCGTAATGAGCTAGAGGAACAGAAGAACTCTCTTGCAAACCTTGCATGGGAACTACAGGATAAAAACGAAGAGATTACAGCCCAACGAAACGAAATTGAACGGCAAAAAAGTGAGATTACCGATTCAATAAAGTATGCCCAACGAATTCAAGAGGCAGTTTTACCTACCCAGGATCAGATTGGGGATTTGTTTCCAGATTTTTTCATCTTAAATAAGCCAAAGAGTATTGTTAGTGGTGATTTTTACTGGGCAACCCGAATAGGGAATTACAGAATTGTTGCTGTTGTTGACTGTACCGGACATGGCGTACCGGGTGGTTTTATGAGCATGCTGGGTGTTTTAATGTTCAATGAGGTTATATCGCTAAGGGGTACAGTTGATCCTGCTGAAGCCCTAAACCAACTTCGAAAGGAAATTATATCAGTGTTGCACCAAAAGGGTGGGATAGAGGATGCAACTGACGGCATGGACCTTTCGCTATGTGTTGTAGACGATGATACTAATACCCTTACTTACTCTGGTGCAAATAGTGTTTTAACTGTTTACTCTCCATCAAAAAAGGCTACTGAGGCTCTTAATGAGTACCGATCAGATAGGATGCCAATTGCCCATCATTTAATAATGAAGCCCTTTTCTAACCAAACAATTAAGATACAGAAAGGGGATTTGGTTTATCTTTATACCGATGGCATTACAGATCAGTTTGGAGGTCCCCAAAACAAAAAGTTTCAGCCAAATAATTTACGTTTGTTCATTCATGAAAACAAGCACTTACCTATGGCTGAGCAGGGTATAATTTTAGAAAAGACCTTCAAAGCATGGAAAGGAAAAACTTTTCAGGTGGACGATGTTTTGGTTATGGGGCTTAGAGTTTAATTTGTTTCCAATTACTTCTTCAGCGCTTCCCACATAATTTCAATTGCATGTAGCGATTGCTTCCCTGTACCGTCCATAATCTGATGCCTACAACTAGTACCTACTGCTGCAATAGTAGTGTCCATATTAGCCTTTCTAACCTCAGGAAAAAGTACTAGTTCCCCCACTTTCATTGATAGTTCGTAATGCTCTTTCTCAAAACCGAACGATCCTGCCATTCCACAACAACCGCTGGGTATCTCCTGAACTTCATGTCCTTTTGGATACCCTAACATTTGCATAGTAGCCTTAGTAGATGCCACAGCTTTTTGTTGACAATGTCCGTGAAGTTTTATAACACGTTTTGCATCAGTAAACTGATCCTGAGTAATCCTTCCAGCATCTACTTCTTGCATAAAAAACTCATCAAAAAGGAGGCAGTGTTCCGATAGTTTTTGAGCAGTTTTTCGCAAATCTTCTGATACCAAATCTGGGTATTCATCCCTAAAACTCAGAATTGCAGAAGGCTCTATTCCAACTAAAGGTACCGATTGCGAAAGGATGTTCATTAAATACTTTACATTGCTGTTCGCAATTCGTTTTGCACTCATTAACAGTCCTTTAGATATATATGCTCTACCACTTTCTGCTATGTCAGCAATTTGAACATCATAGTTCAGTTGAGTTAATATTTCAACCGCTTTTATACCAATATGGGAATCAGTATAGTTAGTAAACTCATCGGCAAACAGATATACTTTTCGTTTAGAGTTATTCTTATCAGGTTTCTGTTTTTTTGCCCAGGTTTTTAATGTTGTTGCATTAAGTTTTGGAAAATCTCTCTTGCTTGATAACCCTATGATTTTTTCCATACCCCATTTCGTCAATCTCAACTTTACAATGGAGTTGAATAACCACGGAGCAATACTTCCCGCTGCATTAATTTTTGAAATATTGGCAATCAGCCTTGTGCGTAATGGAATTCTATGCTTTTTATACCATTGGTGAAGGAATTCAGCCTTAAACTTAGCCATATCAACGTTTGATGGGCACTCGCTTTTGCATCCTTTGCACGATAAACACTGGTCAAGTATGCTGTAAATTTCGCTATGATTAAAGGGGTTATCCTCTGTACTATTGGTTAAAAATTCCCTTAAAATGTTAGCTCGTGCCCTCGTGGTATTCCATTCGTCGCGGGTGGCCATATAGCTCGGGCACATAGTTCCGCCAGCATTGTGCGTTTTCCTACAATCACCTGATCCGTTGCATTTTTCTATAGCCCTAAGTATTCCTTGGGTGCTGTCAAAATTCAGTAGGGTTTCAATTGAGGTTTCTTTGCTAGTAGTGCTATATCTAAGGCTTGAGTTTAGGGGCGGTGTATCAATAATTTTTCCAAGATTAAAGATTCCATTAGGATCCCAAACATGCTTAATCTGTTTCATGTACTGGTAAACTCTTTCCCCTACCATAATTGGGATTAGTTCGCCTCTTAGCCTACCGTCGCCATGCTCGCCACTTAAAGACCCTCTATAACTTTTTACCAAATGGGCTACCTCAAATGCAATTGATCTGAATAGGGCAACATCATCCTTGTCTTTCAGATTAAGTACTGGCCTCAGGTGAAGTTCGCCACTACCAATGTGTGCATGGTAAACACAATCAAGGCT
The DNA here is from genome assembly GCA_002410065.1 of Bacteroidales bacterium UBA5349. Classification (GTDB taxonomy): domain Bacteria; phylum Bacteroidota; class Bacteroidia; order Bacteroidales; family Tenuifilaceae; genus Perlabentimonas. The sequence goes on along the minus strand of DHQB01000019.1, from coordinate 7,624 downwards.
ATGTTTATTGAGGATTTTTTCAAAATCCTCCATGTAGGCAGGCAAGTCAGTAGGATCTAGAGCCGTGTCCTCAACAAGCGAAACGGGTTTAGCATCTCCTTCAATATTAGACAGTACGCCAAGTCCTGCTTTTCGTAACGACCAAACTTTGGCCATATCATCACCATAAATTGTAGGAAAATAGTAGCCGTAACCATTATTTCTCATATCGTCCTCAATCCTTTTGGCGATTGAATCTAAATCACTCTTCGAACTTGCCCAAATCTCAATAATTAGAATTGCTCCAGGATCTCCTTGAATAAAAAATCGATTTTTTTGCTGTTCTATATTCTGCTTGGTACACTCCAAAATAACATTATCCATAAGCTCCACAGCGCTTGGATTAAACTTTAGAGCGATTAAATTGGCTTTAAAAGCTTCGTTTCGGTTAGCAAGATGGATACAGAGGAGCATCTTCTCTTGGGGAGGTAGTGTTACCAAGTTGAGCTTAATCTCCGTAATAAACCCAAGCGTACCCTCTGATCCTGCAATTAAATTACATAGATTTAATGGAATGTCTTTCTCTGGATAAAAAACGGTTGAATTTGCAAGAAGATCAAGTGCATAACCTGTGTTTCTTCGTTTGATCGAAGGCTTTGGATATTGCTCAATTATATCATCCCTAACTTTGCTATTCGAGAGCAGATCGTAAATTGCTCTATAGATATCTCCCTCCCGATTCTCTAACTGTAATTTTTTTTCTAGTTCTTCTTTTCCAACTGGTCCAAATTCGTACTCATTTCCATCATCAAGCATCATTTTTACAGATACTGTATGGTCTCGGGTGCTTCCATAAACCAACGAATGGGAACCACATGAATTATTCCCCACCATACCCCCAATCATGCATCTATTAGAAGTTGAAGTTTCAGGGCCAAAGAAAAGACCGTGGGGTTTAACAAATTGGTTAAGTTCATCGAGTATAACACCTGGCTCAATGGTAACCCAATGTTCATCGAGGTTTACAGTGAGTATCTTTCCCCAGTTTTTTGAGAAGTCAACCACAATGCCGTTGCCTACCACTTGTCCTGCTAGTGATGTACCTGCAGTTCGCGGAATTAGCGAGATACCATGCTCTTTTGCAATAGCTATTAATAATTTTAAATCTTCCTTTGTTTTTGGCAGAGCTATTGCAATGGGTACTTCTCGATAGGCAGAAGCATCGGTTGCATATTGTAATCGTGATGATATATCGGTATATAATTCGCCTTTAAGTTTTTTAGATAGCGATTTAAGGCTTATTTCTATAGCGTTGGTATTCATCTGAAAATTTGTTTATTTTGATTGGTAAAATTAGGGAATTCAAACTTATTAAACTTAACAAATTTATATGTTCCTGAGTGCTCAATGAATATATTCTCGCTATTACAGATTAACCACAGCTTTTTTAACTAATTTAGATTTATAATTTATTGATAATGAAATTATTTGTTGCTCTCTTAATATTTTTATTGTTCCCCTTTAGTATATTATCCTCAAGTACACACTTCGTTTATAAGAATTATAATTATGAAGCGGATAATTCTGGAAATAGCGATTTATCCAATCATAAATCCTTTTACACCTTAGGTTTTGATGAGTTTCAGGAGCAGTCAGGTAAAGTTTTAATTGAGTCATCTCCCGAGGATGGAATGGCAATATATATTGATGATAAATTTACGGGCAAGTATACACCATCAACAATAGAAAATTTACCTTATGGTAAACACATCGTTAGATTAACCCATCCGCTTTACCGGAGTCAGGATAAATCTGTTGAAATAGGCGAGGTTGCAGTGCAACTTAAATTTATTATGGTTGCAGCTTATGCCGAACTATCAATTAGTACTACAAATGATGCAATAATTCACATAGATGGAAAGTTAACTGGTTCCACCAGCTGGAAAGGTAAACTTGTTGAAGGTCTCCATGTTATTAAGGTTGAGAAGAATGGGTATTTCCCACGCGAGCAGCAGATAACCATTTTGAGGGGAAGAGACATGCATGTGGATCTTATGCTAACATCAAAAACTGGTTCTCTAGAAATCTCGACCGATCCACCTGGTGCAATGATAACTCTTGATGGCAAAATGTATGGTGTAACACCCAAAACAATAAAAGATCTCCCATTAGGTACTTATAATCTATCGCTAGATAAACCCGAACATACAAGCTTAGTAAAGCGTATTACTATTTCCGATTCAGGTCTTCAGAAATTGGAATTTATCCTGGCATCTGGTAAGGAGGTTTTAATTAAGAGTAACCTAGATAGCGTTTTAGTTTATGTTGACAATGAGTTTAAAGGGAAAACTCCCCTAAAGATTTGGTTAAAATACGGTAGTTTTAATATTAAACTACAGAAAGGTTCACTTAGCACGATAGAAACCATTGTGGTTGCTTATGGTGGTGCCAAGGAGTATAACTTAAAACTATCGAACACGGTTGACCCTTTTGAGGGGCAACTTGTTTTTGTAAAGGGAGGTTCGTTTAAAATGGGCGATTTGTTTGGTGATGGCAATAGGGAAGAAAAGCCGGTACATCCGGTAACTGTTTCAGATTTTTATATCGGAAAATTCGAGGTCACCCAATCTCAATGGGAGAGTGTCATGGGAAGTAATCCAAGTCATTTTCAGGGCTGCCCTAATTGCCCTGTGGAACGAGTTAGCTGGATGGATGTAAATGATTTCTTGGAGAAACTAAACGAACTTACGGGTAAAAACTATAGGTTGCCAACTGAAGCCGAATGGGAGTATGCAGCAAAAGGAGGAAATAAATCAAACGGTTATCGGTATTCGGGGAAGACCAATATTAACTTTGTTGCATGGTACTCTGGCAATAGTGGTAATAAAACAAATCCGGTTGGCCAAAAAGAGCCCAACGAGATAGGAGTTTATGATATGAGCGGGAATGTATGGGAATGGGTAAGCGATTGGTTTGGTTACTTTACAGATACTCCTGTGGATAACCCAATTGGCAGTGAGAATGGCGAGTTTAAAATTGTTAAGGGTGGAGGTTGGTTCGGGTACACTGGGGGAAGCCGTGTTTCATGCAGAGGAAGTGACGAGCCGGTAAATAAGCGAAGTTATATTGGGTTTAGAGTTGCGCTATCAACTAATGATTTGTAGTAGTAAATGAGTATCTCATTTAAAATAATGTTATAAATCATAGCTTTGTAACACCATTCATCTTGTAACTCCTATTACCTGTGTTATTTAGGTATTAATATGCAGTACATGCTTCTTGTGCCTTAAGTTTTATACAAACTTAACTTTAGGGTTACGATGTTTTTTGCTATTTTTGATAGTTGAAAAAAAACTTCTTAATTAACTGTATATCAAACAATAAAAAATTCCTCATGATTATTTTAGTACTAAACTGTGGCAGCTCATCGATTAAATATCAGGTAATTGATATGGGCGAAAACCAAGAACTACTTGCCAAAGGTATTGTTGAACGCATTGGCTTAACTGATGGAATCCTTACTCACAAGCCCGAAGGCAAAGAGAGATATGAAATAGTTAAGGATATTCCTGATCATACTGTTGGTATCAACCTAATTTTAAAAGCACTTATTGATCCAAACCATGGTATCATTAGCAGTCTTGATGAGATTAAGGCAGTTGGGCACAGAGTTGCACATGGGGGCGAATTCTTTACTGCAAGTAGTTTAGTTGATGATAAGGTTAAACACGAGATAGAGAAGTGTATTGAACTTGCGCCATTGCACAACCCAGCAAACCTAAAGGGTATCATTTCCATGGAGAACCTACTAACAGGTGTACCTCAGGTAGCGGTTTTCGATACCTCTTTCCATCAAACCATTCCAAGTCATGCTTATCTATATGCAATTCCCTACGAGTATTATGAGAACCTTAAGATTCGTAAGTATGGATTTCATGGGACTAGCCACAAATTTGTTGCCCAAAAAGCCTGTAAACTTGTTGGATTAGAGTTTGAAAAGAGCAAAATTATAACCTGTCACTTGGGCAACGGAGCGTCTATAGCCGCAATTAAAAACGGAAAATCTGTTGATACTTCAATGGGATTTACACCCGTAGATGGATTGATTATGGGCACTCGTTGTGGTAGTATTGACCCTGGCGTACTTCTTTATATTGCTGAAAGGGAGAGTCTTAATTTCAAGGGGATTAGTGACTTAATTAATAAGAAAAGTGGTGTTTGCGGAATTTCTGGATTATCATCAGATATGCGCGATTTAGAGAATGCTGCAGCCGAAGGACACGAACGTGCAAAATTAGCCCTAGAAATGTACAGCTATAGGGTTAAACAGTATATTGGTTCGTATGCAGCATCAATGGATGGTGTTGATCTTATCATATTTACTGGCGGAATTGGGGAGAACGACACAAGTCTGCGCGAGAACGTATCAGCCTCATTAACCTTTATGGGAGTTGATTTTGATTCTGCAGCAAATCGTGAGGCAAGGGGGAAGGATATGTTGTTAACAAAGCCCAAATCAAAGGTTAAAGTTATGTCTATAACCACCAACGAGGAGCTGGTAATTGCTTCAGATACCGCACAGATTGTTGGAAAAATAAAAAAATAATTACGAACTGTTTGTAAGTTAATCACATAATATATCTTCAAAATGACTATTACAAAGCTTGATCAACTATTTGATGTTCTAAAGAGCAAATCAAAAAAACGTCTTGTTGCAGCATATGCAAACGACGATCATACCATTGAGGCCGTTAGCATGGCTGTTGACATGGGCATTATAGATGCTACACTTGTTGGTGATGAGAAAACCATTAAAAGCGTTTGTGCAACCCTTAAAATCGACCCTTCAAAATTTAGAATCGTTCAAGAGAATGATGAGATGAAGGCTGCTGCTAAAGCAGTTGAATTAATTAATAATGGCGAGGGCGATGTGCTAATGAAAGGACTTGTAAGCACCGATAAGTACATGAGGGCTATACTTAATAAAGAGAAAGGTTTGCTACCTCCTAAGGCTGTGCTTAGCCATGTAACCGTGGTACAAGTTCCTACCTATCACAAATTACTTATTGTTGGCGATGTTGCTATTCTCCCTGCCCCAGACTTAAGTCAGAAGGTTGCAATAACCAATTATTTAATTAAAACGGCACACTCATTGGGTATTGAAAAACCTAAAGTGGCAATTCTTGCTGCTACCGAGCAAGTTTCAACAGCAATGCCTGCATGCATTGACGCAACAATAATCTCGAAGATGGCTGATAGAGGACAGATTAAGGGTGCTCTAATCGATGGGCCTTTGGCATTGGATGTTGCTATTGATCCAGAATCGGCTAAGATTAAAAAATTAACAGGTGAGGTGGCTGGTGATGCTGATTGCATTCTCTTCCCAAATATCGAAAGTGGTAACGTATTCTTTAAGGCCTGTACAAAACTCGCTAAAGGAGAACTTGGAGCCATGGTAATGGGAGCAAAGGTGCCATGTGTTTTAACATCGCGTGGCGATAGCGTTCAGTCAAAAATGTACTCAATTGCCCTAGCAGCTAATGCTGCCAATTAATATACTAAAAGCAAAATGGACAATTTTAAGATTCTAGCCATTAATCCTGGCTCAACCTCAACCAAGATTGCCGTTTACTGCAACTCAAAATCAGAGTTTCTGAAAACTATTAGACATACCTCTGAAGAGCTACAGCGTTTTGCCAGAGTTACTGATCAGTTTGAGTTTCGTAAAGAGATTATCCTACAAGAGCTGAAAGAGGCTCAGATTGAAATCAATAAGATATCAGCCGTTGTTGGTAGGGGAGGATTGATTAAACCAATCGAGTCGGGTGTTTACGAGGTGAACGATAGAATGAAGGAGGACCTTAAAAACTCGATTCGGGGTGAGCATGCTAGCAATTTAGGCGCTCTAATAGCCGATAATATTGCCGTTAGCCTGCCTAATGCAAAGGCTTATATTGCTGACCCTGTGGTAGTTGATGAGTTGCAAGACATTGCACGTATAGCTGGTCATCCGAAGTTTGAGAGGGTATCCATATTTCATGCCCTTAACCAAAAAGCTATAGCAAGGCAGTATGCAAAAAGTCTCGACAAGAAGTATGAGGAGCTTAACCTGATTGTAGCACACCTTGGAGGAGGAATATCTGTGGGTGCACACTATATGGGTCATGTAATTGATGTAAATAATGCCCTTGATGGTGAAGGTCCTTTTTCACCTGAACGCACTGGAACAGTTCCTGCCGGACAACTCGCAAAACTTTGTTTTAGCGGTGAATATACCTATGATGAGGTAAAACAAATGCTTACAGGGAAAGGTGGACTAGTTGGCCACACTGGCTCCAACGATGCTTATGATCTTGAGGTGCGAGCTAAATCAGGCGACAAAAAAGCACAGTTACTTCAGGATGCAATGTCGTACAATATTGCAAAGCATATTGGTCAAATGGCTGTAGTTCTCAAAGGTAGGGTCGATGGTATCATATTAACTGGTGGCATTGCCCATAACTCATACCTTGTTGAATACATAAAAGAGATGGTAGGCTTTGTTGCTCCTGTTGCAGTTTACCCAGGAGAGGATGAGATGCAATCTTTGGCTATGAATGCCTTAATGGCACTTAGAGGTGATGTATTGCCCCGCGAGTATAAATAGTAAATTCTTAGCATAATGAAAATGCCCGAGAAATCGGGCATTTTTTTATTTAACCTAAAACTTTTGCTAACTATAAATTTATTAAAAGAAACATCTGAGAATAGTGCAGAGTATTTTTGCTCCATGCAAGATTAAGTAGGTGGTAGTATAATATTATTGGCAAACTTGTAATTGCACAAATCTAAATTGTATTTTGTCAATAGAATATGAAAAACCTTTCTTGAAAAAAATACATTAGCTTTATAAGCGGTTTTTTAAGTGAAAAAGCAAACAAATGGATTCAGGAAATCAGTCAAATAAAGTTGAATATACCATAGGTATGGAAAAAGTTAACCTTTTGGTTCTTTTATTGATTTTTCCTATAATCCTATTGTTCCTATTGCCATTCTCTCTCATTTGGGGTTTTGAGTCGTTCAGTATAGGTTGGTCTGTTATAACGCACTACGGCTTTATCATAGTATTACTTGGAGTTGTACTTCACGAGTTCCTTCATGGGATTACATGGGCTTTATTCGCCGCCAATGGCTTTAAGTCGATCCGTTTTGGTGTAAACTGGAAATGGTTAACCCCATATTGCCATTGTAAAGAGGCCCTAAAAGCAAAGCACTACGCTATTGGTGGATTAATGCCTTTGATTGTAATGGGCATTATCCCTTCTCTTATTGCTCTCACTATTGGCAATGGTATGCTTTTAATATTTGGAATGATTTTTACATGGACAGCAGGTGGCGATATTATTTCAATTTGGATGCTAAGGAAGATTGGAAAAAACACCCTTGTTTTTGACCACCCAGATAAGATTGGCTTTTATACCATTGAATCCTAATAAAAAAAGCCATTCACAAGTAGAGGGTGTAAATAGAAGATGCCTTCTAACCTGCTATTTATAATGAAATTCAATATTAAATTAAATAAAAGGGTGCAGATTTATTTTACTAAAAATGCACCTTTTTTTTAAAAGTATTTATAAAAAGTCTCCTGACTTGTCCCCTTCAAAAT
>DHQB01000021.1 GCA_002410065.1 Bacteroidales bacterium UBA5349 | reverse complement strand
TTGCGCTAGATATTTGAATCCGCCATTTCCTGAAATAGGTTGACCAAAAATTAGTCAACTTAATACCAGGAAAGATGGAAGAAGAAAAAGCACCCTGCCGATAAAAGGCATACCAAAAAGTCGGATTTGAGCTAAGATTATCTATCATTGACGAAATTCAGAATGGGAGGATCTCGATAAATTACGCGTCCAAGAAGCATAATATATCCCGCAGCTCCATTACCTATTGGATGCAGAAGTATAGTACATTAGATCAAAGGAAACAGGGCATGAGCAAGCAGTACGAAATTAAGCGCCTTAAGGAGCGCGTTGAAGAACTGGAGTTCATCAAGGAGCTACAGCAGGACATCATCCTTGACTTGGAGCGCATTACGGGGCAGGATATCGCAAAAAAGTCATTACCCGGAACATTGGCCAAAGAATTGGGCAAAAGAAAGCGCAACCGTTCAAAATGAAGTGGTTGTATGAATGTTTCGGGGTATCAAAGCAAGCTTTTTACAAACGGTTAAAAACCGGTAAGAAACAGCAAAATCATGAAGATGAGCTAATAAGAATGGTAAAAGAGCAACGAAAATACACAGGCAGCCAAACTGGTGGGCTGAAGCTCTATTGCAGCCTAAAGCCAGAAATAGAGCAAAAGGGTATCAAGATGGGGCGGGATAAGTTTTATACGTTTCTAAGGAGCAACCAGCTGCTCGTGGCCAAGACCAAGAACTACCATGTAACAACAGACTCTAAACATCGGTTTTACAAGTATCCCAACCTAGTCCAGAACAAGGTGCCTACACGACCAGAGCAGCTGTGGGTTAGCGACATAACCTACATCAAAACGGAAGCAGGCCACAACTACCTGGCTCTGGTGACCGATGCCTACTCCAAGCAGATTATGGGGTATCATCTCGGGAATCACATGAAGGCCTCCCTGTGTACAGAAGCCTTATCCATGGCCATAAAGAATCGGAAGTATCCAGACAAAGCGCTTATCCACCATTCGGACAGGGGTTTTCAGTACTGCAGCGCGGAGTACGTCAAGCTGGCGCAGGACAATGGGATGACCATGAGCATGACCGAGCAACACGACCCTTACGAGAATGCCGTAGCGGAGCGGGTTAATCGAACCCTGAAGTATGAATTTGGGTTAAGAATGACCCTAAAGGATACCGCTCTGGCCAAGAGAATGGTGGAGCATGGGGTGCATATTTACAATACCCGCAGATTACATCTTAGCTTGAATGTGTTGACTCCCAGGCAGGTTCACACCTCTGGGCAGGGGGACTATAAGATTTACCGGAGGGATAAGTCCGTGGTGGAAAAATTACTACATTAGCAAAACGAAAGATTCATGAAAACGTTCGCATTTTCAAAGATCAAAAAGTTATTCTGGAATTTTTAAACTCCACAAAAAGCTCAGAAAAATTACGGAAATAACTTGGCCAAATAACCATAAAAAAGGTCAACCTATATCAGGATAATACACCCTCGGTCGTTTGTCTATTGGCAAAGGCAAATATTTTGTAAATTGTAAAAAAAATGCTCGGTTAATTGAGGTTAAAACAACAGAGTTTAAATTCGTCGCTTCAGATCTGTGTGTGAGGGTTTTATAAAATCCATATGATGGAAAGCAAGATGGGATTTATGCCGAACTTGAAACCTATGAAATTCGGTATCGCAAAAACCCTACTACACTAGTGATTATATTGATTTTGTTGTATATTGGGAGCGAATTTTTCCAACATATTTTATATGAAAAAAGCGCTAATAATAGTATCAATTTTTATATCTTTTTTAAGTATTTGCAATGCACAAAACACTCAAATTGACAGCCTTGAGAAATTAGTGAATTATTCTAAAGATCTTAATAAAATTGCTTTCTGGAAACTGGAGATTTGTAAGATTCGCTATAAGGAATCGGCTGTTGATATGTCAACATATCTGGACGAATTACATTCATTGCTAAATTTAATTGATAATGACAATACTTATATTGAAATATGCAGATTTTCTGGTAGTGTATTCAGATCTTTAGGACAATATGAGAATGCTTTAAAATATGATTTTCTTGGCTTAAAACGGGCAGAGCAGAGTGAAAATATCTCGCTAGAGGCAAGATTATTGAACAATATTGGAATTAATTTTTACCGAAGTACAAATTTTAATAAGGCTTTGGATTATTATCTCTTGGCAGAGCAAAAGTTTCTCGAAATTGACGATATATTTGGAACAGGGGATTGTTATAATAATATTGGCATGACCTATGATGATCTTGGAAAACTCGATTCTGCTTTATTTTATTATGAAAGGGCGCAAAATATATATGAACAATACAATGACAAGGATGCAATTTCCGATATTCTTAATAACAAGGCAGGTGTTTACTACAAAATTGGAGATTTTGAAAAGGTTTTGGATTTGGCAATGAAGTCTCTAGAAATACTCGAAGAGTTAGGAGATGAAGATAAAGTCGCATCTACTTTGATAAACATTGGGATGATTTATTATTCATTGGGTAAATATAATAAAGCAGTTGAATATGAGGAGCGAGGGTTGTCAATTGCTGAGAAAAATAGTAGATATCCTTATATAAGATTCGGCTATAAAAGTTTAGCAGATGCTTATGCAGGAATTGGAGATTATCAGAAAGCATTTTCAGCACAGAAAAAGTATGCCGCTGCAAATGATACTATTTTTAATCGGAATATGGCGCAAGCAATATCTGAAATGCAAGCAAAATATGAAACTGAAAAAATTGAGCAACAGGTTAAACTGCTGAAAACTGAAAATCAGCTTGCAGTAATCCAAATAAACAAGGGGCGAATACTAATTTTTGCTTTTCTAATTGTCATTATTTTGGGTTCGATAATCGCTATAATTTTAGTACGTCAAAATAAGTATAAATCACGCTTGAACAAAGATCTTGAAAGTAAGAATACCGAGCTGAGTTTACTTAATGCGACAAAAAACAAGTTTTTTGCAATTGTTTCACACGACATTAAAAACCCGCTTTCAGGATTTAAAGCAATTACAAGTTCTTTGGATGAGTCATTTCATGAAATGTCAGAGGATAATGTGAAGAAATACATTAAGCTATTGCGTAACTCTTCAGAACAGTTGAATGAATTGCTTAAAGGATTGCTTAGTTGGGCAGCTCTTTTAAGTTCAAACAAAGAAATAGATATTAAAGAAGTGCAGCTATCTGGGGTCATTAATGAAATTGTTAAGCTTGTAAATGATGATTGTGTTTCAAAAGGGATAGAACTGAATGTGAATACTTGCGACCTTCCTAAAGTTTACGTCGATGAGAATATGTTACTTGCTATTGTGCGAAATATTGTTTCAAATGCAATTAAGTTTACTCCTTCTGGTGGGAAGATAGAAATAAGTCTATCTCATCAAAATAATAGAAACATGGTATTGATAGAGGATACAGGAATAGGAATTGAGCAACATGATATAAATAAACTTTTCCGTATCGATGCAGATACAAAAAAGATAGGTAATTCAAAGGAAAAAGGGGCTGGCTTAGGATTAATTTTGGCAAAGGAAATGGCAGACCGTTGTAACATTGAAATTGATGTCAAAAGTGAATTCGGAAAAGGTACAACGTTTGCATTGTCAATACCAGTAAACAACAATTTAAATGTCAAAAACCGCAGTTTATATAGTAGATGATCATGAGATAGTTCGCGAAGGTTTAGCCGCTTTATTGTCAGGGGTGCCTGGTATTGAAGTAAAAGCTTTGTTTCCTGATGCTATGTCTTTACTTGAATCTCTGGAGAAAGATATGCCTGATGTGCTTTTACTCGATATCGGCTTGCCCGATATTAACGGGATTGAGCTTGCCCGACGATTAAGAATTATGTATTCCAAGTTGCCTATCTTAATAATTTCTGCCAATACGGATGATAAGCATTTAATAGGTGCCCTAAAAGCTGGAGTTAAGGGATTTATTCCTAAAGATGTTGAGAGAAATGAGCTTTGTGAAGCAATACGAAGGGTAGCTGTAGGTGAAAAATATTTCAGTTCCCAGATATCACAAAACATGCAGAATGCTCTAATCAAACAATTTGATACCATTGAGCTGTCGGAGCGTGAAAAAGAAATTGCCATTTTATTGGCCGATGGACTTTCATATAAAGAGATTGGCAATCAATTGTTTATTTCGGAACGTACCGTGGAAACACATAAAAACAATGCACTCAAAAAGCTGGGCTTAAAGAATACTACGCAACTTGTGGTATGGACAGTTGAAAATCTAAAATAGAATTTGTTTAAAAACGCAAGGTTTCTCAAATAATTTAAGTAGTACTTGCGCCAATTGTGAATCAAGAATGCCGATGCGATTCATTCTATTCCTTGTATTAACTTTTATTCTACACCGGCATTATGCTGGTGTTTTTTTTGAATGGTATACCAATTAGTAAATGAACCGAGCCTTAAATTCGCCTTATACCATAATGCACCAAGGCTAAGTTCTAGGTTTAATTGAAATACCTGCAAGTCGAAGTGTGTAACGTTATGCTTTTTAGCTGAAATCAACGGTAGGCTCAGTAGACCCTAAAACATCCAGACACTTTCTCCTATTATAATACTTGTATCACTTTTCTGGCTTTAATATAGTAAGGGAATTCCCCTATGCAAATACGGGGAATTCTCTAATTGTGTAGCAGTATTTTTCACTTTAATTTTACTTTCTGTGTAAGTAACAACTATTGGGAAGAATTATACACCTCTAATTACACCTATTTTGCCAAACAGAAATCATAAGATAACTTATTGCTCTTCAAGGATAAGGGGATTAAAAAAAACTAGGGTTTCAGGACTCTGGTTTGTTTATTAAATAGTCAATAAATAGAGGAGAACAAACCAAAAGCTACCTATCAGGCAAATAAAATCATTCTGAATAAATATTTTCAGCTTACCTATACTATTAACTAAAATAATTAACTATGAAAAAACTATTACTATTCACAATCCCGATACTGTTCGCATTCACGCTAATGGGACAAAGCGTAAACTTTTCAGTTGACATTCCCGAAGGGAAGGCTGCAATGGCCGGAACCACTGTTCAGTATGCCGTAACCATTCACAATGATGGTTTCCCTAATGCTGATTCTTACTCCGTAGCCATAAGTGGTGTTGGCACATGGTCATATAGCTTATATGGACCTGATGAGTCACCATTAACGGAGTCTATAATGATTACCGCTGGCTCATTAAATCATTTTTATATTAAGGTTGAGGTGCCTGCCGATGCAAACTTTGGTGATGCCGATACCAAATTCTTTACAGTAACTTCAGAGGAAGGTACCCCAGCCCCCAAAGTCTTCTCCATAACCACCACAGCGCTAACAGTTTTACCTCTCCCGTTTTTTGAGGGTTTTGAGAATTGTGTTCACAACAAGCCTGTTACACTATGGGGCCAAGCCTCTGTAGTTGGAACAAATTTATGGAAAGGCTGGACGAATGCACCAAATTTCAATAGAGCACCCCGCACGGGAGCTTATAATGCGATTCTAGGAAGTATTAGCACACGTTGGTTATTTACACCATCGTACTTTGAGCTCGAAGCCTCAAAAACATACAGGTTTTCGGTGTATGCTCGTCAGGATGGAACAAACGCTGACAATGCGACTATTACGCTGATGTATGGTACAACTGCCACCCCTGAAGGGATGACTGAAATGGCTAAAGAGGTGACCGGTATTACTAACGGAGATTATCAGCTTATCGAAGGAATATTCTCGCCGGCAGCTGATGGCAATTATTTCTTAGGTATTTTAGGTGAAACAAAATGGGGAGATGGCTCTAATCCATGTTTCTACCTGAGCATTGATGATATTTCTGTGGAAGAAATTGCCGAAAACGATGCTGCCGCAATTAGTATCGATATGCCAGAAATAGCTCTACTTGATGGTGCTGTTTCAATATTAGGTACTGTTCGAAACGAAGGCTTACTCGATAACACATTTAATGCCACCATAACTGTTAAGGACGAAAGTGCACAGGAAGTATTCACCGCAACAAAATCTGTTACAGCCACATCCACAGAACATAAAATTGTTGATTTTGGGGCATGGACACCAGCAGCCATCGGCCAATACACCCTAACGCTTACCGTTAATTTGGCAGGTGATGAAATTGTTGTCAATAATTCAATTTCTCAAACCACTGCCTTTGTTGAGCAATTTGAGGCTTTTGCTGGCAATGAAAATAGTAGTACTTACAACCAATTCTCGCTTGAGTATGGACTCTCAAACTCCATTGGGATATTTGAAAATAGTCCATATCCTGTGGCCGAAGAGTACGCAGATGGTGTTATTTACAGGCTCCACTCAAACCTTTCGCTTGCCACCATTGATAGGTCAGATGGAACCCCAACACCGCTTGGAACTATTACAGGAATGACTGGCACGCCAAAGGGCTTGGCATACGACTGGAATAACGAGGTGTTTTATATTCTTCTTATTGATGGGAGCGAAGCTCCTCACCTGGGTACTCTTGATGTTTCAACTCTTGTGGCTACCGAAGTTGGAGTAGGAACAGGCCAAGTAGTTGCCATGGACTTTGCCAACAATGGCATGCTCTACGGGCCTACCCTTGAGGGTAAACTCGTTCAAATTAACCCTGCAAACGGCGCAACAACCGAAATTGGACCATTGGGAATATCTATTAGTAATTGGGAAGATGTTTCATTCGACCCAATTTCGGGCAGACTTTATACAATTGCATACAGCAATTATAAATCTAAATACGGATACTACAACCTTGAAACTGGCGCATTCACAGAGCTAAGGAATATGGGCACCGATCGATACCTCACATTTGTTATAACTAACCTTCTTACTGCAAAATACACAGTTACCCTCACCGTTGTTGATACTGATGGCCCAATTGAGGGAGTCACAGTTACCTTCGATGGAGTTGAACACCTAACTGCCACAGATGGTATTGTAGCTATTGCTGATGTAATTAATGGTACTTATGCCTACACTGTAAGCATGACTTCCTACGACAATGCAACTGGCGAAATAGTTGTTGATGGTGCCGATGTTGCACAAACAATCACGCTAGTTCTGACTGGAATTAATTCAGGTTTATTGAGCAATCTTAAGGCTTATCCTAACCCATTCAGTAGCCAAATAAACATTACCAATGCTGATAAGGTTAACCGCATAATTATAACAAACATTATTGGTCAATGCCTAATGGATATTACCCTAAATGGTAAAGATAATATTGACACCAGCAAGCTTACCAATGGAGTTTACCTTGTTACATTCCAAGGTATGAATGGTGAGCACACTGTACGCAAAATGATTAAGAAGTAGCATAGTCTCTGTTGTTTGAATGAAATAAAAGGGTCCAACGAAGACTCGTTGGATCTTTTTATTTTACGAGGCATAAGTGCTTATTAGCCACTATCAAACGTTTTTAGCAGTAAAATTGAATCGCAAATACCCTAAACTTAAAGGACTAAAAGAAAATGAAAAAACCAATCTACAAAGCAATGATGGCGATAGCCTTCATGCTTGTATTCAGCTTTACAGCTGATGCGAAAATCAACTTAAAGAATCTCGGCAATCAATTCAAAGAGTCTGCCGAACAACAAGTAGAACATAAAACAAATGAAAAAGCTATGAGCGAAATTCCCCAAGGTACAAAAACCATGTACGTGTCGGTAAGCAAAGGTAGCAACCGTAATGATGGTAGCCAATCAGCTCCAATTAAGGATTTGCAAAAAGCCATTAACGTAGCTCCCGAAGGAGCCGTTATTCTTGTTGCCGAAGGCAATTATCTCGGCAATTTAGACCAAGGATGGGTAAAAGTCGATAAGTACATCTCTATTGTAGGTGGCTATTCCGAGGATTTCTCTAAACGCGATCCTGTAAAGTACCGCACCACAATGCGTCCGGGCGCCGAGCAGAAAATGACTTCGGGCAATCAGGGAGTGATGGATATTCGTGTGGTGGGCAAGCGCGATGGCGTGGTTCTTATAGATGGCATTATTTTCGACCGTGGACAAATCAGTGCGTATGTAATTCCAGCGTATGACAATCCTGTAGCTGCTGCTCCTGAAGGATGCGAAACAGGTCGTATTGTAGTAGTGGGCGAATCACCACAAGGTGTACCTCTTATTAAACCCGAAGGAATGACAAGTGCTTTTCAGCTTATAAGCGGCGAGGCGGAAGGAAATATAACCATCCGCAACTGTGTATTCCTTAACGGTTATCACTTTGGTATTCAGATGGCTGCCAAAGGAGGACATTTTGATATTTACAATAATGTGTTTGTGGCCAACCGCATGGCTGCCTGTGAGGTGCGCAGTGGGCTGGCATTGCCAAACCAATCGAAAGTATCATTTCACAACAATACCGTTTTGTTTACTTGGTGCCGCACCAAGGCAATGGAAGATATGGGTTATGCTTTCCGTTACATGACAGGCATGGATGCCGATGTGTACAACAACATCATTGGCTGCTCCAACTACGGCGGGCTAGACCGCTCTTATGTGGATGCGGATAAAAACAAGGAAGCCAAACGAGTAACCTCGGCATGGGATAACCTGTTTTTTGGCAATCGCAATGGCGATTTGGTATTGCCCTCAGGTGGCGGTGGATGGACTTACGTACTGGCTAAAAACTTTGAAGACGCTGAGCAATTGGTGAAGTACGAAAACAACCGTGAGATGAATGAAGCCGAAGCAAAAGCGCTAAGCAGCAAGATAGATGCTCCCTACCTAAAAGGATTTATTGGGATAACTGGTACGCAAACCTCATCGTTTAACCCCAACTCATCCCTAAATACATTCCGTGCAGCGTTGGGTATGAATATGCAAGGAACTGAAACTGTTCGCGTTTCCATGTACGGAAATCGCTATCCGTTCGAAAAAGTATTTGACCTTTTTGGCGCTATACAAAATTACGGCGCACAAAACATCAAATAAAATAGTGTGCTATAAAACTAAGGATAAATATTGTCGATTCATGTATTCTGGCTGATAGTTAGAATACATGAATTGGCAATTAACTAAAACAACTAATTATGAAAAAACAATTACTCTTTCTTTTAACAGCCATAGTATTGAGCTGGAGCGCCAATGCACAAATGATACTCGAATTTAACACCAATCTATCGGATGGCACAACCATTACACTACCCCTATACGGAACGGTGGATGTAACCGTAAACTGGGGCGATGGAGCAAGCGATACTTATACGGCAGCAGGAAACCATGACCATGAGTACACCGCAGAAGGAACCTATACCGTAAGCATTACTGGTTCACTAACACAGTTTGGAGCAACCTACACTAATAGCGCTAATATGGATAAGCTGGTTAGGGTTACCAGTTTTGGCGATATTGGGCTAACTTCACTCAAAGGCGCATTTTGGAAAGCTACTAACTTAGTGGAACTGCCCTCAGAGTTGCCCTCAACTATAACAGACCTAAGCTATATGTTATTTGGAGCTAGTAAGTTTGATGGGAATATTGGTAGTTGGAATGTAAGTAACGTTACTAATATGGGGTTTATGTTTTGTAATGCTACAAAATTTAATCAGGATATTAGCAGTTGGGATGTGAGCAATGTTACTAACATGGCTACTATGTTTAGTAGCGCCGCAGCATTTAACCAGAATATTGGCGGCTGGAATGTGGGCAACGTGACCAATATGACAGGGATGTTTGAAAGTGCCACTGAATTTAATCAGGATATTAGCGGTTGGAATGTGAGCAAGGTTACCAATATGACAAGGATGTTCAGTAATGCAAAAGCATTTAACCAAAATATTGGGAATTGGGATGTGAGCAAAGTTACCAATATAGAAAGAATGTTCACGTATGCCCATTTTTTTAATCAGGATATCAGCAGTTGGAATGTAAGCGCAGTAACCAATATGGAAGGTGTGTTTCATAATGCTAACGCATTTAATCAGGATATTGGAGGTTGGGATGTGAGTAATGTCACCAATATGTACATCATGTTTTATGGTGCCATTTCATTTAATCAAGACATCAGTAGTTGGGATGTGAGTAACGTTACCAATATGAATAAAATGTTTAGAAATGCCACTTCATTTAACCAAAACATTAGTGGATGGAATGTGAGTGAAGTAACGGATATGACTGAAATGTTTTTAGGCGCAACCCTTTCCACAGCTAACTACAACAATTTACTTATTGGATGGGCAGCACAAACCGTTAAAAATAATGTTTCGTTTCATGGAGGAAACAGCCAATACTCACCAGGCGCGGCGGCAGATGCCAGAGCAGTGCTAACAGGAACCTACAATTGGACAATTACCGATGGTGGTGTATTAAATGTTCTTACCGTTTTAACTATTGCACCTTCAGAGATTACTGCAACAACGGCTACCTCAGGCGGAAACATTACTGCCGATGGCGGCAGCCCTGTTACTGCCCGTGGAGTGGTTTGGGGTACAGCTGCAAATCCAACAATTGAAACCAATGCAGGCATTACTACCGACGGAACTGGAGTTGGAACTTTTACCAGCAACCTTACTGGGCTTACCGAGAATACAACCTACTACGTCCGTGCCTACGCAACCAATGCCAATGGTACGGAGTACGGTGAGAACATGGAGTTTATAGCCAAAGACACCTCCCCAGTATTCACCGTTACCTTTACTGTTACAGATAACTCGGTGCCATTAGCCGAGGCTACCATCAGCATCAATGAGCAAACACTAACAACTGGTACTGACGGAATTGCGACCATCGAGTTGGAAAATGGGGTTTACCCATACACTGTTTCCGCAACGGACTTTGTAACACATGAGGGTTCAATTACCGTGGAAGGAGCACCTGTAGATGAGGACGTTTGTCTCCTTCATGTAGGTGTTTCTTCGAATTTGCTTTCAAACATCGGGGTTTACCCAAATCCATTCCAAAACACGATTAATATATCCAACGCCAGCGATGTAAATCGCGTAGTTATTACAAGCATTATTGGCAAAGTTGTTATGGATGTTAACCTTAATCAGTCAAATCCAGTTATTGAAACCAACCTGCCCTCGGGCATTTACCTAGTAACCCTAATTGCCAATGATGGCAGTAAGGTGGTTAGGAAAATGGTTAGGGAATAATTTAGAGGTAAAAAGTAAAAATATTGCAATTCCCGTCATTGCGAACCAGCCTGCGGTAGGCAGGCAAAGCGAAGCAATCTGCTTTAATACAGAACATTAAGATTGCTTTGCTTCACTCGCAATGACGATTTTCCGACATTTCTACGCTGCCACACGAGTACCATCGTGTGGTTTAGTAAACAAACAGTAAATAATAACAAAAACACATGAAAAAGCAACTTTTACTAATTCTAACAGCCATAATATTAAGCTGGAGCGCCAATGCCCAAATGGTGCTCGAATTTAACACGAACCTCTCAGAAGGAACAACCATTACACTACCCCTCTACGGAACGGTGGATGTAACCGTAAACTGGGGAGATGGAGCAAGCGATACTTATACGGCAGCAGGAAACCATGAGCATATCTACGCAGCAGAAGGAACCTATACCGTAAGCATTACGGGCATGCTTACACAGTTTGGGGGTGGCAAAGAGACTGTAACCCCAAATATCGATAAACTGATTAAGGTAACCAGTTTTGGTAATATCGGATTGATTTCACTGTTTGGCGCTTTTTATGGAGCTTCTAACCTTGTGGATCTGCCCTCGCAGCTGCCCTCAACAGTTCTCGACCTAAGCTATATGCTACGCGGAGCCTCTATTTTTAATGGGGATATTGGCGATTGGGATGTGAGCAACGTTACCGACATGAGCTATATATTCCTTGAAGCCACCGTATTTAATAAGCCTATTGGCAGTTGGAATGTGAGCAATGTGAACAATATGGTAGGAATGTTCCGGAAGGCCACTGCCTTTAATCAGGACATTAGCAGTTGGGATGTGAGCAACGTTACAAATATGGCAGCTATGTTCTTTGAAGCTTTTGCATTTGACCAGAATATTGGCAATTGGGATGTGAGCAACGTTACAAATATGAGCGCTATGTTTAGGGACGCCACTGTATTCAACCAGAATATAAACACCAAGGTTGTTAACCCTGGAGAATCAAACGAATATGTAGCATGGGATGTGAGCAACGTTGCCAATATGTCATCTATGTTCTTAAATGCCAAAGCTTTTAATGGAAATGTGAGTAGTTGGGATGTGACCAATGTGACCGATATGTGGAGTATGTTCTATGGCACTGTATTTAACCAAAATATAAACACCAAGACTGTTAACCCTGGTGAACCAAATGAATATGTAGCATGGGATGTGAGTAACGTTACCAATATGGGTAGTTTATTCTCTAGGAATAAAGCCTTTAACCAAAATATTGGCGGATGGAATGTGAGTAAGGTTACCAATATGTCATCTATGTTCATTTATGCTGATAAGTTTAATCAGGACATCAGTAGTTGGGATGTGAGTAACGTTACCAACATGAAATGGATGTTTTGCAATGCCACTTCATTTGACCAGAATATTGGCGGTTGGAATATAACTTCAGTAACCGATATGACTGAAATGTTTTTAGGCGCAACCCTTTCCACGTCCAACTACAACAATTTACTTATTGGATGGGCAGCACAAACAGTGCAAAACGGAGTTACTTTCCATGGTGGAAACAGTAAATACTCACCAGGCGCGGCTGCAGATGCCAGAGCAGTGCTGACAGGAACCTACAATTGGACAATTACCGATGGAGGGGAATTGAAAACCCCTATCGTTTCAACCATTGCCGTTTCTGCTATTACTTTAACAACGGCTACTTCAGGCGGAAACATTACTGCCGATGGCGGCAGCCCTGTTACAGCCCGTGGAGTGGTTTGGGGTACAACTGCAAATCCAACAATTGAAACCAATGCAGGCATTACTACCGACGGAACTGGACTTGGAACTTTCACCAGCAGTATTACGGGGCTTACCGAGAATACAACCTACCACGTTCGTGCATACGCTACCAATGCCAATGGTACAGGGTACGGTGAGAATATGGAGTTTAACACAACAAGCCCAACATTTACGGTTACCTTCTCTGTTACAGATAAAACAGGGCCATTAGCTGAGGCAAAAATCATTATCAATGAGCAAACGCTCACAACCAATGCTGAGGGTGTTGCAACCATCGAGTTGGAGAATGGAGTTTACCCTTACTCGGTTTCTGCAACGAACTACGGAGAGCACAATGGTTCAATTACCGTAGATGAGGCAGCTGTAAATGAGGACGTTTATCTTCTTTATGTGGGTGTTTCTTCGAATTTGCTTTCAAACATCGGGGTTTACCCAAATCCAACCAGTGGAATTCTAAACTTCAATTTTGCTGGCGAGCAAGTGCAAACAATAAAGGTTGTGGATATCACAGGCAAAACGGTACTAGAAAAGACCAACGTGAACCCTTCCGAAACCATTGATATTTCAAACCTTGCCAATGGATTGTATTTGGTGGTGGTGCAGACCAATAAAGAGAATATCTCTTATAAGATTATAAAAGAATAACTTCAATCTAAAAGATACAACTTGTATATTTTCAGTCAACTCACCTTTCTGGGTTAGGGATTAGGGTGTAAAATCTGAAAATAAACGAGCAATTTTAAAGAGGAAATATTTAAACCTATAAATAACCAATCATGAAAAAGTTATACTATGTTTTTGCGATTACGCTATTGGCACTATTTACAATACAAGCCAGCGCACAAATGACCCATATCCCCGACGCCAATTTCAGAAATGCTCTTGTTAATTTGGGGTATGGTGCTGGAATGGATGGTGAATATATACCTACCGCCAATATAAATGGAATTACTAGCTTGAACGTATCGGAAAGAAATATTGCCGACATGACTGGAATTCAGGGATTTGCAAGCCTAGAAAGATTGCTTTGCGATAAGAATCAACTGAATAGTTTAGACCTATCTAACAATATAGCTTTAGAATCAGTGTCTTGCAGCAACAACAAAATTACTGTTTTGAAGTTGCGACAGGGTAATAAATTAAAATATTTATATTGCAATAACAACCTACTTTCGAGTTTAGATTTGTCAGAATCTATTAAATTAGAAGAAGTGGTTTGTTATACCAATAAACTTGAAAGTTTGAATGTCACTAAAAACATCGCTTTGACTGAGTTATATTGCGATGATAACCAACTGCAAATTTTAGATCTGTCGCTGAATACAGCTTTAATAAAAATACATTGTCCTCGAAATCTAATAAATACACTAAATCTGCCGAAAAGCAGTGCTTTAACACAGCTGGTTTGCAGTGTTAATCAACTCACAAGTTTAGATGTATCAAAAAACAGTGCTTTAACCAGTTTATATTGCTTAAAAAATAAAATACAAAGATTGGATTTATCAAAAAACACAGCTTTGGTAATTCTTCATGCTTACGAAAACAATCTGCAAACTTTGGATTATAGAAACGGGAATAATGAAAATAATTTAGAATTTTCAGCACATTTAAATCCTAACTTAACTTGCATATATGTAGACAATAAAGAAGCTGATTACTTGGCAAGTTGGACAAAAGATGAAACAGCTGATTTTGTGAACAATGAATCGGAATGTGGCACCCTTACCTACATTCCCGATGATAATTTTAAAATGGCGTTAGACGAATTGTTTAATATTACAGGTTTTGTGGGTGATTATCTGCCAACAAAATATATTGATGCCATAAGCACCTTGGATGTATCAAACAAAGGAATTGCCGATTTAACAGGCATTGAAGACTTTGCTGCTTTAACAAACCTTAATTGCGCAGACAATCAAATTATAAGTTTAGATTTAACTGAAAACAGCAAATTAACAAACTTGGTTTGTTCTGACAATGCACTTACAAGCTTGAATTTGCCGACAAACAGTGTATTAACACACTTGCATTGCTCTTATAATGAACTAACCAATTTGGATGTTTCGGCAAGCAGCGCATTAATAGAATTGAAATGCTATGTGAATGAAATTACAAGTTTAGACCTTACATCAAACGTTGCGTTAAAAATTGTGAGTTGTGACAACAATATGTTAAAAGAATTAGACTTAAGAAATGGAACCAATGCAAACATTACATCTTTTAATGCTACTTCAAATCCTAATTTAACCTGTATTTATGTTGACGATAAAACGCAAAGCTATTTATCAGGCTGGGAAAAAGATGAAACAGCTGATTTTGTGAACAATGAATCAGAATGCAGCACCCTTACCTACATTCCCGACGATAATTTTAAAATGGCGTTAGACGAATTGTTTAATATTACAGGTTTTGTGGGTGATTATCTACCAACAAAATATATTGATGCCATAAGCACATTGGATGTATCAAACAAAGGAATTGCCGATTTAACAGGCATTGAAGACTTTGCTGCTTTAACAAACCTTAATTGCGCAGACAATCAAATTATAAGTTTAGATTTAACTGAAAACAGCAAATTAACAAACTTGGTTTGTTCTGACAATGCACTTACAAGCTTGAATTTGCCGACAAACAGTGTATTAACACACTTGCATTGCTCTTATAATGAACTAACCAATTTGGATGTTTCGGCAAGCAGCGCATTAATAGAATTGAAATGCTATGTGAATGAAATTACAAGTTTAGACCTTACATCAAACGTTGCGTTAAAAATTGTGAGTTGTGACAACAATAAATTAAAAGAATTAGACTTAAGAAATGGCAACAATGGGGCTATCACTTCTTTTAATGCTGAAGGCAACCTTAGCTTAACCTGTATTTATGTTGACGATAAAGATGCAAGCTACCTTACAGCTTGGGCAAAAGAAGAATCTGCTCATTTTGTGAATGATGAGACGGAGTGCTTGGGTTTTATGACCTACATCCCCGACGATAATTTTGAGCAAGCATTGATTGATTTAGGGTACGATTCGGGCGATTTAGATAATTACGTGCCCACAAGCCAAATAAGTGGAATCACATCGTTGGATGTGTCCATGAAAGATATCAGCGATTTAACAGGGATTGAAGAGTTCCTGGCTCTATCTTCTTTGGAATGTTATGGCAATAAGCTTACTACTCTAGACCTATCTGCAAACACAGCGTTAATTGAACTCTATTGCAATTCGAACCAATTGGCCAATTTAGATCTAGCAGCAAACACAGCTTTAACCGAGTTGACGTGCCAAATCAATTTACTTACAAACTTAGATTTAACTAAAAACACAGCCCTAACTTATATCTCTTGCTATAACAATCTACTTACAAACATAGATGTAAGAAATGGCAACAATGGGGCTATCACTTCTTTTAATGCTGAAGGCAACCTTAGCTTAACCTGTATTTATGTTGACGATAAAGATGCAACCTACCTTACAGCTTGGGCAAAAGAAGAATCTGCTCATTTTGTGAATGATGAAGCAGAATGTACCGCACTATCTGTAAATGATATTAAGGAACTGGCTATCTCCATCTATCCCAATCCAACCAACGGAATTCTAAACTTCAATTTTGCTGGCGAGCAAGTGCAAACAATAAAGTTGGTGGATATTACAGGCAAAACGGTACTAGAGAAGACCAACGTGAGCCATTCCGAAACCATTGATATTTCAAACCTTGCCAATGGATTGTATTTGGTGGTGGTACAGACGGATAAAGAGAACATTTCTTCTAAAATTTTAAAACAATAAAACACTTAATCTTAACAAAATGAAAACAAAAACAAGCATTTTATTTTTTGCATTAATAATGGGATTATTAGTGCTATCAAACAGCTGTAAAAAGGATGATGTTCCTGAGTTAAAACCTGTATTAACAACAACCGAAGTTACTGATATTTCCGCGGTATATGCCGTTTCAGGAGGGAATATAAGTAGCGAAGGAGGTGCAGCTATCACTGCCCGTGGTGTGTGCTGGAGCACAAACCAAAGGCCCACTATTGATGACGCAAAAAGTAACGATGGAAAGGGTATAGGCAGTTTTAGTAGTGAAATGTCACCTTTAAAATATAACACAACTTACTATGTTAGAGCTTATGCAACTAATAGTAATGGAACTTTCTATGGTAACGAAGTGTCATTTACTTCTGAAGATGGTGTTTTAGATATCGACGGTAATGTATACAAAACTGTAACTATAGGCACGCAAACATGGATGGCTTCAAACCTACAGACCACTAAATACAACGATGGTACTCGAATAGAGTATCTATATCAACCTGAAAGCACAGCAGGATACTCTTGGTATATGGATGATATAACCACCTATGGTTATACTTACGGTGGCTTGTACAACTGGCATGCTGTAAATTCTGGGAAACTATGTCCCGCTGGATGGCACGTGCCAACAAATGCTGAGTGGGATGTGTTAGTCGATGAATTGGGAGGTGAATTAATAGCCGGAGGAAAACTTAAATACAATGGAGCTAATTATTGGTTAAATCCTAATACTGATGCAACTAACAGTTCAGGTTTTGGTGCCCTTCCTGGTGGTACGTCATTTAGGTTAGTCAGTTCTACTCCAGATGCAGATATCTACTATGAATTGATCTGGAGGACTGGCTATTGGTGGTCTTCTACTACTGAAACGGAAAGTAGTGCTTGGTATCGCAGTATGAGTTTTGATAATGCTAAGGTATATAAAAGCTACTACTCTAAATCGGCTAAGTTTTCTGTTAGATGCATTAAGAATTAAAGGATGGTTTGATGAGTTTATGTGATGATGAGGTAATCTGGTGATAAAGGGAAAGAGGAATGAGATATTGGAATTGAGTTTGCTTTAAATGTCCACCTATCCAAGCCCAATAAAACTTTTCGCTAAATTAAAAAGCATTAAAAAATTGCGAAACAGAATCATTTCAACAATGAAACACAAATCCCATTAATCAACCCATCATCACATGAACAAATCAACGAATCAACTAAATATTTAACAAAATGAAAAAAACAACAAGCATTTTATTTTACGCATTAATAATGGGATTATTAGTGCTATCAAACAGCTGTAAAAAGGATGATGACAACGACCCCAATGCTGTTAAAGATGCCGATGGTAACGTGTACAAAACCGTAGTCATAGGCACACAAACCTGGATGGTCGAAAACCTAAGGACAACAAAGTATAATGATGGTACAGCCATACCCTTGGTAACCGACAATTCCGCATGGAAAGATTTAACCTCCGCTGCATACAGCAATTACAAAAATACGGCAAATAATGATACCATAGCCACCTTTGGCCGCCTGTACAACTGGTATGCAGTAAATACAGGTAATCTTTGCCCCACAGGCTGGCATGTGCCAACAGATGCTGAATGGACAACCTTAACCACTGATTTAGGTGGCGAAAGTGAAGCTGGCGGTAAACTAAAAGAAATTGGCACAACGCATTGGCAAAGCCCCAATAAAGGAGCAACCAACGAAACTGGCTTTACAGCCCTGCCGTCTGGCCTCCGTGACGGTAATGGTGCGTTCGACAACGTTGGATACTACGGTTACTGGTGGAGCGCTACGGAGACTGATGCTACAAAAGCATGGTACCGTCTCATTTACTACAATTACAGCAATGTCTACAGGGGCAACGGCAATAAGGAGTTGGGGTTCTCTGTCCGTTGTATTGCAGATTAATTGATGTGATGATGAGAGAATAAGATGATTGGTTCATTTGGCAATCGGCTGATTGCCAAATGAACTAATTTTCTCATCAAAGCATTGTAAACCAACCAAAATACTAATAGGATGAAGGATGGGCTTCCCCTTCAGGGGTTAGGCGTAGCGTGGAGTTTCCTACTGCAGGCAATAAAGTTGTGTTCTACCGGAAGTAGAAGTATGCATTCAATAAGAAAATCATCCCTGAATTCATGAACTTAACGCAACAAAGCGTTATTAATTTTTAGTGGTTCACATATCCAATGTGAACCGTTTTTACCCTATAAAAAAGCCCCGTTGGGGCTTTTTTTGTGTTAAACCTGCCAAATTTAAACCATTTTGAAGTCTCTAAATTAGAATGTACAACCATTTTGCCCATTAAGTCCAGAGTTTTTGATGTTAAAAATATTTACAACAATTACCTAGATTCAATTATCAGCCTAACAAATTTGAATAACCACTTAACTTAAGGGAAGTGTTTAAAACTATTGAAAAAGATGAGGCGTTCTAAAGTGTTTGATTGAATGCCTAATATTTACGAATACTCACATATCCTAATCATAAAAAGAGAAAAACTTTCCGTTTTTTCTTTTTTACGATTAAAAATATCCTATTTTTGAAAATTCTATTAATTAAAAACTAAAAAATTAATCTTATGAGAAACAAAATTTTTACACTGTTTTTAGCCTTAACATTTCTTCTTGGAGGAATAGTTAATGCGCAAAACTCATTTTACAGTAAGGCAGCAGCCAGTAAAGTTGCAACCGAACTAACAGGCATTGCTGATAATGGACAAGATTTCACAAAAGGGACTGCAGAAGATTATCAAGTTGCAAGCAAAGCCTTTGTTCCCACAAAATCTGGAGCAAAAGCAGTTTTCTTAGAAGAAACTTTTGAAACTGAAATTCCTACAACATGGACTGTTGAAAATACTGGAACAGGGGCATTCCCTGGTTGGTACTGGAAATCTTCAGATCCATCTACAAATCTTTTAGGGATTGCTATTATTGATAGTGACTCTAATGGAAGTGGGCAGACAACAGCAGGTACTATTACCTCTCCAGCTGTTGATGTTACAGGTCAAATTGGCTTATTGTTAGAATTTGATACAAGATATAATGACTTAACTACTGGTAATGCTGAAATAGCAAAAGTTGATGTATGGGATGGTACAGCGTGGATCAATCTATTAACATGGGACGAAGATCATGGTACAGCTAGTGTTCCTGAACATATTACTTTAGATATTACTGCTCATGCAAATGCTGCATTACAAGTTAGGTTTGATTACACTGACGGTGGAGCATGGGATTGGGAATGGAGTATTGATAATGTAAAAATTTTCACTTTAGAAGCTCATGATTTAGGTGTTACAGCTATTGGTCCTAGCATTACTCAATTAGGCCAAGATATAATACCTTCTGTTACTATTAAAAACTTTGGAGCAACCGAAGAAACTTCATATTCAGTTGCTTTATCTATTCCTGATTTAAGTTATAGTGAAACAATTACTGTTACTACTCCAATTGCATTTAATAATTCAGCTGTAATTGATTTTCCGGCAATTACAGCTCCTTTAGAAGGTATTTATGAAGCTACTGCAACAGTTACTGTTACAGATGATAGTTTTGCAGAAAACAATACTTTAATAAAAGATTTAACTGTTTTAGAGTTCTCTTTTGGATATGGATTTAATGCTTATGGTGGTGATGTTCCAGAAGGCCCAGTTAAAATTAATTTAGCTACTGGTGACTTAATTTCTATAGCTACAAATGATGGTGAGTTTTGGAGTGGTGCTGATTGGGCTAATGGTATATGGTATGCTTGTCAAAGTACTACAAATAATTTATTAACTATTGATCCTTTAACTGGTGCTGAAACCGTTATTGGTCCATTAGGAGTTGCTTCTGCTACGGGTATGGCTTTTGATATAATAACCCAAACAATGTATTTATCGGATTGGACTGGTTCTGAAACTAACATTTATACCGTTGATTTAACAACTGGAGCAACTACTTTAGTAGGATCAGCAGGTGCAAATCTTATAATTGGTATTGCTTGTGGCGGTGATGGTACTTTATATGGTGTTGATATATCAACTGATAAACTTTGGACAATTAATAAAACTACTGGTGCTGCTACTGAAGTAGGTGCATTAGGCGTAGATATTAGCTATGCTCAAGATATCGCATTTGATAGAGATAATAACATTTTATACGGAACTTTATATACTACTACAGGTGGTTTGTATACCATAAATATAGCTACCGGAGCTGCAACTTTAGTATCTGAAATAGTGTCAGAAGTTGTTGGATTTGCAATTCCATACGTTGCAATTGGAGCTTATGCGAATTTTACAGTAACCGATGGTACCGACCCAATTCAGGGAGCTGTAATAAATATAAGTAATAACAACTTTACTACAGATGCACTAGGTCAAGTTTCAATATTCTTAGTAGAAGGAGATTATTCCTATACTGTTTCTGCATTTGGTTATGAGGGAATTACTAGTGCCACAGATATTACCATTGTTGACGGTGTTGATGTCCCTGTTTCTGTAACAATGGTTGCATTAAGTGCCCTTGATGTTACTTTCAATATTAAAAATACGTTAGATGAACCTCTAAATGCAGCTATAACAGTTTATTTTGAGGGTAATGTTTATCAAACTGCCACAGCAGTTGCTGGAACACTTACAATGAGTGCTGTTCCAATTGGTTCTTACACTTTTGACGTTGCTTTTGAAGGTTATGTTGCTCAAACTGATTTACCCTTAGAAGTTGTTGGTACTGAAGTTATTAAGGATATTACTTTATTTGAAGTTATGGTTAACCCTTATGCTTTGATGGTTGATGTAAATAATGCAGAGAAAACAGCTTTGTTTAGCTGGAATAATGTAACGGGTTGGGCTGAAAGTTTTGAAACAAGTGTTCCGCCAGCAGGCTGGACAAACGTTGCAACAAACGCTATCGAAACATGGGAACAAGTAGGAACTGTAACTTTCTCTAGCGGTGATGTTGTTCCTGTGGATGGTTCGTTTCAAGCTGAAGTATATTGGGATTATGGTCATCAAGATGAATGGTTAATAACTAACGAATTTCTTGTACCAAATAATGGTAAACTTGAATTTTGGTCATACTCAGGTGCACAAGCAAGTCCAAATGGCGATCACTATTACGTAAAAATATCTACTGATGGTGGAACAACTTGGACTGTATTGTGGGATGTTGTAACTAGTACAACTGTAGAATCTGTATATAGTGAGGTTATTGTTGATTTATCAACTTATGCAGGTCAGGATGTAAAATTAGCATGGCAAGCTGTTGATGGAGATGGACAAGGCTTATGGTTTGCTTGGTTTATAGATAAAGTACTTGTAGAAATGGGTACTAAAGCCAAAGCATTCGAAAGCTATACTGTATACTTAGATGGTGCTGAAGTAGCTACTGATGTTACTGCTTTAAACTATACTTTCGAAGGACTTGCTGTTGGTACACATACTGCAGGTGTTAAGGCAGTTTACGCAACTGGCGCAACTGAAATTATAACCACTGATTTCGAAATTCTTCCAGTTGGCGTTCCTACAGATGCAACCCCAAGCATAGCGGTTTATCCTAACCCATCTAATGGTGTTTACAACATTATTGTAGAGAATGCTACAGTTGTTGTTAC
>DHQB01000027.1:246968-297346 GCA_002410065.1 Bacteroidales bacterium UBA5349 | reverse complement strand
TCGGTTAATTGAGGTTAAAACAACTTATGGCAAACTCATATTATCAAATCTCCATGCAACTTGTATTTGCAGTAAAACATCGTGATGGGCTAATTAATGATGATTTTAGGGATGAACTTCACAAGTATATTGGAGGAATTCTTTTGAACCAAAAGCATAAACCATTAGCAATAAATTCAATGCATGACCATATCCATATATTTTTCGGAATGCATCCTTGTGATATCCCTGCCCTTGTTCGAGATATCAAATCAGATTCTTCAAGATTTATAAACGAAAATAAATTGTCGCGCTTTAAGTTTCATTGGCAAGAGGGTTATGGTTTGTTCTCGTATAGCATGTCTCATCGCTCAAATGTTATTGAATATATCGATAAACAGCAAGAGCATCATAGAAAGGTAACATTTAAGGAGGAGTATTTAGACTTCTTGAATAAGTTCGAGGTAAAATATAATCCCAAGTACATTTTTGATTTTTTAGAGTAAATTCTCTATTCCACCCCCCTAGGGTGGGAGATTCAGTTGGAAATAATTTCCCATCACTATTTCACCCCTCTGGGGTGAACATGAAAGCAACTCACCCTGAGCCCTCATAGATTACTATACCAGCAGGATAAGCCCTCGGTGAGCGCAAATAGCGATAGAAAAATCATGATAAAATCAGAGGCGCCCCGTAGGGGTGCTATTTTCAAACCTCCGTCCTCGGAGAAAACACATACCAATAACAAAATTCTTAGCAACATAAGCCCATTTAGAGGACACATACCAATAGCAAAAAATTGCCGTAGAATAAAGAGTCCCATAGGTGTACAATAGATTATTCAATCAAATCCCTCACCACCACCGAGGCCATTAGGCAGCCGAAAATTGGGGGCATATACGATATAGTGCCAAGGGTTGATTTCTTATTTGGCTCATCTTCGCAAAGAACCATAGCGCGTTCGGGCACCTCTTCGGTAGAGAAAACTACCTTAAAACCACTCCTTATTCCAAATCGCCCTAGTCGTTTACGCAGAATTCGAGCCAGGGGGCATATTCGTGTTTCCGAAAAATCGGCAATTTCAACCTTTAAAGGGTCTAACTTGCCACCACTCCCCATAGAACTCACCAACTTGTGCCCCTTTTTAATTGCATGGTAAATTAAAAATATTTTTGGCGAAAGGGTATCAATGGCATCAACAACATAATTGTATTGATTATCAAGAATTTCAACCATCCTTTGGTCGCGAATATACTCCTGAATAACATACAGTTTTAAATTGGGGTTTATATCCAAAAGCCGCTCGCCCATAACTTGTGCTTTAGATTGCCCTACAGTACTACCCAAGGCAGGTAATTGCCTGTTTCTGTTGGTATGCTGAATAAAATCACCATCAACAATGGTCATTTCCCCCACACCTGCGCGGCAAATTTGCTCGGCAGCATAGGCACCTACACCTCCCAATCCAACTACTAAAACATGACTTTTACTAAGTTTTAAAAGATCCTCTTCTCCCAGTAAAAGTTTGGTTCTCTCTAACCATTCCATTGATGATAAAATTTTCGAAAATTGATTGCAAATTTACCATCCTAAACGATATAGAAAAAGGATGTTTCGCTAATTTGGTTAATCTGAAACATGTTGTAAAACAAGTTAATATATGCTAAATAGCTCGTCATTAAATAATGGCATTTCAATCATTACCAACTACTTTTATACAAAATTTTTAATTCATACTAAATTATGGAAATAACACATATCGAACACATTGGAATAGCAGTAAAAAGTTTAGATGAAGCCATTCCTTTTTACGAGAACATCCTTGGCCTTAAGTGTTACAATATTGAGGAAGTAAAGGAGCAAAAAGTAAAGACTGCCTTTTTTAAGGTAGGTCAAACAAAGATTGAGCTACTTGAGTCTACTGATCCTGAGGGCCCAATCGGTAAGTTCCTTGAGAAAAAGGGTGAAGGTGTACATCACATAGCCTATGCTGTTAATAAGATTGAAGATCAGCTTAAAACAGCTGAAGAAAAGGGCATCAATCTTATTGATAAAACTCCACGCAAAGGTGCTGAGGGTCTCGATATTGCATTTCTACATCCAAAATCAACGTTTGGTGTGCTCACTGAGTTCTGTGAGAATAAGAATAAGAATAAGTAAACAAAATAAGATACATTCAAATAATACTCAAAGCAATGGATAAGACTCAAAAGCAAAAGATTCAGGAATTAATTGAGCTTAGAGAAAAAGCCAAACTTGGTGGAGGCGAAAAGCGTATTGCATCTCAACACAAAAAAGGCAAGTTTACAGCTCGCGAACGTATAGATATGCTTCTCGACGAAGGTAGCTTCGAAGAGTTTGATATGTTCGTTTCGCATCGCTGTGTCGATTTTGGATTAGAGCAGGAAACATATCTGTCGGATGGTGTTGTTACTGGATATGGTACCATTGATGGTCGAATCGTTTATATTTTCTCCCAAGATTTTACGGTTTTTGGAGGTTCATTATCAGAAATGTTTGCCGAAAAAATCTGCAAAGTAATGGACATGGCCATGAAAGTTGGAGCTCCTGTAATTGGGATTAACGATAGTGGTGGAGCACGCATTCAGGAAGGTGTGAAGAGTTTAGGTGGATATGCTGATATTTTCCTACGTAATATCCTTGCTTCGGGAGTTATTCCTCAAATTTCAGCCATTTTTGGCCCATGTGCTGGTGGCGCTGTTTATTCTCCAGCCCTTACCGACTTTATTATAATGAGCCGCAACACAAGTTACATGTTTGTTACTGGCCCTAAAGTGGTTAAAACTGTAACCGGCGAAACTGTAACAGCTGAGCAGTTAGGCGGTGCTGATGTTCACGCTTCAAAATCGGGTGTTGCACACTTTGTTTCCGAAAACGAGGAAGAAGGTATTCTGCTTATCAGAAAACTTTTAAGCTATCTACCACAGAATAACCTTGAGGAGCCACCATTGGCACCTTGCGATGACCCAATTAACAGACTTGATGATTCGCTCAACGAAATTATTCCCGAAGAAGCAAACAAGCCATATAATGTGCTTGAGGTTATTGAGACCATTGTTGACTATGGCGAATTTCTAGAGGTACAACGTCACTATTCACCAAATATCGTTACCGGTTTCGCTCGTTTCAACGGTATGTCGGTGGGCATTGTAGCCAACCAACCAAAATACATGGCGGGTGTACTCGATATCAACGCATCACGCAAGGCAGCACGTTTTGTTCGTTTCTGCGACGCATTTAATATTCCTGTTGTTACCTTAGTTGACGTTCCTGGTTTCCTTCCGGGCACTGGACAAGAGTACAATGCAATAATCCTGAATGGGGCTAAACTGCTATTTGCATACGGTGAAGCGACTGTTCCTAAGGTCACCATTATTCTGCGCAAAGCATATGGCGGCGCTTACGATGTGATGAGTTCGAAACACCTACGTGGCGATATTAACTATGCTTGGCCAGGTGCCGAAATTGCAGTTATGGGCCCCAAGGGTGCTATTGAGGTATTGCATAACCGTGAGCTAGCAGCTATTGAAGACGAAAAAGCCAAAGCCGAATTCTTGCTGAAGAAAGAGAATGAGTATAAAGAGAAATTTGCGAACCCTTATGTAGCAGCAAAATTTGGTTATATTGATGATGTTATTGAGCCCCGTAATACACGATTCCGTATTATTAGAGCCTTACAATCCTTGCAAACCAAAAAGGATGTTAACCCACCGCGTAAACACTCTAACTTGCCACTATAACCAATACTACAAATGAATATATCCTTAATATTACTGAACGTTGCAGGGCCAAGTAGAGACGCAGCTGATGTGTTTGTAAAGCAAGACCCTTACGGAGTGGTTATGGCAGTAATTTCAATGGTTACAGTACTTCTTGTACTTGCCATTGCAGCATTTGCTTTTCAAAACATTGATACTGTGATTCAATTTTGGGGCAAACTGTTTACAAAAAAGGCCAAAACCCAAGAAGAAGCAAACACTCAGGAAAAAACAATGTCAAGCGGCGAAGATATTGCTGCAATTGCACTGGCAATGTATCTGTATAAAAATGAGTTGCACGATAACGAGAGTTTAACCCTTACGATGAATAAAATTTCGAGAACATACTCTCCATGGAGCAGCAAGATATACGGAATTATGAATAGAACAGTTTTAAGAAACCCATACTCGAAATAACAAGTTAGAAAATGAAAAAATTTAAACTTACCATACACGGCAATCAATATGAGGTAAATATTGCTTCAGTTGAAGATAACATTGCAGAGGTTGAGGTTAATGGAACAAACTACAGGGTTGAAGTTGACAGGGTAATTCAGCAAACCAAAACACCTAAACTTGTTCGTCAAGTCGCCATTCCCTCTACCGATAGTCATCCTGCAGTTGCCAAAACCAGCTCGCCATCAGCACCTAAAGGTGCTGGCCACATTAAATCTCCACTACCTGGCGCTATTCTCGAAATATTTGTAAAAGAGGGTGATTTGGTTAAAAAAGGTCAAAAATTAATTTGCCTCGAGGCAATGAAAATGGAGAATAATATTGACTCCGATAAGGACGGGAAAATTATTAAGATTAATGTGAACAAGGGTGACACAATTATGGAAGGCGACATCCTAGTAACCATAGGAGATTAATATTATGGAAGGAACTAGTTTTTGGAGTTTTTTAACAGAGCAACTCCAGCACTTTTATAACTTTACTGGCTTTGCCAACTTTACACCAGGCCATGGAGTGATGATTGCCATTGGAATTTTCTTTATTTTCTTGGCAATTATTAAAGAGTGGGAACCAATGTTGCTCATCCCCATTGGATTTGGAATTATTATAGGAAACATTCCATTTACCGAGGGCTTTGCACTTGGAATATACGAGGATGGGTCTGTTTTTAACTACCTGTATTTTGGTGTACGATATGGAGTTTACCCACCACTAATCTTCTTGGGTATAGGGGCTATGACCGACTTTTCTGCCCTAATTTCGAACCCTAAGTTAATTCTTATAGGTGGTGCAGCCCAGTTTGGTATATTTGGAGCCTATGCTATTGCTTTAGCCATGGGCTTTAATGGTGCCGAGGCAGGTGCTATTGGTATTATTGGTGGTGCCGATGGACCTACCGCTATTTTTATTAGCTCAAAACTGGCCCCTCACCTCTTGGGTGCAGTTGCAATATCTGCATACTCATACATGGCATTGGTGCCTGTTATTCAACCCCCTTTAATGAAACTCCTTACTACAAATAAGGAGAGGTTGATAAGGATGAAACCTCCACGCTCAGTATCAAAATTAGAGAAGGTTCTTTTCCCTATAATCGGCATATTGCTCACTACATTTGTTGTTCCTAGCGGTCTTCCACTTTTGGGTATGCTTTTCTTTGGTAATCTTTTAAAGGAAAGTGGTGTAACAAAACGACTAGCAGATACAGCAAAAGGACCAATGATTGATATAGTTACTATTCTGCTTGGCTTAACGGTTGGAGCGTCAACTCAAGCCGATGTGTTCCTTAATTCCACTTCGTTAAGAATTTTTGGATTGGGTGCTCTTTCGTTTGTTATTGCTACAGTTGCAGGTATAATGTTTGTTAAGTTAATGAACCTATTCCTCCGTCCAGAAAACAAAATAAACCCTCTAATTGGTAACTCTGGGGTATCGGCAGTACCGGATAGTGCTAGGGTATCACATATTATTGGTTTGCAGTACGATAAGACAAACTATTTGCTTATGCATGCTATGGCACCTAACGTAGCTGGTGTTATTGGTAGTGCAGTAGCCGCTGGTATTCTTTTAAGTTTCTTATACTAGATTTTAGCATATATTACTGAAAACCGACAGAAATTCTGTCGGTTTTCTTATTTTTATACCATTGAAGTTGTGAATTATGACACGAAAAGAGCGATACCAAAAAGTAATAGAATATTTTAAAGAGAACATGCCCGTTGCCGAAACCGAGCTAAACTACACTAATCCGTATGAGCTCATTGTTGCAACAATCCTCTCAGCCCAATGTACCGACAAAAGGGTAAATATAATTACACCTGCATTTTTCGATAAATACCCTACGCTCGAAGCACTTGCAGTTGCCCAGCAAGAGGCTGTATTTGAGGTAATCAAATCTTGCTCATACCCAAACAACAAAGCCAAAAACCTTGTGGGTATGGCTAAAGGGGTTATGGAAAGATTTAGTGGGCAAATACCTAAAGATTTAAACGACCTGCAAACCCTTCCAGGGGTTGGCCGTAAAACGGCCAATGTGGTGGCTTCTGTTGCATTCAATACAGCCGCAATTGCTGTTGACACCCACGTTTTTAGGGTTGCAAAACGAATAGGGTTAAGCTACAATGCCAAAACCCCACTTGAAACTGAAAAGCAGCTGATGCAGTTTATACCCAAGGAACTTTGGGCCATAGCACACCATTGGTTTATACTCCATGGGCGTTATATATGCATTGCCCGTAAACCAAAATGCGCCGAATGTGGATTAAGGGATTTGTGTAAGTATTATAACAGCAAAACAAAGAGGGAGCCTGAAAAATAGGCAGGTAAAACTCTCGCTTTTGCCTAACGTACATCTAGTACTTACAAAATAGACACGAAAAGCAAGGATTTTTATTTTGCGGGTAAAAACTCAAGGGTTGTCCCGTTATCATCAACCTTTAGGTTAACCGATCTGCCCATTATCAGGGCAACATTCTCTTTCTGATGTCCTGCAGGAAAATCGAAGCATACGGGGTACTTGTATCCCTCAACCATTTCGCGGATTATCTCTAAAGCGCTTTTACCATACGGTATAGTGTTGTCATTCATATCGGTCATCCCGCCAACAATAAGCCCAGCAAGCCCCCTAAGTTTTCCATTCCGTTTAAGGTTCATCATCATCCTATCTATATGGTAAAGATATTCGTCTAAATCTTCAATAAACAGAATTTTTCCCTCGGTAATAACATCGGCATCGGAACCACAAATACTATATAAAATTGATAAATTCCCGCCTATCAGGTAACCGCTTGCGCTACCATAACGGTTAAAAGGATGGGCTTGTGCATTGTAAGTTGGTGTTTCGCCAAAAAGGACGTTACGTAAACTCTCGGTTGAAATGTTGGGTTTTCCATCCGCAGGAAAGTTAATTGGCATAATACCATGAATACTTTCCATCATATACCATGAGTTGAGCATTCCGTGGAAAACCGTAACATCACTATAGCCAACCACCCACTTGGGCTCACGCTGCAAATATCTAAGGTCTATTTGGCTAAGTATTCGAACAGAGCCATAACCTCCGCGAGCACATATTATTGCCTTTATCTGATGGTTCTCTATCATCGATTGAAAATCGGCTGCACGCTCGCTATCGGTACCTGAGAACTGATTATACTCGCCAAAAATATTTTTACCCAGCACAACCTTAAGACCCCAACTCTCGAGCATGGTAATTGCAGTGGCAATCTCTTCCCTACTAACCTTTCGTGCAGGTGCCACTATGCCAACAACATCGCCTTTTTGAAGTATAGGAGGACTTATAAAATTCATTGCTCGGTTTTTAAAAATGTAGTATCTTTGCTAATCTTTATACGGTAAACATTACACTAAAGTAGTTTTTAATTAATAAAAAGCCCGCAAGAGGGCTTGTTTTTTTGATCAACCCTAATTTTATGGTTATGAACAAATACAAACGCCACTTAATTACATCGGCTTTACCCTATGCAAACGGCCCAATTCATATCGGGCACCTTGCTGGTGTTTACATCCCTTCGGATATCTATACGCGTTACCTTAGGCTAAAGGGTATGGATGTAATCTCCATTTGTGGATCGGATGAGCATGGCGTTCCCATAACCATAAAAGCTCGTAAAGAGGGTGTTACGCCTCAGGATATTGTAGATAAATACCATACAATAATAAAAAAATCATTCGAAGATTTTGGCATTGCCTTCGATATTTACTCCCGAACCTCATCGAAAACACACCACGAACAATCATCTGCATTCTTTAAAAAGCTTTACGATAAGGGCGAATTTATTGAGAAAACCACTGAACAGTACTACGACCCTGAGGTAAACCAGTTTTTGGCCGATAGGTACATTACTGGTACTTGCCCACACTGCTCAAACGAAAACGCCTATGGCGATCAATGTGAGAAGTGCGGAACAAGCCTCAACGCTACTGACTTAATTAATCCAAAATCAACCCTAAGCGGGGCTAAGCCCATAATGAAACCAACAAAGCACTGGTTCTTACCCTTGGATAAGTATCAAGGCTTTCTGGAGAAATGGATTTTAGAGGATCATAAGGAATGGAAGGCTAACGTTTACGGTCAGTGCAAAAGTTGGCTCGACCAAGGTCTGCAACCACGTGCTGTTAGCCGTGATTTGGATTGGGGTGTACCCGTTCCCGTTGAAGGCGCTGAGGGCAAAGTGCTATACGTTTGGTTCGATGCACCCATTGGCTATATATCTGCAACAAAAGACCTTACTCCCGACTGGGAGAAGTACTGGAAGGATCCAGAAACTCGCATGATCCATTTTATTGGTAAGGATAATATCGTATTCCATTGCATCGTATTCCCTGCAATGCTAAAGGCCGAGGGTTCATACATTTTACCCGAGAATGTACCTGCAAATGAGTTTTTAAACCTTGAAGGCGATAAGATTTCAACCTCACGTAACTGGGCGGTATGGCTGCATGAATATTTAGAAGAATTCCCCGGCAAACAGGATGTACTTAGGTACACGCTTACTGCTAATATGCCCGAGACTAAGGATAATGACTTTACCTGGAAAGATTTTCAGGGACGCAATAATAGTGAACTGGTTGCCATACTTGGCAATTTTGTGAATCGTGCGCTTGTACTTACCCATAAATTCTTTGATGGTAGAGTGCCGGCTTTAGGACAGTTAACCCAATTCGATAAGGACACCCTGGCCGAGTTGCCAAAGCTAAAACAAGGGATTGAGAAAAATTTGGAAGTTTTCCGTTTTCGCGATGCTTTGCGTGATGCCATGAATATTGCCCGGTTGGGCAATAAATACCTTGCCGATACCGAGCCTTGGAAAGTGTTTAAAACCGACCCCGATAGGGTTGCTACCATACTGAACATCGCGCTGCAAATTACGGCTAATATTACAATCCTTGCCGAGCCTTTCCTTCCTTTTACCACTAATAAATTGGGTAAAATGATTAATGCCTCAAACCTAGGCTGGGTAAAAGGAGGAAATATCGACCTATTGCCCGCTGGGCACATTATTGGCCAGCCCGAGTTACTTTTTGATAAAATTGAGGATGAGGAAATTGAAAAACAATTGGCAAAATTAATGGCTACGAAAATGGAGAATAAAGAGAACAGTAAAGAGGTTACCCCACAAAAAGAGGCAATTACCTACGAGGACTTTATGAGGATGGATATCCGAATTTCGAAAGTGCTTGCCGCTGAGGTAGTTCCTAAAACTCAAAAACTATTAAAGTTAGAGATTGATACAGGAATCGACAAGCGAACCATTGTATCGGGTATAGCAGAGTACTTTAAACCTGAGCAGGTTGTTGGTCGTGAGGTTTGTGTACTGGTTAACCTAGAACCCCGAAAAATTCGTGGCATCGAATCGCATGGTATGATTCTGATGGCAAAAAACTCTGATGATAGCCTTCGCTTTGTTGAACCCAACGAATCAGTTGACAGCGGATCTACTGTAAGCTAGGAACATTTTCTGAAGGATACTAAAAAAATAGCCATGCTTTGCATGGTTATTTTTCATTATAATCCAAGTATTAATTCCCAAACCGTGGGTTTACCACATTGTTGTATATCGAGCCAAAGGAGTAATTAAACCCAATGCTACCCCAAAAATCGTACTGCGATGCAAGTTGTCTGCGTCTGAGCAAAACATCCTCGCTTGAAACCTCTCCTTTGGGGAGGTTTAACTGGTCGTGTATCATAGTAACACCACCTTGAAGGGACAATGAAAAGCCTTTGAAAATTCGAAGGTTTAAGGTAGACTGGAGACTTAACCTATTAAACTTAGGGTTATGGAAGTAGTTGCTACCCTGCAGCGAGATGTTAATTGAACCCCACTTTTCCTTGAACTGGGCAGCAACGCCAAGTTCGTGGGCAAAGAGCATCTCACGAGTCTTATTGTAAATTGTGGTGTCAATGTAATCAAAATTAATAGGGCCTACCGAGTACAAAAAGCGAAGTTGCTGTCGGTTTGATTTTGAGTACGGAAAAATATTGTACTCTATGGCTGGCATTAATTTTACATGAAAATTGTAATTGAGGTATAATGATGACCCCATATCAATTTTATAGCCAATGGACCAATGGTCGTTGATGCTTTTTACGAGCAGATGATTAAATCCTTTACTATTACTAGTACTGTAAATTGTTGTATCTTCAATTACATATTTCTCCTTATCAATATCATACTCTATCTCCATTTCAACCTTCAGATCCTCGGTAATCCGTTGCGCTTTAAGTGATGAATAGCCACTAAGGTACTGGTAGGAATGCTCGCCATTAAAGAAAGCGCTGGCATAAGTCTCAAAAACCCAACTATTCCATTTATCGGAAGTTTTCTCCTCATCCTCATCATTTTTTTCGAGAGTAATTTGCAATTTATTGGCAAACGGAGTTTTAGCAATATACCTAACTAGTCCCATGGTTAGAGTATTAACCTGCATTGTCCGGCGCTCATCCTCGGTAATGTCGGATGTTGTTGAGAACGAAAGCGTATCGGACTGGTTTTTATACTCATTTTGGCCTATGAAGAAGAAGGTTTCTTTCATCCCACCTGATCCAGTGAATTCTCTGGTAGAAAGAATGTGTACTTGGGCATCTTTACGATCGCGAACATAGTTGACAATGGTCAGCTCTTTCCGAATGTGTTCCGAGTCACAGCCTGAGCAATCAAGAAAAACCCTAACGGCTTGATCCTTTACGGTAGAATTTTGCGAAAAGATGGGTGAGGTTATAATAGTAAAAAGGATTAAAACAAAGGCTTTAGCTAACTGCATAGATAAAGTGTTTAGGTTTAGGGTTTACAAGGTTAATCAATAAAACTAAGTTTGACCCATTTTATTGCTCCGTTTTTCAAAGTGGAGAAATTGTTTCACAACCAACCTCATCCAAACAAGTGGGATAACTGTCATTTAGTATGAAAAATAATCAGCAGCAAAAGCCTACCATTTCCCTTCGGTAATTGATTTGTTTGTTAGCGTTAGGGTTACAATAAAGCCTATGCCCAACAGAATAGTACCTGCCATATAGGTTCTGGGGCCAATCATCTCGGGGGTATTAACATAAAAGTCGCGAATAAAGGCTGCAACTTGAGGGCCAACAATACCACCTATAGACCATGCTGTAAGGATTACACCGTAAATAACAGGCATTAACTTTGCGTGAAAAACATCGAGAACATACGATGGCATTGCACCAAAACCGCCACCATAACATAGTAGCACGTAACATACCAGAATACCAAAGAGCCAAGGGTTACCCGTAAACATCATTAGGATAAAAATCAGAATCTGAGAACCCAAAATCAAGCGAAAAACCTGAATTCGACCAATCTTATCCGATAACCCACCCCAAAGAAAACGACCAACCCCATTGAATAATGAGCTAATGGCAATAAGTGTAGCACCAGCCATTGCAAGGGCTTCTGTGCTCATTGTGGCATCTTTTATTCTAAACAAATCCTGTATCATTGGCGATTGTAGGCCAATAAACATTATGCCTGCCGATATATTTAGGAAAAAGATAAGCCACATACCCATGAACTTTGAAGAGAGTAAACTCTCTTTAATCGTTAATCTATCTTCGAACCCTTGATTAGTAGCACTTTTTATAGGAGGGGAATAACCTTTGGGTGCAAATCCTGCTGGAGGGTTTTTCATACTTAAGCCAGCGGGAATGCCAATAACCATAAGTACTATGGCAATATACAGAAACACCTGTACCATATTACCCTGGGTAATGCTCACAAATATGGGAGCAATAACCTTTGACATTAGCAGCGCACCCAACCCAAATCCCATAACAACCATTCCGGTGATAAAACCCTTTTTATCGGGAAACCATTTTGAGGCAGTTGCAACTGGGGTTACGTAACCTAATCCCAAACCTATTCCGCCAATCACACCAAAGCCAATGTAGAAAAGAGTTAAACTACTAATAAACATTGCATAAGCACTAATTAAATAGCCTACACCATATAGCAACGCTCCAATTGAAGCCAACTTGCGAGGCCCATATTTTGGAAGTATCATACCACCAACCGCAGCAGATAAGCCAAGGAATAGAATGGCCATACTAAATATCCACATGGTTTGTACGTTGCTCCACCCATACTCGGCAATAATTGGCTTTTGGAAAAAGCTCCAAGCATAAACGGTACCCAATACTACCTGAAGAAGGGTTCCCATAATGGCAATAAACCACCGTTTTGAATTTGTTTTATCCATTTGCTAAAAATTTATTCTGACTTTTATTCCCACGTTTCAATCTAAATATATTTCACTAATGTAGGAAAATTTTATTCTCAATTAAAACAAAGCCACCTTAATTCAAGAACTTAACGCAACAAATCAAAACTTTAGATTTGTTGTATGAAGCAAAAAAAAAACAAACAGCTCGATGCGTCATTGCCTGTCCTTGTCATAATCAATGGTTTTTCTTAATCCCATTGCAGCGTTTTGTTACTTCTCAACGTAATCATAAGTAAACGGAAATGAATTTAACCCTAAATCATACACTGACCATGAAAAGGAAAATCTTATTTATTCCTATCCTAGTAACCCTTGCGCTCTTTAGTTGTAAAAAGGATGATCCAACACCAAACCTTACTCCCAAAGAAATTACCCTAACTGCAAAATCTGCTCAAGTTATAGCCAGTAGTAACGCATTTGGCATCGGCCTATTTACCAAAACCGTTGAGGTGGGGGACGGGAACTTAATGCTCTCGCCCCTAAGCGCAAGTACTGCACTAACCATGCTGCTAAATGGATGCGGAGGCAATACCTATACCCAACTCAAAGCAACCCTAAACTATCCCGATGATTTAACTTTATTGGAGGTAAATGAAGCCTACAAGGGCTTGGTTAGCCAGCTGCTTATTGCCGACCCAAAGGTAAAAATAGCCTTAGCCAACGCCATATTTTACCGTAATGGATTTGAGGTAAAACCCGACTTTTTAAGCACAATGAATAGTGAGTTTAACGCCCACATTCAGGAACTCGATTTCAGCTTACCATCGGCACTTACTACTATCAATGGCTGGGCAAGCAGCAATACCTTCGGTAAAATTCCAAAGGTTTTAGATGAAATATCGAGCGATGCGGCAATGTTTCTAATGAATGCCCTTTACTTCATGGGCAATTGGAGTTACCAGTTCGATAAGTCGCTTACTGGTGATAGTCCGTTTTACTTCGATAATGGAACAAGTGCAAATGTTCCTACCATGCAGGGTGAGGTAGGAGCCAGAATCGTTTTTGCCGATAATTACAAAGCCATTGAGCTACCCTACGGAAGAACCAACTTTACAATGGTTCTGATTGTACCCAGTGAAAATTTAGCCAGTCTTTATAGTGGGTTTACAAATGAAATATGGGAATCCATAACCTCATCGCTTGATGGCTACCCAAAATTTGAAACAGCTGAAGTATACATGCCAAAATTTAAGTTCTCGTATGAGAAACTTTTAAACGACCAGCTAATCAGCATGGGCATGGTTGATGCATTTGATCCATTTCTCGCCGATCTTACGGGTATTGCAAACTCAATATTTGTAGACTTTGTTAAGCAAAACACCTTTGTTGAGGTGAATGAGGAGGGCACAGAAGCAGTTGCCGTTACAACCATTGGAGTGAACGATACAGCTTTTCCCGAAGATATAGTTTTTAGAGTTGATAAGCCCTTTGTTTTTGCCATTCGCGAGCGCACCACAAATACGCTAATGTTTATAGGCCAGGTTACCGATCCGCAATAATAGTTTTATAGTCGCCAAATTGGTAACTCAATTCAAAATTTAAAACCCCAACTAACTAAAAAACAGTATCCTATGAAATCCCTAGTCAAAGCCACAATACTATTCCTGTTTGTTGCCGTAGCAACAACTAGATGCACCGATAAAACTGTGATGCGCATTACTTACGATGCCAATGTACCCATTTACATGTCGTTTGAAGATTTCAGAACCAGCTTCAAAAAGAGTGAAACTGAGGAAATATCCCAACCCGGTAAAATGTACTTTAAGGATGGATATCTGTTTATAAATGAAGTGGGTAAAGGCATTCACGTTATTAACAACACC
This sequence comes from Bacteroidales bacterium UBA5349, assembly GCA_002410065.1. Classification (GTDB taxonomy): domain Bacteria; phylum Bacteroidota; class Bacteroidia; order Bacteroidales; family Tenuifilaceae; genus Perlabentimonas. Next base: position 283,056 of record DHQB01000027.1, on the reverse strand, counting down.
GATCCCTCAAATCCACAGAAAATAGCATTCTATGAGATTATGGGAAATGTTGATATGGCCATTCGTAACAATATCCTTTTTGCCGATAGCTATATTGACCTATTAGCCATTGATATTACGGATGTGAACAACCCTGTTGAGATAAATCGCATTGAGAATGTATTCCCTGAGATTGTTCCCGAGGGCGATATTTGGTTTCCCTATGCAATGGTAGACCGGTCAAAAGGAGTTATTGTGGGTTGGGAAGTAGAAACCATAACCGAGGAGCGCGATGCCAACGGCAATGGAGGTTGGCTTTATAGGGGTAATTTGGATTTTTTAGCAATGGGCAATTCCGAAGGAGGAAACTGGACTGGCGGAGCAGGTATTGGTGGTTCAATGGCTCGATTTATGCTCAACGAGCAGTACCTATACCTCATTGCTCAGCCCTACAGACTAAAAACTGTTGATGTTGAATCAACTCTTCAAATGACTGTAATTGATAGCGTTGATGTAGCACGCCAAATGGAAACCCTTTTCCGCCTTGAGGATAAACTGTTTATTGGAACAACTACGGGAATGCTAATTTTTGGGCTCGATAATCAAGAAATGCCAAGGCAAATATCGTCATACGATCATATTACCGCTTGCGATCCAGTGGTTGTTGACGGGCAGTATGCATACGTAACCCTGCGCACAGGAGCTGTTTGCGCAAATGGAGATAATCTTCTCGAGGTAATTGATATATCATCTATTGAGAATCCATATCTGGTTAAGTCGTATCCAATGTTCAACCCTCACGGATTGGGTGTTGATGGCAACCTACTATTTATTTGCGATGGAGCAGCAGGATTGAAAATCTACTATAAAACTGACCCAATGGCAATTCTCACAAACCAAATTGCCCACTATCCTGATTTTGACACCTTTGATGTGATCCCATTAAACGGGGTGCTGATGTTGGTTGGACCTGGAGGCATTTACCAATACGACTATAGCGACCCGAGCAATATAATACAGATTAGCTACTTACCGATAATTAAAGAATAAATGATAAGATTAATAGCAGCAGTATTTGCTCTTCTTCTTTCATTATGGTGCATTGGGCAGGAAAAACCCAAGCAACTTATCACCCTGAACGATGGTTCCCGGTTATCGGGAATCATCGTTTCCGACTCTTTGGATATTCTTGAAGTAAAAATTCTCGACAACCAAATCCTTAGTATTAAAAAGGGTGATGTGCTAGCTATTAAAGCATTTGAAAACAATGATCAAACCCTATCGAAAAACAAGGGATATTTCATCCACTTCACAACCAGTGTTTTGGTTGGCAAAAACGATTTGGGCAATGCCTACAATATGAGTTTTCATTTATCCAATGGGTACCAACTCTCCAATGGATTAAGTTTGGGGATTGGCTCTGGAATTGAGCATTTGGATGTTCCCGTTATTCCACTTTATGCTGAAATTAACTATCATCCTATAAATTCGAGAATTTCGCCCTATACCTACCTAAAAACAGGCTACGGATTCGCACTCCTTGAGGATGAAACTCAAAACAATTACTACTACGAACCCATTACCGATTCAAAAGGTGGTTTTCTTTTCAACGCTGGAGTAGGCATTGCTATGTATACCTGGCAAAAGGCTGCTGTTACCATCGGGATTGGCTATCGATATCAAAAAGTTACAACTTTTCGTCGCAACGACTGGTGGGGAGGCTCAACAACAACAGAGTTCGAAACTACTTTCCAGCGTATAGAATTACAGCTAGGTTTTATTTTTAGATAAATTAGACACCTTTTTATGAAAAAAATAATTCTTGTAGTGCTCATATTCATTGGGCTTAACTTATTCTCTCAGGAAAAAGGAGAGATTTACCTATCCTTTGGGACTGGTGAAAGTGATTTAATACAATTCACTTCACTAGTTGGTGCCGGCAGCTCTACTGGGCAAGAATTTTACTCATTCTCACTAGGTTATTTAAAGCCAATAAATAGATGGCTTGATTTGCAATCTGGACTTGATTTTGGGTACCACAAGTTTAAGTTCACAGCTTCTATTGTTGACCCGAACATTCTAGTTGCCCCTAAAATCGAGGAGGCATACCTTGTATCAATACCTGTGGCAATTAGGGTGAATTTTTTAAAATACTTCTTTATTTCTACGGGGGTTCTACTCGATTTAGACTTTAATGAAGCACAGTGTACTGACAATCAAACCGGAATTGGGGCAATGGCTGGTTTTGGTGCACAGTATCGATTTAAGCAGGGTATTGGGGTTTTTGTTAATCCAATACTTTCGTTCCACTCACTTGTTCCCTTCTCAATCAACAAGTACCATGAGAGAATTTTTGAATCGGGCATTCGGGCTGGAGTAAGCTATAGGTTTTAGCTTGAGGTTCTTTGAAAATTGTGCTTACCCTCGAAATTAAATCGGGCTTAATTTGGCTACCTTTAGTGTTCGATTTAATCTTTTACAATGGCTTGGAAAAGAAAAGAGAATTTTGAACTCTCAGATTCAGAGTTAATTGGCGGTTGCCTTTCTGACGATAAAAAAAGTCAGGAGTTGCTGTACAAGCGATACTTCTCCTATGCCATGTCTATTTGCATTAGGTATACCAAAAGTAGCACTGAGGCGATAGAGGTTGTTAACGATGGATTTATGAAGGTGTTGGAGAACCTGGAGACATACGATAGCGCTAAGCCATTTAAAACATGGTATGCAAAAATTCTGGTGAATACATCCATTGATAGCTATAGGAGAAGTGCAAAGCACGATGCTACGTTATCTATTAGCTATTTGGATGAAATGGAAGATCAGGAGCCAACAATCGAATCGGATTTATCAGTAGAGGATATTCTTAAACTTTACGATGAACTTCCTGAAGCACACAAAATAACCTTTAACCTTTATGAGATTGAGGGTTACTCGCACAAAGAGATTGGTGAGATGCTTGGAGTAACAGAATCCACATCACGATCGACTTTAACAAGAGCAAAAAAAATGTTACGAATACTATATAGCAAACATATAAATCCCAAGGAGAAGCGTCATGAAGCAATTTGACGATAATTTTAAAGAACAGATAAATAATGCCTTTGACAGCTATAATGCTGATCATTTGGCCGATTCTGCTTGGAATTCATTTCATCAAAAGAAATCCAAAACGAGATGGTTAGGGTTAATTATACCCCTGTGGGCTAAGGCTGCATCTGTGGCAATACTCCTATCAATTGGTGGATTTATAACCTATAAAGCACTCGAAAATCAACAAAACACAGAATTGGCTAGGGTAATGATGATTGATACTACCCAAACGGCTGGCCCACTTCATAAAAATCCGACTATTAGGAAAGAACTAGTTCCGAAAACTATAAAAGAGCCGCTCGTAACCTCTAAAAAACGAACAATCAATGTGGTAGAGCAATCAACCGAAACGGTTGATATTTTACAATCACGCGATATAGTTGCTGAGGTAGTTGAACCAAGGATTTTAGACTCAACATTAGCTGAAATTAATAGCGGCAAAAATGATGTAAATAACTTAACTACAACTACCAACGATTCAATAGAAGTAAATTATGAGAATCCGGTAGTTATCCAAAAGGGAACAACGCTATTGGCATTTAAAGAACCTGAAGCAGAGATCAAAAAAGCTAAAAAAACAAGTTTCTTTGCTGGTCTTTCCGGAATTATGGCCAGCATTGGTGATATGGTATCGAGTTCACCAGGCGTTTCAGTAGGAGTTTATGCAGAGCACAAGTTAACCAATAGGATATCCATACGCCCAGGCTTAGCTCTGGCAAAGCACGCCTATGAAATGCAGAGTATTTCGAACGGGAATGATTATATGTTTTCAGCCCCAACTATGAATGGCATGTCTGGAGATGTATTGTCTGCTGAGACAAGTATGGATATTGTTGCCATGGAAATTCCAATCAACATTGTATTCAACATAAGCGAAAAAAATCGTAGTAAACTATTCGTTTCTGCTGGTGCATCAACCATGGTATACTTAAATCAGCATTTTAGTGGCACCTTACATAATGTATACAGAACGGAGAACATAGATAGTTCCACAGGAGAAATTTCAATAGAAACAAATTACACAACTACTAATATTGAAGATGAGTATGGGGCTTTTAGTCGTGTGGATTACTTTGGACTGGCAAACCTTTCTGCCGGATACTCTTTCCCCATTGGCAAAACCAATACTATGCTTGTGGAGCCCTTTATCCAACTCCCAATGCATGATATTACAAGCACAAACCTCCGCATTAGGTATGGAGGACTTTCCTTAAAATTTAGGTTTGGGAAGTAAAAAATCTACTTCAACTCCACCACAAAGCAATCGGGGTAAACCTGCACAACTTTTCGCTTAAGAACATCTGCTTCGCGGCGTGAAGGAAAACCACCAACCATTAAACGGTATATCTTTTCCCCATGTAGGGTTGCCACCTGTACCCTAACATCCTCTTTAATAGATGTTTTAAGGTCGTCGGCAATGCGCAGTAGGTTAACAAGTTCCTTGTAGCTACCAATCTGTACTGCGAATCCTTGTGGGTTAAGACGCATTACTTTTAGCTCGTACAGCTCGCTTGCTTCGGTACTAATGAGTACTGGGGCAGGTACAGGTTTTGGAGGTTTTGGAGCAACCTCAATTGGCCCTTTTTGTGGCTCTTTAATGGTTGCTGAAGTGGGTTGATTATTTGGATGTTTTGCCGCCTGCGATGGTTGAGGTGGAGAGTATTGCACTGATGATTCCTGCGCAAGCGCACCCCCATCATCATCAATTACCTCAATCTTTACATCAGCAATTCCTGATTTAGTAAAATCCAGCTTAGCGGCGGCAGAATGGCTAAGATCGATAATACGATTGGGTACAAACGGACCCCTATCATTAACGCGAACAATTACGGTCTTGCTATTGCTAAGGTTGGTAACCCTCACCAGTGTTCCAAAGGGTAACGAGAGGTGAGCACAAGTGCTTTTGCTATGGCTGTACCTTTCGCCCGAGGCTGTTGTTCTCCCCTCAAACTTATCGGCATAAAACGATGCTTTGCCCTCCTGAACGTAACCTGATTGAGCAAATACAAAGGGCGAGAATAAAATTAGGCAAACTGATAGAACTAGTGTTCTCATGGTATTACTTCTTTTCGATGTTGGTATCTTGATTCTTTCCTATAATCTGTTTAGCCTCTTTTCGCTTCTCAAATAGCGAAGAGATATTGTAAAGATAGGTAAAAGATATATTTTGCAAACGCATTGGCGATCGCATTGGGTTACCCTCAAATTTATGGTAGTACAAGTCGCCTAAACCATAATGATAGCGAGCCTCTACCTGTATTGTTCCAAACTTAAAATCGTATCCTACACCCAAGCCTCCCATCAGCCCATAATCAAACGAATTATCACGAAGGATATTCATTTCATACTTCTGCATCTGATAAGTCCCGGATGTATCTGATCCGTGGTAAGAGTTTAGCATGTACGATGCTGTTACACCCGCATTAAAGTGGATAAAAATATTGTTGTACTTTGCCCTAATCTGCATAAAGAGTGGAATCTCAGCATAGGTTGAAATTCGTTTGTAATGTTTTATATCATCCAGGGTATTTTCATCGCTTAAAGGCAAGCGATATCCGCGTTGTGTTACATTAATCTCGCCCTGAAATCCAAAGTACTCTAAATCAAAATACTTAAATACAATACCTGCATCAAAAGGCCAGTCGTAGAGGGAATGCTGCTTATAGCTGGGGATAAAGGCAACCGATGAGATGCTATACCCCCCCCTAATTCCAACGTGCAGCTGCGATTGCACTGCAAATGGAAGAATTACCAACAACAGGATTAATATTTTTTTATTCTTCATTGCACTAAATACTTTTCATAGGGCTATTCCGTCCTGAGTATATCAGGGTAAATTTTCTTCTCCACCGAATCAATTTTTGAGTGGATACGTCCCTTCTCACTTTTTCTAATATCAATGTTCACTGTAATATAAACCCTATCGCAGCTATCCTCTAAAGTTTTATAGGCATTATCAATTACCAGAAGCGCTTCGCCAAGGGTATCCGTTTCAACAATTGTACCCATGGATGTAAGTTGGCTCTCAAATCCACTAGATCGAATGCTTTTTACCATCTCAGCTACGTATGGGCTTAAGCTCTCGTTTTTTCGGGTTGGAAACATGGCAAAATTCATTACAACTGACATAGTACAACTATTTTAGTTTATAGATAAGGTCGTACTCCCAATTCGCTCTCACCTGAATTTCCCTTTTCTCTAATTCATCCTCATAAAAGTAAACCCTTTCAGGTTGTTTCCCCTCAAGGTATTGGCCTGTATCCCACTCCCCATTCTGGTTCTCATCAACAATAAACCTAAGTTTATAGGTTGCAGGTTTTATGTAGTCGAATATTACCTTACCATCAGCCTCAACTACTTTTTTATCAATCACGTTATCCTTCCCATCCAAAAGATGAATTACAACGTTATGGCTTACTCCTCCTATATTTAGGTTGATTATACCGAATGATTCGGGGTTTGCACCTCTAAAGTTTACCGATAAAGTATCGTTAGCAATGCTATCTAAGTTGATAAATGCTCCAGGTAGTGCATCAAACCTATAGTTCACAACATTTTTCCAACTGTAATTTAGCGTGTAAACACGAGGATCGAGCGAATCCTTTTTTAGTAGCGGTAGCGGAACAGTAATGCTATCGGTAGTGTTGGTAAGCATAATTAGCGATGTGTCAATTGATAGTTGAGGCATACTAAATTGAAGGACTAATGGCTGATTGGGTAGAACATTATCGCCAGCCCTAAACGAAGTTTTAACCGGCTGGCTAGGCACCTTTTTCATCTCCTCTTTATCGCTATCCTTTTTACCACGTTTCTCTGTTGGTTTTTTTGTAACATCGGTATAAAAAAGCCTGAGCGTATCAGTTTGCTGCACAAGGTTCAACAACGAATCGGTTTTTAGGTAGGTTACCTCTGCCAGCAGGCTATCGTTTGCGCTCATGTTGGATTGGGTTATCCAAAAATCGAGCGAGTCGCCAATAATATTAGTTCCACGTAAAAACCATAGTTCAGTGCTATCCACATCATAACCAATGGGCTTTATATCAACCTTACCTATAGGCTTTTGTGTAAACCCAAGCTTTACTCTCCGACGTTGAGGGCGAGAATAATCGATTAGGGCCTGCACTTTGCTCTTCTCCTTAAAAAGCCTTAGAATTTGAAGGCTATCTGCGGGAACGGGTCTATCGGCTGGGTTTGTTAACTTGCCTCGTTCAACAACCTCTTTGCTAAAGGCAATGTCCTCAGACACCTGATCGAAAAGATAGTTGGAATTTGCATCGCGAAGAGCAAATATTTTGTAATCGCGCAGCTTAAGATTGCTTAAATAAAATACACCTGATTTATTGGTTTTTGTGATATATCGTGGCCGTTGAATAATTGGCACCGAATCGATATTTTCACTATAAAACATCACAAAAACGCCCTCTTGCGGCTCAAGCGTAAAGGCATCTATAACCCTGCCAGTATACCTAAGCGAATCGATGTATGGTCCTGTTGAAAATGCAAACTCAAAATTATCAATGGGGTTACCCTCATTATTATCCTGTATAGCATCGGCAAAATATAGCGTGTAGGTTGTGCTATCGGCAAGAGGCTCGAAAAATTTAATCTCCAGAGATTTTCCCTTTATCCTTGTCTCTGGAAGCCGCTCCTGAGGTGGCGAGAGTACCAGTTTTTGGCTTAACTTATCGAGTTTAACATACTCATCGAAGGTGAGCACTATTTTATCCTTCTTAAACCCTGTAGCATTTAGCGTTGGAACGCTTTTTAGCATAACCGGTGCAAGTGTATCCTTTGGCCCTCCAGTTGGGGCAACTATAACCGCACATCTTGGAAAGAAGAGACTTACTAAAAAAATGAAGAAAAAGCTTAGGGCAACTATTCGTTTCAAGTTGATTGATATTTATTTTGGAAGCAAATTTACAAATCTTTACATACCTTTTGGCTATTATAGTAAACTTACACGTTATAAAAAGCATTAAATTTTAGAGAAGCTTACCATCGCTCCTTGTAGTTGTTTTAAAAACTAATTGCAATCTTTGCATCAAAATCAGCATATATTAAAATAACTCGAACACATGCTAGTTGATATTATAATACTCATAATTGGGTTAACCCTCCTTATTTTAGGGGCAAATTGGTTGGTTGATGGAGCCTCTTCAATTGCAGCCAAATTGGGCATATCGGCTTTTACTATTGGATTAACCGTTGTGGCCTTTGGTACATCGATGCCTGAGTTTGTTGTAAACATAATGGCCTCACATACAGGCAATAGTGGCCTGGCTATTGGGAACATAGTGGGGAGCAACACGTTTAACATTCTACTTGTTGTTGGTTTGGCGGCTTTAATCAAGCCACTAAATTTGCATAGTTCAACCATTCGCATCGAAGTTCCCTTTAGCCTTCTTGCTGCTGTAGTGCTTTTTATTTTGGCTAACGATATGCTTATTGATAACTCGAGCCAATCAATTCTTTCCGTTTCCGATGGCTTAATCTTACTCTCCTTTTTATCGGTTTTTTTATTCTACACCTTCATTTCTGCAAAATCCAATGCACATCCCTCGGTGGAGGATATTAAGGTCAGAAAAACCTATGTTACTATCCTTATGGTTTTGGGAGGAATTGTAGGACTGTACTTTGGAGGTAAGCTAATTGTTGACTCATCGGTTAGCATAGCAAAATCCTTGGGGGTTTCCGATGCTCTAATTGGTTTAACCATTGTAGCAATAGGCACTTCCCTGCCCGAATTGGTTACCTCTGTGGTTGCAGCATATAAGGGAAACTCCGATATTGCCATAGGAAATGTGCTTGGATCAAATATTCTCAATGTGTTTTTAATTCTAGGGTTTTCAAGCATAATACGCCCATTGCCATTTTACCCATCGGCCAACATCGATATTCTGGTAACCTGCTTGGCCAGCATCCTTCTCTTTACTTTTGCATTAGCAGGATCGGGTCGAAGGATCGATCGGAAGGAAGGTGGACTTTTTGTTGCCATTTACATTGGCTATATTGTTTACCTTGTGGTAAATGCTTAATGCAGTTTTAAAAACAGATAACTTCAGAATGACGGATAAAGAATCTAAAAATAACAACAACATTGTTTTTTTCTGGGTACAAAACCTTGTGGGAACTGGCTCCCGTTTCTCCTTAAATCTTCTAATCTCGCTTACAGGGGGTATTCTATACTCCTTTAAAATTTGGCCATCAACCATTGCTCTGGTAATTTTCGGAGTTGTTTCGCCTCTTCTGTTTACGCTTTGCCTTTACGCCATATTAAGGGCTATAAATAATCCCATTGCCGAAATCCCTCTCCCAAAGGCATTTACCAATTTGCGTAGCAATGCGCTAATGATGATTGCTGATATGGTAATTATAATTGTTCTTGCCACGCTAATTCATGTCGATATTATAGACTACCTGCTGGTACGGCTTTTACAAACCGTTATTTTCCCAGCCCTAATGCTATTTATGCTTAGGCTGCTTTACATTAACATTACCAATCCAAAAGAGTAGGAAAGCCTTAGCCAACCAAATTTTGGGGCTTGCCGTTTAGCCACTGTCTAATATTATCGAGAACAATTTTGCTCCTGTGGGCAATGGCCTCATGCGTTGCAAAACCAATATGTGGGAGTAGTAGCGTATTGGGAACCGATAGCAATGGATGGTCAGCATCAATGGGTGGCTCCTTCTCGTAAATATCAACAGCTGCGCCGGCTATTAACGGTTTTGTCAATGCATCGGCAAGTACATGCGAATCAATAATTTTTGCCCTAGCTGTGTTAATCAGATAAGCAGTTGGTTTCATTAACTCAAACTCCTTTATTCCAATTAAATTTTGCGTTTGGGGTGTTAACGGAAGATGTATTGATAAAATATCCGATTGCTTAAATAGCTGCTCAAACTCAACATGTTCAACGTTATCGCCCTTGCTGTGTGTGCGTGTCCAGGCAATTACCCTACAGCCAAAAGCGGAGGCCAGCTGCGCCACACGTTTCCCTATTTGCCCCAACCCCATAATACCAAAGGTTTTACCCATTAACTCTTGTCCCAAAAATCCGGCTCTGCCACCCAAACTGCGGGTAACAGCATCGGCTGGGGTAATCTTTCTAAGCAAATCGATGGCCATGGCAATGGTCAGCTCGGCAACCGCCTGGTTGCTATACCCTGCGGCATTCGATACCTGAATTGACCTTTTTTTACATTCAGCAGTGGCTATATGGTCAACCCCCGTAAAGGCAACATCTATAAACTTTAGGTTTGGAGCATTTTCGATAACACTTGCGCTAACCGCATAGTTGCTCACCACAATTATATCTGCTTTGGCTACTCTTTTTAATAGCTCATCTTGTCCGGATGGGACATTATCAAAAAAGGTTACGCTGTGGCCAAGGTTCTTCATTTCTGCCACAAAGCCTTGCACCTCGCCCAAAGTTAGGCCTATGGGTTCTGCAAATACTATATTCATAATTAATCGATTTTAAGTTTTATTAATGCTGGTACAAAGTTAATATTTGGGGGCATAAATAGCATATTAGCACATTACCATAAAAGATGTTGAACTTGTAAAAGCCTGAAAAACTAATAAAAATTTTTTGCTTGCTAGTTATACACAGACTGAAGTGAAGACTATATTAACTCCATAAACCCTTTGATGTTGGAAGAACCTTATAGCTCATTGAAGCTAATCCGTGAAAGTGTGCCCTGCAACACAAGATAAAACCGGTAGGAAAATAAGCAAAATGCACACTATGTTATTAAACACATACAAAAGCAGACGGTGTAAACTAAAAAGCAGCATATTTGTATTTAAGATGATTTTCGTCACCATAAAACAAGTATATTTATTTTTTATACGGGGGGGGTATGTTACACTTTTTAATGGTCATATTTAGTTTTAAACACATAAAACTCACTATGAGATAATTATAGTCAAGAATGGTAGGGGCAATTCGGGAAGATTTGTCCTTGCTGGGAGTTTAATATTGTTCTGTATACCTCTCCAAATCAAAACAGCACAAAAAAGCCCCACCCCTGATGACCGAAAAATCAATTTAAGGGTGAGGCAACTAAACCGAAGTTTAACATTACAAATTTAGAGAAAAATGAAGACAAAAAATCTAAACTATCTGTTTTTCACTATTCTTATAGTGATATTTAGCTCTTGTTCAAAAGAGCCAGTTGAAAATTGATGTTCCCGCTAAGAATGAAATGCTTGTTTTTAATTCAATGGAGGAGTATAACGCTGCCATTGACAAGACAATTTCATTTAACCACGAAGAATTATTAGCTTGGGAGGAGCAAAAGGGTTTTACTTCTTATGGGAGAAAATGTGAAGAGATATATTTTTCAATTAATTTCGATGAGTTTAATTCAATTGATGAAATTCAACACGAAGTATCTAAGCATAGTGAATACTTAACTTTAGTTAAGGATGAAAATAACGAATATATTCTGGAACATTACCTTTTCAACAATCCTGCTAGATATATTATTAACAGTGATAGGATAATTCAGGTTGGAGATAATGTTTATAAAGTTTTTGAGAATTCTTATGCATTCACAAACATCAAATATAGCGATGAGTTAATTAAGCTAGAAGAGAACGCTATTACAAAAGAGCCAGAAAATTCAAAAATTACCATTTTAAATAACAACTCTCCCATCACATCAAAGAATGCTGCATATAGATGTGGATCTGGTGAATTTTCGGGTCGAGTAACTGTGGGCAGAGATCGCACAAAGCTAACTATTGGGGCGCATCAACCCCCTGGAACGCCATCTGCGTCTGTAGCCAGATGTTACTATATTGTAAGACCTTATAAAAAGACCTTAGGCGTTTGGTATTGGGTTTCAGGTAGAACTATGAGCGCAAGTATAAATTTGGCACTAAACTATTTAGATCTCAGTGGATGGCAACGCTTAATCTATACAAGAGACTATTAAGTTGTAAGCAACCATAGAAAACGCAGAGATATGTTGGTAAAACATTAAGAATATGTTCACTTAAGCAGACACAAGATATTTTGGCCAAAAATTGCGGGATTATTTGTCTTTAGAAACCCAAAGAAAAAACTAAAAAGAATAGGAATAAACTGATGCCGAATAAAGAAGGTCAATCATAAATCAATAATTTTAAAAAAATGAAAAATTTGCAAGAAGACGAGTTGTTAGAGGGTTTAACCATTGAACAACTAGAAGAAAGGATTGAGTTTACTGCTGTAGTAGAAGATGCTGCTGGTTGTACCAAGCCAATTAAATGTGGAGTTGCATTTCCTTTCTAAAATCATTTGTAGTCAGAGCGAAAGCTCTGGCTACTTATAATTAACTATTTATGAATCTTCAAGACATTAAAATATTAGAAACAGATTTTAAATTTAAATATTTAGTAACGTCTTCTGATAATACTGTATTTTACTGCGGTGTAATTATGAAAGATGTGCTAAATTCTATTAAAACAGGAATGACTACAAGTGAAATAGTCGATTTTATAAATTCAAAACACAAAACAGAATATGACGCAATTCAAATTGACACTTGCCGAAATGTCATACAAAATAAAGCGACAATAAACAAATCTTCATTTAAACCTTTAATATTTTTATTCAATTCGGAAAAAATGCCCATACAAAAATTTTCAGTATTGACAAATCAATATTTCTTTTTTAGTTCATTTTTTGTTTTATTAATCATCAATTTGTTTTTTGTTAATTCAATTGAATATACGCAGTTAGATGGTTTTGAAAAGTTATTTAAATACACAATACTATTTATTATCCTAATAATGCACGAAATAGGACACTCAGCTATTGCAAAGCAATACAATATAAAAACAGGAAAGGTTGGTTTAGGTATTTACCTGTTTATCCCAGTATTTTATATAAATCTTAACGAAATTTGGCGACTTAAAAAAGAGAAAAGAGTACTAATAAATTTAGGTGGAATTTATTTCCAATTTATTTCAAGCATAATTCTTATAACCTTATACATAATAAGTAAATCAGATATTATTGGGAGTCTGATTAAAGTAAATTTTATAATAGCAATGATAAACTTTAATCCTTTTATAAAATTTGACGGTTATTGGGTCTTAGCAGACTTAATTAATGATAAAGATTTGTATTCTCATTCTAATAAAGCTATTAAAAGTTGGCTAAGATTGAAATTTCATCAATATTCTAATATTGTTACCTATTACAGTATAGGTAGAATTGCCTTTTGGATTTACGTTATTTATATCTCTTGCGTCTCAACAATAAAATTTTTAGCAACATTATGGAATTAAATAAATATAAAGAAGACATTAAACATAAAGTGTTTAATCCTTGTCCTGAAGATATAGAAAGTAGCAGTTATGGCTATTCAATATTTCTGGCTAATGTTAATAGATTTTTGCCAAATTTCAAAAAGGAAAATTACGAACAGTTTTACAAACAACTCATTTACAATCAATATCTTGTTACGTTTGACCAATATGATTTTGAGAAATTGGACAAAGTTAGTGTAATTAATAATAGTTCTTTTGAGCTAACTTCTTCCATTTTATCACCTACTGTATTTGCCACATTTCATTATGGCTCTTATAGAGTAATCAATTCCTATTTATTAAAATATGGTTTTAAAGTTGTATTGATTATAGATGAACATGCTTACAATACACAGAAACAAAAAATTGAAGATTCTTATAATAAGTTAAAATTATATGCCAATCAAAATAATTCTGATTACATTATTTTAAATGTAAAAGATTCATCTTCAATTTTTAGGCTAAAAGAGTTATTAAAAAATGGTTATGCCTTAATTGTATATTTAGATGGAAATACTGGCTCTTTGAAAGGGAAGAATTTCAAAAAAGGGTACGAATATTTAAATTTTTTGGCAGGCAATATAAATGTAAAAAATGGGATTGCGGTTTTAAGTTATTTATTGAAAGCAACTATTATCCCAGTAATTACACACTGGGATAAAGACGAAAATATTTATATAAATTTTCATAGAGATATAAAATCAACTGATTATTCTAACAATCGGTTTTTTATAGAAGATTCTATAGCTAAATTATATTCGATTTTAGAAAACTCGGTGAAAAACACACCAGAACAATGGGAGTGCTGGTCATACATCCACGAATGGTTTGAAAGGAATAAAAGCTATCCTTATAAAATTCAAAATACAAGCACTTTAAAATTGATATTTAATGAAGATAGATATTCTCTTTTTTCACTAAAAAATGAATATTATTTCTTTGACAAATATTCATATAGAGCATTCCCATTGGATATTGATACTTATTTAAAGTTAAAAAAACAAAACACTACAAACATTGAAAAAAACAAACTTGAATATTTACTAACTAAAAACGTAATAGTATGATTAAGCAATATTTTATCTTCTTGACGCTGTTATTTTTACCAATCTTAATCTATTGTCAAAATTCAGAGTTCACAGAAGCACAGAATATCTGGAGAGTTAAATCAGCGTTTCCAATTATTGGAGAGTTTGAATTTTATACTGCATTTGAAAAACATGATTCAACACTACTATTAAAATCTTTTGAAAACAGAGATAAATTTATACTTGGTAGTTTTAAAGCAAAATTATTTAGGTTTTTTCAAAACAGAAATTATAAAAAATCATTAGTTGCAATCGAAATTATCAACAACAAAGGAAAAATTCATTCCATATTTGGTCCTTTTGAACTTAAAGACATAACAATATCAGAAAATAATATAAAAGGAGATATATTCACAAATGATAATTCTGAAAAATTGGGCAGTTTTACTTGCGAAAAAATTACAAGTCCTCATAACATTTATCAAAGCATTAATAATTATAGAGCTCTATGCGATACCATAATAAAAATTACTGCTTCTAATATTTATAATCCCAAATTAACCGAATCGGATAAATGGTTGACATTCTGTCAAAATCTCAAGAAGAAATCATTTGTGGTGTATGACGATTTGGAATTTTTAGTTTTATTCTTTGCAAATGCTAGAAAGGTTGGGTTTACTCATTTCTCTTTAAACAAATCAAACATAAATTTAGAAAGAACATTGAATAAACCACAAATTGATGCTAAAGCCATTAATGATAGCGTTGTATTACTTAAATTCATAACTTTATCAGGGAAAACAACTGAAATTGATAGTATATTTAATAGTTATAAAAAATTCAAAATAAAAATTTTGGATTTAAGAAGCACCCCTGGCGGAAATTTTAAAAGTACATATAGTGTAGCTTCGCATTTATTAAAAGACACAGTGAATGCAGGTGCATTTATTTCAAGAGATTGTTTTATAAATAATACTTGCAGAGAAAATATAAACAATTTACCTATTTTAGGTATTGATGAAATAAATAATTTCTCTGCGATACTTGCTAAAGAAAAAGGAATTCGCATTGTGTTATATCCTTCCAGTGAAAACTCTACAAATGATGAAAAATTGTATATTTTAATTAGTAATAATACTGCAAGCTCTTGTGAACCATTAGTATATGGATTAAAGAAAACACATTATGTGAAACTAGTCGGAGAACATACATTGGGTGCTATTTTATCTCCGTCTGTTTTTGATATAGGGAATAATTATTATTTAATATTACCAACAGCAGACTATCTGACAAGTGATGGACATTCACTTGATGGTATTGGGGTTGCACCTAATGTTAAAATTAAATCACATAAAGCATTGAATTATGTTTTGAAAGAATTGAAAATAAAGTAATGGCTGCTTACAACACGCGGTATATAAAATGCAGGTGTGCGTGTCTAGGCAATTACCCTACAGCCAAAAGCGGAGGCCAGCTGCGCCACACGTTTCCCTATTTGCCCCAACCCCATAATACCAAAGGTTTTACCCATTAACTCTTGTCCCAAAAATCCGGCTCTGCCACCCAAACTGCGGGTAACAGCATCGGCTGGGGTAATCTTTCTAAGCAAATCGATGGCCATGGCAATGGTCAGCTCGGCAACCGCCTGGTTGCTATACCCTGCGGCATTCGATACCTGAATTGACCTTTTTTTGCATTCAGCAGTGGCTATATGGTCAACCCCCGTAAAGGCAACATCTATATACTTTAGGTTTGGAGTATTTTCGATAACACTTGCGCTAACCGCATAGTTGCTCACCACAATTATGTGTGCCTTAACTACCCTTTGCAAAAGCTCATTCTGCCCAGATGGCGCATTATCAAAAAAAGTTACACTATGCCCAAGTTTCTCCATTTCCGCCTTAAAGTTTTGTGTATCATCAGGGGTTAGGCCTATGGGTTCTGCAAAAACGATATTCATAATTAATCGATTTTAAGTTTTATTAATGCTGGTACAAAGTTAATATTTAGGGGCATAAATAGCATATTAACCCCTAGAACTCAATACTTGACTTTTCGGTTACCCCGATACCATACAATAAAATCGTACGACAGCAATAGTAGTTTAAATAATTCCTACTAATCAATCTCGGTTATGGTTCTACTATTGTCGGGGTTAACATCAATTTTGTACCTAACAACCCCTTCGGTTGGTAAAAGATCCTCGATAAGTTCGGGCCACTCTATAAGGCAGACACCCGTATCGGAATAGAAATATTCTTCGTACCCAAAGTCGTAAACCTCTTCAACCTTATTGATACGATAAAAATCGAAATGGTAAACCGGAATTCCCTTGGCCGTTGTGTACTCGTTAATTAGCGCAAATGTTGGGCTAACCACCGTATCGGTTACACCCAAAACCTTACAAATTGATTTGATAAGGGTTGTTTTGCCTGCGCCCATTGAGCCATAGAAGCACATAATACGGTTTGGGCTCAAATTAGCTATGATTTGTTCTGCAGCCGAATCGAGCTCACTTAAATTCTCTACATGTATCAATTCCATAGCCTATTCGTGCGGTTTTAGCTCAATAAAGGGGATAAGCATCTCTTCGATAGAAACGCCTCCGTGCTGAAAGGTGTCGCGATAGTAGTTTGCGTAGTAGTTGTAGTTGTTGGGATACGCAAAAAAGTCGTTGGTTAGCGCAAAAATAAACGATGAGCTAACATTGGGTTTTGGTAGGTGAGCGTCTTCGGGTTTGCGCACCTCAAATACTTGCTTAGGGTTATAGCTAAGGTTTCGTCCCAATTTATATCTTAGGTTTGTTGATGTAGCCTTATCTCCAACAACTTTAACCGGATTTTGTACCCTTATGGTTCCATGGTCGGTTGTAATTATTAGCTTAACCTTTGCTTCGGAAGCCTCCTTCATTAGTATGAACAAATCGGAGTGCTTAAACCAGCTGCGAGTAAGCGAAAGATACGCCGCCTCGTCGGAAGCCAACTGCCGCATCATCTCCATCTCTGTACGAGCATGCGACATAACATCAACAAAATTATAAACTAATACGCTTAGGTTATTGGTAAGTGCCTGCTTTAAGTTTGCCCCAAAAGCTGATGATTGCTTAATACTACTGCATTTCTGGTAGTTTATGGTGTAGTTTTTACCTAGCCTTTGTATATGTTGCTGGAGGAGCTCCTGTTCAAAAAGATTTTTTCCCTCTTCCTCCTCATCAAAAATCCAATACTTAGGATATTTCTGCTGTATCTCTAAGGGCATTAAACCCGCGAATAGCGCGTTCCGTGCATACTGTGTTGCCGTTGGGAGTATGCTTGTGTATATTAACTCTTTCTCAACCCTCCAGTAGGGCGAAAGTAGATCTTGTATTGCCAACCACTGATCGAACCTGAAATTATCGATTATCACCAATAGCACATTCGTTCCGCTATCAATTTTAGGGAAAACAAGGTTTCGCATCACATTGTGCGACATTATGGGCTTATCGCTTTCTTTCGGATCGAACCAACTCAGATAGTTGGATTTTATAAATTTGCCGAATTCACTATTGGCCTCCGCAAGTTGCATTGAGAGTAATTCAGCAATACTTGGATCTTTTGATTCCGTAAGTTGAAGACTCCATTGTGTAAGCTTTCGGTAAATGGCAGTCCAGTCGTTAAATGATCTGGCGGTATTAATCTGCATGCCAATTTGGCCAAACGCCTGCTGATAATCGGTAGTGGTTTTATCGCTCACCAGCTTATCCTTATGTACATGCTTTTTAATGGATAACAGTATTTGCTTTGGGTTTACTGGTTTTATTAGGTAGTCGGATATTTTTGCTCCCACAGCCTGATCCATTATGCTCTCCTCCTCACTCTTGGTTACCATAACCACGGGCAAGTTCGGTTTTATCCCTTTAATACGTGCAAGAGTTTCAAGGCCGCTTATCCCGGGCATGTTCTCATCGAGAAATACAATATCAAAATCGTTCGCCGCAACCAAATCGAGGGCATCGTCGCCATTGGTTGCTGTATCAACATCATAGTTCCGCTGCTCAAGGAACAGGATATGGGGGCTTAATAGGTCAATCTCGTCATCAACCCATAGTATAGATACGTTCATTCACTCTCTATTTTAAATAGTTTGCACGGAAAAAGCTAAGGTAATCGGCAATGGCTTTATCCTTCAAAAACTGATTGTAGTTATTGCGGCTTATCGCCACAAAAGAATAGTCCTCACGCTTAACAGTACCCATAATGCCCTCCTCCTTTAAAATTGCATTGTAGTACTCCATTGCTTCGTCCTTATTCTTAAATTTCTCAACAGCAATAAGGGTTACAAATTCTGTGAGGTCACGTACGCCAACTGTTAGGTTCATATTAATGAAATTATCGACGTTGAAAGACACCAAGTTGAACCTAAGCTGGTTTAGGGGTGAAGCCTTGGGTACAATGGTTAAGAACAAATGCTCACCCTCCGGCTTTTCAAAGTTAAAAGAAAGGGATGTCCCTTGCTCAGCTGTTTGTGTATCGCTTTGTGAAGGTTCCTGAACCGTGGCCAATTGGAGTTCGCGTTGCTCAATAAAGCGAATAATTCCCGCGGCAGATGTTGCAATTTCGGTATTGGGATACTTGTCAACTATTTCGTTTAGAGCAATTTTATACCCAGAAATATCGCCTCGGCTTCCCAAACACTGAGCCTTAATAAATTTGAGCTTGGACTCAATGTCGGTACCCTTATACTTCTCAATACCCTGGCTTGCCAGCGCACTTGCCTGTGCAAAATCACCCTGCTTAAAGAGAGTAAACGTATTCTGGTAAAATGCTTCCTTCTCTTTCTCGCCCTTTTCAAGGTTCTGAACGTAGCTTGGGTTGCTAATCATAAGCGCATAGGCGCTAGTGGGGAAGCGTGATACAATAATTTGCTTGTACTTCTCCTCATCGGATGGTTTTTGCGAAAAACGGGATATTTGGTACAAATTATAATAGCCCTGAAGAGATAGTTCACCCTTTGGAAATCGATTGCCCAACCCTTCGTATGCTTTAATGGCCTCAGGGTAATCCTTTAAATCCTTCTCGTACACCTCGCCCACTTTAAACATCGCTTCCTGTATCAATTTATTCGAAATGGCTATTAGTGAATCGTTAGTGGGCAGATCTTGCAGATAAAACTCACGGCTCTTATTATCCAAAACTTTTTGGGGCATTCCGGTAGTATCGGTTTGTGATTGTGCCAAATCTGTACCATGATCTACCACCTCGCGCTTATTGCTTCTCCTCCAGTTGTCTTCAAGTTTTCGCCTCCCCCAGCGCATATTAAACTCGGATAGGCCTTGGCTTAAGGATGCCTGATTATAAAAATACCAACTACCTCCTTGATCTTGATTCATGCCTCCCCGTTGTTGGGTGCGCTGAAATTGAGCAAATCTATCACGCCCCTCCTGCTCTTCGCTTTTTAATTTTTCCTCCTCGTCCCTAACCCTTTTTATCAACTCTGCAATCAGAACATCTCTTTCCTTTACCCCCATTGCCGATATTCGTTGTAAGCTATCCTGATGTGACACAATATTAAGATTTTCGACCAGTTTATTGAGGTTTTGAGTTTTTGTTTCAAGATCCTTGTAGCCAGGATAGTCCTGATCCAGGGCATTGTAGGCACTATCGTAGTATGCCTGACTTGAAGTATAGTTGGGCTTTGCAAAAAAGTAATCGGCCAGCACTAGGTACGAAAGTCCTTTTTGGTGATTGTTGCTTACGCTTTTCTTGGCCGATAGCTGATAATACTCTATGGCCTTTTCCATGTTCCCCTTTGATTTCTCAATATTTCCAAGGGCAAAGTATATCTGATCGAGAAACTCCGTGTTCTTCTCATCACGGGTCATCTTATTAAGCGTTTTTATGAGTTCTTGACTGCCCTTACCGCCTTGGAAATTTGATGCCATATTTACCTTGGCATTAAAGCTCATCTCGTAGTTTGGGTTTAGCTTTACTACTTTCTTAAAATAGGTGTTCGATTCGCTAAACTGTTTCTCTTTCTGGTAAAGTTGAGCCAAGAGATAAGTGTATCGTTGCTTTTGAGTTTTATCTGGTGCATTATCAAGGGCAAGTTTTAAATGCTTAATTGTAGGTTCAACCTGATTCTGCCTATAGTAGTAACTAGCCCATGTTGATTGTAACAAATGGCTGAAGTATTTATCCTTGGGGTACTTTCGGTTTGCGCTTAAGCTGCGTAATCTATCCTCAGCTGATACTAAATCGCCAGTAAGCATTTCGATACGTGCAAGCCATACATGCGACTCAAACCACATTGGTGTTTCTGGGAATTGAACCAGGACGTGCTCAAAGGTCATTCGTGCTTCATCGTAACTCCCTTTCCATACCCTTGCTTTGCCTATTAAAAGCCAACCTTCGCGCACCCAGCGTACATACTCAGTCTGGTTATAAAATTTCTTGTCCTTTAACGTCTGCCTCCCTTGTTTTTTCTCAGGTTTTGCGGTAATTGAGTGAAGGTTTATTAAATCGGTACACTTAGTTATGGCTCTGTCCATATCGCCACCAACCATGCTGGTTACCTTTTGTTGCCCAACTAATAAAATAGGCAAAGGAAATGTATAGTTGTAGTCAAAATCTTTTTCAGCTCTTTTGATGGCGTTCGTGTAACTCTGCTTTGCATTAAAATAGTAGTTGTACCTAGATGTTACATTATGGAAAGCTCTAGATACCGAAGTGTTCTTTTTTGTGGAACACCCCCATGCTGTAAGCACAAGAATAAGAAATGTAAGTCGAAATATATTCTTTAGACTCTGTGTCGGCATTCTATCTGTTTATTGTTGGTACTACAACTTATTTATCGATGGGATATTGTAATTTCCTCAAAATTCTTCTTAAAACTAGGGTACAATATTACCAAAAAAAAACGGACTATTAAATAGCTTAACCTTTAGTCCATATCCATTTAAGAATTCTAAAACAATGCTCTTGCCATCATCGATCCGCTATGCACAATGGAACCATCCCCAAGAGATCTGCCGTTGTACCCAAGTTCTAGTTCAAACAGCTTTGATAGCCTCTGTCGTAGGGTAACCTCCCAGGTAATGTTTCGTCCAGGCTGAAGTCCCTTCATCATTTCGTAAGCAACAGCAGTTTGCGAATTACCCTCAAAAGTGTTCATAATATAGGAGGTCTTAGCCATAAGGCTGCCCTTGCCTGCAAAAACAAAGTCGGCTTGCAAAAAGTAGTCGATTGATTTAAGTGCTTCGCTATTCAGATTATTGGCAGATTGGTTATACCTAGCACCCGCTTCTGCTCGATGTTGTTTACTGCTTATATACTTTAGCGAGCCCTTAATAACATCTCCATCGAGGGAGTAATTCCTGAACTGAAAATACTCCGAATGGGAAATGGTATTATACCTTTCAGCCTCGGAGTGAATGGAGAAATTTTCACCCAGCCCAACCCATGTTCCTAGTTTATGCGATTGTTGCTCTTTTTGCTCAAAGCCATTGGCCAAAATGGTTTTGCTAATGCCTTTTAGAAATGTGTATTCCAATCCAAAAGCTCGGCTGCTCCGATTATAGGCAACCACATTTCTAAAATTAGCTGACATACTGGTTACCAGGGTATCCTCAATGTTGCGTACCCATGGGTTTGCATATTGTTTAAAACTGCTATACCTGTTTTTTTGCTGTGCCCTATAGGCTGTTTGATTATTTAATCGCGATAATTGCTTTACAATCCCTTTGTTAGATTTTATTATACGACTTGGACTAATCGTACTTCGTAAGCTAATACTATTACTCCTAACGCTTATCATCTTTGAGCCAGGAATATTGATTCTCATAAATTTAGCCTCATCGGGGTAGTTCGCTATTTCAAACTCATCGAGTTCCTTTATACCATTACCGTTGTAATCAACCCAAGTATAAACGCCTTGCCCAGCAGGCACTTCAATATAGTAGTACTCCATATTGGGCTCTAGGCCTGAGCTGAGTTCATATCCTGCACCAACATTCCAAAATCCCTTAAATACTTGGTTTGAGTATTCCGCCCTTGCCAATGTTGACCGCTCGTTACCGCTGGGTTTAATTATGCTTGGATTAATATCGGCCTTACGAAACCCCACTGACCCTGTGAGATTACCAAGCACATCGCTTTCTCCAGCAATTGTTGCGGTAACCTCGTTCGATTTTGCAGCCAGAGTTTTTACGCCTTGGAATGGTCTGTAATCCTCACGATAGGTGTGGGCAATTGAGCCACGTAATTTGAGCGTATCGGGCGATAAGAGCATTGACCTTATCTGGTACCAATCGAAACTTTGGGGTAAAATGGTGTCTAATTGGGCATCCGTACTTTGAAGGCTCTCCATCTCACCAGTAAAAGAAAAGTTAACGAACTTAATGTTACTGCCTATCGTAGCCTTTGCTTTATAAAACGTTGAGTTTACAGAAGTATCCGAGGATTGAACCATTGCACCATCCCACGCTGTTTTTAACCAGTTAAGCTTACTCCACCCCGAGGTGCTAGCCCTTTTCCCCGAGTACCAATCGGCCACGGAAAAACTTTCGGCTTCAACCTTGGCAAAAAGACTTTTGCCCTGCTCAATGCTTGTCCACAACTGCACCATCTGCTCGCTGCCTCCGTTCAGGCTTTGGGGTATGCTCCAGTTTCTTTCAAATTCAATGGGCCTAAATCTATCAATACTCCTAAATCCGTCGGATGTTTTAACCGCACTCCCACCAAAGCTAAGCTTTGAATCATTTTTGCCTAGCAGTATATTTTGATTAAAACCTAGCTGGAAAGCATGACCAATATTATCATCGGCATCCAGCTTAGAGAAAGTATTTAAATCGGTGTTGCTTAAAGCATAACTGCCAAAAGCACTAGATTGATTGCCCCAATGGCGCGAGATACCTGTTTGAACCATCTGCCGCTTTTGGGGTGTAACCAAACGTCTAACAGGTTCAAAACTACCTTGGAGTGTGCCATTTATAGGAGCAATCCAACGATAAACCCTTCCGTTTGCCGATCCAAAATCGGGAGTATAGCTTCCTTTCCCTTCCCCAACAAATGAAAAGTAAACCCTATATATTGCCACCTCTGGTTTTGTTGAGTGTTTGTAAATGGAATAAACCTGAGCATTCACGGTGGTGTCAATTTTTTGGTACAGAATCTTTTCAGGATCAAACTCAACAATATCTACCTGAGGATAAAATGCAAGTTCTTCATTATCGCCAATGTTCGATAAATGCTCCCTTTGCTCATCGGTTAACTCCTGATCAAAGGGCTGATTGCGGCTATCCTGCTCAGCAAAAACCGATAAGTCCCAGCGCCATTTGCCTGTTTGCTTTTGAACATTGGCAAATGTGTTGAAACGGGCATAGCTTCGCTCAGAGTATTCAAACTCAACCACAATTCTGCTATTACGATTGATGGGCATGCGGTGGGTAAAGGATAACTCTGCAGAGTTATAGTCGATGATATAGTGAAACTCCTCACCCCTTTGCAGTAGGGTTCCATCAACATAAATCCTTTCCGACCCAGATAGAATGATGATGTAAGGCTCACCTCCATTACCCTGCAAACGGTATGGCCCTTGGTTTCCCTCAATGCCCTGTAGCTGATTGCGTGCAAACTTACCCTTGGGCACGGCCAATGCCGTGGTAACGGCAAGGGTATCGTCATTCATTTTAAAAACGCTATGATATGCCAACCCCTGTACGTTCCGCTTAAAAGTTAACAGCGAGCCATTTCCCCCAGCACCAAGTTCAATATCGCCTGCTTGAATTTCAAAATTATCACGGTAAATCTTAAGGTGTATTCGGTCAAGCTCCTCCAGCCTATGGGTAGTCCCGTCGGGTTGCAACGGGATTGATTGATCAGAGATTGCACCCTCTATCATCAATCCATTTCCCAAATCTCCGTTAAAAGACATGTTCATGGTAGAGTTAACCGAAAGCCCTTGGCTATTGCCAAATCTAATTCCTCGTGATATGGAACCCTGAGTTTTAATCTGATCTCCAAAATCGGATTCCTGTTCTCTGTCCAATTCGTTAGCAATGGTGTATCGCCCCATTAAGCTGTCGGACGATAGGCTCTCCATATAATTACGCTTGGCAAAGCGTCTCTCGAAAAGCAGTGGAAATACCCGATACTCTGAGATTAACGTATCATACAATTCTATTAATTGTGGGGATATCACTATTTCAGCTTTTGCAGGGTTAATACGGTAAAGGGAACTACTAACTACTTTGCCACTAGTGGTGCGTAAAATAAAACTTTCGGGGATTATGCTAAGTGAGTCGATTACCAATGTGTCACCTGTTAACAGTAGTTCACGCTGCCTAAAATTATCCAACCCTTGCGCAAAAGAGCAAAGGTTAACCAGAAAAATATAAAATATTATGGTTGTTAGGCGTTTCAAGCACAATGTGTTTGTGTACTAAGTAACGAATAAAAGGCAAAAATAGCGTAAATGGATTAGATAATTCCTTTATACCACTCTTAACAATTTACTAATTGTACTATGCATAAAAAGAGAGAGGCTTGCCGACTGTTGATAACTCTCTCAAGAATTAACCCGTACTTTTTATACCTTTACAACCGAAAAACAATGCCTAAATATTCTAGCGTAAAACCCAATGATAGACCAACTTACAGTTGACCGAATAAATGCCGCTGCCGATGTTGTTGAGGTGATAAAAGACTACGTATCGCTAAAAAAACGCGGTGTAAACTACATTGGTTTGTGCCCTTTCCATAATGAGAAAACCCCATCATTCTCCGTTAGCCCTTCTAAAGGAATATATAAATGCTTTGGCTGCGGAAAAGGAGGCAATGCCGTGAACTTTATTATGGAGCACGACCAGATGAGCTACGTTGAGGCATTAAAATACTTGGCAAATAAGTATAACATTGAGTTTGAAGAGAAAGAACTTACACCTGAAGAGATAAAGCAACGCACCCAGCGCGATAGCCTGATGGTGGTTACAGCATGGGCTCAGGGGTACTTTACCGATACCCTACATAAGCATAGCGAAGGCAAAAGTATTGGGCTAAGCTATTTTAGGGAGCGTGGTTTCAGGGATGATATCGTGGAGAAATTCCAGCTGGGCTATAGCCTCGAACAGCGCGATGCCCTTACCGAAGCAGCCCAACGTTTGGGTTACAAAAAAGAGTATTTGGTAAAAGCAGGGCTTAGCATTGAGCGCGACGATGGATCTGCATTCGATAGATTTTTTGGTAGGGTAATCTTTCCTATACACTCAATCAGTGGAAGGGTAATTGCTTTTGGCGGACGCATAATGAAGACCGATGCCAAGGCAGCAAAATACCTTAACAGCCCCGAGAGTGAAATTTACCACAAGAGCAATGTTCTTTACGGTATCTACTTTGCCAAAAAGGCCATTACCCAAACCGATAAGTGCTACCTTGTTGAGGGATACACCGATGTAATATCAATGCATCAGGCTGGAATTGAGAACGTAGTGGCAAGCTCGGGCACAGCGCTTACAACCGAACAAATAAGACTAATAAAAAGGTTTACCCCAAACATCACTGTGCTATACGATGGCGATACTGCGGGAATAAATGCCTCAATAAGAGGAATCGACCTAATTCTTGAAGAGGGGCTAAACGTTAAAATTGTTCTTTTGCCCGAAGGGCAAGATCCCGATAACTACGCCAAATCGCATAGCTCAACACAAATGATCGACTTTATTTCTGAGAACGAGGTCGATTTCATTAGTTTTAAGGCTAACCTCTTGCTAAAGGAGGCTAAAAAAGATCCCATTCAAAAGGCCAATCTTATTCGCGATATTGTTAGAACCATAGCGGTAATCCCCGAGAGTATAACACGCTCGGTTTACATAAAGGAATGTACCCGCATTCTTGATGTTGAAGAGGCTTTGCTTTACGCGGAGGTGGCAAAGCACCG
The DNA here is from genome assembly GCA_002410065.1 of Bacteroidales bacterium UBA5349. Classification (GTDB taxonomy): domain Bacteria; phylum Bacteroidota; class Bacteroidia; order Bacteroidales; family Tenuifilaceae; genus Perlabentimonas. Next base: position 256,746 of record DHQB01000027.1, on the reverse strand, counting down.
GAGGTCGAAAATGGAAAAGATATTGGGCAAGCCCAATTACTCAGCTCCTATGGCAAACGCGCCAACAGCAAAAGAAACGCCTAGCCTGCCTAGTTTTATTGAGAATGTATTTTGCGAAGAACAGGAGAGAGAAATCCTATACTTTTTGCTTAAACATGGCTCTGAAGTGTTTTTTGAAATCCCTAGCGACGATGAGCTAACCCCTGCCACAAAGGTTACCGTAGGGCAGCATATCATTAGCGAAATACTTAACGACGATTTAGAGTTTAACAACCTTATCTACAAAAAGGTTTTTGATGAGTACGGAAGACTGCTTGAAACCGACCAAGAATTTGACAGCCGTTACTTTATTAATCACCAAGATTTTGAGATTAGCCAGCTGGCAGTAAATTTGCTGGCACCACAATATACGCTTAGTAAGATATGGAAAAAGAATAAGGCCCAACCTGTTGATGAGATTGATTTCCTTCACTCGGCCGTTCCAAAATCCATAATGGTTTACAAAAGCAAAGTAATGCAAATGGTAATTGTAAACCTACAAACCGAGCTTAAAGCAATTGACCCAAAGGAAAACCCCAATGGTATTAATCAGGTGCTTCAAAGGCTGAAAACAATTTACGAACTTAAAACCCAAATTTCCAAAGAATTAGACAGAATTGTACTATAATCACTGTAAATACAACGCATTTAACAAAACCAATTACGGCCTTATTCCATTTTTATATTATTATCTTACCTAAGGTCATCTTTTTTTCATAAATTAGCGGGCTAAATTACCTCTTGATTAACCAAAATAAAACCGATAAACATGAAAACAACCATGATTAAATCACTAATTAACAAGTTGATGACAGCATTTGCATCGACAGTTCTTATTTTTGTTTTAAGCAGCTGTGGTGGTGGTGCAAAGCAAGCCGAAACAGAATCTACCGATACTACCAAGGAAGAAACTTTTAAGAATGTGACAAAGTATCCTATACCCACTGCGTTTGAAATAGTTAAATTGCTAGACAAAGCAGGTGCAAGCTACATCATCGGACATAATAACCCTGTTGAAAACGTTGATAAGTACTTTACCGAAAAAAGCAAAGCGCTAAACCTTGGGGTTTATGGTGCAGACCTTAGCTATGCCAGCACATACCAGATGAAGCAGGAAACAATGAACTACCTCAACGTTTCGAAAAAACTGATTGACGACCTGCAAATTTCTTCTGCATTTAATAAGGAACTTGCCAACCGTGTTGAGGAGAATATTGACAATAAGGATGAGCTTATTAAAATTATCACCGACTCGTTTTATGATACCTACGAGTTTCTACTTAACGAGGAAAAAGATAATGTATCGCTTTTGGTTATGTGCGGCAGTTGGATTGAGGGACTTTACATTACAACTCAAATTGCTGTTACTGCCCAAAACAATACGGATTTTATGACTATCATCGCAAACCAAAAAGACCCATTAAACAAGCTTTATGAGTTGATGCAACCCTTTGCTGAAGAGGCTGTAATTGCAGAAATGATGGGAACCCTTAAGCCCCTAAAAGTAATTTTTGATGAGATTGAAGGTGAGGCTGTAACCCTAAAACAATTTGAAAATATAGAAAAGGAAGTTTCAAGTATTCGTGCCGGTATTGTTAATTAGCATGATTTCATACCATATTTAAGCCTGCACTAAGCAGGCTTTTTTTATTTATTATTGTGCAGCAATTGCAAAACAACTAAGTCTTTGTAAATTGTAATCCCAATATATTGCAAAGGTATTGCTATGAGAGAGGCTATTCTAAACGCACTGATTCAGCTTTACGCATTAATTGCCCATGCTACCGAAACCGAGAGTCAAGGACGAACCTTTGTAAAAGCGCTCCTAATAAAACATCTCAGTTATAGGCTTATTGGGGATTATCTGGTACTATTTGACAACCACCTCAATTTCTATCAACTCCATTTCCCTGCATCAACAGACGACGCTCAGAAGAAAAATGAAATTATTGGGCAATATGTTGAGCAAGTGTGCTTTCAACTACGCGAGGAACTCCCTCAAAATGAGAGACTACTGATCCTTATCAGAATTCTTGAATACGTTTATAAAGACCTGATAATTACCCAGATTGAAGAAGTTATTATAGACAGCATTGTTCAAACTTTCAGCATTGAACCTAAGGAATCGCAGGAACTAAAATGTTTCATCTTTCAAACCCACTGCAAAGATATTGACCCAAAACGCCTGCTCGTTATCAAGAAGAAATCAAAATCTCAAGAAGATAGCTCTCAAGATATCTGGATTGAGGATAACATATCCCATTGGTTATTAGAGGATGGGCCTAGAATTGATGAGTCCGTTAAAGAGAAACTCCGCTTTTTGCGTCTAAATTCAATCAACTCATTTGTTGCTCTATATCACGGAACTGACCAACTTTACCTCGATGGTGTAACCATTGAATCGGGCACGCCATACCTAATGGAGATTGGTGCAATTATTCGTAGTCCTCACACAAATCCGATTTACTATACAGATTTAACTTCTTGGTATTACGAAAATACACGAAAACAACATATCGTTTTTACAGCCGAGAATGTTGATTTTAAGTTCCGTAACAGCGACAATGGAATTCAAACATTCAATTTTTCCGAGGAATCGGGGCAACTAATAGGCATAATGGGGGGCAGCGGAGTTGGAAAATCTACTCTGCTAAACCTTTTAACAGGGAAAATTAAGCCCAACGGAGGCAGTGTAAAAATTAACGGGTTCGATATTCATCGCCAAAAACGTGCAGTTGAAGGAATAATAGGCTACGTACCGCAGGATGATTTGCTGTTTGAGGAACTAAATGTTTACCAAAACCTTTACTATAATGCAAAACTATGCTTTAGTAAGTTTACTGAGCAGGAAACCGAACAAACGGTTGCCCGCATGCTCAATGACCTAGACCTTTGGGATATCCGAAATTTTAAAGTGGGCTCGCCCCTTAATAAAATGATTAGCGGTGGCCAACGGAAGCGCCTCAACATTGGGCTAGAGCTTATGCGAGAGCCAAGCATACTATTTGTTGATGAACCAACCAGCGGATTATCCTCAAGTGACTCGCTTATGGTGATGAATCTGCTAAAGAATCAAGCTAACAATGGACGGTTAGTTATCACCAATATCCATCAACCATCATCTAAAGTTTTCCGCTTGCTCGATAAACTTTGGGTGCTCGACAGGGGTGGTTACCCAATATATACAGGAAACCCACAGGATGCAATTGTGTATTTTAAAACTATGACCACTAGGGTAAATGCCTCGGAAAGCAGATGTCCAACCTGTGGGAATATTAATCCTGAACAAATTCTCGAAATTGTTGAGGCAAAGATGATTGATGAGAATGGTGAGGTTACCCATATGCGACAGCACTCTCCTGCTGAGTGGAACTCTATTTATAAGAGAGAGATTGAGCAAAACCTTGAACCTAAAAAACACGCTGCAAAGCTCCCCAAAAATCCTTTTAATATTCCCAATGTCGAGGTTCAGTTTAAAGTTTTCAGCATTCGCAACCTACTATCGAAACTAGCCAATAGGCAATACGTTATTATCAACCTGCTAGAGGCGCCCATACTGGCATTTGTACTTGCATTCTTTACTAAGTACATCCCAAACGATATCTATATTTTTGCGGAGAACAAGAATATCCCATCCTACCTCTTCATGAGCGTAGTGGTATCACTGTTTATAGGACTCATGGTTAGCGCCGAAGAGATATTTAGCGATAAAAAGATACTTGAACGGGAATCGTTCCTAAACCTAAGCCGTTTTAGCTACCTAAACTCTAAAATTGCTTATCTATTTGCCCTATCGGCAATTCAAATGGCCATGTTTGTGCTTATTGGCAATACCATACTCGAAATTGAGGGAATGACCCTAGGCTACTGGCTAATTCTTTTTTCAACTGCATGTTTTGCCAATATGCTGGGGCTTAATATCAGTGCTGGTCTTAACTCTGTAGTTGCTATCTATATAACCATTCCGTTCATCCTTGTCCCTCAAATCTTGCTTAGTGGAACCGTAGTGCAGTTCGATAATCTTCATCCTTCAATTACGCGTAGGGTTTATGTTCCGCCTGTTGGCGATATAATGGTTTCGCGGTGGGCATACGAGGCTCTTGCAGTTGAACAGTTTAAGAAAAATAAATTTAATACTTACTTCTTCGATTTTGAGCAACAGGTTAGCAACTCACACTATATTGTTGCCTTTTTATTGCCCCGCCTGCAAAACTTAGTGGATGAATGTATGCGTTTGTACGATAGGGATGAATTCCATTCGGCACGATATAAACGAAATTTAAGGGTTATATCCAATGAGTTAGTAAAACTTAGTCTTCACAATGATGCACCCCCATTTGAGTATATTGGAAACCTTAATTCCAACGATTTTAGTCAGCAAATAGCCGAGGAGATTACGGGCTATTTAATTTTTATGCGAAGCACATATAACGCAATAGCCGATGATGCTCGACAAAAAAAGGATAGCGTTTACAACTCATTGGTTGACAACATAGGGGCAGATGCTGTTTTTGCCCTTCGTCAAAAAAACTACAACAAGGCACTCTCCGACTGGGTGCTCAACAATAATGAGGTAACAAAATACTTGGAAACCGATAAGAGGATAATCCAAAAATTTGAGCCAATTTACATGATCCCCGATCATCAATGGGGCAGAGCACACTTTTATGCACCTGTAAAACTATTTAACGGTCAACTTGTTGATACCATATGGTTTAACCTTGCGGTTATCTGGCTTTATTCTCTTTTGCTTTTTGTAACCCTTCAAATAAATCTGCTTGGTAAAACAATATCATACTTCGAGGGCATTTGGGTTAGTAAAAAAGCAGGAAAACAGAAAAAGAGTGGAAAATAACACATACAAAAGTGAAGCTAAGATAGGGAATCACACTCTGCCGGATTGATTTCAAATTAGCATAAGCAAACGTGATTACTCATCCTAGGCTGACCATCACAGTTTAAAAAAACTAGTACATCACTCATAGTTGGAAATAGTCGTCGTTTTATGACTATAACGCCTTGATTACCCGTTGCAGCTGTATTTCTATTTCTTGGGCTACTTTCTTCACATCCTGATTTTCGACTGCGAGCAGCGAGGCTACTGGATTTACAGCTGCAACTTCAACTTTGCCATTTTCCAACTCTTGAACTATTATATTGCAAGGTAGCATGGTTCCAATATTTCTATCTGCCTTAAGCGCTTCATGCGCTTTGGCTGGGTTACATGCCCCTAAAATTCTGTATTTCCTGAAATCTACACCCAATCTGTCTTTAAATGTTTTTTGGACGTTTATTTCTGTCAATACCCCAAATCCTTCATTCTTCAATTCGTTTGTCACCTTCTCTATTGCTTCCTCAAAGGAGTAGTTCGTTACTTTTTCGATGTAATACTTCATGATAATCTATTTTTAAAATTATGTGTTTTAATATAGTCCAAATGGGATTAAATAACCTGTAGTGTAAACTTTAATCCCGTCTGTTGAATTATTATTTGAATTTTAGTTTCTGAGTGCGTATTTTAGAAACTGCTGTTTTACGGCCCTAATTAATAGAACAGATCCTAAACTTAAATGTTTAATTTTAATGCGTTTAGGTTATTTATCTTCTGACAGCAAGTTTTTATAAACCAACTAACAGCCTGACGATAGGTAGGGCAGGCTGGTTGAAAAGCTGTACGAGAAAGGAAGAGATAAATGTCTCTATGGGGTTTATTGGAGATTACTCAACGTTAAAATATATTTATCAATATACTCCCGTTTCTCTTTGGATTTATATTGCTGGATATATCGGGGATGCTCAAGGATTTTTAGGCTATCAAACAGCTTTACCTCTTTGTTTAACTTTTGAATAAAACTTGCATTTTTTTTGCCCAGCACATAAACCTCCGAAGTATCTAATCCCAGGTTAATGTGTTTTTTTAAAGTCATAATCATATATTCTTTTACCATATCAAAAAGAATAGGGTCGTCGTAATAATTGGCATTTACCCACTTCTCGCCTTTTGTATTACGGATAATGGCTAAAGGGAATGGCGAATTGATATAAAATTCTTTATAGAAATTTTTTGCCCCGCCATATTCAGCAATCATATCATACACAAAAACAGAGGAAACCTCATGCGTATATGCCGATTGCATTTTGATGCCGCAGATACTTTCCAGTCGTTTGGTATCTGTAAATGGTACACCCGACACGCCTGCTCCGTGACGACCTGGATTAATACCGATAATAAACCTTCGTTGATTTGAATCGTTGTAGAATTTATGATAAAACTGCTGCATAACCTCCATCGTTTCAGGATTATCCTGAAAAGGGTTAATCACCTGAAACCCCTCTGGTAGTTTGCCCGAATAGCGTAAATTACGGTTAAAGTCAATCGCTTTCTCTCCAAAGGTTTTTGACATAAGAATTGCATTTATACACTAAACATCAAACTCTTTTAACATGTTCATTTAAGGAACAAAAAAGCACCATTCAGAGCCTTGCGGGTGATGACTTGCAATGACTTTTTTCGCTTAATTATCGCCAATGTAATAAAAAAACACAATCTGATAACAAAATCCAAAATATTATACAACAATGGGAGGGTATGATAAAAATATTTGATTTTCTTTACAAAAGAATTTATCTTTGTTAAGAAATGATTAAAACCTTTACATAATGAAAAGCGAGAAATGGAAATTGGCTGAATTACCTTTGAAAATTGATATTGAAAGCAAAAGGGTGTTAAAATCGTTACCATCAGCACACGCTTCTCTTGCTGAGTTAAAAGGTATTGCCTCAGTCATGCCTAATCAAACAATTCTATTAAATACACTTGGATTACAAGAAGCTAAAGATAGTTCTGCAATAGAAAATATTATTACTACTCATGATGATTTGTATAAATCCGAACTTGAATTTGATAGTTTTAATTCGTTAAATGCAAAGGAAGTACAAAACTATATTTCTGCACTAAAAAAGGGATTTGAACTGATAAAGAAAAATGGAATTCTGAGCAATAGAATTATACTTGAAATCCAAGAAGAGTTAGAGAACAATAAAGCAGGCTTCAGGAAACTTCCAGGTACTGCACTTAAAAATTCCATGACAGGCGAAACGATTTATACTCCTCCACAAGATTATGAGGAAATTGCAAAATTAATGACGAACCTAGAAAAGTTCATCAATGAGAATGAATTGTGTGATTGTGACCCTTTAGTAAAAATGGCTATTGTACACTATCAATTTGAAAGTATTCATCCATTTTATGATGGTAATGGAAGAACGGGAAGGATAATTAACATCTTGTATCTCATTACTCAAGGATTACAAAACCTCCCAATTTTATACCTAAGTAACTACATAATAAAGAACAAGGCTGATTACTATAGGTTATTACAAGAAGTAAGAGAAAAGAATAATTGGGAAGAATGGTTGCTTTTTATGATTAAAGGAGTTGAATTAACTTCAAAGGAAACTATTTCATTAATTATTCAGATAAGGGATTTGATGATGCAATTCAAGCATACCTTGAGAAATAATTATAAGTTTTACAGTCAAGACCTTTTGAATAATTTATTTAAACATCCTTACACTAAAATTGAATTCATAGTAAGGGATTTAAACGTTTCCAGAATCACAGCGGCTAAATATTTAAATAATTTATCAGAAGATGGTTTGTTAAGAAAAGAAAAGTTAGGCACAGGAAATTATTACATTAACCAGCCTTTATTTGAACTTCTAACTAAACGATGATTAATGCACATGCGGTATATCTCCAAACCTCTCTAAATAGCCTCTAAGTACCTTAGCGCAGCAGCCATTTTTACTCTTGCTCCATCATCTTTTTCTGCTTTTAGTGCAGCCCGTAAATCGGGTAGGTAATAAGTAAACTCAGAGTTGGTAATGTACTGAGCAGCCCTTGCCCTAACTTCGGCAGACGAGTCGAAAAGCAATCCCTGCACCCAGCGCTTTGCGTCCCACGATACGTTGCTCTCAAGCCAATCAAGTGCTTCTATCTTCTCCTCGGCAGTGCCGTAAAGAAAAGTTGCGTAGTATGCCGACTCACGCTTTAGCATATCCTTGCTAAACAGAATCTCCTTTTCAAAAAGGGTTGGCCTAACAGCATTTTCGCTGTAAGCGATATACTCCTTTCCAACAGTCCACCTCACCATCCGCGGAATAAGCCAGCGCATACCAGGAGTAGCTTCGGGGTGAGCAATAGTACTAAATACGCGTCCTTTGCCATAGCTGTTGCCAATAAAAAAAGGCTTTGCATTGGTCATATTTGCAGGAGCGCCACCCTCTGTGTGCACATCGCTCTCCATAGTAGCAAATGAGGTGTAGCTTATCGAGTCTGGAGCATTAATAAAAACAGGGCCTTCGTAGTACATCACAAAGCTAGTATCACGGTTGGCCAGCTCTGGAAAAATGCTCTTCCCTTCATCGGTTAAGGTAAATTTAGCCAATCCATGTCCGCGGTTATCATGCTCAATATCAATAGCCTGTGCACCATTTATGGCAATAGATGCATAGCCTGGTGTATTTGAGAAAAGGTATGCACCTGCGCAAATACCCACTGCACCTCCTCCGTTGGCAATAAAAGTGCGAATGCGCTGCTGGTTCTCGTGCCCAAGGTTTAGGTACTGACGACTACCCCCACCTCCAGGGATAATTATGGCATCAAGAGAATCTAAACATCCATTGGCAATATCGGATGTAGTGATAAGTCTCACACTCATCCCCTTATCAATTTTAATAGCCTCAACGGTCTCCCAAACACAGGTTTGAGCACCACCATGACCATCAAACACACCCACTTTAATTGTAACTTCAACCACCTTAGGGTTTTGTGATTGATTGCTGCTACAAGCGTAGCCCAAAATAGCAAGTGATAGGATAATAGAAGTTAGGTATCTCATAAAATAAGGATAAGTGGTTTAATGAAGCAAAGTTAACACAAGAAAACGTGTACAACAAACTACGAAATTCAGGATTTACTTTTCTCCCATAATTATATAAAATACCGATTTACAGCGTGACAGCAACTCTTAATCTCGTCAACTTTTAACCCAATTCCATTTGTTTTTCAATACAGTTTAAATAAAATATTTAATTATGTGATTATTTACATGCCATATAAATTTATTTAATGCTTAAGAGTGGCCATTATATTATTGTATAATATTTTTATTATTCCTTTTTTATGTACTATGTTTGAATATCAAAACTGCTATAAAAAACCAATGTTAGAGTGGTGTATGGTTTTATTAAAAACGCTTTAGGTAGTTTGTAAAATTAGAAAAACAAGAGGCATCAATTTCCATAAGTTGCAACCATTTATTTATCATTTGTTTACACGAAGGTTTTTCATAAATAGGCACAATACACCAGAATGCAGAATATGACTAAAATGGAGTTTGTATTTCTTCTCCCTCACAATCTGCATTTTAAACTTTGAGCCATGAATATTCTCAAGTTACAAGAACAACTCGAAAGACTGGTAAAACTCATCGAACACGAGTGTACAGGAGCGCCCGCCGAACTTGCTCAGAGGCTGGGCATAACCGATCGCACCGCAAAGCGGTACATAGCACAACTGCGTGAAATGGGAGCCGACATTAGGTTCTGCTCTCACCTTAACAGCTACTACTTTGCCAGCCCCATAACTTTTAGGTTTGGGTTTGAGCCAAAGATAGATATTGAAGACACCCCATCAAACGAAAAAGATAGAGAAAAAAGGGGGGGGGGGGGGAAA
>DHQB01000027.1:32578-246883 GCA_002410065.1 Bacteroidales bacterium UBA5349 | reverse complement strand
AAAAAAAAGAGGGGGGGGGGGGGTAATACGCACATAGTCAGCAATATGGCCACAAAATGGTTTGCGTTTTTTTTAAAAACCGTTTTATTAATCCAAATATCAACATTAACAGGTACACGTATTTGCCTCACAAGCAACTCCTTACGATTTACGACAAGCAAAACATGTTATACAACATACCTGAAGATTGCTCGGGGAAATGTCATTTCCCCGAGACGAGTTACCTTTGGTATACCAAATTGCTGGTAAGGCGCCAAAGGTGGTTTGGTGGGCGGTAATCCGAAAAGCCTGGGATAACCCCTATGAGTAGGAAAAACAAAGTACTGTTTGCAATGAAAACTTTAAAAATGGAACCAATTAATGCACTTAGATTAGTTAAGCTTCTTGAAAATGAGCTTTCAGCGGATGAAATGCATCAAATCAGCGGGGGGCATTGCGGCACAGGAAACAATGGTTGCGGTTGTGGTTGCCAATACGAAGGGCAGCCCGGTGGTTCAACAAGTTTTGAAAACCACCAAGCAAATTTCAATAACACCTATTCACCATCGGCTATTGGTGTTATACAACTTGCCCGTTATTAATGCTTGCTTATGAAGGAGGGATTGAACATCCCTCCTTTAAAGAATTGGAGTCTTTAACACATGGCTAAAATAAGCCAGTAAAACAGTTAGTTTTTATAGTAAAGATAAAAGGACATCAATACAAAGGCTGTAAAAGTAGCATAAAGAAAACAGCAAGGGCATCTTTGCTGGTGGCTAAACCCAGCTAGTGAAGTTAAGAATAACGAATAAGCACAAACGCTATACTTCACCAGGTAAGTTGATAAGTTTTCACCCCGTAGATATTTAAAAACATTGACAATTATCGACTAACTATTTTTAGAATGAACGACAAATATTATGTAGCACCATTTATTCCTCTTTTGTTTTTACTGGCATTATGGTCTTGTGCCCAGACATCAAAAGAAAACAATTCTGTTACAGTTGGGAATTTAACAGACTATCCGTTTTTTAGGATAGATATTAATTTGCCTAAGGTTCCTCACGAGGCTACAAATCTTTCGGAGATTGCACATGGAGTAAAGTATGTAGCTTTTTCATCGCCAAAAAACGCCCAGCTAGGGCATATTTTTGATGCCCTTTTTGCCGATACTTTAGTATTTATTTGGCATAACGGATCTCGTCAAATAGTAAGCTACACCTTAGACGGTGTATTCATAAGAAGTTTCGGGAAAATTGGGCGAGGACCAGGGGAGTATAGCCTGGCAGCAGCCATAAGTGCGAATCTACCGGAAAGGCATATTTATATTCAGAGCAATTGGGACAGGACGATACATACCTATGACTTTGAGGGGAAATACGTAGCAAGTAAAAAAATTAAAGCATCAAATGGTGAAAGTCTAGCGTGGCACAGAGACAGCTTATTTGTGCAGTTCGCAGAGCCTGTAATTGGCGATGAGGAATATGTTTTTATTGAAAAAACTTTAGATGGTGATACCATTCAAGGCGTGCCAAATTATTTTACATGGGGAAAAGAAAAGTCTAGCCGGGTGATATATTCATTTTTTAAAAGAAAGGCGTTTTACCGATTCAAAGAAAAACTCAACCTAAAAGGATGGTATAACGACACCATATACACTTTTAACGATGAAAACAGGATTGTTCCCAAATTTTTTATAGACCTAAGTTCACTTAAACTTCCTGATGAGTATAGGTACGAATTAAAATCGAACCCTAAGGGCAGAAAAGGAAAGTACTGGTTAAACGTTAACGAATCTAACAGGTTTGTATTCATTGGAATAGAACCCTATACAGAAGACTGTAGTTGCTACTGCACCTATTACGATAAATTACAACAAGAGCTAAAACCAATCTTTCGAGGTAAGATGTTTAGAAATGACCTCGATGAAGGGCCTGATTTTTATCCTGAATATATCACCGATTCAATAGCATACAGTTTTATTGAGCCATCCTCAGCAGACGAGGGCTATAAACTTATGATTGTTCACCTGAAATAACCTGCATAATTCTTTATGTTTTCTTAATAGTTAGAGGGACTGTTTAAAAATATCTGCAACACTATAAGTTAATTAAAAACAAGCTTACAATGAAAGCCATACTTACGAAAACTGATTTTAATAATCATTATTATATTGCAAGAAAATCAAAACTTATAGGGTATCTGCATCCTGAAATATACAAGTATTTTCAAAACACTGAATCAGATATCATTTCAACGCAAAACCCGAAATACTCACAATTTAAAAGCGATGAGAAATACTACGAACGAAAATACAACTTTTTAAAAGAACACATACTTTCGAATGAGACGAAAGAAATCAATAATTGCACTAGGCGAATTGAAGAGGTACATATTAAAGATGGTTTAGACAATATTGAACAGGTGGTTTTTGAGGTAACCAGTTCATGTAACCTTAAATGTAGATATTGTGCATATGGTGAATTCTATAGTTATACCCATACGCAAGAAAATAGGAACATGGATTTCAGTACAGCAAAAACTGTTGTTGATTTTTTTGTCAGAAGGTTTAACACCCCTGATAATAAATCTTTTAAGGGAACAACATTTATTTCATTTTATGGCGGTGAACCATTGCTAAATATGGGATTAATAAAAAAAATAATTGAATACATCAAGGGGTTAGAGGTAAACAGGAATTTTATCTTTTCAATGACAACAAATGGTGTGCTTCTGATGAAGCATATAGATTTTCTGGTTGATAATTCAGTGCGATTGTTAATTAGTTTAGATGGTGACAATGAAGGAAATCAGTACAGGGTTGACCGTTTGGGGTTAAATAGTTTTCCAGTAATAATTTCTAATGTGAAATTAATAAAAGAAAAGTATCCGGATTTTTTTAAAGAATATGTGAACTTCATTGCGGTTTTACACAATAAAAATTCTGTAGAAAGCATAATGTATTTCTTTAAAAAAAATTTTGACAAGGTTCCTATGATTGCACCACTGAATACATCTGGAATTCTACCAGAAAAGACTGAAGAGTTTAAAAATATTTACCATGACTATATTGATAGTATTAATCGGTCAAACAATCCGAATAGGATAGTTACAGAGTTAGGCGCAAAGTCTCCTGAAATAAGGGACACTTTTATCTTTTGTAAACAGTATGGAGGAACTTTTTTTGAAGACTATTCTGAACTCTTCTCTAATAATGCCACACTTTTTCCAACTGGCACATGCTTCCCTTTTGGGCGTAAAATGTTCATCGCCACAGATGGCAGCATACATACATGCGAAAAAATTGATTATAGGTACTCATTTGGGAGTGTTATTGACAAAACAATTCGCTTAAATTCAAAATTTATAGTAGAAACTTTTAATAGATACCTTGACAACATAAGTAAGTCATGTTCATCGTGCTATATGCTTGAGAGTTGCCCGCATTGTTTATACTTAATAGATGATATAGAAAATGAAAATGCCAAATGCCCTGGCTACTTAAATTATGAAGATTTTTCAAAAAAATGCTCGACCATTCTATCCCGATTAGAAAAAAATAGGGAGATGTTTAATGAAATCGTAAATGATATCATATTTGTTTAATACTTTATTTTGTTGATGATGGAAACTTCTAAAAAACATTGGCTTTATCTTGAGCCATACTGCTATCTGAATAGTGATGAAAGGTCTGGGGTTATTCATAACCTCCTTGATAAGAGCATTAAAATCTTCGATATAAGTCCAGATGTAGCATGTCTTATGACAAGTTTAAGGGATTACAATAATGGTTATTGCATTCAAATCGATGAAAAAATGCTCTCAAAAAATAGTGTAGTGGCTTTTATTTGTGATTTAAGAGAACTTTTCTGTGGAGATATTCTTGATTGTGAAAACCATAGAGAAAAACCGTTTGTCTTCTACCCAAAACTTAAGATTCTGAAAGATAAATCAGATAAGATACATATTGGAGAAAATATCCTTTATAAATTAAAGGAGTTATATCTGTTTATTAACGGTAGTTGTGAATTTAACTGCATCGATTGCGATAAAATTCACAAACAGACTTTTCATTGCACAAAAGCATCAGGTATTTTAAATATTAAAGACATTCAACGAGTAATTACCACTTTAGAAGAATCTAACCTAAAGAAGATACACATTACTGGAGGTGATATTTTTTCACATCCAGATCTTGATAATTTTATTGATATGTTGAATGGCATTAATTGTGAAAAAGTATACTATGTCCATTATAAAAATTTCATAAAATTTAAAGATGAAATTAATAAAATTTTGAGAGGCAATGTAAGTATCAGAGTGCTGGTCAATTTTCCTGTTGACGAAACTATTTTCAATAATTTAATCGGGGATAATATTACGATTAAAGGATTTGACGCAAAAATTATTTTTATGATTAACTCATATGATGATTTTATTGATTATAATAAATTAAATTTAGTAATCAACAGTAATATAGTGCCTTACTATAATGGTTTTAACTATGACTTCTTTGAAAATTATGTTTTCATAAGAAAAGAAGATTTAAACGGAACACATCTCTCGAGAAATGATTTCTTTGCTAAAAGTTGTGTTAATCTTAACTATTGGGGGAAGCTGATTGTACAAGCTAATAGTAAAGTACTATTAAGCAACAATACCCCTCCTATAGGTAACATCCATCAGCCATTAAAAGATTTATTGATTAACGTATTTGATGATGAGAGCCCTTGGTTTAAATTAAGAGATTTTGGAGTCTGTGAAAAATGTTCATTTAACTTAATTTGTCCTCAAATATCAGAATATGAGTACTATATGAATAAATGGGATTTATGCTTAATACGAAACTAGCATGAGTTGGCCCAAAGTGATTATCTAATCGAGAATAAACTATTTTTAAAAATTTATGGTTCAATGGCTATGGGAAAATGATTATGTTCCTGTGGAAAAGTTCGGAACCTATACTAAGAGAAACAGGTTTTATAGTTAACCATAAGCGCATAGAAAAACTTAATAGCCTAATATGGAAAGAGTAACCCGTCACTTCCGTCACCCATCACTCCTGTCACTCGTCACTTCAATTACTTTTGCCCGTCACTTATCAATTGGCCCCAAAAATCTTTTAACTTCGCAATAAACATCCAAAACACCAAATGCCCTTCCCCCACTACTCCCAACTTGATGCCATGGACTGCGGCCCCACCTGTTTGCGCATGGTGGCGCGCCACTACGGCAAGCACTACAACCTCGAAACGCTTCGCGAGCGTAGCTATATAACCCGCGAGGGGGTAAGTATGTTGGGTATTAGCCGTGCTGCCGAGAGTATTGGTTTTCGAACCATGGGCGTAAAGCTTACCTTTGAGCAGCTGCGCGATGAGGCTCCCCTGCCCGCCATTGTGCACTGGAATCAGCATCACTTTGTGGTGGTGTATAAAATATCGGGTAAAAAGGGAAGAGAAATTGTTCACGTGGCCGACCCCGCTGGGGGATTGCTGAAATTTCCTCGCACTGAGTTCATAAAATGTTGGGTATCGACTATTGAATCGAAAACCGAGGGCGATGGCGAACATAGCGCAAAAGCCAATGAAATTATGAGCCGTATAAACCTGTCGGATAAGGAGGTACGAATTTCGCCCGATGAACTATCTAGTATCCTTGCAGCACCGTCAGCAAAGGGCGAGGAGCGTGGCATTGCCCTGCTACTTGAACCTACACCCGAGTTCTACTCATCCCGCGATGAGAAGCCAAACCGTCGTAGCTTCGGGTTCCTGTTCAGTTACCTTAAGCCGTACCACAAAATGGTGGTTCAGCTATTTCTGGGGTTAATACTGGGTAGCTTACTTCAGCTGCTGTTTCCATTCCTCACCCAGAGCATAGTCGATCAGGGTATTGGCAACCGCAACATTAGCTTTATCTACCTTGTGCTAATTGCGCAATTGGTATTAACCCTCAGCAGGGTTTCGGTGGAGTTTATTCGTGGTTGGATACTGCTGCATCTGGGAACTCGCATTAACGTTTCGTTAATATCCGATTTCCTTAGTAAACTTATGCGCCTACCCATGCGCTATTTTGACACTAAGATGACAGGCGACCTTATGCAGCGCATTGGCGACCATAGGCGTATCGAGAGTTTCCTTACCAGCACATCGCTCAGTGTAGTTTTTTCGCTGATAAACCTGCTGGTTTTTGGTGCAGTACTACTTTTTTATAGTGTGCAAATATTTGCTGTATTCTTTATAGGTAGTGCATTGTATGCCGTTTGGGTTTGGCTCTTTCTGAAAAAGCGTGCCGAGCTCGATCACAGGCGATTTGCGCAGATGTCGGCCAACCAGAGCAACCTTATCCAGCTAATTCAGGGAATGCAGGAAATTAAGATTAGCGGATGCGAACAGCAAAAGCGTTGGGAATGGGAAAGTATTCAGGCGAGATTATTCCGCGTAGGCGTTAAGGGTCTTGCACTAAGCCAGTATCAGCAGAGCGGAGCCCTACTGGTTAATGAGTTTAAGAATATTATAATCACCGTAATTGCCGCCAAAAGCGTGGTGGATGGCAACCTTACGCTGGGAATGATGATGGCCGTTCAGTACATCATTGGGCAGCTCAACAGCCCCATCGATCAGCTAATCAGCTTTGTAAACGTAACCCAGGATGCTAAAATAAGCCTCGAAAGGCTTGCCGAGGTGCACCTTAGGGACGATGAGGAGGATATGGATAGTTCACGCATTACCGATATTCCTTTGGATGCCGGTTTGAGCATACAAAACCTTTCGTTCCAGTACGAGGGACCCGACTCGGAGCTGGTACTAAACGATGTGAGCCTTACCATACCTGAGGGTAAGCAAACGGCCATTGTGGGCACATCGGGTAGCGGAAAAACAACGCTGGTAAAACTAATGCTAGGATTTTATCCTCCCGCAAAGGGTGAGATTCGGCTTGGAGCCAATAACCTCGATGCCTACAGCTTACGAAGCTGGCGCGAGGAGTGCGGTGTGGTGATGCAGGATGGGTTTATCTTCTCCGATACCATTGCTCGAAACGTTGCACCTGGCGTTGAGATTATCGATAAGAGCCGGCTAATTAGTGCAGCTCATGTTGCCAATATTGACAGTTTTATCAGCACCCTACCATTGGGATACAATACCAAGATTGGGGGCGAGGGGCATGGCCTGAGTCAGGGGCAAAAGCAGCGTATCCTTATTGCACGTGCCGTTTATAAAGATCCCAAGTTTATCTTTTTTGATGAGGCTACAAACTCTTTAGATGCCAACAACGAGAGGGTTATCCTTGAGAATTTGCAAGAGTTCATTAAAGGACGAACATCAATAGTTGTTGCCCATCGCCTTAGCACCGTAAAGAATGCCGACCAGATAGTGGTAATTGAAGAAGGAAGAATCGTTGAGGTGGGAACACACAAGGAGTTAAGCCAGAAGAAGGGGGCATACTATACGCTGGTGAAGAATCAGTTGGAACTTTAGATAGAACACAGATGAAACAGATAAAGCGGGTTTACGCAGATTTATTTTAAGTTGTCTGTTAAGTGTATTTGGAGAAAATTCTTAAAAGCGGAAATTATGGCAGATTTTTTACACAAAGAACTATCTCAACAAATTATTGGAGTTTTTTATGATGTTTATAATACATTAGGGTATGGATTCCTAGAAAAAGTGTATGAGAATGCTTTTTTGCATGAGTTGAAGATTATTGGATTAAATGCAAATCCACAAGTTCCTATTGAGGTATTTTATAAAGGTATTAGAGTGGGTCAGTATTATGCTGATCTAGTGATTGAGGATAAGATAATAATTGAGTTGAAAGCAGCGGAATCGTTGTGCGAGGCACATGAATTCCAACTTTTAAACTATTTAAAGGCCACTAATATGGAGGTAGGATTACTTTTCAATTTTGGAAGAAAGCCAGAATTTAAAAGGCTAGTCTATACAAAATCATTCAAAAATCAGCGTAAATCAGTATAATTTGCGTAATCTGTGTGCTATAATGCAAATTATCAAGTTTCTATTAAAGTGTTTTATAAAGGGGTAAGAGTAGGCCAGTACTATGCTGATCTTGTAGATTGAAGATAAAATAATAATTGAGTTAAAATCAGCGTAAATCTGTATAATCAGCGTAATCTGTGTTCTATAATGCAAAATAATAAAATAAACATAAAGTCCGACGAGATCACCGAAATACTCGGCACTCCGCCTCGCTGGATAGTTCGCTGGGGAATAACTCTTATCCTTACAGTTATTGGGGTTGTATTTATTGGCAGTATCTTTTTTCAATACCCCGATACGGTTGTAGCACCCGCTGTTATAACGGCCGAAAATCCACCCTCGGTGGTTGTGGCTCGTGCCAATGGCAAGCCCGCTGCTCTTTTCGTTTCCGATGGTCAATGGGTTACCCGTGGCGATACGTTGGGGGTAATTGAGAGTTCTTCGGACCACAGGCATATTTTTAAACTTAAGGATCAGCTGTCCAAATTTGCTTTAACCGATTCGCTACCAAAACCATTTACATTCAGAAATCTTGTTCTTGGCGATATTCAACCCCAGTTTAATCAGCTTAACAGGGCATTAACCAATTTTAATACCTTTAACAATCAGCAGCTGCATAGGCATAAGATTGAGGCGCTGGAGCGAGAGCTAAAACAGTACGAGCTGTACACACTCCGCTTAAAAAGACAGCGTATTCTTTCAGCAGAGGATGTTGAGTTAACCCACAAACAATTCCAAAGAGATTCAGCGCTCTATGCTGCTGGGGTTATTGCTGCAAGCGATTTTGAAAAATCGCAGGCAATGCTCCTTGCTAAAAAGCAAGCGCTTGAGTCTGCTGAGCTTAGCATAGCCAATACGGCCATTAACGTTGAGAGATTGAGACAATCCATTGTTGACCTAAGATTTGAGTTCGATAGCCGGCAAAAAGAACTGCGTGAAGAGGTTAGTAGCACATACTCTCAACTGGTGAGTGGCTTGTCCGCTTGGGAAAAGAACTATTTACTTATTGCATCGTCAACAGGTAAATTGTCGTTCATGGGTATTTGGAGCGATGTACAAGAGGTTAAGACTGGTGATCCGCTTTTTTCCATTACACCGAATGATATAGGCGAAGTACAGGCTCGCTTAATTATTCCATTTGAAGGTGCAGGAAAGGTAAAGTCAGGGCAGCGAGTTAATATCAAACTCGATGGCTACTCCTATATGGAGTTTGGACTGGTTGAGGGCATTATCCACACGGTTTCTTCTGGATATAACGACAAAGGCTACCCTGCCCTAGCGCATTTACCTAAAGGTGTTACAACGAGTTACGGTGTAGCAATAAATTTCGATAGAGAATTACTGGGAATTGCCGAGATAACTACCGAAGATTTATCCCTTCTTCATCGATTGTTTAGCCCGCTTAAACATCTTTACAGATCAAAAGTTCGGAAAACGGCAGATTAAGTTTTGAGTAAATCTCTTATTACAAAAATCTATATCTTTTCCCAACGAATTTTAAACTTGTTTCTAAGTAATATTCTCTAACCATTTTAAAGGAGCGTGTAGAAGCGATTGATTAAAAAACTATCAGTACGTTATTTCCCGCGTAACCCTATTCTCAAGGCTTTTGTTCTTGATCTTATCGTTTTTCCCCAATTTCACTTGATAGGTTCTCTTTTCAATCCAATTTCCTCGATTATCGTACTCATACTCGTAGTAGTAAGCTTGATCGCCCTTTAGGGCGTTTGATAGTTTTTCGAGCATAATATCTCCGTTGGAATAGCTCTGACAAGAAATTGACTCAGGTTTAAAAGTCTTTTCGCGGTTTAAGGGATATGACCACGATGATGTGAATACTCCATTGGCCTTATACACCATAACCTTTATCATATTTGAGGGCTCAATGTAGATAAACTTCTCGGTATATGTGTGTGCACCAGTTGGCCCAAAAACCTTTGCCGACTCTATCCTGCCCAACGTATCCATAGTCATTAATGCCCATTGCGATATTTTACCGTTTTTAAGTACTTCAACTTTAAGCGGAACAAGGGTTTCGTTATCCCACTCAACAATTACCTCCTCCTCGTTCCAGCCCGAAAGGTTGGCAAAAAATTTGTGCCGTTTCTTTCTTAGTCCATTATTTGGCATATACTCCCAATAGGTTTCGCTACTTTTCCCTCCAGCACTATTGTATGCAATTTGTTCAGTTATAAGGCCGTTACCATTAAATTTCTTCTCTGTTTTGTGGGGTATTGGCTGGTAACCTTTGATTAGCACTTCAGAGGTTTCAATAATGCTGCTAAATGTTCCACCATGGCTAACATCATTGGGTATAGCCAAAAAATGGTTTACAATTGGCTGCGAATAAGCCAATGCTGTAAAGCAAAGGGTAGCGATTAATAGGCTAAATATCTTGAACATAGGCTGGCTTCTTGTTCCACAAACATACCACTTTTTGCATAATTTACTCTTGCTTATTTACCGGATATTTTTATCCATTTCGTCCTTGTCAATCATTACCCTAGCCCTTGGTAATTTTTCGGGATAGTTCTGCTGCATAAACTCAACCAATTTTTCTCTAGCAAAAACCCTTAAATCCCAAAGCGTTGGCGAATCTATTGCGCTCATTAAAAAGCGCAATTCAAGCGAATGGTTTGTTGAGTTTGTAACCTGCACATTGGCTACTTGCCCATCCCAAATACCCGATTGCTTTAGTATTTCCTCAAACACATTTCTCAACGGCTCAATTGGCATGGTATAATCAGTGTAAATAAATACGGTTCCCATTATTTGGGCTGATGTGCGGGTCCAATTCTGAAAGGGTTTTTCAATAAAGTAGGTGCTTGGCACTACTAGTCGTCTTTTGTCCCATAGCCTAACCACCACATAGGTAAGGGTAATCTCCTCAATCCATCCCCATTCGTTTTCAACAATCACAACATCGTCAATTCTAATGGGTTGGGTAATTGCCAACTGAATTCCAGCCAGCATACTACCAATAACCTTTTGGGCTGCCAAGCCCAGTATCAATCCGGCAACACCTGCCGATGCAAAAAGGCTAATGCCAATACGCCTTATGGATTCAAAGGTCATGAGGATACTGGCCACAGCAAAAAAGATGATGGTAAATAGAATAACGCGCTCAATTATCCGGAGCTGGGTATGCATTTTTCGAGCAAGAAGATTGTTTTTCTGCTTTAAATCGTAATTGCTCAAAATTATAATTCGGGTTATTGCCATTGCATTTATGGCAACCCATGCCCCAGCAATAATGAGCAGAATAGTTGTAAATTGGGCTGCATTGGCTAATAAATCCTCATCAGAAAACAGTATTGGTAAATTAAGCCTTAGGGAAATTAACAGCACAAGCAGTAGGCTGGGGATAATTGCACGGCGAATTATTCTTCTTCTAATCAATTTTTCTTTCAGCACCTTAAGATATTTCCTGAGCCAGCGGATGGTAAAAAATATAGTTAAAACTCCTGCTAAAATAACCAATGCAGATATAAATATTCGCTCAATATACTCAACACCATGGAATAGATTCATCTTTTTTGTTTCAAAAGTAATGAGTAATTACGATAGTGTCAACAACTATTTTGCACAAAAGCTTATGCTAATAAATTAACATTATAGTATATTTGCTGCAATTCACCATAAACTCTAAAATAATGGCAAGGAGAATATTTACAATAGCTGTTGCATTTACCTTACTTACACTAAGCGGATGCGATGATGGGAAACTAAACTTTTTTACCCTTGAACAGGACATCGCCTTTGGAATGCAGCTCGATTCAACCATACTGGCAGAGCCTGCAACTTACCCAATCCTCAACAGGGCTCAATACCCCGAGGCCTATGCCCATATCGAAAGAATACTCAATAACCTACTACAATCTAATGACTTGCGGTATGCTGATAGATTTCCTTGGGAGGTAAAAATTATCAATCAGGATGTGCTAAATGCATTTGCTGCTCCTGGCGGATATATGTATTTCTATACCGGCTTGATAAAGTTTTTAGATAATGAGGCTCAATTTGCTGGAGTAATGGCTCACGAAATGGCGCATGCCGATAGACGACATTCAACCCAAATGCTTACCAAACAGTATGGATTTAGCGTTCTTACTTCCATTGTATTAGGCGATAATCCAACAATGTTAGAGACGATAATTGCTGAACTTGCAACAGGACTGGGCGGTTTAAAGTACAGCCGGGATAATGAGTATGAGGCCGATAAGTATGCAGTACATTATCTGTACGATACAAGCTATCATCCAAGGTCAATTGCCGATTTTTTCGAGAAGATGGAAGGTGAGCCTAATTCACTAGTGTTTTTAAGCACTCACCCATCGCCAGAGGATAGGGTTGAAGCCATTGAAAAAGTATGGCAAAGCCTAGGAGGCAAAAATGGCGAACTTTACATCGACCGATACAACAGTTTTAAGAGTAGTTTACCTTAAAAAAACAATCCCGCCATTGCGATCCGCCAACAGGCGGAGAAGCAATCTTAGGCATTCAGATCTAATAGATTGCTTCTCCGCCTGCTGGCGGATCGCAATGACGGTTCTTTAGATATTCTTTTAGTAGTTCTTTACAATTTGGTCTGCAAAGGTGTCAATGGTTTTGGAGTCGGTTGCCCCGTAAAAATCGTAGTAGTACTCAATCAGGTATTTCTTTATATCATCATTGGCCATTTTTTGGCGCTTTAAAATCGGAATAATCGTATTAAACTCGCTAACCAACTCATTCTTATCAACAAAAACAAGGGTAAATCGGGTAATCTCTTGACTGCTTCTAGATGACATTTGATATTCGTAAACTGCTAGGTTTGAAATTTCGTTACCCTGAACTGAGCCTGCGCTGCTTGTAACTAGTTTATCCTTTTCAAGTATAAGCGACTGTTCATCGTGGCCAATCTTTTTTGATACTGGGTTATTATCAACACGATAGTAGAATACTATAAACTTATCGTCGGATAGGGAGTACTTTTGCTGATCGAGCGGAATGGTAACCGCATCTCCAATAATCGAAAACTTATCGTTTCCAAAGTACTGGCGCAAATCCGAAACTTGTATTTCCGATGGGTTAAAGCGAGCAAGCATCAAATTTCTCATTTTTGTAGGTAACGCAGCATCCTTAACCATTGCGGTTAACGTTAGGTGCTCATTGGCTTGGGCTGGATCCTGAATTTTAATTTGAAAACGCCCCATTTTGCAACCAATGGCAATGGCATAACTATCAAGGCTCTCGAAAAGAAGAACGTCATCGGGGTTTAGCGTTTCGCCCGCTATTACATTAGTTCCTGTTCCTAAATTGGTAATTGTTCCGTTAACACGGGTAACGTGGTAAACATCCTGTGCAGAGGCGCTAAAGCCAAGCGATATTAACAGTATCATGAAAATCTTCAGTGTTTTCATATCCTAAGAATTTAGTTTATTGCAAATTAGATGATAGCCTTACAACTCTTGTACCAAATTTATGAATTACTACGTATTTATGATTGATTGTTGAACTTTTTTTGGCAATGAGCCCAAAACGAGGTTGTACGAATTAAGTATCCATAGCTTAATGGTTCTATCTGGGACAGACCCATCTACCATTACCGTATTCCAATGATGTTTATTCATATGGTAGCCTGGCGTTACCGCCATATATTGCTCCCTTAGGGCAATCGCCTCATCGGGGTCGCACTTGATGTTTATGCTCAAAGGACCATCCAAATTTGTTAGAACAAACATCTTGTTACCAACCTTAAAAACCAGCGTTTCCTCATCAAAAGGAAAACCTTCGGTTACACCTTTCAAACTTAGGCAATACAAGCGTAGCGTTTCAATATTCATAATTTGCAGTGGTTAAAGGGTTGGGTAAAATGCATCCTGAATGTGCTCCAATTCAAAACTCTTTCCATTGTATACAAGGCCAATAATGTCGAACTGCACATCCATATCAATGTCATATTGGGTAACGTAAGCATCGGCGGCCTCAATTATATTCTTTTGCTTTCGCATCACTACAGCATCCTTGGGTTCTTCCCAGTAGTTTCCGAACCGTGTTTTTACCTCAAAAACAACTAGCGTGTTATCCTTTGTGGCCACAATATCAAGCTCCTTTTTACCAAAACGCCAATTTTTATTCAATACTTTATACCCCATTGCCTTAACATAATCTAAAGCATAGGCCTCACCTTCAATACCTAACTTATATGGGTGAGAAACATCATCTTTTTTATTCATGCTTTTACGAAACAAAATTGCTGTCATCAAATATAAGTAACAGTAGCATTATATGCAATATGAGAAATAGATATTCTTCATTTTTAGCATTGATAATCATTCTTTTATCCTTATTCAGCGCTGTTTATGGCAGCACGTTTAAGGGTAATATAAACTTTGTGCGAGAAACCGTTTTTGATACTATTCATATTAATATCTACGTAAGAGATGCTATGGTTAGGATTGATGAGCGCGATACAAAGAACAGGATTGTGAGTAGTCACATCGTAAATTTGGATAAAGAAGAGGTTTACGCCCTATCATACAGCAAGCAGCAATACGTAAAAATATTAGCTAATAATCGCAGTAACGATAACGAATACATTAGCGTAAAAAAAACCCAGAATACTAAGGAAATTAATGGGCACAAATGCTACCAATGGAGGGTAAGAGACGAGGGGATGAACACAGAGGTTGCCTACTGGATGTACGATGGAGAATTTGAATTTTTTGCTAAACTTTTTAACCTTTTGCGGCGAACAGAATACAGTCTAGCCATTTTTAGTGCCATTCCCGATGTGGAGGGTTTTATCCCAATGCTAACTGAGGAACGAACTCTCTTGCGAAAAGATAAACTAAAAATTCGCATAGTAAGCATTGAGCATAATAACCCATCAGCAACATTATTTGGCATCCCCGATCACTTTAAATCAACCCGTAGGCTTTCTTAGTTTGATTTAATCTACCATACCCAAGAACTGTATTTAGCCCGAATTATCTTGGGTGTATGTCTTTGAGACTCATCGCTAAATTAGTAGCCTATCGAATCATCTAAATAAAATAATTGTCAGAATTTAATCCTAATTGTTTTCGTTTTAACTTTTAATATCGATTACTTTTGGGAGATTTTACTATACAGCATAAAAGAGCAATTGCTAACCCAATAAATATATTTATATGGACGATACAACACAAACTACAATTGACAATATGCTTGAGGCGCAGCGAGAATTCTTTGCAAGCCATCAAACAAAAGATATTAAATTTAGGCTTGAGCAGCTCAAAAAATTCAAATCGGCTATTCATAAATATGAGCGAAAAATTGCTGACGCCCTTTGGACCGACCTTCACAAATCATTCGAAGAGGCATACCTCACCGAGATTAGCATAGTATATCAAGAGATTGACAATCATATAAAAAACCTTAAAAAGTGGGCAAAGCCCAAAAGGGTTCCAACTCCAATTCATCTTCTTCCATCAAAGGGAAGAATAATTTTTGAACCCCTAGGCGTTGCATTAATTGTAGCGCCTTGGAACTATCCATTCCAGTTACTAATGAACCCATTGGTTGGATCAATTTCAGCGGGAAACTGCGCAATACTAAAACCATCGCCATATACAGCCAATACGGCAAGGGTAATGGAGGAGATGATTAAGGAAACCTTTAGCCCAAACTACATAGGCGTTGTACAGGGCGGGCGAAACACAAACGAGTTGCTCTTCTCAAAGCAATTCGATATTATATTCTTTACAGGTAGCCCTGTTTTAGGAAGGGTTGTTATGAAAGCCGCAGCCGAGCATCTTACCCCTGTGGTATTGGAACTTGGTGGTAAAAGCCCATGCATTGTTGATAAGGATGCCAACCTTGCCATTGCCGCAAAACGAATTGCCTGGGGAAAAACAATTAATGCAGGGCAAACCTGCATTGCGCCCGATTACGTTTTAGCACACAAATCAATAAAAGAGGAATTAATCCGAAAAATTGCTGAAAGCATTGAGGAGATGTTTGGCAAGGACATAAAGAGTAGCAAATTTTATCCTCGTATAGTTAACCATCAGGCCCATGATCGATTGGTAAGTTATTTAAAGGATGGCACCGTGAAATTTGGTGGAGAGCATGATAAATCGGATCGATTTATATCACCAACCATTCTTGATGATGTACTCCCTGAGCATTCTGTAATGCATGACGAGATTTTTGGCCCAATTCTGCCCATATTATCTTTTAATGAAACTGAAGATGCCCTTAAATTTATCAACTCAAGGGAAAAACCTTTAGCCTTTTACTATTTCGGAAAATCGAAAAATGCAAAAGAGATATTATACAAATCAACCTCGGGCGGAGCATGCATCAACGACACATTGATGCACATAACCAATCATCATCTTCCGTTTGGTGGAGTTGGCAATAGTGGATTGGGCAAATACCACGGAAAAACCAGCTTTTTGGCTTTAAGCAATCAGCGTAGCACAGTTTTAACACCTACCTGGATTGATCTGCCGCTTAAATACGTGCCATTTAAGTACTTTAAACTAATCCGTAGGATTATATAGAAAACTCCAATTGTACATCGATACGTATGAGCAGTTGGTAAATTGCATGTTCATATTGGACGAAAATCTATGAAACTTTTTCAATTTAAATTAGTATTAAATTTTGTAGTGACATAGCGCTCCTTACTTTTTATACAAAGATGCTATATTGGAGTTGACCATAAATTTATAATGATGAAAAAACTGCTTGCCATTCTAATCCTTTTTTCAAGTTGCTCTGTAATATCACCATTACAAAGGAGTAAGTACCTAACACTCTCTAACCTTATTGATGCGAGCAAATATACTGAGGCTAAGGTTGTTGTGGATGGAATGACTGAAGATAAAGACTCCAGAAAGTGGGCAAGAACGTGGTATTACAAAGGGCTATTATGCCAGCAGGCCTACACTGAAGGAATCAAAAAAAATGATGCTTCGCTTACAGCGCTGTACCCAAATCAGCTAATTGTTGCCTATGGCTCATACAGCAAAGCATTAACCCTTGACAGAGGTGGGCGGATTGAAAAACAGATAGCCCCAAAGTTTGTGCTTTTGGCCAATGAGCTACAAAAAGTTGGAGAAAAAAACTTTAGGGATAAAAAGTATGATGAATCGCTTGAAGCGTTTGAATGCGCATTAAAAATAACCCGAAACTCATCACTCTCACTCGAAGTTGACTCCAATTTGATGTATAATGCGGCATTAGCGGCCTACGAAGGCAAAAATTGGGATAAGGCAATTACTCACTTAGCAAAACTCCACAATCAGAAATATTCGGTTAATACAACGCACCTCCTTTCTGATGTTTACCTGCAAAAGGGAGATACTACTTTGGCCGAAAAGACTCTATACGAAGGGGTAAAGCAATTCAATTTCGATAATAAATTAATGCTGCTGTTAACCGACCTTCTATACCAAACAAACAATGCTGATATTGCTTTACAAAGGCTTAACGAGGCAATAGCCAAAAGGCCTAAAGATCATACTTTGTTCTTTACCAAAGGGCTGCTTTACCAAAAAACGAACAAGTATCAAGAGGCCATTGACAGCTATACTGAAGCATACAAACAAGCCCCAGATGAACCAATGGTGTACCTGAATATTGCTACGTGCTATTTTAATATGGGGGTTGAAATTGATGAAACAACCCTGCGGCTAACTAACATTCGAGCCGTTCAGGAGCAGAAAGTAAAATCGGCTAAAGCATTCAGTGAGGCAACCCATTGGCTGGATAAGGCCAGAGACAAAGGAGTTGTGGATAAAAACACGTTCCAAGGGGTTAATGAACTATACAGAATGCTTGGCGTAACCAACAAGATTGAAGACGCAAAATAGCCCGTTAAATTTTTAATACAAGCGTAAGCCCAAGCAGCTGATTAAACTGGGCACGCGGCGCCTTTTTCTGAAAACCGCTTGGAAGCATAACAGGCTCATCCTTAGAGTTAACAATTGGGAAAAGAATATCGTCGTCGTAAATAAGGTGCAGGTTAAGCCTAATCTTAAAATATACGCTTATTTGCTTCTCTACGCTCATCTCCCAGTCAACATCTACGTTTTGTGGCTTATTTAAATAGCTGGAGAAAAGCCTTACGGTATTTTTTATCTCCATATCCTTAAAAAGGGTAAGACTATTTTTGGCCAGCAATTGCCCCCCCATCTCCTGCTTTGTGCGCTTACCCTTATCAATACCATGCACTGTTTGGTTAATAGTGGCTGTGTCGAGTACAAACGTATTCCTATACGATAGGGGTGAAAAGTTTATGCTAGTCTTCTTATTTGGCTTAAACTCCAAACCCACACCTATTGTAATGGCTCCGGGGTTTAGAAACTTTGAAACAACAGTTGGAGGATCGTTGGAGTAATTTTTCCCTTCGGCAACCTGCGATTTAAAGTAGAAAATGGAGCTAAGGTCTATTTTCTCCCTAAGCACCTTATTGTATTGAGAGTTAACCTCAACAATATCGGTACTGGTCCTAAACCCTTTATCCTCGGTCCAGGTTGTTCCGTACCTAAGTCGGCCAGTGGTAGCCCAATTCAACTTCGACTCCTTATTACTGTATTCTGCTTGGGCGTTTATGTCGAGCATACTTGTTAAAGAGCTCTCTCCTCCCTGTGCCCAATAGTTTGAAAAGAAGTTCTCGTTCAAGGAGTATGCACCTACAATTCCGTAGCTCCAGTAAACGGGGATCTCTTTCAGTGGCTTCAATTTTGCGAGTTGCCTATCGGGTCGTGCAGTGGTAAACGGTATATCATCCACCATCCTTTTCTCAAGACGCTCAATGTTTACATCCTCTTCAAGAGAAAGCACAATATTGTGTTTCGATGGATTTCCAATCCAAATGGTTATCGAGTCGTTTTTCGAGTTCTTCACCCAATACCTATGCAAATCTTCCTTGCCTGAGGTTAACCACAAATGCTTTTTATTGCCTTGCCTATCGTTTACATTAATCAGAATTGAATCGCGACTGGAGGTAAAAGCCGTTAGCGTTTCAATGGCCGTCTTAAGCGAATCTGTCATCCTGCTATTGGGAACAATGTGGAAAGGCGACTCATTGATTACCGTAAAAGCCTTCCGGGTTCGAATCATAATAAGCTCAGTAGAGTCGCTATTAAAACGGTAGGGTTTAAACCCTTTATGGTGTTTTAATGAGGGATTAATTCCCTTATCGGTGATTTCATAAAGCTGAATCTTTTTGGATTCTAGGTATTTCTTATCAATTATATTTTCGGTGATGGTATCCTTTGTCTCAAACAACAATTCAACTTGTTCCTTTGCATCCTGCTTCAAATCTAACATTGAAAGAGCCAACGGATCAATTATCTTCATCAAAACAGTCCTTTTTGTTATCAAAGGATTTTTTTCGAGAAGAATGGTATCAACAATAAAAAACGATTTATCGAACCATCGGAGGGGTAGCGTATCTTTTTCAACTACATCAACCTGCTTTAGCTTAACCGAATCCCACTTAAAGTTTAAAAGACGATTTCTGATGCTATCGTAAGGCTCGTTATACTGATTTAAAAGTCGCAATAGCGAAAGTTTAAGCTTATCATCCGCAGTTCTCCACAGATCGCTTGAGCTAATTAGGCCACTTATATATTCTGACGCCATTGAAGGCGAAAGAGTTATAGGTTTAGTGGGGATACTATCGGGTATGACCGGGGTAATGGATTCCAAGGATTGAGTAGCGGTTAAAACCTTATGGGGTTTGCCCCCTACCGCGCTAGTATCAACCAGCTCAATGGGTTTTTCTGAAGGTACCGTATCGGTGCGTTGCTCATCAACAGCTAAAACTTGAACGTTAATGGTATCAACCTTTACTGTATCAGGTATTACAATTACGGTTTCGGTTTCGGGCTGACCAAAAGCAGTATCTTGGGAAGCAAATCCTATGGTAATGAGCAGAATGAATACTAATAATCGCATACCTATTAATAAAATGTTTTGCACTGCAAAAAAACGAATACTTTTTGAGAAACGCAGATTTTTAGCAAGTATTTCATATTGCTATATATCATTGTTTTAAGAATATATCAAAAAAATATAGCCCCTACAAATAATAGCAATACCTTTTGATGCTGTCATAAATCGCCACACCAAAAATCTGTACTATATTTGGGTATGGATAAGCCTTCAGCAATTAATATATACCAAGTTTTTACGCGTTTGTTTCGGAATGATACAGAAACGAACAAACCATTCGGGACAATTGAAGAGAATGGCTGCTCTAAGTTTGAGCATTTCACCCCTCGTGCCCTTAAAGCAATAAAGGAGTTTGGCACAACCCATATTTGGTTTACCGGGATATTAAGGCATGCAACATGCACCAATTATCAGCAGTACGGTATTACTCCAAATAACCCAATGATTGTAAAAGGGCGAGCTGGCTCACCCTACGCCATAACCGATTACTACGATGTTGATCCCGATTTAGCCATCAATCCGCAAGGCCGAATGGCCGAATTTGAGGCACTGGTGAAAAGATGCCACAAAGAGGATCTTAAAATGATAATTGACTTTGTTCCAAACCACGTTGCCCGCGAATATAGTAGCATAAACCAACCCGATGATATTGAGACGCTTGGAGCAAGCGATAATCCAAACCATGCATTTTTGCCCACCAATAACTTTTATTACCTACCCAACAAAGGTTTTCAAATTCCACAAGGCATAAACTTTCCCTATACCCTTGGTGCAAAGCACTACTCTGAGTACCCAGCCAAGGCAACGGGGAATGATGCTTTTACTGCACAACCCAGCATAAACGATTGGTACGAAACCATAAAGCTGAACTATGGAATTGACTACCTAAATGGTCATCAGAAACATTTTGACCCAATACCCAGCACTTGGCACAAGATGCTCCATATCATGAGATTTTGGGCCAGCAAAGGGGTGGATGGGCTACGTTGCGATATGGTCGAAATGGTGCCCGTGGAGTTTTGGCAATGGGCCATCCCCAGGGTTAAGGAAATTAACAGCGAGATTATTGTTATTGCCGAGGTTTATAATCCCTCCGAGTACAAAAAATTTCTCGATGCTGGCTTTGATTACCTATACGATAAGGTGGGATTGTACGATATCTCCCGTTCGCTATTTGAAGGACACGGTTCGGCAAGAGAGATTACTAACCTTTGGCAACAATACGAGGGCTTCTCACATCGAATGCTCCGGTTTATGGAGAATCATGACGAGCAGCGGATTGCTTCGCAACAATTTGCAGGCAACCCTTGGCGAGCAGTTCCGGCTATGGTTCTTGCTGCTACTCTAAACGCTGGCCCTTTGATGCTGTACTTTGGGCAGGAGATTGGCGAAAACGCAATTGATAGCGAAGGATATAGTGGCAATGATGGTAGAACTACCATATTTGATTACTGGCAAGTAACCGAGTATCAGAAGCTGGTAAATAACGGAGAGTTTGATGCTCAGCATTTAAGCAAGAACCAATTAGAGCTGCGTAACTTTTACCAAAAGCTAAACGATCTTCGACTAAATTCCAAGGCAATATCCAACGGTGCCTTTTACGACTTGATGTGGGCCAACAACCACCTAAACTGTGACAAGATTTTCGCCTACCTCCGCCATTACAAAAACGAGGTTCTGCTGATTGTCCTTAATTTTGATTTGCACGCCGAGTATCATCTCAAGCTAAAAATCCCTACCGATGCCCTTAAAATTACTGGTCTTTCGGCTAGCAACCCTTGGCAAGCCACAGAACTTATCTTCAACAACAAAAAAACAACACTTTACCCTCAGGATGCACTTGGAGATGGTATCCCAATCCTTATAGCGGCAAATGGTGTGGCGGTTTATAGGTTGGGGTAAGTAAAGGTTTTTTGCCTCCCTCCGCTGCCGCACGATTGTATCGTGTGGCTTTTGCATTAAAACCATGCCTTAATCCGTCATTGCGATACCGACGCTCTATGTCGGGAGAAGCAATCTTTTATTAACGAATTAGATTTTTTCAAAGAACAGATTGCTTCGTCGCAAAAAACGCTCCTCGCAATGACGTATAAAGGAAAGTGCAGTAGCATAGAAGGGAGTGGTAGTTTAGGTATTCCCAATTTATTGTAAGTTTGGGGCTGAAAATTTTTAATTCTTGGTTTATGCGAACTAAAAAGTGGACTTTAAAAGATATGCCTGATCAATCAGGCAAAACAGTAGTGGTAACCGGTGGAAACAGCGGATTAGGCTTTGAAACAGCAAAGGCGCTTGCACAAAAAGGAGCCGATGTGGTTCTTGCATGCCGCTCGGAAAGTAAAGGCGAAGCTGCAAAAACTGCAATACTAACTGAATATCCTGAGGCAAAAGTTATTGTAATGGCACTCGACCTCATGGATTTATCATCCATAAAAAGTTTTGCCCAGATGTTTACCAAGAACTACTCGCAGCTGCACATTCTGATTAATAATGCTGGCATAATGACAAGCCCTTACGGGCTTACCAAGGATGGGTTTGAGAGCCAGATGGGAACAAATCATCTAGGCCATTTTGCCCTTACGGGGCTTTTATTAGATACTTTGGTTCGCACGCCCAACTCCAGAGTGGTTGTGGTAAGCAGCCTTGCCCATAGGCAGTGGAAAATAAGCTTTGACAATACGCTGTTTGAAAATGCCCAAGGTTACAACTCCATGAGGGCTTACGCCCGCTCAAAGCTGGCCAATCTTCTTTTTACCTATGAACTTCAGCGTAAATTCGAAGCAAAGGGAATCAACAACTTGGTTGTGGCAGCACACCCCGGGGCATCATTCACAAACCTAGGCCGACACCTGGAGGGGAAGTTCCTATTTAAAGTGCTTAGGCCCTTAATTATAAAAGTTTTGCCAACTCCCAAATCGGGCGCACTACCCCAACTAAGGGCGGCGGTTGATACAAATGTAAAGGGTGGCGAATTCTATGGTCCCTCAGGTTTAATGGAACTCTCAGGATATCCGGTATTGGTAAAATCAACAAAAGCATCGCACAATGCTGAGGATGCACAAAAACTATGGACTATCTCAGAGGAACTGACTGGGGTAAAATATGGGTTTTAATAAAACAACCCATGTTTTATACTCTGTATTGGCCAGCGTGTTTTACTGTAATTCTATTAACTTTTTAAGGTTACTTAGGTTGATACCCCTTATTTTTATTGTAATCAAATCGGGACCTGAATAATACCTAAGCATAACATTACTCGATTTTTCTATCTTTTCAATAACTTCGTTTTCAATTAGGTATGTAAATCTATAATCCCTACTTTGACTTTCTGTATATCCAGTTACCACTGAAATTTTTGTTGAATCTGCGGTTAAAACATCCTTTCGCTGTTCATCAATTTGCGAAAATATTTCAGACTCAATAAATTCAATATCAACCTTAAAGGGCACATTATCAACAATTATAAACACCTTCTTCTCTAATCCGAAACTACTCCTTTTTAATCGAATAAAATCATAAACCCTATACTGATACCATGAGTCGCTTTTAACCTCTTTAATTATTTTTTGATTCAAACTTATTAATGGCGAGTTATGTTCTTGTGCAATATCATAAAGAAACTCTGCCTTAATTCTCCTTGTTGAATATACGGCATCATCCACAACGGTTATGCCTCTGAAAGCCAGGCAACTTTGTAATAAAAATCCAATCAGAAAAAACCCCATAAAAAGGATTAGTTTATGTCTAATTTGTAGGTTCATAAGTTTTTTATTTTGTAATAATATTTGTGTTGTAGGTTAAATGGGTGCTAACTAGATGGTAAATGTAGTAAAATTAACAATCTGTAAAGCGGGGAAAGTGGTGAAAAGCAGACCAAATTAAAATAAATCATTTTGATTTATTGACTCGTTATTTAAGGTATAATAGATCAACATATTGGTTTATTGCATCGGCCCATGGAGTTTGCCAATATTTGCTAGGTGCATAGACTATTTTTTAACGTTCAGAAAAAACAAAAAATCTAAGGTTTTGATTTGTTGCGTTAAGTTCTTGAATTCAGGTTCAATTTTTTGTCTTGCCCTTAACGGCTAGGGGTGTGACCAGTTTGGGAGAGCGGGGCTTGGGATTTATCTCACGTTAAAATTTTTCTGCGCGCCCACCCGCTTGCCTAACCCATTCAGCCCAAATTGGTTACACCCCTTGTTACCTGCTGGCTTTAATCTTCAGTCATATTAGTTAGTTAAATCAAAATTAATGAATACAACAAGAATAAGTTCACTCTAATTTCTTAAGATATTTATCTTTCCACTAGCTATTGATAATGAAATGCTATTTTCGCCATTGTTTAGAACAGTGTCTAGGGTTTTAAAGCCCGTTTTTTTATCGGTTTGAATAGGATTTTGCCTTGTTTCAAAGTCAGAGTTAATTTCGCCATATAGAGTGCTTGCATTAATACTAACATTTGCTGTAGATGGAATGCGGAGCGTAATATTTCCACTAATTACTTCAATAGATATAGGACCAACAATACCTTCGGGAGTGAACTCAATGTCAACATCACCGTCGATACATGAAACTATCACAGGACCAGAAACATTCCTCATTATTATATTTGATAATAAAGTGTTAATATTTATCTCACGTTCAACCCCTTCAATAACAATATTATGCTTTTTTAATTTGTACTGTTCATATGTTGGATACTCACTATTATCAATATGCACACTAAGGTTTCTTGGAATCCTAAAAGAATAACTGTTAGGAATATTGCTTTTAACCGTGTAAATAAAGTCACTTCTTGAATCTTTTGATGAGAAAAGTTCTTGGTAATAGCCATCAACTGCAAACTGATTAGCATAAGTTGAATCGTATTTAATCCAACTGAAAATGCAGTTTGTACACTTAGAGTCTTTTTCAGCAACTATCTTAATATCATTTAAGTCGCATTTAATTACAAACTGGTTAGTTCTCTTTTTTAGTTTAAAAGTATATTCAGTAGTTAATTCTTTTTCCTGCGAGAAGGCAAAGGAAGAAATTAGCATAACACTTACCAGCAAAATGGTTTTTATTGTCTTAAGTAGTTTCATAGTTTTCGAATTTAAAGTTTAACAATTTAAGTTGGCCAGTTTTTTTATTTCTAAGCTTGCAGGTAACTTGCTAGTAAATATAATAAAATTGCGTTAAAGCCATACTAGAATTTGGCTGCGTTAAATTATAGGTTTGGAGTAAAAGCCGCACGAAGAAACTCGTGCGACTGTAGAAATAAGCCTTACAATAATTAAATGAAAAGCGGAAAGTGTTTGCTCTGTTTTAGCTAACAAGTCCTTTTAAGGAGAATGATTTACCCGTTTTATCCGAAATATTTACGATATAAATACCCGGGTTAATAGTAATAGAATAATGTGAATCCGTTAGCTGCTTTGCAGCAATCACTCGGCCCGCTAAATCATATATCCTAATAAAAACCTCACCGGTAATGCCTTCCAAATGAAGTGTGTTAACACCGCTCCACATAAAAACTTCGGGCAAAAAGACATTATTATCTGCATTGGGCACATAGGCCAATCTATTGTCCATCCAGTCAATACGAGCACTTATGTAGTTTTTTACGTGTTCAACTTCAGCGGCATATGAACCAAGTGCCACTGGGTTTTGATGAACTATGGTATTCAGAATATCCCAGCGCATAAAGTTTAACGATTGCGACTGATTCATTTCTAGGGCATAATCATTCACTACGCCAAGTAGGCTTTCTTTGGTAATGATTCCATTATCGCGATAATAAGCATAGGTTGATTTCAGCTGATTGACCAATGCTGGATCGGTAAACAAACGATTTACCAAATCGCGTACGCCGTTTGCTGTGCTCCCCGAAAGATAAATCCAATCTGGCTTACTATTTATAGGATAGGTTCTAACGTCGTTCTCGTAAGCAATATCAAAGTCCCACACTGGTCCAAAGTAAAATAGGTCGTTGTTCCTTTTTTTATACATATAGGTACTCCAGTAGGTATCGGTATTCCCACTTATTTCGCCCACTAAAAAGTGACGTAGAAATGACGGAACGTCTAAATATTTTCTATATCCAGTAGTTGCATTCGTATATGCTGAGGAGTAAGCCGCACTTTCCATCAGATCGAAATGTGATTTAATGAAATTGCTTTGCGCCAAAACAATATTGTCGTCCTTGGGGTATTTTATGGTAACAGGAATATGATTTCTTGCTGATGTAAACCACGAGGTTTCCTCATAAGCATAGGCATCCATCTCTAGCATATATCCTCCAGATAAGTTAGGAAGTGTGACATCAGATGCGCTCATTATTTCGACCTCAACACGCCCGGTTGCCACTTCCATCTGATCGCAAAGCTGATAAGTTCCTTTGTACTCTCCATTCAAAAAAACATCAACGGGCTTACCTGCAGGTGTATAGGATATTTCTAATCTTTCACTTAAATCAAAAGCGAGCAGATTTCGCATCAGTGTTTTGTCGACGTAATTATTTATCAATGTCCAACTCTTTTCAACAGCCGGAAAACCGAGCAAGCTGGCTTTGTTATATAATTTCATGCGGTAAGGCTTTTTGGGGAAGCTCCAACTTGCATTTCCTCTCCCTTTAATTTCAAGGCTGTCTGTGTAAATATTTGTACCGTTCTCAGATATAACCGAAACTATTCCTTTTAGATAATAATCTCTGCTAACTATATCTTCAGCATTTTTTGTGTGGATAATTACGGAGGCTAAATTGGTGATTTGAGAAAGTTGTGAATTGTTACCTTCGCCCTGATAACCATAAAACTCGAGTTCGGAGAGATTGCATTTTACATCATTTGGACCGATGTACCGCACATATCTGAAGCCTTTTGAGCAAGAAACATCGTTGCTGGTTAATTCATTTTGTGCTGGCGATTGATTAATTATATGTATTGGGATGGCGTCACCAAAGTCGGGATTATTGGCTCCTTCAAAAACACCCAGCAACATACGCGAAGATTGATTTTCACGTGGACAATAGGCTACTTTGGTGATAATGTGCTTCTCTCCTAAATCCAGCCCAACCCATCCACCTGTGCGGATACAGGATGCAAAAATTGTTTGCAAATTTCCATCAAATGCGTTTTCGATGGTGTTAACCATAGTTGAACATTCAAATAAACCATAGTCAAACGATTCGGCCGTACCAATGATTGTTCCGGAGAGCTTAACCGAATTTTGGGCGTTGATATGCGTAAAGGAAAATACTATCAGCAATAATACAGCGGCGTTTTTCATTATTATAAATTTAAAAATTCACTGGGGATTCTATGGTTTAAAAACAATAAAACTGTTTGTAAATATCAGTTTAAAAGTACAAAAAAAGAGGGTATCAACTCTTCTTTACAAATTGAGTAATGATAGTAATTTGCTTTTTGAAATACGCCAGTTTACTAAAATCCTTTTTCGCAAAATCTGAAAATATCCAAATAGCAAGAAACCTATTCTCCTACCAATTTCGCAAGATATTGTAAGGTGATCGGGAGTCGCTCAATTAAAGTTTACTCTGATTACCGAACCTTATACATCTGCTCGCGCAACTCTTGTATTTTTTCGTCCGATATGTAATCGTCGTAACTCATAAGTTTATCAATCAACCCTTTGGGAGTAATTTCGATGATACGATTGCAAACGGTATTGATAAATTCATGGTCGTGTGATGCCAATAGAACATTCCCTTTAAAAGAGGTGAGCGTATTGTTAAATGCCTGAATGGATTCGAGGTCGAGGTGATTGGTTGGATTGTCCAGAACCATCACATTGGCATTGAGGAGCATCATTTTAGAAATCATGCAACGCATTTTTTCGCCCCCCGATAATATTTTCACTTTCTTATAGATGTCTTCGCCCGAGAAAAGCATTTTACCCAGATAACCACGCAGATACAACTCGCTGGTGTCGGCGGAGTATAAGCTGAGCCAATCAACAAGCGTTTGGCTACTTTCGAAGAACATTGAGTTTTCGAGTGGCAGATAAGCTGTTGTAATGGTTACACCCCAATTATAGGTACCGGCCTCGGGTTTTATTTTGCCGTTCAGTATCTCAAAAAGAGCGGTAACGGTTAATGGGTTGCGCGATAGGAAGGCTACTTTTTCATCTTTCTCGATGTTAAAGCTGATATTGTTCAACAGCAAAGTGCCATCGTTAGCGTGCTTGGTGATGTTGTTAACATGTAAGATGTTGTTGCCAGGCTCGCGTTCTGGAGTAAAAATGATGCCCGGGTAACGGCGGGTAGAGGGTTGAATCTCATCCACATTAAGTTTCTCAAGCATTTTTCGGCGGCTTGTGGCTTGTTTCGATTTGGCCACGTTGGCGCTAAAACGCTGAATGAATTCGAGCAGTTCCTTCCTCTTTTCGTCAGCCTTTTTGTTTTGTGCTAGCTGTTGACGCAACGCCAGCTGACTGCTTTGGTACCAGAATGTATAGTTACCCGCAAACATTTGAACTTTACCAAAATCGATGTCAACTATGTGTGTACAAATGGAGTCGAGGAAGTGCCTATCGTGCGATACCACCAGAAGTGTATTGTCGAAGTTGGCCAAATAGTTCTCAAGCCATTGAACGGTTTCAAGGTCGAGGTCGTTGGTGGGCTCATCCAGAAGCAGATTGTCAGGCTTCCCGAATAATGCCTGTGCCAGCAATACTTTAACTTTTTCTTTACCATTCAATTCATTCACCAACTTTTGGTGCATCTCCTCTTTTATGCCCAATCCGCTTAACAAAGATGCAGCATCACTTTCGGCGTTCCAGCCGTCCATCTCGGCAAACTGCTCTTCTAGCTCCGATGCCCTTATGCCGTCAGCCTCGGTAAAGTCGGCCTTTTCATAAATGGCATTTTTTTCGTGTGCTACCGCCCAAAGTTTTTCGTGCCCCATTAAAACAACATCTATAACTTTAAACTTATCATACTCGCCGTGGTCTTGACGTAGAACCGATAAGCGTTCGCCTGTTCCAAGGGATATGTTTCCACGCGTTGAATCCAAGTCACCACTAATCAATCTTAGAAAAGTAGATTTCCCTGCACCATTGGCACCAATGATACCATAGCAGTTACCGGGAATAAATTTTAAGTTAACATCCTGAAAAAGGAACTTTTTGCCAAATTGAATGGCCAGATTGGAAACGGTTATCATCGTAAAATAGAGGGCTTAATTGTTCTTAATGGAGTATAAACTGTTCTGAGATCAAACGGTGAGTTTGATAATAAAGTTGCAAATTTAGGGGTTTTAAAAGGATTTATCACCTTTTAAATTGTTAATGATAGTTTACACTTGCTAAATGCGGTTTAAATTATTGTTTAACCCTTTGGACTTATCTTAGGACGGGTCATTCTCTCTGTAGTTTGTTTGTATCAAAACAAAAAAGCACCTACGTTATTTCCGTAAGTGCTTGATTTTGTGGTGGGCCCAACAGGGCATGATCCTGTGACCCCCTGATTATGAGTCAGGTGCTCTAACCAACTGAGCTATGGGCCCGATAAAAACCTAAAAAGGCTTTTTTATTGGACTGCAAAAATACATATTTGTATCGGAATTTTCCAACCTTAATATAACTTTTTTATGCCAAAGCCAATTTTTAGTCCTTTTGCTGACAAGAAAATCAAAAATATTATCTTCGATTTGGGTGGTGTTATCATAA
This sequence comes from Bacteroidales bacterium UBA5349, assembly GCA_002410065.1. Classification (GTDB taxonomy): domain Bacteria; phylum Bacteroidota; class Bacteroidia; order Bacteroidales; family Tenuifilaceae; genus Perlabentimonas. The sequence continues at coordinate 217,307 of DHQB01000027.1, read as the reverse complement.
ATATCGATTATCATTTAACCATTAATGCCTTTAAGGCTTTAGGGTTACAAAACTTCGATACAATTTTTAACCAGGCAAAACAGATTGGCGTATTCGATTTGCTAGATAAAGGATTAATATCGCCACAAGAGTTTCGAAATGAAGTTCGCCGTATCACCTCATCAAACCTAACCGATGAGCAAATTGACAAAGCATGGAATGCGATGCTGCTTGACTTCCCTCCATCGAGGCTCGAACTGCTTGGAAGAGTAAAAAGTGGCTACAAAACCTTTTTGTTAAGCAATACCAACGCCATACACTTTGAGGCTTACAACCAAATCCTGCACCGCACTTTTGGGGTTGAGAATCTCTCGGTATTCTTCGATAGGGAGTACTACTCGCACCTAATCCACATGCGTAAACCCGATGCGGATGCTTTTGAGCTAATCCTCAATGAGAATAATCTTAAGCCCGAAGAAACTCTTTTTATTGATGATACATTGCAACATGTTGAGGGAGCCAAAAAATTAGGTATATTAGCTCATCATCTGAATATCCCAAATGGTGATTGTATCGAAATGCTTTTCAACTAATTACATCATCATGAGCAATGAACCGCTGATTGTTAAGTCCACAGGCCAAAAGGAAATATTTAAGATCGCCAAATTGGAACATTCCCTTAGGCGTGCTGGCGCAAAAGAGAGCATTATTACCGAAATAGCCTCCGAGGTAGAGGAATGGCTAGTTGAGGGTGTAACAACCAAGCAGATATACACTAAGGCTTTTAATCTGTTAAAGAAAAAGCGTAAGGGTTATGCGGCCAGATATAGCCTTAAAAAGGCACTTATGGAGCTTGGCCCCACCGGATATCCGTTTGAGCATTTTGTGGGGCAAATTTTCGAGATTCAGGGCTTTGATACCAAGGTTGGAGTAATTGTGCAAGGACAATGCGTGCAGCACGAGGTTGATGTGGTTGCAACCAAAAATAGTACTCAGTATCTGGTTGAGTGTAAATACTACAACACTCAGGATAAACATGCAAATGTGCAGGTGCCGCTATACATCCGGTCGAGGGTAAACGATATTGAGGCAATCCGCAGCAAATTGCCTGAGTACAATGGGTACAAATTTCATGGGTGGATTGTAACCAACACCCGTTTTACTGAAGATGCTTTGGATTATGGCAAGTGCTCGGGGCTACACCTTGTTAGCTGGGATTACCCTAAAGAGCATAGCCTAAAGGATATGATTGATACCTACAAAATGTTCCCTGTTACAGCACTTACCCAACTCAACAAAATGGAAAAACAGCAGCTTATGGATAAAGGCATTGTGCTATGTCACCAACTTGCAAAAAACCCTGAACTTTTACAACCGCTTGGCCTTTCAGAAATTAAGAGAAGGTATGTGCTAAGTGAAATTGATGAATTGTGCAAAGATTAACGAGGGTTAATCTCGCTAAAACATTCCACCAACAAACTCATCAACCCTAATGTTTTTGAAGTAGTTACTAAAGTTAATTTGTTGCAGCTTAGCCAGTATGGCATCGTGATTGTGAGTTACACCCTCAAGCAATTTTTCAACCTCCTCGGTATCGTGTTTATGAAAAAAATCGCCATAAATACGCATATCCCTTATTCTTCCCTTTTTAACATTAAAGTGAAACTCAACACTTCCGCCCTCGGTTCTAATCAATTTTGCAAAATCGTACTTTGGCGAATCACCAAAATTCCAGTCCCACTGCGAGAACTTCTCATCACGCAACTTCTCAATTCCAGCAATATCTTCGGGGGTGTATTCGTATGTTCTCGACTCGGGATACATTGCCATAATGTGTTGCATAATTCGGTCGCGAAACTCTAGTACATCCATTTTCTCTTTCAGATGCTCACTAATATTAGTTACTCTTGAGCGAACAGACTTTACTGCCTTGTCCTGAAATTTAAGCGGGTTCACCTTTAGGGCTGCCGACAAATCGGTCATTACAGCCGAAAACAATAGCGTACCGTGATGCAAAACCCTGTTCTTCCAAATACTCTCAGCATTGCCTGAGAACTTTTTCCCATCAATGGTAAGGTCGTTACGCCCTTCGAACTTCGCATCTATGCCCATCCCTTGTAAAACATCAAGAATGGGTAGGGTAAATTTTCGAAAATCACCCTGCGCACCCTCTCCTGCATTTTTTACAAAGGTGAAATTAAGGTTACCCAAGTCGTGAAACACAGCACCGCCTCCCGAAATGCGCCTAACCACTTTTATATTATTCGCCTTAACGTAATCAATATCTATTTCGGCTAGGGTGTTCTGGTGCTTACCAACAATAATTGATGGCTCGTTCCGCCAGAGCATAAAACAATCGTCGGTAAGGCTTTTAAGCGCATATTCATCTGCAGCAATGTTAAAGTAGGGATCGGTATGTGAATCTTTAATACAAAGCATAGGGTTAAAGTTTTGTGCGTACCTCAAACAAAAATTATCGTGCAAATATCATTGAAATAAACAGAAATTTGGGACTATTGTTGAAATAAATGAATCTAAAAAAAACTCTCCGTACCATATTTTGCCTTACCTTTATATGCCTATACCTAGAAATTATGAGAACCGTAATTTTATAACTCAATTTTTAAAACCCATTAGTTTCACCCAACATAATCCATTATGGCCCGTTTATCACCATCACAAGAGTTTCCGTTTGTTAAAGGCTTAATGCCCCAAGAGGAGATGCTTGAAGTAAGGAAGCAAACCCAAAAGTTAGTTATTGGAATACCAAAAGAGAGCAACGAAACCGAGAGTCGGATGCCTCTTACCCCCGAAGCCGTTGAACTATTAGTGGATCAAGGGCACGAAATTATTATTGAAGAAGATGCGGGCAAACTTGCCAACTACAACAATACCGATTATAGCGAAAGGGGCGCTCAAATTGTTAGAACTAAGCAAGAGGTTTTTAAATGTGAAATTGTTCTTACCGTTTCGCCATTGCTTAAAGAGGAGATTGACATGCTATCTGATAATCAAATCGTGCTTTCATCTCTTCACCTTACAGCAACTGGCGGTCAGCTTATCCGAAACCTTATGCAAAAGCGAACAACTGCAATTGCATTTGAGGGCATTCGCGATAGCGATGGTGCATACCCTATAGTTCGAGCCATGAGCTCTATTGCCGGCAGCACATCCATTCTGGTGGCCGCTGAGTACCTGAGTAACGTTAATAAGGGCAAAGGTGTAATGCTTGGCGGGGTATCGGGAATTACCCCTACCGAGGTTGTGATTCTTGGGGCCGGAACGGCAGGCGAATTTGCCGCCAGAGCGGCATTGGGCTTAGGTGCAAACGTTAAACTATTTGACGACTCCATTAAGCGTTTAATGGAGGTTCAAGATATTTTAGGGCAAAGGCTTTATACCTCAATCTTCCACAAACAAGTGCTTGAGAGGGTACTCAAAACAGCTGATGTTGTAATTGGCACTTTGCAGCCCGATGAGAACAAGGGAAAATTTATGATAACCGAAGATCAGGTTAAATTGATGAAAAAAGGATCTGTTATTGTAGATTTAAGCATCGATAGAGGGGGTTGCTTTGAAACATCGGAGGTTAGAGACCATAAGGATCCGGCATACGTAAAACACGGAGTTATTCACTACTGTGTTCCAAACATAACCGCTAGGGTTGCCCGAACATCATCAATAGCCATTAGCAATGTTTTTACTCCTTTACTGCTTGAAATTAGCGAAAGTGGAGGAATAAAGCAGCACCTAAAGGATGACCCTGGGCTTAGGAACGGAATTTATATTTACAACGGAATACTCACTAACAGCTATTTGGGAAACCTATACAATATACCCTCACGCGATATCAATTTGCTGATGGCTGCCTTTTAGGTTATTGAGGAACAAACAGATAGGTAATGCTTCCCTTTTGCCTCGAAGGTGCAGAAGCAGCAACGGTAAAAAGACTTGCCTTTGCTGCATTTATAGCTGCTTGGTTCATACAATCATCTATTACAGAGTTTTGCGTGTCGATGCTTGCCTTGCCCACAGTTCCATCGGTGAGTACTTCAATATCAACAACTACCTGACCACCCCCCTCACACTTATAGGCTGGAACGGGCAATCGCAAGGCTTTTCTATCCTTTAAAAAATAGCTTATCACCGTAGGCCCTTTGTAATGGCCAATCTCCGACGGTTCAACCTTTTTCTCTTCAACGTTGGGGATATCTAGTGCCTCTGCGTCCTGTGAGTTTTCCCACATTTCCTTGTTTCGTTGCATATCTGCCCTAATGCGCTGGGCCTCTTGGTATAACTCATCGGCGTCAATCTTCTTCTCGTCGGATAAGCCGGGGTTCAGATCCTCATTTGTAGCATCAATGGCAATGTTGCGTATTGCCTCCCACTCCTTTAACGGATTAATTGCATCCTGCGGAAGCAGTGGATCTGAAACCTCGGGCTCTTTGGGTGGAAGGATCTCGTACTCTCTCTCAAAATCAACAAGCACCAAAGGATCAGCAGGATGGGGCCTGCCCTTAAGCTCGAACACAAAGAAAAGAATTGCCAACACCATATTGAGGGCAATGGTGCCCAAAATACCTACTTTATGCCTATTCCAAAACATAAAAAAGGCATGGGCTATTCTATCAACCCAACCCTCAAATTGCGATATGTTATTGTTCTTATTCTCCATTTGTGGAGCCGTGAAATTACTGCAAAAATATCAAAAGTGTTACAAATTCAAGAATTAAACGTTTTGGTAATTCTTCTGGTACTGATGACTCATTTAAACGCAGCACATGCTTTTACATTGTTTGTTCCTTTAAACAATAACTGCTAAACTTTAAAAACTTTGGAGCTAAAAATAAGAACGTACATCATTGGCTTTTTATCGTTAATGTAAAACATCAGCAAATATTAGGGTAGGATTGACTTTTCAATGGTAAAAAAACATATTTTAGCTGCATAGCTTTTAAAAAAATGCTGCGTTTTAGGTTCATAATCCCATTAATCCTCCTCTCTTGGCTTGCTCAGCCAATAAATGGACAATTGCCTGATTATGGGAGCCTCAAAATTGGCAATCTGCTTTCCCTCAGCCAAAGCCATTCAATATTTGTGTTGATTTTTGTTAACACACAAACTGTTCAGAAAACAAGCACTCCGTTTTTGCAACTAACCAACGGTAAAAAGTCAAAAGAATTAAATGAAGCAAAACAGCATAATTCGAGCCTGAGGGGGGCTAATCTTGAAGACGATAAAGTACAAGATAATAAGAACCGCTCCCATCTGATTGCTTTTTGGGCTATTTCACTCCTAGTTGTCTCAATACTTGCTATTTCTTTATTCAATACCCGCAGATATAGATATAAGAGCAAAGAACTTTCTCAAGCCAATAAAAAACTAAATCACATTAACGCTCATCTTGAAAGTATCGTCCAAAATCGTACACAAGATTTAGTTACCATGCTAAAGAAGGCTCAGGCAAGCGATAAATTAAAATCGACATTCCTAGCCAATATGAGCCACGAGATTCGGACTCCACTGAATGGGATTCTAGGTTTTGCCCGATTTTTATCCGATGAGGATTTGAGCCCCGAAACTCGCAAGAAATACCTTGACATTATCAATCGAAGAGGAATGTCGTTGCTCCACATAATCAACGACTTAATTAATATTTCGCAAATTGATGCCGGACAGGTTGTTATAAAGAATGAATCATTCAACCTAAATCAATTGCTTTACGATTTATTCACCATATTCAATTCAAGCACCTGCGATAAAAAAAGGGATGGTGTGGAATTAAAACTCAACCTCTCGCTGAATGATTCACGCAGCAACATGGTATCGGACGCTTTGCGCATTGAACAAATACTAACCAACCTAATTGATAATGCCCTAAAATTTACGCGCAAGGGACAGGTTGAATTTGGATATACTGTAGAGGATAATAACCGCATAAAGTTCTTTGTAAAGGATACGGGCATTGGCATACCAAACGATATGCAAGAAAAGGTTTTCGACCGATTTAACCGTTACTCCTTAGCGTCACCCTACAACCCCAGCGGAACAGGGCTAGGGTTGCCAATTTCCAAAGGACTAGTTAACTTGCTGAAAGGGGATATTTGGTTTGATAGCCAGCCCGACATGGGGACAAAGTTTTACTTTACTATTCCGTACCTGCAAGCCAGTGCTATCGAACAATCGTTCACCTCAAAATCATCCATAACCTTTCAGAATTTGAATTTTGAGGGTAAAAAAATCCTTGTTGTTGAGGACGATTTAATTAGCTTTCAGTTTATTGAGGCCTTACTTAAGGATACCAACGTAAAAATTATTCATGCCAAAAATGGCGAGGATGCAATTGAAATTAGCAGTTTAGCATCCGATATCGATCTTGTAATCATGGATATGCGCCTTCCGTTCATCGATGGTTATGAGGCAACGGCACAGATAAAAAAGCAAAATCCAGAGATGTGCGTTATAGCCCAAACGGCAAATGTGCTTAACGACGACCGAACAAAATGCCTAAAGGCAGGTTGCAACGATTATTTAGCCAAACCAATTGACCCCGATGAGTTCCTTAGGCTAGTTGCTCACTATCTTAAAAAGGCAGACCTTAGCCGTTTCAACTTATCAAATCGTTAGCATAATTAATCACACTGTGTTGATTTTTTCCCCAGTTTTGCATAAGAACCAAACCTTTTTGTGTTCATTTGCACAGGGCATGCCCAAAGGGATTTGCTCATTAAGCTGTTTTTTGGTACACATTTAGCCCATTACCTTAATCCAAACCATAATTAAAAAAAACATCATGAAAAGATTACTAATACTTTCGTTTATCACCCTTGCCCTTTGGGGATGTAACCAACAAGAGAAACTTGAGAACATTGAGCTAAAAAAACAGCTTAGCGAACTTAAAGATCAATCGGCCGAAAAGGATTCTACCATTAACAGTTTTTTCAGAATGCTTAATGATATTGAGTCGAACATCACGCTGATAATGCAAAAAGAGCAAATAATTGCCAAAAATGCTGCCCTTGGCGACGAGATGGAGAAAAACACCCGCGATAGGATTCAGGATGACATCAATACAATAAACGAGTTGATGACCAAGAACCGAAAAGCCATTGCATACCTAAATGGTAAGCTAAAAGGGGCAAACTTTCAGATATTGGAATTTGAGGAAAGGCTTAAAAATGCTAATAATATGATTGAGGTTCGAGATGCAGAAGTAGAGGCATTGAAAGGGCAACTTGCAGAGCTCGACTTCTCCGTAGAATCGCTTAATGCCACGCTCGATACGCTTACTCTTGAGAACGAAATGCTTGAACACGAACTCACCATACGCAAAGAGGCTTTGGACTTGGCTTGGTTTACCATGGGAAGTCGCAAAGAGCTTATAGATAATGGGGTTATCGAAAAAGCTGGCGGGTTTCTTGGGTTAGGACGTAGTTTTAAACTCAAAGCCGATTTTAACGAGGAGTATTTCACGGCTACAAGCATTAGCCAAGTTAATTCAATTCCCCTATTTGCAAAATCTGCCGAGTTAATTACAACGCACCCCAGCAGTAGCTACAAGTTTATTCAGAATGAGAATGGTATAATTGTGTCGATTGACATTACCGACCCCAACCTTTTCTGGGCTGCCAGCAAATACCTTGTAATTCAACTTAAGCAATAGCACTTATTGGCAAGGGCTAAAACCACAAGGGTTATGAACAAGAAACAAAAAAATAAACAAGGAAAAATAAAGCCAAAAGTGCTTTTTGGTTACCTTATTATCCTTAGTATAGCCCTTGCTGCCCTTGCTGTTACTTACAAAGGGTTTATCGACCTGACCAAAACACGTCAATCCATCTCTGAACCCAGTCAAAAGCTTATTAAGCTTAACTCAATTATAACCGACATATACGAGGCCGAGAGCAATATAAGAACCTATACGCTTACCCAAAACGAGAGTTACCTGTCGATTTACTTGGGTTTTATGAAAAACATAAACACCAAGGTTGATTCAATACTCACTCTGGCAGATAATAACCCGGTTCAAAGCGAAAAAATTAGGTTCATCCAGGAGTTGCTCAACAGAAAGAGAAGGGTACTTCGTGAACTAATTGCTCTAAAAAAAACAGACCAATCATCGCGCTTTTATGCAAAAGCATTGGAAGAGGTTGAAAATATTAACCTCGATGGAGTTAAAGAATCGGCAGTAATCACAAGCGTTACAACTACCACAAAATCGCGTCGCGATTCCATTATTAATGTTGACAACGAAGCCTCAACGCAGGGTGTTTTCAGTAAGCTCTTGCGTTGGTTTTCAAAGAAAGAACCAACTGATTCAACCATAACCAAGCTAATTGTTGAGGTTGAAACTCAGATTGACACACTCAGAAAATCGATGATGTCGCCCTCCGATAGCCTTATGAACGAAGTGGTTAGAATACTCGCCGAGATTCAAGATCAGCAGGAAATGGCCATGTATAACATTGGCGAAAAGGAGTTGGAACTCCTTAAAAGTGACAAGGAGATTATGGATCAGATACGTACTGTCCTCTCACTCCTTGAACGCGAAGAGCTTATGAACTCATACAACATGGCCGAGGAGGTAAAGAAAACCGTAAAGGAGTCGACCTATATGCTCTTAGGACTTGGTAGTTTTGCACTCATTATGAGTATTCTTTTTATATGGACAATTTTTAGAGATTTATCGAGGGCAAACTATTACCGAAACCAACTGTTTGAAGCAAAACAGTATGCTGAAAAACTATTGCACGTTAAGGAGGAGTTCTTAGCAAATATGAATCATGAGATACGTACTCCGCTTACTGCAATAATTGGCCTATCAAAAAAACTAAGCAATAGTCAACTGGACGAAGAGCAAAAGCATGAAGTTGAATTAATGAACAGTTCGTCGCAGCATCTTCTCCAAATTGTAAACGACATACTTGACCTCTCAAAGATTGAAGGCGAATACTTGAAATTCGAAAAAGTAGCCTTTATCCCCGAGAAGATAATTGCTGAAGCATTTAACACCCTTAGGGTAAAGGCCCATGAAAAAGGGCTAAACTATAGCATGAATGCAAACAATTTGGCAAAAACTTCTATAGTTGGCGATCCGCTTAGGTTAAAGCAAATTATGTACAATCTGCTTAGCAACGCAATTAAATTTACTCACATGGGTGGAGTAAACCTAAGCCTAAATGCCGAAATGCAAGATGAACACAATCTGGATATTGAGGTAATAGTTAGTGACACAGGTATTGGAATTCCAAAGGATATGCTCGATACTATTTTTGAGCAATTTAGCCAAATAGATTCTAGCACCTCAAGGCTGTTTGGCGGAACTGGCTTAGGGTTAACCATTGTAAAAAAGTTAATCGAGCTTCAGAAGGGCACCATTACCGTAACTAGCAAGATTGATGAAGGCTCTACTTTCTCTATAAAGATTTCATATCCAATTGCTACAGAAGAGCATATTAAAAGTTTAGAAACACTTCATAAACCAACTCTACCGTCAAATATCGATATCCTTGTTGCCGAAGATGATCCCATAGGACAACTTCTCATTCGGGAAATGCTTAAAACGCTTGGCGTAAGCCCGACTATTGTTGGAGATCCAAACGAAGCACTTCGACTTGCCAAAACGAATAGTTATGCAATTGTGATTACAGATATTCAGATGCCTGGTCTCAGTGGTTTTGATTTATCAAAAGCCATTCAAGGAAGCATTCCCAATCCGCCTCCCACCCTAGCCATAACAGCAAACAGTAATATTGAGCAGCAAAGTGAATACGCCGAGGCTGGTTTCGCTGCTTATCTTGTAAAACCCTTCGATGAGATTGAACTATACAATGCAATAGCAACCTTAATTGGCGAAGAAAAGTTGATAGACTCCACCCCTAGAGTGTCATCATTACAAGGCGATTACGATATTTCTGATATACTGCGCTTTGCAAACGATGATGATGAATCAACCTGTATCATACTCCAATCGTTTATTGATAATTCTGAGCTTAACCTTAAGAACCTAAAAAACTCAGTTGAGAAAGCGGATTGGAAGGAAGTTAGTGAACTTGCTCATAAAATGAAATCGGCATTCAGGCAGCTAAAAGTATTTACAATTGCGCTTGAGGTTGAAGGTCTTGAAAATTTAGACATTAACACGACTGCTCAGAGTTTAGAAAAATCCTTGGCTGCCATTGAGCAAGAGGTAAAAAGGGTTAATACCTTAATAACAAGCGACATTAACAGGCTAAAAACGCGGTAAATTACCTCCCAAACAACGCGATCTCCAGTAAGTGTTTTATTACCATTTAACTAAGGCCATCGGCTATAACTCCATTTTACTTAGCATCACCCTGGGCCTATACTAGGGGTAGGTCAAATAAATAGTAAACCAAACTCTAAAATTGATTAACAGTTCTAGGTAAAAATGAATAATAAATCTATTTTTGTATTGATATTTAAGCATATTTATTCTATATTTGCTTAAACTCATCAGCAATGGAACAGAAAAGACTTAAATCCAACCATCTTATTGCATCTGTACCTGTCCAGTTTTCGCGCTCGATTGCCAGTGATATTGATTGGAAATTGCGCCTAATTGGCCTTTTAGGACCAAGGGGAACTGGTAAAACAACACTATTGCTACAAGCAATAAAACAACTGTATGGATTCGACCCAAAAGCCATATATATCAACCTAAACGACTTGTATTTTGCCGACTGCAATCTGCAAAGTTTTGTTGCTAAATTTTGCTCAATGGGCGGTGAGCATATCTTTATCGATAATGTACATAAGCATCCCAATTGGAGTAATGAGATTAAGCGTATATACGAAACCTTCCCTAACCTTAGGATTGCATTTGCCGGCTCATCAACCATCGATATGCTTAAGCATTATGCAAACCTGAGCCAAAGAGCCACTATCTACCAAGTTAATAATCTTTCGTTTAGGGAATACCTTTCAATGCAGGGTATTATTAATCTTGAGCAAGTATCACTAGATGAGATTATCAGAAATCATCCCGCTATTAGTAATGACATTCCAAGCGATTTAAAAATCCTTCCCTTATTCGATAAGTACCTTACACAGGGCGCATACCCTATGCAGAACAGCAGCTACGAAGAGATAAAAAAAACTGTTGAAGGCTATGTAATTAACACCATTGAACTGGATATGGTGAACATGGAAGGCTACGACTCGCGCAATGGATTTAAGCTAAAGCAGCTTATGAGCATTATTGGCCAGAAAGCACCTTTTAAGCCAAATCTTGTGAGCATTAGCAATACCATTAACCTTCATCGAAACACGCTTATAGGCTACCTGTTCCACTTAGAGAAAGCTAAACTAATAAACCTTATATACCCATCGGGTAGCGCAATAAGCATTCTGCAAAAACCCGAAAGAATTTTTATGGGAAATCCCAATATGAGTTTGCTGCTAGGAACATCACAGCAAAACAGAAGCGGTTTGCTTCGCACTTTTGCAGTTAATCAACTGCTCAGTAATCACGAATTAAGGCTCTCGCAGTACGAGTCGATAGAAGTTGATGGGCAAATACTACTGGGTTTTGAAACCAACAAAAGAATCCCAAAGAAACTTAGGGAAAACCCTCAAACTGTTACCCTTGTAGATGGGATTGAGATTGGAAGCAACCAGAGGGTTCCCATTTGGACACTGGGATTATTATACTAGCAGAATTGCTTTGCTATTTGGATGAAATCTTTGCCCAGGTATCCTTTAACGTTGCTGTGCGATTAAACACCAACTTACCGGGTTTGCTATCGTAATCAACGCTGAAATATCCCAGTCGCTCAAACTGAAATCTATCAAGAGCGCTCACATTATGAAGCGTTGGCTCAACAAATCCAGTAACAACCTTTAGCGAATCGGGATTGATGCCCGTTTTCCAATCTGTCCCTTCCGGAACATCATCAGGATCGGCCTCTGAGAAAAGTCTGTCTAAAAGACGAACCTCAGCCTTAATTGCATTATTGGCACATAGCCAATGGATTACACCTTTCACTTTTCTTCCATCGGATGATGTTCCTCCGCCCGATTCGGGATCATAGGTACATCGGAGCTCAACAATATTACCAGCGTTATCCTTCACAACCTCGTTGCATTTAATAAGGTAGGCATAGCGTAAACGTACTTCGCCACCTGGCGCTAATCGGAAAAATTTCTTTGGGGGATCCTCCATAAAATCATCTTGCTCAATGTAAATCTCCTTGCCAAACATCAATGGCCTTCTGCCAGCCGACTCATCTTCTGGATTATTCACTGCACTTATCTCTTCGGTTTTATCCTCAGGATAATTGGTTATAACCACTTTTAATGGGTTAAGTACTGCCATACGGCGCTCGGCGCTTTTATTTAGGTCTTCGCGCACACAAAACTCCAAAAGCGATAGATCAATTATATTATCGCGCTTGGCTACCCCAACTCTTTCGGCAAATATTCGGATAGACTCGGGGGTATAGCCTCTGCGGCGAAGGCCGCAAATTGTTGGCATACGCGGATCGTCCCATCCACTCACAAACCCTTCCTGCACAAGTTGTAGCAGCTTGCGCTTACTCATCACGGTGTAGGTAAGGTTTAGGCGAGCAAACTCGTACTGGTTTGACTGGAATATATCAAGTTTCTCGATAAACCAATCGTAAAGCGGACGGTGCACATCAAACTCAAGCGTACATATTGAGTGTGTAATCTTCTCAATTGAATCGCTCTGACCATGAGCATAATCGTACATAGGATAAATACACCAGCTATTGCCCGTACGATGGTGGTGCGCATGTAAAATGCGGTAAAGAATTGGGTCACGCATTAGCATATTAGGATGTGCCATGTCAATCTTAGTGCGCAGTACCCTGCTGCCCTCAGCAAATTCGCCTGCACGCATTCGGCGGAAGAGGTCAAGGTTCTCTTCGGCGCTTCTATTTCTAAATGGACTCTCTTTGCCACCTTGGGTAACTGTTCCTCGGCCTATGCGGATTTGTTCTTGGGTTTGATCGTCAACATAGGCTAAACCCATCTCAATTAATTTTTCGGCCCAAAGGTAGAGTTGCTCAAAGTAATCGGATGCATAAAACTCTTCTGCCCAATTAAAGCCCAACCATTTAATGTCCTCTTTAATGGAATCGACATACTCAACATCCTCCTTGGTGGGGTTTGTATCATCGAAGCGAAGGTTGGTTTTGCCGCCATATTTTTGGGCTAATCCAAAGTTTAAGCAAATGGATTTAGCATGACCAATATGCAGATATCCATTAGGTTCAGGAGGAAAACGAGTTAAAACTCGTCCACCATGCTTTCCACTTTCAATATCTCTCTCAATAATCTCTTCTAAGAAGTTTCTCGACTTCTCTTCTGAAGGGCTAATGTTGATGTTCTCCTTTTCCATTTACTTTGCTTTTCGTTCTAAGGCACAAAACTATGAATTTGTGAGCAATATTCTGAGTTGTAACCCTTGTTTTTTGCATTTGGCTTTTATTAGTCTGACATTTGGGGCTACATGCTGCATAAATGTTTAAATGATGAGCATCATTTAAAATAAAATGTGTTTTTTTGTTTAGTAATAACCATACCTCCACCACAGATGACAATGATTGAACTTGAAACCATGGAGTTTTTTGGCTACCATGGATGCTACAGAGAAGAACAAGTTGTAGGTAACCACTTTGTAGTAAATGTGAAGCTATGCACTTCATCAATGCTAGCCTCCACAACCGACAAAATATCGGATGCCCTAAATTATCAGCAGGCGTACGAACTTGTTAAAGGCGAAATGGCCAAACCATCGCATTTGCTTGAGCACGTTTGTGAGCGTATTCTCAATTCTTTTTTCAATAGCCTTCCAATGCTCGATGAGGCGTGGGTAAAAGTTTCGAAACTCAATCCGCCCATGGGAGGTAAAATGGATAGGGTTAGCGTAACCCTTACGCGTAAGAAATAATGGGAGTTATTAGGTTTAAGCAATGCCCCAGCTGCAATGACCTTTTCGATTGCTACTGCGAATCGGACAAAGAATGCTGGTGTTCAGAGTTTAAACTTTCAGCCGATAGACTTAAGATGTTGGCTAAAAAATATACGGGATGCCTTTGCCCTGATTGCATTGAAAAATTCTCTAAGGGAGATATTGGGTTTAAACAAACAACACACTCAAATTGAGTAAAGAAATTTGCCTTTTACTTTTTTTTCATATCTTTGCAAGCGCAAATAACAATGGTCTCGTGGCCGAGCGGCTAGGCAGAGGTCTGCAAAACCTCGTACAGCGGTTCGAATCCGCTCGAGACCTCAACAAAAAAGGATTTCCTAGGAAGTCCTTTTTCTTTTTATCTTTTATGCAACCCGCACTCTTTCGTTTCAGGGTTTTCCCACCACCAGCGCCCTGCTCTAACATCTTCGCCTGGCTCAATGGCCCTAGTACAGGGCTGGCAGCCAATGCTTGGGAATCCTTTATCGTGAAGAATATTGTAGGGAACATTGTTCTCGCGTGCGTATTCCCAAACATCTTCCTCGCTCCAATCAATAAGCGGATTAATTTTTATCAATCCGTTTGCCTCATCCCATTCAACTAGCTGCATATCGGAACGTGTAACAGATTGGTCTCGCCTAAGGCCACAAATCCATGCATCAAGCCCGGCAAAAGCCCTTTTAAGTGGCCTAATTTTTCGGATATCGCAACATTCCTTCCTATTTGCAACGCTATGATAAAAGAGGTTAATGCCCTTTTTATTTACCATCTCCTCAACATCAGCATGGTTTGGAAAAAATATTTTAATGTTTATTCCGTATTTGCTACATGTTCTTTCAATAAGGTCATAGGTTTCGGGAAAAAGGCGACCTGTGTCGAGGGTAAATATTTCTGCTTCCTTGTTTATTGCTATCAACATTTGGGTTAGAACTTGATCCTCGATTCCCAAACTAGTTGATAGTGCGATTTTATTGCCAAACACCTTTAAACAATGAGAAATTGACTCCTGAGGTGTTTTTCCTTTCAGCACTTGATTAAGCTCTATAACTTTATTGTTAAAAGTACTCATTATGAATTTTGTTTAAAAAAATGCTACATACAACTAATTAATGTATACTTTGGTGGAAATTTCTTAAAAAAAATCGTAAAACTTGACTTAAGATTAACAAATGTATTATTTTTATAAATTATATGAAGCAAGTTATTCCAATTTGTATTAACTTGCATTATTACACCAAATTAGAGACAAAACAGTAATAACGCATAACAACTTGATTATGAAAAAGATGATACTCTCAGCTGCCATAGTGTTCATTTCACTGGCCAGCTTTAGCCAAACAAGCATACTTGAAGTAGTTGCTCCTGCAGGTGGATTTTTTACTGCATCAAACTTTAGTGTTAGCTGGACTCTTGGTGAGCCAGTAACTGAAACATGGGTAAACCAGGAAGCTGGCATTATGGTAACATCCGGGTTTCAGCAGGGAAATCTTTTTGCAACTAGTGCTCCCGTTAACCCAACTCTTGGGTTTGGCGTAAAAATTTATCCCAACCCAGCAAGAATACATGCCAATATAAGTATTACGCTACCCGCTATGGCCGAGTTAACAATTACTGTATTGGATATTACTGGACGTACAGTTAAGCAAGATAAGTTTATCCCAGCTAACCTATCTCACATCTATGAGTTGAATGTTTCCACAATGAAGTCAGGCCTTTACCTTGTAAGAGTTAATTCAGGTGCTAAATTTAATAAGGTTATTAAACTAGTAGTTGAGCAATAAGAGTTGCTTTA
Organism: Bacteroidales bacterium UBA5349; assembly: GCA_002410065.1. GTDB lineage: Bacteria > Bacteroidota > Bacteroidia > Bacteroidales > Tenuifilaceae > Perlabentimonas. The sequence goes on along the minus strand of DHQB01000027.1, from coordinate 201,579 downwards.
GTTACTAATATCTAGACATAACAAAAAAGGGGGTGTGCCCCCTTTTTTGTATTTATTCGATGATGATCAACTAGTTATTCCCCTTTAAAAAAATCAGGCAGGTCTTAAACCCTGCCTGAAATATAATAAAATAATTTTAACCAATGGGATTAACTCCTATTTTGAAAAGAGCTGCTTCTCCTTTATCTCAACAATCTTTCCATATTTGCTTAGCTCGTCCATTTTAATGTTTCGCTTATCACCAACAATCATGTAAACCACTGGTTTGTCTTTCATGTTTTTCTTATAAAACTCCTCAACAGTATTCCATGTAATGTTTTTGTACGCGGGTAGGTTTAGCATCATGGGGTCGGTTTCGTACCCAAGTTTCTTCCAACTTTCAACGGTAGATGCAAGCCCCCTAAAGCTAGGGCGTTTGGTTAGTGCCGAAAGTTGAAGATGGTTGCGTATCATATCAATCCGCTCGGATTTGGCTGGCATTTCACGAATTAACCCGTTAAAAGTTTCCATAGCGGTTAGGGTTTTGTCGGCTTGTGTTCCAACGTATCCACCAAAATTAGTTGGGCTCCCTGCTTTCAATGGAGTGTTGAAGTAACCACCTGCGGAGTAAGCCAATGACCGATATTCTCTAATTTCCTGAAGTATTAGCCCCGAGAAACCTCCACCAAAGTAATCGTTAAATGCTTCCATGGCAACAACCTCTTCAACGTTGAAAGGAGCGCCGTTTATAAAAAGGAATACCTTGCTTTGGCGAGCCTTTGGCTTGTCAACAAAAAGCACTGTGTTTTCGGTGTATTGTTTAGCGAGCCTGTCAATAGGACTGTTCCCTATGGTTGGGTTTTGTGCGAGTGGAATGTGTGTTTTTATCAACGAAGCAACATCACCAACAGGAGTTTTACCGGTAAAACGCACTTGGCATGTGTAGCCAGTTGACTTTTTAAACGCATCGATAAGCTGTGACGCCTGAAGTTTTTTCAACTCCTTGGTGGTTAGCCTATTAATGTAGTCGGATTTTTGCTCATACATCCCAAACTCAAATAAGGCTTGTGCAACGTTGTCGGCTTCGGAGCGTTGCATTTTTCGGTTTGTGGTTTCGCCCTCAATAATCGTTTTTATTTTCCCCTGTTCAAGTTTCGGGTCAGAGATTAGCAAACCGATAAGTTCCATCGTTCTGGGCAGGTTAGCTTCAATGCCTTGAACTTCAATAAAGGTGTATGAATCGTTTGCGTAAATATTATATGAGGTCCCTATTTTTGCAAATTCCTCTTTTAGCTGTGTTACATTGTATTCACCTGCTCCGCTCATGTTAATTCCTTCGGCTGCAAACACTAGCATTGGGTTCTCAATCTGGCCAACTTCAAAAACAAAGGTTAAAGAAAAAATATCGTTTACAGGATTTGTAACAACCTGCAATTTGTGCCCACTGTAAATAGTTTCAGTAATCACATCCTTATTAAAGTCTATAGACTGAATTTTAGGCTCGTGCGATGGGATTGTTTCGAAATGTTTGGCATACTCGCTTCTGGCATTTGTATTTGCTTTAAGGGGCTTGTAGTCGGGCTTCTCAATTTTTTCTTTCTTTGGAAAACCCATCTTTGAATGGAAGGCTAGGTAGTTGGGCCCAAAAATAGTATTTGCCATTTTCACCACATCGTCCTTGGATATTTCCATTACTCTATCTGAATAAGCTAGGGCCTCATCCATGCTTTCGCCTTTGGCAAATGCCTCAGCAAAAAGAAGTGCTCGGTTTTCATTACTCTCCATACCGGTAGTGTGGCTTCGGTACATCTCTTGTTTTATGGCATCAAGCATCCAATCGTCGAATTCACCTTTTTTAAGTTTCTCAATTTCAGCCAATACCAGATTCTCCGCACTCTCGAATTTTTGTCCGATAATTTTAGGGATGATGAAAAGAATTGTTGCGCCATGATCATAATATGGCATCGATATAGCTTGAGCAGCAAGAATTTTCCCATCAAGAGTCAACTTGTCGAGCAAACCTGTTGAATAATTGTTGTTCAGTATTCTAAGGGTAACATCGGCAATAAGGCTCTCCTTTTGTATAGCCGAGGGTGCACGAAAGCCCAATAGGGCTATCTTAATGGGAGTAAGTTTAGCTTCTTGTAATTCTCTTCCGTTGAAGGGTTCTTCGTTCCATATTCTTGGTTCAGGAATTTCTTTTTGAATCCATGCACCAAACTTTTTTTCAATTAGGGGGATTACTTCGTTTGAATCGAAATCGCCCGTAAGGACCACTGCCATATTGTTTGGAACATAGTAGGTTTTGAAAAACTCAAACATCTTGATTAGCGATGGGTTCTTCAAATCGTCGATGGTTCCTATAATCGTTTGCTGCCCGTAGGGGTGTTTTTTGAAGAAATGCTTTTGGAACTCTTCAATTAACTTCGTCTGAAACTGATCGTTATATAGGTTTTTCTCTTCGTAAACTACCTCAAGTTCTGCTTGAAAGCTGCGGAATACTGGATCAGAAAAACGGTGGGAGTAAAGGTCGATCCATTTTTCAACCTCGCTCGAAGGGAATTTATTGTAGAACATGGTGTAATCAGGTCCTGTACCGGCGTTCATATTACTACCGCCCATTTCGTTAATCAGATTACTCATCTCATTAGGAATGGCAAACTCGGCAGCTTTAAGCGATTCTTCGTTAATTTGTGTCTGAATCTCTTTACGTTTGGTCTCATCCGTGGTTTTACCCAATTCGTCGTAAAGTTCAAATATCTTGTCGATGTGGGGTTTTTCCTTTTCCCAATCGATGGTTCCCAACTGTTGGGTTCCCTTAAAAAGCATGTGCTCCATGTAGTGAGCCATTCCGGTGGCATTGTCTGGGTCGTTTTTAGCGCCAGCTTTTACCATAATTACTCCAAAAATTTCGGGTTTGGAGTGATCCTCATTGAGGATAACTGTTAACCCATTACTAAGTGTGTATTGGGTAACAATTGGTGTGCCTTTGTCGAAACTAACAGCATAGCCACTAGAGCTTATACTTGCAGTAAGAATAAACAGGCTAACTAAGCCTAAAAGAAAATGTTTTGTTCTCATCCTAAAATTCAGTTAAATTAATTGCTAATTTGTTAATAGAGTTTGATTTAGATTCCTTTCTAGGGTAATGGTTTATCATTTAGAAACATTACCTCCTTTTTGCCTTAGGATTGGTAGGCTTTGAAGGCCTCATAGGTTTTTCTTTTACATTCTCCGAATCGGGTTGTTCTATAAGCCTAAAATCGAGTTGCTTTTTTGCTAGGTTTGTGCGCCAAACTTCAACCTCTAACTCATCGCCAAGTTGATACTTTGTTTTGTTTTGACGACCTTCAAGGCAATAGTTGTCCTCGTCGAACTCATAAAAATCATCGGTAAGTTCCCTAATTGGTAGCAAGCCTTCGCATTTGCTCTCGATAAGTTCAACAAAAAGGCCAAAACTGGTAACGCCGGTTATTACACCGCTAAATTGCTGTCCAATTTTATCGGACATAAACTCAACCTGCTTGTACTTAATTGATGCCCGCTCAGCATCGGTAGCCCTAATCTCCATATCGGTTGAATGCTTGCATAAGCGTTCAATCTCATCCTCATCCTTTGGTTTCCCTCCCGCAAGGTAGTGTGCCAAGAGCCTATGTGCCATCATATCAGGATATCGCCTGATGGGCGATGTGAAGTGCGAATAATAAGGGAACCCAAGCCCATAGTGCCCTATGTTGTTTGCAGAGTACCGTGCCTTTGCCATGGATCGAAGGGCTAGAGTTTCGATAAGATTCTGCTCCTTTTTTCCCTTAACCTCAGCAAGTAGTTTATTGAGCGATTTGCTTATCTGCTTATCTGTTCCCCCTTCAATATTATATCCAAAGCGGGTAATAAAACTTCGGAAAGTGTCAAACTTTTCAGGATTAGGCTTATCGTGTACACGATAAACAAAGGGTTTTGCGCTATGCTTCTCCTTGGCCCTTCCTATAAACTCAGCCACGCTCCGGTTTGCCAATAGCATAAACTCTTCAATAAGTTGGTTAGCCTCCTTTTGTACTGTAAAGAAAACGCCAAGTGGTTTTCCGGCTTCATCAAGATTAAATTTTACCTCTGCCCTATCAAAATTTATTGCACCTGCTTTAAGGCGTTTTTGCCTTAGTTTTTGAGCTATACTGTTGAGGGTGAGAATCTCAGTTTCCATTTCGCCTTTGCCAGTTTCAATTACCTCTTGTGCCTCCTCATAGGCAAAACGCTGCTGAGAGAGAATAACCGTTCTGCCAAACCATTCCTTAAGCACATTCCCCTCTATGTCCATCTCGAAAACCGCTGAGAAGCAAAGCTTTTCCTCATTGGGCCTGAGCGAACAAATAAAATTGGAAAGTCTTTCGGGTAGCATGGGTACGCACCTATCAACCAAATAAACCGATGTTGCTCGGTCAACAGCTTCATGCTCTATGGGTGAATCAAGTGTAACGTAGTGAGTTACATCAGCAATATGAACTCCTATCTCAAAGGTATTATCGTCAATCCTTCTGATTGAAAGAGCATCATCAAAATCTTTTGCATCTGCCGGGTCGATAGTAAAAGTTGGTACACCTCTAAAATCGCGTCGTTCGCTATAATCAGCCTGTGTAATCTTTTCCGATATCTTCTCGGCATAAACATCCAACTCCTTAGGAAAACGGTAGGGTAGCTCAAACTCAGCAAGGATAGCATGCATCTCAACCTCGTGCACCCCTGGGTTACCAATTACCTCAACAATTTCGCCCATCGGGTTTTTTGTATGCTTAGGCCAATCGGTAATTCTTGCAATAACCTTTTGCCCGGTCTTTGCCTTGCCTATACCATCGTTTGGAATAAATATATCATAAGGCATACGCTTATTATCGGCTATAACAAATGCATAGTTTCGCTCCACCTCAATACGCCCAACAAAAGTACGTTTGGCACGCGATACTACCTCTATCACCTCGGCCTCCATTAGTTTTCTCTTACGCCTGGGGATTAATGCAACCTTTACCCTATCGCCATGCAGCGCATGGTTTAGGTTATGCTCCGATACTAAAATCTCCTGATTATCGTCGGTAATTACATAGGCACTCCCATCAGCCTCCATCTCAACAACACCCTCAAGTGCAGTAGATAGCACTGAGACCATAAATTTTCCTTTATAAACCTCTTTTAGTACACCCTGATCGGCTAATTCGTATAATAATTCATTGATAAGCCTTTTTGATGTAGGGTCTTTTGCACCCAGTTCAATCGATAATTCCTTGTAATTTAAGTTTTTAGAAGGATTAGTTGCAAAAACACTCATAATCGATTTTACGAGCATATTCTTATTAAAGCCTTCGCCTTTTTTGTTCTTTTTCTTTTTAACCATTGATTTAAATTTTCTTAATGCAAAGATAGGTATTAATTGGCTAGCAGCTGTTTGAGTATTTATGTTGTTTCCATCTTTTAGCTAAAATTTAATATTGCTTAAACATTGTTGCCATATTTTAACTAGGCTAAGACATGTACTTAATTATTTTTAATAATTTTACAGCATGACCAGTAAACCAAAAAATAAGCTGAATAAGGAACTTGGGTTAGTTGATGTGTTTGCCCTTAGCACTGGAGCAATGATTAGTTCAGGTTTTTTTCTCTTACCCGGTTTGGCTTCTCAGTACACTGGCCCTTCTGTTTTTATTTCCTATCTTTTAGCTGCAATCCTTATTTTACCAGCAATGCTTAGCGTTGCCGAACTGGCAACTGCACTCCCACGTTCTGGGGGAGTTTACTTTTTGCTCGACAGAAGCCTTGGCCCCATGATGGGAACCGTTGGAGGAATAGGCGCATACTTCTCTCTGGTTTTAAAAACCTGCTTTGCGCTAGTTGGTATAGGTGCTTACACTGCACTCTTTTTCGATTTTCCAATCCGCATAATTGCAGTTGTACTCACCCTGCTTTTTATGTTTATCAATATTTTAGGATCAAAGAAAACCACAAAACTTCAAAACTTCCTAGTTTTCTTTCTGGTGGGGGTAATGGTGCTTTTCCTGGTTGAAGGGTTTAGAACAATCTTTGGACTTAACCTACAGGAAACGATTAACGATAATTCCCCGTTTTTTTTAAATGGATTTGCTGGCGTAATTTCCACAACTGCTTTTGTATATGTGGCGTATCTAGGCCTTACCGAAGCAGCTAGCGTTGCAGAAGAGGTTAAAAACCCCGAACGAAACATTCCCCTTGGGATGATCCTTTCACTTATAGTAACAACCATTCTTTATGTTGGTGGTGTTTTTATTATGGTTTCGGTAATTCCCAAAGCAGATTTTGTGAGTGATGTAACCCCTGCATGGACAGCCGCTCATGCTGTTTTTAAAATTATTCCCATAAAAATTGCAGGTATTCTAATTATTGGTGCTGCCATTGCCGCCTTTGCCACTACAGCAAATGGAGGATTAATGTCGGCTTCGCGCTACCCAATGGCCATGGCCCGCGATAAGGTGCTTCCATCGATTTTTACCTATGTTGGCAAATATAAAACACCTGTTTACTCTATTATTGCAACATCTGCACTAATGCTATTTCTTATTATAACCGTTAATGTTGAGGTTATAGCAAAAATGGCTGGAGCATTTAAGTTTATTATATTCTTCCTAGTAAATTTTGCGGTGATAGTTATGCGCAACAGCAAAATAGAGTCCTACGATCCAGGCTATCACTCACCTTTTTACCCTTGGATGCAAATATTTGGAATGGTTTCGTCGGTAATTTTAATTGCCTATGCCGGATGGATCCCCATACTCTTTAGCGCAGCAATTGTGACTTTTGCCCTGCTCTGGTACCGGTACTATTCTAAAAAAAACGCAAAGCGCGAGGGGGCCATTTATCACTGGTTTGCGCTGCTCGGGCAAAAGCAGCATGTTGGGCTTGAGAACGAGTTACTTTTTATTCTTAAAGAAAAAGGGTTACGCGATGGCGATCCGTTTGACGAGATGGTTGTGCAGGCTCAGGTTACGAGACTGGATAATGATAGGATTAGCTTTAGAGATTTGGTAAACAAAGTCTCTACCGATTTCTCATCAAAAATAGAAGGTTCCAGCCATCAAGACCTAGTGAATGAGTTTTTTCAAGTTACTAACATTGATCCTGCGCTGGTTATCCCAAGAGTATCAATACTATACGGAAAGTCGGATACGCTGCAAAGGCCAATGCTCCATATTGTAACATCCAGTGTTGGGGTTGAGAAGCCCGTAGAGAAAAGCGGAATTTCCTCAGAAGATAACATTCGAATATTCTTCTTCCTGCTAAATAGAACCGATAATCCGAAATTACAGCTACGGATACTTTCGCGTCTGATGGATATAGTTGAACGCAAGCAATTTGTTGAGCATATCTGCTCAACCACTAACGAGCGTGAGATGAAGGAGTACTTGTTGCACAACGATAGGTATATTACCCTCGAACTTCTCTCAAATACAACCACCGATCACCTTATCAATAAGATGCTTAAAGAAACTCGATTCCCTCAGGATGTGCTTGTGGCTATGGTACAGCGAAAGGATAAAGTGCTTACCCCTAGGGGTGATACCCTTTTGCTTGAAGGCGACATTATTACAATAATTGGTGAACCTAAGGGAATTAAAAGCCTGTTCGATATATATATCCATATAGATAAAAAGTAAAATGCATATTAATTTCCCTCTTCCCTTAGTTGCCGGACACCTTATAAAGCGATACAAGCGATTTTTGGCTGATGTATTGTTGGATAGCGGCGAAACGGTAACTGCACACTGCACAAATTCAGGATCGATGAAAAGTTGCCTTGAAGAGGGAGCAGAGGTTTACCTATCCCCTGTAAACGACCCCAAACGTAAAACCAAGTTTACGTGGGAGATGATTAAAATTAACAACGGGTGGGTTGGCGTAAATACATCTGTACCCAACCTGGTTGCCTTTGAGTGGGTAAAAGTAGGGTTAATTCCTGGCCTAGAGGGCTATACCAATGTAAAGCGCGAGATAACTTTTGGTGATAGCCGCTTTGATCTTTTTGCTGAAAACAATAGCTCAAAATGCTTTATTGAGGTAAAAAACGTTACCCTAAAGGAAGGCGATTTTGCTCTTTTCCCCGATGCCCAAACTACCCGTGGACAGAAACATCTACAAACCCTAATAAGGGTTAAGGAATCGGGCATACGTGCAGTGATGCTTTACATTATCCAGCGTAACGATGTTACTGTTTTTGCCCCAGCATGGAGCATCGATCCGGATTATGCTAAGTTGTTGGTTGAAGCCCACAGTAAGGGAGTTGAGATTATTCCGTTTCAAGTTTCAATAAATCCAACCGGTATATCCCCTTTAAAAACTGTCCCCTTCTCATTACAATCACCATAAGCACTATCTGCCTACTCAAATAGACTATTAATCAAAATATTGTTCCTGCTTTCAAAAAAAACATAATTTTATTTGACAGATTCTTACAATTAGCATAAATTGCACGTAATTGATTCATATCAAAACACTTTCACCCTAAAACCATTAACATGAAGAAATACTTTCTCACCCTTCTGCAACTTATTGCAGTACTAGCTATTGCATTTGCACAAGTTCCTACAACCTTTAATATGCAGGTGGCATTTAAAGATGGTACGGGCATGACCCTTTACAATCAGGATGTAAACATTAAAATCTCAATAATTTCAGTGCAAGAGGGTGGTACAGTTGTATTCTCCGAAACTCACAGTACCACAACAGACCCGAAGGGTATAGCAAATATTGTTGTTGGGAGCATCGATGCTGATAATAACTTTTCGTCAATTCAATGGCAAAAAGAACTTCACATAAAATTAGAAGCCAAACTCCCAAGCGAAAACAACTTTACGTTAATAAACACTAGTCCTCTACTATCAGTGCCCTATGCGCTATTCACAAATTCTGAGATTGATGGCGTGGGAACAATCGGTCAAACCCTTTGGCATAATGGCCAAGGATGGGTATCAACCTCACAAATATATATTGATCCCGATAAAGTGGAGGTTGCTGCACAGCAGGGGCGAACACCTGAAGATCCAATCTTTGTGGTGCGTAACTCAACGGATCAAGTGGTTTTTGCCGTTTACGAATCGGGTGCTGTTGTTAATGTTGCTCAAGAAGATGGAATAAAGGGAAACCGCGGAGGCTTTGCTGTTGGCGGATTTAGCGATCAAATAAAGTCTGAGGGTTCATTATATATGAGCATTATGCCCGATGAAGTACAGTTTAACATACTTCAATCTAAAAAGGGAAACAGAGGCGGATTTGCTGTTGGGGGATTTAGCGATCAAACCAAAACGGTACAAAATTTTATTACTATCCACCCCGATAGCGTAAAAATCAATCTATTCGAAGATACCACAAAGGGAAACAGAGGAGGCTTTGCTGTTGGTGGATTTAGCGATCAGATTAAAGGCTTTAACAATTGGATTAGGCTTAACAGCGATACAACCTACATCCGTACCCCAACGGTTAATCTTAACGAGGATGTTTCTGCTGATGAAAATATAAACTTTGCAGGAAATTTTGGAACAGTAACGCTTACCGATATTGACACCAACACCTACAACACTACTCGAATTGGGAACAGAGTTTGGATGGCCCAAAACCTAAAAGTTACCCATTACAGAGATGGTTCACCTATAATTACAAATCTTTCTCATCCTGAATGGGATACTATAGCCAAGGGCGCATATACGCTATATCCTTATTCGGAAATTGCCGGTATTGACACCGATTCCGCCATGCTTGCCAACTATGGTTTACTATACAACCACTATGCAACCCGCGATTCGCGTGGCCTTTGTCCCACTGGCTGGGTTATGCCAAGCAATGAAGATTTGAACCAACTTACCAATATGTTAGGCGGTATAGATGTTGCAGGGGGTGCCCTCAAGTCTCGCCGAATTGATGGCCAAAATCCTCACCCCAGATGGGAAGCACCCAACACAGGAGCCAATAATTTTAGTGGTTTTTCGGCTTACCCCGGAGGTTTTTACGATCCTAATGGTAATTTTAAATACTTCGGTCTTGGAAACATAGGACAGTGGTGGCTTAAGGCAATCAATGCTTCGTATATGTTAGCTAACGATACCCAGTCCATTTTGGATTTAGAGTTGCCAGAAAATTACGGAATGTCCATAAGGTGTATAAAAAGCAATATTACTCAACCTTCACTAAAACTTTCGAATCCTCAATCCATAACCCCAAATACGGCTAATGTATCGGCAAGAATTACAAAAGATGGTGGTGCTCCAACGATAAGCAAGGGCTTTGTTTGGAGTACAGAACCTTTACCTTGTATTGAGATTAACCAAGGTATATCTTTTTTATATGATGCTTTACCATTTAATACTACTATAGTAGGGCTAGCTGCAAATGCAACATACTATATAAGGGCATTTGCAACCAACGAAGCTGGAACCACATATAGCAATTCAATTATAATCACAACAACCGACTTTGCTAACTGTGGAACCATAACCGATATCGATCAAAACGAATACTCAACAGTCGTAATAAATGATCAATGCTGGATGCGCGAGAACCTGAAAACAACAAAGCTTAACGATGGATCTGAGATTGGTACCGAATGGTCACTCCTAGGAACCCCTGCATATGCTATGCACGAGGAACCAATTTATGGCGCTGCATACAATGGATATACAGTAGCGCTTGATAATCTTTGTCCTGCAGGATGGCACGTCCCCTCTAAAGACGATTTTGAAGACCTTATTACCTTCCTTGGAGGAGAAGAGGTTGCTGGCGGAAAACTTAAAGAAACTGGCGATACGCATTGGTATAGCCCTAATACTGGGGCAACCAACGAAAGTGGTTTTACTGGATTACCTGGAGGCTCATATTATGGTAGTTATTTTGCTGAAATGCATGATAATGGATATTGGTGGACCAATACTTCACAGGCAGGCGAGGATCAAGTTACCAATGTTTTTAAACTTTATTTAAATAAATATGATTCAACTGCCAGAGTTTATACCGATGATGCTAACAGTGGCCAAAGCGTTCGATGTATCTGGGGGCAAGGCCTTCCATTAATCAACACACCATACATTAGCAATATCGGTATTAACTCCTTTAGCGCTTCATCAAAAGTGGTTGACGATGGAAGCGACCCCGAAGCTCCGCTTACTGCCAGAGGGTTTGTTGTTGGGCTTACCCCCGATCCAACAATCTTAAATAATGCCCACCACTTCTCTGATCCGATAATCGAAGTTGGAGAATTTGCACACTCCTTTACTGGGCTAGTTCCAAATACAACCTATTACGTTAAAGCTTACGCCTCAAATGGCAATGGTGTAAAGTATAGTAAAGCCATGCTAATAAAAACCTATAAGGCTATTATTACCGATATACAGGGAAACCAATATTTTACAACCCAAATTGGTGAGCAGGAGTGGATGGCCCAAAACCTTAACACAACACAGTTTAACAATTCAGATGAGATGGCAACTCAGGCAGACACCTCGCGCAACTTCTATACTTTTAATCCAGATCCAGGAGTAAATGCTGTAAACCATGGCAAGTTATACTCCTATAGCACAATTTTAGATGCCCGGGGTATTTGCCCTACTGGATTTAGGCTTCCCTATATTGAGGATTGGGAATTGGTAATTAACACATTGGGCGGACAAAGCATTGCCGGTGGAAAAATGAAAACAATTGGAACCCTTGGTTCTGGTTCCTGGGAAGCTCCAAATGAAGGTGCCACAAACGAAAGTGGTTTTTCAGCAGTTCCTGCAGGCTTTTGGAGTTCATGGGGCTATTTTGAACAGAATTCCTTTGGCGCTTCAATCTGGTCACTATCTGAAAGTGAATACCCCAATAGGAATAAAGTTCTAACTCTTGTAACTTATAGTGCTGAAGCAACCACCAATAACAACTGGGGCTATGATATACAAATGAATGCGGAGGATGCACTCACCGTAAGGTGCATAAAGGATACCGGTATCCCTATTTTAACAACAATCCCTTTAGACAACTTTACCAACAATTCGGCATCTTCTGGCGGTAAAATAGTTTACGAAGGGCTAAGTACAATAACTAGTGTTGGTCTGGTTTGGAGCCAAAGCCCATCGCCTACACTAACAGATAATCTGGGCTCAACCTCCGAAAGCGTTAACGATACATTCACTAGCCAAATAACAGGACTAGAAATCGATACAAAGTATTATCTAAGGGCATACGCAACTAACAACCAGGGAACAGGTTATGGTAACCAAATAGAGTTTAAATTGCCAATCGAGAGCCCAGAGTTCGAAGATTTTGAAACGGGCAACTTTGTTAGTTTTTGGACACAGGGCGAAACTGGCTGGATTATCGATAATAATCTAGCTGGAGAAGGAACTTTCTCTGCTCGATCTCAGACCATTGGCCATGATCAATCAGCTTCTTTAAGCATATTTTTCAAAAGCATTGGCGGTCAAGTTAAATTCCTTCGTAAGGTTAGCAGTGAGGATTATTCCGATATCTTACGTTTTATGGTAAACGGAGTAGAATTTGGCATGTGGTCAGGCGAATTAGATTGGGAACAGGTTTCATTTACAATTCCAGCGGGAGCCACCACGCTTACATGGGAGTACAAAAAGGATTATTCTGTATCTTCTGGATCCGATTGTGCCTGGATCGACAGTATTGTATTTCCTCCTACCCGTTACCCCGAGGTTGTAATTGGTACTCAAACATGGATGGGCCAAAACCTCCATACGGTTAACTACGCCAATGGCGATCCTATTAACTATATTTACGCAGGGAATATTCCTGAACCCAACGTCCCTTACTACACTTATCATCCCAATCTGAATTATTGGGGTCATAACTATGGAATGGTATACTCTCATGGGGTTATTAAGGATGCTCGTGGTCTTTGCCCAGCAGGATGGAGGTTGCCAGATAATAGTGATTGGACTGAACTTTTTACCTTCTTAGGAGGAGTAAACCTTGCCGGCGGAAAATTAAAGGCAGTAGAAATGGACATCGAGGGTCTATGGGACTCTCCAAACACTGGCGCAACTAACTCAAGTGGTTTTTCGGCAATACCTGCAGGCTATCAAGGCTCATCGGGGTATTACTACGGAACACCCTCAGGCCAACCACAAGAAGCATATTTTTGGTCTGCCACGGAGGTTAACCAGACAGCAAACACAGTTTACAGCCTAACGCATGATAGCGAAGAAGTTAGTGAGTTAAATCTTCTAGGCACTGACGCAAATAGTAGAGAAGATGCGGTAAGCGTTAGGTGCATAAAGATACCCTAGAATAGCAGTAAGAGCAAAAGGGAGTGCTTTAGTGTTTCATCCTTAATATTTCAAAGCCCTTGTAGGTTTTTAAAAACTTACAAGGGCTTTAGTTTAATGGGTAATTATCAAAATACTTAAATATGTGAAGGGGTGCGTTTCCTTCTCGTCATTGCGATCCGCCAGTTGGCGGAGAAGCAATCTGTTATGCCTTTCTAAACATGAGCCTCACCAAGCGGCCAATCTGGTGACTGAGGCTCTCGAAGTCACTGACAAAGAAAAGAATCTCTTGTTTGCCAAAAGCAATGCTCCAATAACCATATATCGACATTGTTTAGAGGTAGCTGAGCGATGCACTGAGCGGTGTACTGAGCTTGCCGAAGTGTTCATCGAAGTGGCTCTCGAAGCCACTGATCAGCTCTTCATCCCTTCATCACATTTCCCTTACGTAATCCTATTTCAGTAGATTAATACTCAAAATGTCAATATTTAAACCCGAATGCTCCCCAAAAGATTCTTTCTCCCCTCCATCGGAGATTTTATAGGTGCATCTCTCCCCTTTCTTTTTGGAGAATACTACCCAAAATGTCTCCTTATCGTCTATCTGCATTTTAACCCTAGCCAATTTTTTGACTCCCTCAAGGGTTAAATCGTACCCACACATTGGGCAGAAAAAGTCAATCTCTTCGCCTTCAATTAGCTCAATGCTTGGATGATATTCATAGGTGTATTCCCCCAGATTGGGGCTTAACAAAAGTAAACCACCATCCAAGCCCTTCTTTTTAATGGCAAAAACAACCTTATCGGCTACGCTTAAGTACCCTTGGCACTTCGGACAAAAGAAATTTGTTTTCATAGCTCTCTCTCCTTTCATTTAATTGATTCTCATATTAATGTATTCGAAAATACAATCAATATGTTCCATTCTTGAGCCAATATTTTTCATGGAAATCTACTTTACATAATTTCATAACCCACAAACCATCTGTTAACCGTCTTTAGGGTTTATTTAATGTTATTTTAATAGAAAACTAGTATATGCCCACTTTCGGCATTGGTTTAATCACATTATTTTACGCATTCGTCAAATTCACAAATAGTTATAACAGCTGGCAGGGTTATTGTTTAATATGGGTTAATATTGCAAAAAGATAGGCTAAAGCAACGAAATTGCCCGTAAACGGGCAGAACATTAGTGTAAATGGCATGAATACGCCTTTTAAATTCTGAACATTTGCGCAAAAATAATCGTACAAATGATGTATAAGCCAATAAGCATAAAGAAAACGCATTATAACATTGATTATCAGGTATTTTAATTTTTTTCGATTTAAATAATTAATGCCTCTTAGTTATACCAATTGCGCTAACATGCTAATTTTTAGGGGTATGTTTTTGTGCATAATGAAAAAATATCTACTTTCGCTTTATAAATTAGGAGTATTTTGAGTTCCAACGTTCTTTACATCCAATATTTTTCAACAAAATTTGGCCTTTTTTCAACAAGCTGAAATGAATAACATAATCTAAAATATTATGAAAAGGATTTACACCCTTCTTGCCGTTTTATCAATATTGGGTTTTACCGGTAGCAATGCTTTTGCAACGCTTACAGTAACAATCAATAACAAAACCCAAACTCAGATAAACATGAGCGATCCTGTGCCTGTTTGTGCTGGGTCCGATATTTTCTTTTTCTGGGGAGTAACTAATAATCCTCCTACAAATCCTTATACAATTAACAGTCCTGCATGGAGCGGTACAGCAGCTGCATTTATTAATGATGTAAATGCTCCATTTGTTACATTTAACTGCCCCAACCCCGGCACATACTACTTAACTTTTAGTGCAACTAAAACTGGATATGGTACCTATACCGTAACACAAACCATCGTTGTTTACTCAAGCGATAATTTATATCTCGACTTCCCCACCTCATCCCCACACAATAGCTGCGAAGGATCAGCGGTTATGCTCGAAGCAAGCGGTACCTCTTTTTACTATTGGGAAAGAAGAAACGACATGCAATCTATTGGAAGCACTGCTGCTACTGTTAATGAAACACCCCCTTCAACTGGCACATGGACCTATAGGGTTTATGGTTATAATGAAGGCTGCCCAACAATTCCGGAATTTATAGAATTTGATATTGATGTTGATGAAGCTCCAACTGTTGATGCCGGCGGCCCCTATGAGGTTTGCGCAACATCATCCGTTCAACTTAATGGTTCTTTTGGTGGTTCAGCATCATCGGCAGAGTGGATTGGTGGTTTGGGATCCTTTAACCCCAGTAGAACTGCACTAAATGCCTTTTACACTCCTCATGCAAGCGAAGATGGCACAACGGTTAACCTTATACTTAGAAGCAACGATCCCCCTGGCGTATGTTCTTTTGCAGAAGATAATGCTACTATCACAGTAAACAGCTTACCCTCAGGCAGTATCACATCTCAGCAAAACGTATCGTGTTTTGGTGGTAACAATGGCGAGTTTACCGTAGAAGGGAGTGGTGCCGGCGCACCATACGAGTATAGCCTTGATGGTGCACCATTTCAGGCTTTGGGCACATTCACTGGTTTAACTATGGGAACCTACACCGTAACCATCAGAAACTCCAACTCTTGTACCTTCAACGTGGCTGTTAACATTACCCAACCTGCTGCTGCCCTTACAGGATCAATAACCAATCAGGTTAACGTATCGTGCTTTGGAGGCAACAATGGTCAGGTTACCGTTGCAGGTGCGCAAGGAACTGCTCCATATCAGTACAGCATTAACGGTGTTGATTTTCAGGTTTCTGGAACCTTCACTGGACTAGCAAATGGAAACTATACTGTAATCATTAGAGATGCAAATCTTTGTACCTACCCTGTTTCAGTAAACATTACTCAACCTGCAACAGCTGTTGCAGGTTCTATTGGCGCACAAACCAATGTGCTCTGCTTTGGCAATAGCACTGGTCAGGTAACCGTTAACGGTTCCAACGGAACACCTCCCTATAATTATAGCATAAACGGAACCACTTTTCAGGCTTCGGGAACATTCACTAATCTGGCAGCAGGTCCCTATACTATAATCGTTAGAGATGCAAACCTTTGTACTACTGGTGTTCCAGTTACAATAACTCAACCAGCCGCTCCACTTACAGGATCAATAACCAATCAGGATAATGTATTGTGCTTTGGGGGCAACAATGGTCAGGTTATTGTTGCCGGTGCCGACGGAACTGCCCCATATGAGTATAGTATTGATGGTATCAGTTTTCAGGCCTCCGGACTATTCTCAGCATTAACTGCTGGTAGTTACACAATTACTATTCGCGACAACAACGGATGTACTTTTGATGTACCTGTTACCATTACTGAGCCTGCTACACCTCTTACTGGCTCTATAACCAATCAGGTTAATGTATCGTGTTTTGGAGGCAATAATGGTGAAGTTACCGTTGCAGGTGCCAATGCCACACCTCCTTATGAGTACAGTATAAATGGAGGCGGTTTTCAGGTATCGGGTACTTTTACTGGTTTAACTGCAGGCCCTTACACAATAACCGTTCGCGACAACAACTTGTGTACCTTTGATATACCCGTTAACATAACCCAACCTGCTGCTGCCCTTACAGGATCAATAACCAATCAGGTTAACGTATTGTGTTTTGGTGGTAACAATGGCGAGGTTACCGTTGCAGGTAGCAATGGAACTGCTCCATATATGTACAGCATCGACGGTGGCAGTTTTCAGGTTTCTGGAACATTCACTGGCCTAACTCAAGGAAACCATACCGTAACCATTAGGGATGCGAACCTTTGTACCCATAACGTTGCTGTAACCATTACACAACCTGCAACCCCTGTTGCGGGATCTATCACCCTACAAACCAATGTACTTTGCTTCGGAAACAACACCGGCGCAGTTACCGTTAGCGGTAATAACGGTACACCGCCCTATAATTATAGTATTAACGGAGTCAATTTTCAGGCTTCAGGGGCATTCACTGGTTTGGCAGCAGGCTCCTACACGGTAATCGTTAGAGATGCAAACCTTTGTACTACTGGTGTTCCAGTTACAATAACTCAACCCGCTGCTCCGCTTACCGGATCGATTACTACACAAACAAACGTTCAGTGCTTTGGCGATAACACCGGAGCGGTTACCGTTGCAGGTGCTCAAGGTACTGCTCCTTATGAGTACAGCATAAATGGTATTGCATTTCAGGTATCGGGAACATTCTCAGGGCTTACTGCGGGTAGTTACACAGTAACCGTTCGCGACGATAACATGTGTACCTACGATGTAACAGTATCCATAACTCAACCCATAGCGCCACTTAGCGGAACAATTACCAATCAGATTAATGTTTCGTGTTTTGGTGGAAACGATGGTGAGGTTACCGTTGCAGGTGCCAATGGAACTACACCTTATGAGTACAGCATGGACGGGATCAATTTTCAGGCCTCTGGCACTTTTAGTAATCTTGCATTAGGTAACTATATTATTACCATTAGAGATGCCAATTTGTGTACAGCAACTGTTCCTGTAAACATTACGCAACCAGCAACTGCTCTGGGCGGATCAATTATCAACCAATCAAACGTAAACTGCTCTGATAGTACCGATGGAGAGGTTACTATTTCTGGAACTGGAGGTACGTCTCCTTATCAATACAGCATAAACGATATCAATTTCCAAGGTTCAGGTACATTTAGCGGACTTGCCGAAGGCAACTATACTATTAATATACAGGATGCTAACCTTTGCAACTATGACGTACCGGTAACCATAACCGCACCTGCACCTATCCAAATTGATTACTTTACCGTTACCAGCATTACCGACCTTGGTGGATGCTTTGGTGATGCCACAGGTTCAATTGAGGTACTTGCGCTAGGCGGAACACCTAACTTTGTTTACTCTTTATACAACGGTGCTACACTTGTTAATACACAAAATCCTGTGCATCCTGCACCTGCAACCTTCTCAAACCTTGTTGCAAGCAACCAATACAGAATTGTAGTAACCGATGCCAATGGCTGTACACCAGCCACTCAGTCTGATATAGTGCTTATACAACCCAACCAGCTTATTGTTACTGGCGTTGCAATCACCAATGCTATTTGCTATGGAGAACCCAACGGAACCATCACAATTACGGCAACAGGTGGTACAGGCGATTATATTTACTCTATTTACGGTGAAGTTGGCCCTTATGAAATTCCGAACAGCTTTAACGTAACCTCAGGATTTTACGATATTTGGGTAATGGATGATAATGGCTGTACGGCCGAGTATCCTGGTAACCCAGTATATATTGATGAACCGAGTAAAATTATTTTCGACTATGGTATAACCAATATCGAATCGTGCTTTGGAGCTAATGAAGGCTCTATTATAATTAGTAACGTTAATGGAGGCTCTGGAAACTATGAATTCTCCATTATGGAGCCACCAGTATGGCAAACCGACCCAATATTCGATAACTTACCCGGTGGACTAGGAATCCTATACTATGTTAGGGTTAAAGACGATGCAGGTTGTATTGTAACTGGCAACAACGGACTGCCTGTTACTATCGATGAGCCTGCTGAAATTACCTTTTCCACTACCCCAACTCATGTTACAGGTTGTTGGTACAACACCAATGGATCAATCTCCATAACTAATGTAATTGGCGGAACAGGAATTAAATGGGTATCAGTAGACGATACAGGCATTTGGCAACGAATTTCAAACGCAACAACAATAAGATATTTCAATAATCTTGGTGTTGGCGATCATATAGTTAGGGTTAGAGACCGCAATAACGACGCTAATGCTTGTGAGGTTACCAGAGTAGTTACAATTACGGGACCACCCCAAATTGTTATTTCTGACATCTCACTAACACACAACGAATGTTTTGGCGATACAAACGGAGAGATAAATGTTACTACCTCGGGTGGAACAGGAGCATTAAACTATACGCTACTCTTCGAAGGTAATCCTTATGCCGGACCTCAAGCATCTAATGTTTTCGTAAATCTTATTGCGGGAGATTACACCCTGGAGATTAGGGATGACAATAACTGCTTACTAACTGAACTCTTTACAATTACTAGTCCCGATGAGCTTACGCTCGATACTGAGACTGTAGATATATCATGTAACTTCTCGGGCCCCGAGGGTATAATCCGTGCAATGAGTACCGGAGGGAACGAGCCTTACACCATAACCCTATACATGGGTGGTGTTGAGCAAGCCAACTTTACGAATGTAAACAGTGGCGATTGGGTTGAGTTTACTAGTTTAGCGGCAGCTAGCAACTATGAGGTTATTGTTCGTGATGCTAAATTCCCAACATGCAGCGAGCTTGGTTCTGGAATGCTAACCGTTATCATGCCCGATGTGCTTGAGTTTAATCCTGCTTCGCTCATCGTTCAAGACTTAGATTGTAATGGAGTTCCTACCGGAAGCATTACCATTGCAGGTCAGGGCGGAACGCTACCCTACACCTACACCCTATACGATGGGGCTAGCAACCAAGTTGGCGATCCGATAGCTGCAAACGATACTAATCCTGTTGAGTTTATCGATTTACCAGCAGGAACATATACAGTTTCAATTAACGATGCCAATAATTGTGGGCCTGTAGATTCTGCGCCAATTACAATTACCGAGCCTGTTGCTATTGAGATAGATCCGCTTTTAATTACAATAACCCATATCTCTTGCTTTGGAGCAAACGACGGAGAAATTTCCCTATCAGCAACTGGTGGAACACCTGACTTATTCTATACTATTACTCAAGGCGGTATCCCTGTGGTAGGGTTTATTACTCAAACCAATAATGGAACATTTGCTCCGCTTGCACCAGGCACTTACGTTATAACGATTACTGATGCTAATAACTGTGGTCCTGTATTTTCAGATGAGCTGACCGTTACTGAGCCTAACCCTATTGACATTAGTACTGTAATAACTGATGCACTCTGCCATGGCGATAATGGTTCGTTTACGGCTTTGGCTACTGAAGGTACGCCTCCATATACATACGTCCTAGAGGATATAAGCAATGTGGTTATTGACACTCAGAATGGCAATGTAGATGAGTGGGTTAGCTTTGCCGGTATTCCTGCTGGCGATTACACACTAATCGTTAACGATGCCAACGGTTGCAATACTTCAAGAGTAATTACAATAGCTGAGCCCGACGAGGTAACAATAGCCATTACAACTGCTGTGAGTCCAACCTGTGATCCGGATGGTACATCAAATGCTGGCGTTATTATTGCTGAAGCACAAGGAGGAAGCGGTTTATACACCTATACTATCTATAGAAATGGTGCTTACTTAAGCGACAATACTGATGGTGTTTTCATCAACCTTGCCGCTGGCGATTACTACGTTGAGGTATCCGATACAAATGGTTGTGGTCCCGCTACAACTACAACAGAAACATTAACTAGCCCAACATCGCTCCAAATTGACGATGTGATTGTAACCGATGTAAACTGCTACGGACAATCAACCGGAGAACTTGAAGTTATTTACAGTGGCGAAGTGGGAATTCCGCAATTCACTATTACTGCGGGTGACGGAGGTTGGCAAACAGGTAATACCTTTACGGGTTTACCAGCAGGCCCCTATACCGTTAGGGTTAAAGATGATAACTTCTGTATAGTTACACTTGAGGTTACCATTAACCAATCACCACAGATAATAATAACCCCAGTACTTACTCCTCCTACAACATCTCTAGATTTTGATGGTAGCATTGAGGTAAATATAACTGGCGGAAATCCAAACTACTGGTACGAGCTTCATCTATGGGATCAGATTGCTGGAGTATGGAATCTAGTAAATAACTTTGACGATACGGGTTTAACATCGCATACATTTACCAACCTTGGGGTAGGCGCTTACCGCATTATTGTTCGCGATATATTCAGCTGCGAGGCCATTGAGGATGTATCGCTATCGCAATTCACTGTGTTACTTTCGGGCACCCATGTAAAATGCAACGATGCTTGCGATGGGACGATTACGCTAAACGCACTAGGCGGTGTAGTTCAAGCACTTGATTGGACACTTGATGGACAACCTTTCGATATGGAACCCCATTGGGATGCAATCAGTGGTACCTATATTAATCTTTGCGCTGGGCTATACACAGTATTAGCAACTGATACCGAAAATGTAGAATCTAGTGCGTTTTTCGAAATTACCCAACCGGATCCCTATTTGGTTACTTACATTATTACCGTTCCAAATTGCTATACCAACCTAGCTGAGGGAATTGTTGTGTTTGACATACAAGGTGGTACTCCATTTGTTTATGGATACAACATTACCTGGGATTCTGGCAATGCACAAGGGTTTATGGTAGATGAACTTGCTGAGGGAACCTATACCTTTACCATTACCGATCAGAATGGTTGTGAGTACATTGTTGAGGATGTTCTGATTGAATACCCAGAGGGAATGACAATGGAATCGTTCTTTACCTACAATCTGTTATGCAATAACAATGACAGCGGTGGCATAACAATGCTTGTATCTGGTGGTACTGAACCAATAGCTTATGCTATTGACGGACCTAACGGCATAGAACAGAACACCGATGGAATTTTCAATTCCTTACCTGCTGGCGAATACACACTATCCATAGTTGACGATAACGGTTGTGCATTTATCTTTGAAGGTGAGTTCTCTGAAACCGTTACGCTAACAGAACCCGATGCCATAATTATTACTACGCTAACCTCACCTATTGAGACACTTACATGCCACAACGATACATTGGATATTGTTGAAATGCAGGTTATTGGTGGTACAGGTGAATATACCTATAGCTGGAGTAACGGACAGGAAGGGTTAGATTTAATTGAAGTTGGGACTGGAAGTTATACATTAACAGTTACCGATGAAAATGGCTGTGAAACCAGTGAAATGGTGGTTGTTCCTGGCCCTGATCCTTTTGATGTTAACGCTACTGTTACTATGGCAAAATGTAGAATTGCTCCAGAAGGAAATGATGGTACCATTAGCATCAATAACATAACAGGTGGTAACGGAGTGTTTGATGCAGACTTCAATATTAAATGGTACAGGAAAGGCTTTGGACATATGCAGAATAGCGATGGCCTTTGGGCTGTAAACGAGTTGCAAGCTGGAGAATACTATGCTTTAGTAACCGACCAAAAAGGATGTGAGGATAATATTCCCTTTATTATCCCATTCAATGAGGCTAATAATTTTGAAGTGGGAATTGATATGGAGCCAAACTATTGTTTTGGTGAAGTTGCTAATCTTACAACAATACCTGTTCAAGGCACATTCGGTTCTCCAGCCCAGTTTGAGTGGTACAATTTAACCCAAAATGAAAACTTAATAATTGGAACCACTAGTTCGTACACAACTCCTACGCTTAATGTAACCCAAGTCATTCTTGTGAGGGTTGTTAGTAGTAAGGGATGTCTTGAGCAAAGGCGTGATACTATTAACGTATACCCTGAAATTGGTCCTTATTTAGTGAGAGATGATCATCCATTCTTCTCCAATTCCGATTTACTTGCATTCAGGATTGGTAATGATCCTAATAATCCTGCAGATACTACCGTTATCACGGTGCTAGCGGATACGGAATATCCTGTTGAGATTAGAACCAAGGCCGCAGATTATACCCTAAGTTACGCATGGGATTCTCCATTCTTTGCACCATTCAACGAAAAGAACGCAACGGTTATGTTCCCAACAGGTCAATACGAAAGTTTCCAAACCGGGACATTATTAAACCTAATTACGAACAAGCAAGAGCAGTATATCCCAATTGTAGGATATGTTATGTCGCAGTTTGGATGTGTTGAGAACATTGAACTTAAGGCTAGGATACTTAGCAAAGTTCGAATGTCCAACGTATTCTCACCCAATGGTGATGGGATAAATGACCTTTGGTTTGTTCCGTATGCAGATATTTTCCCGAACCTACAGATTAGCATATTTAACCGTTGGGGAGCCGAACTATGGTCTGCCAAAGCTTCGGAAGCAACAAAAGGTTGGGATGGTAGAAATAAGAATGGTAAAGATTTGCCAACAGGTACCTACTATTATGTTATTAGCTTTAACGTTCCGGGTAGCGGTAAGTGGAAGCCCATTTCAGGTTCAGTTACCATAGTACGATAAAGAATATGATACTTAGACATTTAAACTTTCGAAATATGAAAAGGGTAGTATTAGTAGCAGTAGCAATAGTCTTGCTCAATGGACTTCAATCCAACGCTCAGCAATTACCTCAGTTTACGCAGTACATGTTTAACAAATACCTGATTAATCCGGCTGAAGGCGGTACTCAAAACTACTACCAAATGAGGTACAACAACCGGTTTCAATGGGTAGGGTTAACGGATGCACCACAAACTTATAGCATAAGTGCATACGGTCCCCATGGATCAAAGGATATGGGCTTTGGAGGTAATCTTTACCACGATATTACAGGCCCAACCAGCCGGACCGGAGGGCTATTCTCCTACTCATATAATATGCAAATCTCGGATAATGGGATGAGGGTATCGGGTGGTTTATCGCTTGGATTTATGATGTTCCGCGCCGATGGTTCAAAGTTTGAGTATGATGCTATTGTTATCGACCCTGCAATAGACCAAAGTACAAAATCGGTTTTTACACCAGATGCATCCATTGGTGTGCTTTTTTACTCAACCCAATACTTTTTTGGAGCATCGGTACACCAACTGTTTGGACAAAAACTTTATGTTACCGACAAGTACACTGAGGTAAACGGAGAAGAAGTTCATACCTATGGTATTAACAAGCTTAGACAACATTACATGCTTACAGGCGGAATGCTTTTCACGCTCAATAGCGATTTTATGCTTGAGCCATCGGTTTTGTTTAAATATATGATTAGTGGTCCTATCCAAGTGGATTTAAATGCAAAGGTTACCTATCGCGATCAGTTCTGGGGTGGAATTTCTGGTCGTTGGCAGGATGGGATATCGCTTCTGTTCGGATATCAGTATGATAGATACCTATTTGGCTACTCGTTTGATTATTCGCTCACTGGAATTAGAAAATACAACGCCGGATCGCACGAGATTATGATTGGTTACAAGTTTGATAAACTTAAGTAAATCGAACCATCACATAATAATTAAAAGAGCAAGCCTTGTGCTTGCTCTTTTAATTATATACATATCCATTCTTGAATTTTATATATTTGTACTTTCAACTCTTAATTATGAATAAACTACTTCGATATCTTATCCCCATCTGCTTTGGGCTGCTTACGCTTATTCAAATGGGCTGTAAAGAAAAGCATATTCCTAAAAAGGATATGGTGAGTATTCTGTCTGAGGTTTTTATTACCGATGCTATTACAAACACATCAAATTTAACCCTTAAGTTATCGCGAAAGGATTCCATTGAATACTATAAGCCAATTATAGAAAAATACGGCTACACCGAGGATGTATTTGTAAAAACCGTTAACTACTATATGGATAATCCTAGGGAACTTGAGGAACTACTGGATAAGGTAGTAGGTCAGCTCTCAATCATTGAGACTGTAAAATCCCAAGCTTTATCAAGGGAGATAGAAAAAGAAGAGGAGATAGAAAACCAAGAAGGCAATCTTTGGACGAATAAGAAGAGTTGGAAACTCCCTGAGGATGGAGGCAATGAACGATTGTATTTTAAAGTGCCAACACAAGGTGCCGGGCTGTATTCTGTTAGTGCTGATGTAATTGTAAAACCCGAGGACGAGTCGTTATCTCCATCGATGCATGTATGGTTTTATACCGAGGAAGAGCCCCCTGATTATAGGTTTAGCCCAAAACAGGAAGAATACTTAAAGGATGGTGAGAAACGGACCGTTATTTTAAGATGTATGCTTACCGATACTACCATGACCCACTTTGTGGGCTACATTATTGATAACCAACCCCAGACCGGAAGATGGCTTAAGCATGCCGAGATTTCAAAAATCTCCATTAGATTTACACCAATGCCCGAAAAAATTATTTCCCCATCATTAAACAAGGGCAAAAAAGATTTAAATATGGGAAAACTTAAACCTGTAGATAGAATTAAGAAAAATAAATCGATGGAACTCTTTAATAAAGAAGTTGAGGTAGAACAACGGTAATATTGTGCTTATATCATCTCAAAAATTATTATGAGTATGAAAAATCAACCATTTAACAGATTATTAGCCCTTTTGGCTGTGCTTTTTATAAGTGTTAACTTGCTTTA
Organism: Bacteroidales bacterium UBA5349; assembly: GCA_002410065.1. Lineage (GTDB taxonomy): Bacteria > Bacteroidota > Bacteroidia > Bacteroidales > Tenuifilaceae > Perlabentimonas. The sequence goes on along the minus strand of DHQB01000027.1, from coordinate 176,083 downwards.
TGCGCAAGTTGAGAAGCCAGAAAACATATACCGGGTAACTGTAAACTCGCGATATGTAATTGAAAACAACGAACGAACCTCAACGTTTTTCGCAATCAATCAGCTTATATATGATTCGCTTGGGCGACTACATACCGAAATTTCCTTTGATTGGGAAACCCACTATCCCAGCAATTATCGTTGGCATTATTTTAATGGATTGCAAAAGGTAAAAACCGATTTCTTTTACAAAGAAAAACTTACCCGAATAGAGAAGTACGTCCTTAACGAAAAGCAGAAACTTGTTTCGCTTAGCCTTTACCTTGTTAACCAAAACGATACTACACTTGGTGTTAGAGAAGAGTACAGCTATGGAAATACTGGTCTTGTTACTAAAGCAACAGGATATAACGAAAGGAGTAAGAGAATTTACAAGACAACCTTTAAGTATGATGCTAAAGGCAACGAAATATATAGGAAAGTGAAAGGGAAGCGTGCAACTCCACCCGATTCCATCGTGTTTTTACAAAAGGAAATTGCATACGATAGCCTTAACAGAATTGCTGAAGAAACGGTAACTCTCGACAAAATAGGTAAGCCTAGGATAACCAAAACATATGCATACGCATATACAGATGATGGAAGTATAGCAGAGAAAACGATTATAGAAAGCAGTGGAGATATCCTAAAAAGAAAAGAGTTTATCTATAGAAGCGATAAGCGTTTGCAACAGATAAAGGTTTATGATAAGAATGGAGCCCTTATCGACCATCTTGCTTGGCGATACGAGATTTACAAAACTTCCGACAGAAGGAATAGAACCCTTGAGTGAGATTGAGTAGGATTAAACGTTTTTGTCTAAATCTTGCCATATTAACGCTGCTGCACCTATAACGGCGGCGTTTTCCCCATTTAAACCTGACGGGAGTATTTGTACCTTATTCCTGAAATTTGAGAAAAGATTCTTTTCCATATGCCTTTTTGTTGGCTCAAAAAGCAGCCTACCTGCGTTGCTCAAACCACCAAAAAGGAAAATTGCCTCAGGACTCAGAATTGCAACCACATCGGCAAGTTTCATACCTAGAATTGCCCCCGTGTACTCAAAGGCTTCAATCGATATTGCATCTCCTTGTTCAGCAAGGTTGCCAATTTGCTTTGCCGAAATTTGATCGTAGGAATAGTTGCGTAAGGCACTGGGCTCAATGGAGTCGGCCAAAAGTTTAAAGGCTGTTCGCCTTAACCCTGGAGCAGAAACGTAGGTTTCTAAACAACCCGATTTTCCACATCCGCATTGTCTCCCATAGGCTTTTACTGCGGTATGCCCAAGTTCACCAGCAAAGCCATCGGAACCGAGTACTAGTTTGCCATCAACCACAATACCACTTCCCAAACCAGTACCAAGCGTAATGACAATAAAATTCTTCATCCCTCTGGCGCCGCCATAAAGCATCTCACCCAAAGCTGCTGCATTGGCATCGTTGCTTACGGCAATGGGAACGTTTAAATGCGAATTGAGCCCACTACCTAAAGGCAACGATCCTTTCCATTTGAGGTTTGCTGCATCAACAATATTGCCAGTATTATAGCATCCATTTGGAGCGCCAACCCCTACCCCTACCAGAGAATAAGTACTTGGCTGCATTTTTATTAATGCAGATATTTCCGAAGCTAACCGTTCCAAATACTTATTAAAATTAATATGAGATTGTGTTGGAAATGTGGTCTCGGCAATACATTCGCCATCTCTAGTCACCAAACCAACCACGGTGTTTGTACCGCCAATATCTACACCCGCAACAATTGTCTTCATTTGTAATGTGCTTGTTTAAATATCAATCTTGCTATCGAGCATAATGATGATATCGTCTATAAACTTCGAAATTAGCTGATTTTTAGAAATAGAGCAAAGGGAAATGCTGAATATTGACTAAAGGCTGATGGCAAGGCATAAACACTAAGTTACTCCTTTGTAAGAGTCTGAAAAACCTCTTCCATTTGCATCGATTTTTGCTTAAGGGTAATAAGCGTTAACTTATGCTCTGCACAAAAGGTAAATATACTTGGACGTATATCATCTGCTTTAGTGGTATTTAGGATCCAACTGTTAGGCTCAATCTGCTTCACAACCTCCTCAACGCCGGGAATTTTTGCTAATAAACTCTCTTCAACACCTTTAAGTAATTCAATATGTACGCTTTGCCCTTTTACACTTTGGCTTTTTAGAACGTTTTGCGTTGTATCATTCGCTATTATTTTACCCTTGTTAATAATCATCACACTGCTACAGATAGCCTCAACCTCCTGCATAATATGCGTTGAGAGAAGTACTGTTTTCTCCTTGCCTACATCGGCAATAATTTTTCGAATTTCAACAATTTGGTTTGGGTCAAGGCCGCTTGTTGGCTCATCGAGGATTAATACCGATGGCCTATTTAGTAGAGCCTGTGCAAGGCCAACCCTCTGTCTGAAACCCCTGGATAATTGACCTATCTTCTTATTCTGCTCGTATCCAATACCGGTAAGTTCTGTCAACTCGTTTACCCTTTTTATTCCCAATCCACCAAGCCCATAAATTTTCGAAACAAAGCATAGGTACTCCTTAACGTACATATCTGTATAAAGTGGATTGTTCTCGGGTAGATAACCTATAAATTTCCTGAAATCTATATTGCCATCATTAATTGATATTCCATTCACTTCTACCTCGCCCTCATTGGGTTTCAGGTATCCGGTAATAATTTTCATCATTGTTGATTTGCCTGCTCCGTTTGGACCAAGAAAACCTACAACGCTAGATGTTGGTACTGAAAACGAAACGTTGTCAAGCGCTTTTTGCTTTCCGAATACCTTAGTTACCCCCTTTACCGATATTGACATGTTAATAAACTTATTGTAAGCCCATTTGAATTGATGTTGCGTTAATCCTTTACCTCTTCATAATCAACATAATCACCAACATTTTTATCAACAACTTTCTCCTTTGGGGCAGTTTTGGATACAAATACATCCCCTTCGGGGCGTTGCTGTTTTTGGTTTTCTCCATTGTCATATCTATGCTGAAAGCGCTTAAGATAGAGCTTTATAATAAACCTAAATACATATCCTAGCAAATAGATAATGAGGAAGAATATTAGAATGAATCGAATTATAAACATTTACTCCTATGAATTTAAATTGTGGTGACCACAAAATTATGATATAAGTGCTTACCCTTCAAGCTAAAAAACGGTAAATTTTACTGTACTGCATAGTTTAGCACATATCCGGTTGATGATCCTGCAATTAGGTTAAAAGTTGATTTTGAACCTGCAAACCTCCCTATACTAAAGGGTGTAACCCCTTTAAGCGGAAAGCCTTTGTATAAACTTCCGTCACCATTTATTAGGTATATTTGAGAGGATTCGGCACTTACTACACCTAATTTCCTATCCCTTGCGCTAAAGTGGAAATAGATGACCGTTGGTAGCATCGATTCCTTAAACTTTTGGGAGAATAACTCCTTACCGCTCTGATTAAATACGCTTAGTTTATCTGCATCGAGGAAAATAAAATCGTTATTACCGTCCCCATTCACATCTTGAAAATCGAACACATGATTGCTGCTAACCCTTTGTATTGCTTTTGATTCAACCTTCCCATCAAGGTAAATATACTTAACAACCCCAAGGCTATCGGTAGTAACAAACCGTGGCGAGGATGAGGAAGCCCTATCCAGGGTTATGGTGGCATTTTCTGCCTTGGTGAAAAAGTCTGTTATCTTAACCCTCGAATCCCCTTTTCGATCGAGTATGTACAAACGATTAACATCGGCAAAAACAATAAAATCGCGGGCACCTGCCCTAAAGTGCTTTATTTGTTGCGTGACTGCTCTTTCTGAACGTTCAAAGTCCCACCCCATTACAGTTTTCCCCGATCGATCGTACACATATACTTTCCCATCCTCGGTGGCAATAAAAAACCGATAGTTCCTATTGTTTTCATAATCAAAAGCAGCAACCGGATTTGTAGCAGGAGAAAGGAGCTTAACGGGAAAACCATCAACATTATTCCCGTTCCTATCAATAAGATGAAGCGAAGTTTTTGTATTAAAAAGAATTTGTAGTTTGCCGTTACGGTAAGCATCAACCTGATGCACCTCGCCCATAATTGGGTCTGGCAATGGGCGTTTCCAAAGCACACGACCCACCTCGTTTATTAGGTAAATATTATTGCTATTATCCTGTACAAATATCTCGCGGGCTTGCGTGCTATGGTTAATCACCAGTTGAGGCTTAATACTAATGCTAGTGTCTAATCTGGTTTCCCAAACGGTTTGGGGCGAATCGTAGGTATGTGGCGAATACCTTGAGTACACGTTTTGATAAATCAAACTTTTGCCTCCTGTAAGCTGAATAGCCATACCTTGAATTCTACTCATTGCCTCATCTCTGGAGAGTATCCGAGCTGCAGAACTGGGATTTAGCATCTGCCCATAAAGCATTTCGGCTTTACCTGGATTAATGTATGCAACAAAGTTTGATTCGGCCGTTAGTCCCTGCGAAAACTCCTTGTACGATGGCTCCAGCGCTAGTTGCTTATTGTGAACTTTAGCTAGTACTAGCCTGGAAAGAGCCTTAAACGAAGATCCAAAAACCACGTATGAATCGATAAACGTAAAATACGAATCGGTTGCAGGGGAAAAAATATTACCAAAAAGCACTTGATGCAAACCTGCCTTGGGAAGTTTATAAATTTTAACCGATTTTTCTCTATCAATAGCAAAGTTCTGCTCAAAGTTTGAAACTGAAACTCTTTGGCTCTTTGCATAACCCTCAATTATTTTATCGAACTCCTGTTTTGCTTGGCTTTGACTTTTAACTCTGGTGGCCACAAACCAGCTATTCTCATAATCCTCTCCCTCAAACGGGATGAACGCAAGAGAAACTTCATTTTCAAAAATATTAAGGTATAACTGCTCAACGTTACACCCAAGTTCACTATTATACTTTTTAAGTGCTGCTTCGTGAGTTCTAATCTTCCCCTTTGAAGAGAGAACTTGGCGGTATGAACTAAAATATGTTTGCAGGTTTGATATTCCCAGATAAACTATTGCGGCCGTTTGTGTGGGGAGTATATTATGAACCCTCATCTCTACTGGCTTCTGTTTGGTAAACACCTTTAGAAAGGTATTCACAGAATCGGGCGCTTGAGCAAATCCATTCAGGAAAAACTCATCGTTTTTAATGGTTAAATCGAGTTCGCTCCAACGGCCTAGCTTGGCTATATTAAGCGTTGCTTCCCTTTGCCTGGAATGAACATGCTGCAAAAAGATGTTAGGCAAACGAGCATAGTTAACAAACAGATTAGCAACAACCCTGGTACCTGCAGTGTGATAGGCCTCCATAAAATGTGCATTATCAACTAGGGATACTCCACTAGTTAATTGTCCAAGAGCCGACTCAACAAGAAGCGACGATGGGCTATACATAACCACCCCTTGGTGAATAGAAAAGGAGAACGACGTTCCGTTATCCTCACCTTTATGGGAATAGGTATATATCACCGCATCGTTATAATCTTTGCTCTCCAATTTGTAACTCTCGTCCAACTCCTGTTCGAACAGATTTCTTACATCCGAAGCCCGTATTTTTTCTGGTAAGTTAGCGGCAAAGAATAGCTCTGCTGAGCCCTTGCCCACGGGGTGGGCAGACATAAACAGCGTATTATTAAAAAGTAATGAGCTAAACGTAGGCGACTTTTCTTTCAACCTCTCGGTAATTTCAAAGAAATGATTGGCATCAGCAACCAGATTGAAACTTCCTATTCCTTCCCAAAACTCGTTTGCTTGGTAAAGCACATCCGATAAGTGCCCAAAGTTATTGGTTTTTAATATTATTGCAGCATCAATGGGAATAGTCCTTATTGCATCGGAAGTGTGTTTATTCCTCCCGTTAAGAATAATAAAAACGACAACAGCAATTACAAGTGCACCTATTGGTAGTAAAATCCATGCTAGAACGTTTCTCTTCATTGTTTTTCTGTGCATTAGCAGTTTAAACATATCCTTTACTTACATACAAAGGTAACAGTATTAGGTTAAATTTCTAATTGGCAAGAGGCTTAAAAATAAAAAGCCCCAAGCGTTTACTTGGGGCTTTATTGGAAAGTTAAAAAAATTAGATTCGGAGTTTACTCTTGATTTTATCAACATAGTCAAGTTTTTCCCATGCAAAAAACTCAACCTCTTTTTCATATTCTGGGGTACCATTTATCCCCCCCATTTTCACTTTATCCGTAAAATAATCACGGCCAAAATGTCCATACGCAGAGGTTTCTCTGAAAATAGGATTCTTAAGGCCAAACCGTTTAACTATAGCAGCAGGGCGTAAATCGAATAACTGATTGATGACCTCGGCTATTTGGCTGTCGGTCTTACCTGTAGTTGAGGTTCCGTATGTGTTAACGTTAACGCTAACGGGTTGTGCCACGCCTATTGCATAGGCAAGCTGAACAAGCACCTCACTAGCTACCCCCGCTGCAACTAGGTTTTTGGCAATGTGCCGTGCAGCGTAGGCTGCAGAACGATCAACCTTTGACGAATCTTTTCCTGAGAAAGCTCCTCCCCCATGTGCTCCTTTTCCGCCGTAGGTGTCAACAATAATCTTACGACCAGTTAACCCCGTATCGCCATGTGGCCCACCAATAACAAACTTACCTGTTGGATTAACGTGAAGTATAAAATCATCATTAAACATCTTTTTAACCCTGTCGGGAAGTAACTCCTTAACCCTTGGTATAAGAATACTGGCAACATCTTTTTTAATTTTTTGCTGCATTCGCTCATCGGTATCGAATTCATCGTGTTGAGTAGATACTACAATGGTATGCATGCGAGCAGGTGCACCATTATCATCATACTCAATTGTAACCTGGCTTTTGGCATCGGGTCGCAGGTAGGTCATTGCTTCCCCCTCGCGACGTATTTTAGCCAGTTCCATAAGCAACATATGCGATAGTTCAATAGCCAGCGGCATATAATCGTCGGTTTCTAGGCAAGCATAACCAAACATCATTCCTTGGTCACCAGCACCTTGCTCGTCTTCGCTTTGACGAACAACACCACGATTAATATCGGGTGACTGCTCATGTATGGTTGAGATAACTCCGCAGCTATCGCCATCGAACATATAGTCGGACTTGGTATAGCCAATTTCCCGCACAACCTGACGTGCTATTTTCTGAACATCAACATATGCTTTTGTAAGTACTTCGCCACTTAACACCACAAGACCTGTGGTTACAAGTGTTTCGCAGGCTACTTTCGATTCTGGATCTTGACGCAGAAACTCATCGAGTAATGCATCTGATATCTGATCGGCCACCTTATCTGGATGCCCTTCAGATACGCTCTCGGATGTGAATAAATATCCCATATCTTTTAATTTATTAAGATTAAAAAAAGGTGGGAAGGTTTGGTAGATTAACAGGAAGAAAACACTTTTAGCATTTTTTACCGTGGTTGCAATCAATCAAATCTTTCCACAAATGATTTGTGAAGCAAAGTTAAGAACATTTTTAAGAGCAGTTAGTTAAATTATCAATAAAATTGACGAATTGATATTGGTGAAATTTAAACCCACTTATACTCAACCTCATTTAAGAACAAAGTGCTATATTTAAAAAAATGTTTGTCGATGCTATTTAAGAAAATTATTACACTGGTGATGTTCCTCGCCATATCATCGCTTATTTATGGGCAAGATGTATATCATCATGTTACAAATCAGGGCGTTTACGAATTTATTGATGAGTTGGCCAACATGGGGATTATCAATGTGAATAGCGCTGTTAAACCCTACTCAAGAAAGCAGATTAGCCAACTCTTAAGCGATGCTCAAAAACAAGCGGACCAACTTGGTAAACGCCAGAAAGAAGAGTTAACTTTTTATCTTAAAGATTTTGGCAAGGAGTTTAACCCTTCAAAGGATTTTAAACGCCGTTTTGATGTTCTGTACTATAAGGATAGCCTTTTTACACTAACGCTAAATCCAGTGTTGGGTGTTAATACATATATCAACAACGGTGATGTTGTGTATCGCCGTTGGGTAGGGGCTGAAACTTGGGGCTACATCGGTAAAAACTTTGCCATGTATGCTGGCTTAAGGGATTACAACGAAAATCAACGATTAGGTGACAAGGATTTCCTGAATCACTCCCAGGGTGGTGGTTATAAACGCAATGGTGATGGAGGTGAGTATAGCGAAATGCGCGGAGGGGTATCGTACGGATGGAGCTGGGGAAGCATTGGACTAGTAAAAGATCATCTTGAATGGGGTAGCGGATATAACGGCACCAATATTCTTTATAGCAAAGCACCATCGTTTACCATGCTAAAACTGGCGATTAAGCCAGTCCGATGGTTTGAACTAAACTTTATTCATGGTTGGTTGGTTTCACAGGTTATTGATAGTAGTAGAATATACAACTATGCAGGCCAAAAGCGCGAAGTGTTCCATCCAAAATACATAGCAGCAAACCTTTTCACATTAACCCCCTTTGAGAAGTTGAACGTATCGTTTGGGAACTCAATCATCTACTCCGATATGAATATCCACCCAGCATACCTAACCCCATTATTCTTCTATAAATCGATTGATCATCACCTAAATGGTATGTCGAACTATACGGGGCAGAACTCGCAGATGTTCTTTGATATTTCATCAAGGTTAATTAAGCATACCCATTTTTATGCAACTCTTTTCCTTGATGAAATCTCCATGTCGCGAATGTTTCAGAGCGATAAGCACAGTAACTTTTTTAGTTTAAAGGCTGGTTTAAGGGTGAGCAACTTCCCCTTAAAAAACTTAACGCTAACCGCTGAGTACACCCGGAATAACCCTCAAACCTACGAGCACATAATTGAAACAACAACCTTTGAGAGTAACAGGTATAATCTCGGGCACTACCTAAGGGAAAATGCTCAGGAGCTATATATTGCCGCAAATCTAAAACCCTTTAGGAACGCCTCAATATCCCTTTCGTACACTAGGGCACAAAAGGGACCTTACACCAACGAAGAAGACTCGAGACTGGGGCTGAAATTTATGGAACGGGTTGATTGGCAAGCAGAGATTGTTTCATCTACATTCCGATATCAGGTGCTTAACGATAGCTATCTTTACATTGGACTCGATTATAGTAATTACTCAGGAAACGTTGAGCAATACACGCCCACCTTTTTGAACAATAGCCCAATTACCATTACCTTTGGAGGAAATTATGGTTTTTAAAACCCTATAAATAATTCCTGATATTGTGCTAAAGGCTAAATACTTAATCGATATTGTTCTGTCAATTATTGCGTTAATCGTAGCGCTACCCTTAATGTTATTATTGACACTTATCCTTTGGATCCTTCATGGTAAGTGCCCATTTTTTGCGCAACAAAGGGTGGGCAAAAACCAAAAGCCATTTACAATTATCAAGTTTAAAACCGAGAGTGGTAAACGTACCTGTCAAAATTCGAGTTTTATACGATTTGTAAGGGAGTCACACCTCGACGAGCTTCCACAGTTTTTTAACATAATTCAAGGATCGATGTCGATAGTTGGTCCAAGGCCTCACATTCCCGAACATGTTCAAAACTACGAAGAATGGCAAAAAAAACGCTTAAGCGTTAATCCTGGGCTAACCTGCCTGCGGCAGCTTAAGTCGCCTCGAAAAAAGATTCTATATAACGAGCTAATTGAGGATGATATCTGGTACGTTGAGAACTGGAGCCTTGGGCTTGACTTTAAGATTATGGCAAAAACCCTTGTTGCTTTTATGGGCTTATTGTTTAAAAGATAGCCTGAAGCAGAGTACAAAACCTCTTACGTGCTTTTAGGGTTGATTAAAAATTTTGCAACAAAAGCATAAACTAATACTGCCACAAAAACGCCTAAAAAATTTGCTGCTAAATCGGCCAAGTTTCCGCTTCTGCTAGCTATAAAAAAATATTGTAGCCCCTCAAGAACAGAAGCATAAAGAATAATTGCAACAATAATCCAAAAAATCGGTTCCCTACTTAACTTAACATTTCCTGTCCTTAATCTGTTCTCGTAAAAAAGGAGTAATGTTAAAACAAAGAAAAGGGTAAAATGCACAACTTTATCAAAGTGGGGAATAGCGATTTTATTTATCTTAGGTATTCTGTTACCGGGTAACACACAGGCAACAAGCGATAACAACGCCCATAAAATAGATCTCCAATAATTAAGCAAGCTCATATTTTTTAAAATTTATCTGCAAAATGAACCCATTGCTGTAGTAATACAAAAAGAGGGTACAAACATAAAAAAACGATTTGTTTTTATTGCGTAGTAACCTATCTTTGTGGGATTTTAGTTGAGGCAACCTGTTTGGTAAGTCCTACAGTTACTGCTAGTTATTTCTATATGTTTTTAATGAAACCATAAATAAAGTGAAAGCGAAATTTAAAGAGTACAAAGGATTAAATCTCTCTCAGGTAAATAAAGATGTACTTAAGCGCTGGGAAAAAAACAATACGTTTGAAAAGAGCATGAGCTCTCGCCAAGGACAGCCAACATTTGTGTTTTACGAGGGTCCACCCTCTGCAAATGGAATCCCGGGTATTCATCATGTTATGGCAAGAGCCATTAAAGATATTTTCTGTAGATATAAAACTCAACAAGGCTTTCAGGTTCACCGTAAGGCAGGATGGGATACCCATGGACTGCCCGTTGAGCTTGGAGTTGAAAAACTTCTGGGCATAACCAAAGAGGATATTGGTAAGTCTATAACCGTTGAACAATACAACGAAACCTGCCGCAAAGAGGTTATGAAGTATACCGATTTATGGGAAGATCTTACCCAAAAAATGGGTTATTGGGTTGATATGGACGATCCTTACATCACCTACGATAACCGTTATATCGAAACCCTTTGGTATTTGCTAAAGGAGCTCTACACCAAAGGTTTGCTTTACAAGGGAAAAACCATACAACCCTACTCTCCTGCAGCTGGCACTGGGCTAAGCACACACGAGCTAAACCAACCTGGTTGCTACCGCGATGTTAAGGATACTACCGTTGTTTCGCAATTTAAGGTTAAGCGCAATAGTGCATCCGAATTCCTTTTTGGCGATACCAGTACCGATGTGTTTGTACTTGCATGGACAACCACCCCATGGACTCTGCCATCGAACACCGCATTAGCCGTTGGGCCAAAAATTAAATACATTAGGGTGCTCACCTTCAATCCCTATAGCGGCGATCCAATTACCGTTATCCTTGCCAAAGATTTGCTAAACCAATACTTTAGCCCCGAAAACGCTTCGTTAACTTTTGACGAGTACAAGGCAGGCGACAAAAAAACACCGTTTAAAATACTATCCGAACATAGTGGCTCCGATTTGATAGGGGTTAATTATGAGCAGCTATTCCCATTCGTAAAACCCAATGGTGATGCCTTTCGGATTATTGCTGGCGATTACGTAACCACCGAGGATGGTACAGGGGTTGTTCATATTGCTCCGACCTTTGGTGCCGACGATGACCGCGTGGCTAAAGTTGCCGGAATTACTCCCCTAATTTTAATCAACAAATTGGGCAATCCAGAACCAATGGTTGATAAAACGGGGAAGTTTTTTACAATTGATAATCTCGATCCCGACTTTGTAGCAAGCAATGTAAACATTGACCTTTACAGCGAGTTTGCAGGTTGCTTTGTAAAAAACGATTACAACCCCAACCCTCCGGCCGATGGCACCAGCCTTGACGTTGATCTTTGCGTTTGGCTTAAAAAAGAGGGCAGAGCGTTTAAAATTGAAAAGTACACACATAACTACCCCCATTGCTGGCGAACCGATAAGCCAATACTTTACTATCCGCTTGATAGCTGGTTTATTCGTACAACTGCCGTTAAGGAACGTTTGCTTGAGCTAAACTCAACCATAAACTGGAAACCTGCCAGCACCGGTACAGGGAGGTTTGGTAAATGGCTCGAGAATCTGGTAGATTGGAACCTTTCACGTTCACGCTTTTGGGGAACGCCATTGCCTATTTGGGCAACAGAAGATCGGACTGAACTCAAGTGTGTTGGTTCAGTTGATGAATTAAAGCAGGAGTGCGAAAAAGCCGTTAAGGCTGGATTCATGACCAACAATTGGTTAAAAGATTTTATAAAAGGCGATAATACAAAGGAGAACTATAGCAAATTCGATTTGCATAGGCCATTTGTTGACGACATTATCCTGGTTTCCGAAAACGGAGAGAAGATGTTTAGAGAGCCCGACCTAATTGACGTTTGGTTTGATTCCGGTGCAATGCCCTATGCCCAGCTACACTATCCATTTGAGAACCAGGAACGATTTAAACAAGATTTCCCTGCCGATTTTATTGCTGAGGGAGTTGATCAGACTCGCGGATGGTTCTTTACGCTTCATGCTCTGTCAACCATGCTATTTGATTCGGTAGCATTTAAAAATATTATTTCAAATGGTTTGGTTCTCGACAAAAACGGGAACAAGATGAGCAAACGTCTTGGTAATGCTGTTGATCCGTTTGAGGTTATCGAGAATCACGGTTCTGACCCATTGCGTTGGTACATGATTACAAACTCCCAACCTTGGGATAACCTCAAGTTTGATTTGGATGGCATTGACGAGGTTAAACGTAAGTTTTTTGGTACCTTGTACAATACCTATTCATTTTTTGCGCTCTATGCCAATGTTGATGGATTTAAGTACACTGAACCCGAAGTGCCCATTGAGCAAAGACAAGAGATTGATCGCTGGGTAATTTCGTTGCTCAATTCGCTAATCATTGAGGTTAAGGATGCCTACGAAAACTACGAGCCAACCCGTGCTGGTAGGGCTATTCAGGATTTTGTAATTGAAAATCTTAGTAACTGGTATGTAAGGCTTAACCGTAAACGTTTCTGGGGTGGCGAGTACAATACCGATAAAATAGCTGCCTACCAAACGCTATACTCCTGCTTGGAAACTGTAGCTATGCTAGCAGCACCAATTGCACCTTTCTATACAGATCAACTCTTTGCCGATTTGGGTGCTATAACCAATCGCCATAGCGTTGATAGCATTCATCTCTCTCACTTTCCAAAGGAAGATAGTAAGTTAATCGACAAGGATTTGGAGGAACGAATGAAGATTGCCCAACTCTTTTCGTCGATGGTGCTTGGCCTTAGGCGTAAGGTAAACATCAAGGTAAGGCAACCACTTAGCAAAATGATGGTTCCTGTGCTCAACGATAATTTCAAACGCCAACTTCAACATGTTGAGCACCTTATCCTATCCGAGGTAAACGTTAAGGAACTCCAGTATCTTGATGATACTGAAGGGGTGCTAGTTAAAAAAATAAAGCCCAACTTTAAAACCCTTGGACCACGCTTTGGAAAGTCTATGAAGGCAGTATCGGCAGCTATTAACGGTATGTCGCAAAGCGAAATTGCTGCTCTTGAACGTGATGGAATTTTCAATATTAATATAGACGGCAATTTGCAAAGTGTTGAACTTGAAGATGTTGAGATTTTCTCCGAGGATATTCCAGGTTGGCTTGTTGCAAACGAGGACAAACTCACCGTAGCACTCGACATTACAATTACCGATGTGCTTAAGAGCGAAGGAATTGCCCGAGAGTTTATCAATAGAATTCAAAATCTACGAAAAGATGCTGGTTTCGATGTAACCGATAAGGTTAAAATAAGCATACTCAAGCATCAGGCCATTAACCAGGCCATTGAGGAGCATAAGGAGTATATCGCCAGCCAAACATTGGCACGCAGCATCTGCCTTTTAGATGAAATGCCCAATGGGGAGGCTGCAAATATCGAGATTGATACTGACCTATTTACATCAATTAAAGTAGAAAAGATTGATTAGTAGTGTTTGTTTATTAAACGTTTATTACTATTTTTAGAGAAAATAATATTTACGCGCTATGGCTGAAAAGACGAGGTACTCCGATGATGAGCTTGTAGAATTCAAAGAAATTATTCTGCAAAAGCTCGAAAAGGCACGAGATGATTACGAAACACTAAAAAGTGCCATTACCATGAGCGAGAGCAACGATACTCAAGATACGTCGCCCACATTCAAAGTACTTGAAGAGGGTGCTGCAACCTTATCAAAGGAAGAGGCTGGTAAACTTGCCCAAAGGCAAATTAAGTTTATTCAGCACCTTGAAGCTGCTTTAGTTCGAATTGAGAACAAAAGTTACGGTGTTTGCCGCGAAACGGGCGTACTGATCGATAAAGAAAGATTACGCGTGGTTCCTCATGCAACGCTTAGCGTTGAGGCAAAAAATAGGCAGAAGTAAACTTTGTACAACTGTATATTTAAAAAAGTGGCAAGCATTTGCCACTTTTCTTTATTTTTGTAGCTTATTAATAATTCTACAAGTATGTCGCTACGCAACAAATCCATACTACTAATAGTTCTAATTCTAGTTGTAGATCAGGCATTTAAGTTCTGGGTTAAGCTAAGCATGCCCATGGGTGCAGAGTACAATATAATTGGAAACTGGTTTCGGATCCATTTCACTGAGAATAACGGAATGGCCTTTGGTCTTGAGTTCTGGGGCAATTACGGCAAACTCTTCCTAAGCCTTTTTCGTATTGCCGCTGTTGTTATGATTGGTTTTTACATTTCATGGCTTATTAAGCAAAAAATGCCTACTGGGGTTATTCTTGGAGTTTCACTTATCATGGCAGGTGCACTAGGCAACATAATCGATAGTGCTTTTTATGGGATGATCTTTAGCGAATCGGGTTTTGCAAACCCTGCCACATTTCTTCCTCCTGAGGGGGCATATGGCTCATTTCTGCACGGAAAAGTAGTGGATATGCTCTATTTTCCAATTATTAATGCAACCTGGCCCCAATGGATACCTTGGCTTGGTGGCGATCAGCTTATCTTTTTTAGACCCGTTTTCAATATTGCCGATTCAGCAATTACAACGGGTGTGCTTTACCTAATATTGTTCCAACGTAAAGAGATTTTTAAAAAAAACGATGAAGTTGACGCTTAACTATGCAGTAATTGTAGCCGGAGGTTCGGGTATACGAATGGGAGGAGATCTCCCCAAGCAGTTCCTTGAGCTTAGCGGATTACCAATACTTATGCATACGCTTAATGTATTTCAAAAATCAAACCTTTTCAGTGGGATTGTTCTAGTAATGCATCCCGACTACCACAATTACTGGCAAAATTTATGCATAACCCACCATTTCAGGGTAAGCCATACCCTTGTTAAGGGTGGTGAAACCCGATATCACTCGGTAAAAAATGGCCTAAATGCCCTTAAGGGCAAAAGTGGGCTAGTTGCAATTCACGATGGGGTTAGACCATTGGTTACACAAGCCCTAATTGGCAAGTGCATAGATTCTGCCCAAAAACACGGCAACGCTATCCCTGCAATCAACCCTCACGACTCCATAAGGCAAGGAACCTTTGCCCAAAACCATTCTTGCGATAGAAAAGAATTTTGGCTAGTTCAAACTCCCCAAGTTTTCGATCTTATTGGCTTAGCTAATCACTACCAGACCAAATGGATCGAAGTTTTTACCGATGATGCATCTGTTGCTGAAATGGGAGGCGAAATAATACACATTATTGAGGGTGAAAAGGAGAACATCAAGGTTACTACGCCTGTAGATATAGGAATTGCCGAAGCTATTTTAAGACTACGAAACAAATAGTTTTAGACCGAACCATTTGCAACAAGCCTTGCATAAAAAAACACTTTCCATCTGAGTACAAAATTATCCGCTGACAGATATTACTAATAAGGAAAGTGCTGTTATTTATAATTTACTTTCCAACTCCCTCATAATTACAATTGGAGAGAATAAAATCAAGGCCATTAAAAAGGGGACAATGAATCTGTTAACTACAAATGTTAATAGTGTGGTAAAAACGTCTATTAATTGTATGAAAACTTCCTTAAAACTATGTTAAGTGGATTTTATATGTAATTTTTGCAAAATAGATGAATCTTGGTTAGCCAATGAATGCATACACCCTTCTTCTTCTTTTCTTTCTGGGATTCTTTCCCACAGGGGTTTCACTTTCACAACCCGATGCAGTTAGTGATAGTTTATACCTTGAATTAGATCTGGCGCATGACGTTAATCGTAAAATAGAAATCTACCTTGCCCTGAGCTACAGGATGAGAACTAAGGACTTAGAGCTTCCCACCGAACTAGCTTTATATACTTTGTAAATAAGAGGTTTATTTGTCATCAATAATAAAATTGGTGGGAAATGAGTAAGAAAAAAGAAAATCCTTTGACGAGAAATTAAAACAACTCATTGAAGCCAAAAAAGAGGAAGCCTCCGCTTTGAAAAAAATTATAAAATCCATCAAACCCTCCTCAACAAATCAGCCCAGAACAAATTAAAACTGATTAACAAAATATTCTTTAAATCTTCTTGAGAAAGCCTTACGCACCATTAAATCAAACTGCAACTTGCGCTCTTAACTAAACCACACACCGATTTGTAGAAGCTATTCTTTACAAAACCACATACTATCCTTGTTGTTTTTAGCTTTGCACTATCCACTCCTTGGGGTTCATACTATCTAATTTGTTAACTTTAGCGCACAAACCTTACGTTTACTTAAAATAGTAACTACTATGAAATACTCTCTTATCGAGGTAAATAGTAAAAAAGCAGAGCGTGATTTCCTTCTTGTTCCAGTCTCTATCTACAAAAATGATTTGAATTGGATAAGACCCTTGGATAATGATATTGAAAGCATTTTTGACCCTAAGAAGAACAAGCGCTTTAGGCACGGAGAAGCAATTCGCTGGATTTTAAAGGATGAAAAGGCTAAGTGTGTTGGTCGGGTTGCCGCTTTTATTGATAGTAAAATAGCAAAGGCTAACGAGCAGCCCACAGGTGGAATGGGCTTTTTTGAATGCATAGATGAACCTGAAGCAGCAAACACCCTGTTTGATGCCTGTAAAAATTGGCTTGCCCAACGTGGAATGGAGGCTATGGATGGACCCATAAACTTTGGTGAACGCGACCGCTGGTGGGGTTTGCTTATCGACGGGTTCTACCCACCCAACTACTGCATGGACTACCACCATAGCTACTACAAAAGCCTTTTTGATGCCTATGGATTTAAACCCTATTTTTACCAATACACCTATCACCTGCCGGTTACCGATAAATATGTGAATCCGATAATATGGGAAAAAGCACAGCGCATAGCCAAAAACCCTGATTACCAGATTAGGTGTATTTCAAAAAAATCGCTTAACAAATTTGCCGATGATTTTGTTACAATTTACAACAAAGCTTGGGGAAGGTATACTGGTGTTGGTAAGATGACCAAACCGCAAGCCATGATTATGCTAAACGAAATAAAACCCATACTCGACGAAAGACTAATGCAATTTGCATACTTCAACGATGAACCCATCGGATTTCTGATTATGGTACCCGAGTTAAACCAAGTGATAAAACACCTAAACGGCAACTTCAACCTTTTGGGTAAACTTAAAATGATGTATCTCCTTAAGGTTAAAAAGGTGTGTACAAAAGCACTTGGAATTGTTTTTGGCATAATCCCACAGCATCAGGGAAAGGGAGTTGAGGGCGCGCTAATTAAAGGCTTTGCCAACTGGGCGCTTAGCGACAACTACCCCTACAAGGAGATTGAGATGAATTGGATAGGCGACTTTAACCCCGCCATGCGCAAGGTGGTTGAGCAAATTGGGGCAAAGGTGCGCAAAACACATGTTACGCTCCGCTACATGTTCGACCGTACCAAAGAGGTTACACCACCACGCAAGGTTAGCTAAGAGTATTGATTATCAGCAATAACTATAGAAAATATGTTTTATCGTTATAATTCAAAAGTTTCCCTTAAGTTCATTTTTTCTATTCTATCCGAATGTTGAATTGAATTACTGTGCATAATTACTAAACAATTAAAGTTGTTATTTTTGCTAAAAATAAACAACAAGGGAATATTCACTAAAAGAGTTTACCATGAGAAAAATATTTCTGCTTATGCTTATGGGCACATCCATATTGCTTAAAGCAACTTCCTCGCTAGCCTGCACGGTAATTGCCGTAGGCAAAAAGGTGAGTAGCGACGGATCGATTATAATTTCGCATACCGACACCGGACCCGACTCCAGAATAAGGTTAGTAAGGGGCCAAACCCATAAACCCGGTGAGCAAGTTGCCGTTTACTGGGGCATTCAGGATGCCGACCGTGCACTTACCGACAATGGCATTGTGCTAGGCTATATACCTCAGGTTGAAAAAACCTACACCTACTTTCACTCTGCCTACTCTCACGTAAATGAGCATCAACTGGGCATTGCCGAGAGTACGCTGGACCAACGCGAAGAATTGGTGGTAACCCGCGAAACGGGTAAGCAAATAATGACCATCGAACAGGCCATGATATTTGCTCTGCAACGCTACAAAAAAGCGAGCGAAGCGGTTCGTTTTGTGGGAGATCTGATGACCACCTACGGATTTTTACCCTCGAGTGGCGATGGTTCCGAAAGTTTGATTTTTGCCGATACTGAAGAAATTTGGGTGTTCGAGGTTTTTGGCGTAGGTCCTAATTGGACTCCCGAAAGTGGCAAGCCCGGTGCAATTTGGGCAGCCCAAAAGTTACCAGACAACCATGTAACCATGATTCCCAACTGGAGCATCATTAAAGAGATTAATCCAACTTCTGACAATTTTATGGTTTCAGAAAACTATATGCAAGAGGCAATCGATAGAGGATGGTACAACCCAAAATCAGGAAAACCCTTTATTTGGCAAGAGGTTTATGCACCTATCCCAGTGGAGTTTGCCACTAGCAGGTTCTGGCTTTTCCATCACACATTTGGTCCAAACAAGGAGTTACTCCCCAACAGAATGTACGATCCGAGTAACCCCTATAAAGCCATTCAGCCTTATTTCCAGTCTGTTGAACCTCTATCCACTTATCCATTCTCCTTCGAACCTGTTAAAAAGTTATCGGTACAAGATATTATTGCCTTTCAGCGGTCAACCTATGAAGGTACAATTTACGACATGACCCTTGACCCCACCTGGATTGTTGCCGATGGTAAGGGAGGATATACCAAGAGCCCGCTGGCTACCCCATTCCCCGATAGCGAAATGCGGAAACTCCTAAAAATAACCTATCGCAGACCTGTGGCTCGTCACAGAGGACACTACGGCATGGTGCTTCAGCTCCGGGGATGGTTACCCAATGAGGTTGGTGGCGTTTACTGGGTTTACCTCGACAACCCATACTTTAGCCCATATATTCCCATTTACACGGGGAATACCAGCATTGCCGAAACCTACAAAATATACAACCCTAACGAGTACAGTGAGAAATCAGCACGATGGGCCATCGACTTTGTGGATAACCTAGCCAACCTAAGGTTTCAGGCAGTTGCAAAGGATGTGCAAACTATTAGGACTCCTTTTGAGCAGAACATGTTCGACAACCAGAGCAGGATTGAGGCCGAAGCTCTTGAGTTGCTAAAGAAAAACCCGAAAAAGGCTCAAGAGTTTCTGACCAACTACTCAAACGGAAAAATGAATGAGGTAACCGCCATGTTCCTAAAATTGAGAAACGATGTTATCGTAAAATACACTAACAACAACGAGTAGAGATTTTAATAAAATCAACTGCTTAGTTTAAAAGAGTCCCAAATGTTGGACAGCATTTGGGGCCCTTTTTATATCTCCCTACTCTTCCTAAAACTCATTCAATGTCTAGTCATTTTCTTTAATTTACTTAGCCATTGAGTTCGCATTATCTAACTATTCGCCTTGCATTAATACACTTAACATTTCACCCAAATAAAATTTCCAATCATTTTTTTTACTACTTTAGCATATATATTAAAAAATTAGCTGGTATTAGAATTATTATCTTCGAATTATAATATACAGGTTAAAACAAGGAAGTTAGAACTGTCTAAAATATAAAATCTAATTTAATTGGTAGGATAATCTGTTCGGTTTGATACTCTAATTTAAAGACAGCTTTATATATCCATGACAACCTAGCATTTATAGCACTATACATTAACTATGAAAATATTAAAAAATCTAATCATCGTACTATTGGTTATCGTTAGTTTTGCACAATGTAAAAAAGAAGACAACGTAATCGATTATCGAGAAGTTTTCTGTGGTAATTTTTTATTTAAAACTATTACAGGATGGGAAACAATTGATAACACAGGCAATTCCTATACTACAGAATTCTATTCAACCATTACAATGGTGGAAAATACAGATAGTTTAATCCTTATTAAGTATAAATCGGGTGAAAACACCCTACATTGTGGTACTTATAATTATGGTTCGAGCATAGGACCCATTGTTAAGCCTGATGGAAAACTAGTTTTTGATATAAATACTGAATGTCCGCATACAATTTTTATTGGATTCTTTGTTGGTACAGACTCAATAGAAATAGAAATAAAAGAGTACTCATTAGGTGGAATTGATTATCAAAAAATATCTGGAGTCAGAAAAAACACCAGATAACACACGGTATATTTTACGCCCCGATTGCTAGGTAGGTTTTGTGTTCGTTTTATTTGTTACTTTAAGCGTTAGATGAATACGTTGTTTCATAGTGGGGCGCAAACATACCGCCATCCGTTGGCAACAGCCCTTACAGACGATCCTACAAACATCTACTAACAATTATTATGGCAAAGCAGAACATTGATAATAATTTTTTGAAAGCACTAAAATTTGAACCCTTGTCAAAGATTAATTGGAACAAATTTGTAGAACTTTTTGGGGCAAAAGGAGCTTGTGGCAATTGTTGGTGTATGTCATTTCGACTAAATAAAAACGATTTTGACGAAGGAAAAGTAAATGACGGAAATAAAAACGCAATGAAACAGCTTGTTTGGGGCGATCATCCAACAGGTCTTCTTGGTTTTTATGAAGATATACCCATCGCTTGGTGTGCATTTGCACCACGAGAAGATTTTATAAAACTACAAAAATCAAGAGTTCACAAACCAATTGATAATAAGCAAGTATGGTCTGTGCCCTGCACATTTATAGCAAAAGATTTCAGGCGGCAAGGTGTTTCAGTTGAACTTTTAAAAGGGC
The DNA here is from genome assembly GCA_002410065.1 of Bacteroidales bacterium UBA5349. Classification (GTDB taxonomy): domain Bacteria; phylum Bacteroidota; class Bacteroidia; order Bacteroidales; family Tenuifilaceae; genus Perlabentimonas. The sequence goes on along the minus strand of DHQB01000027.1, from coordinate 154,992 downwards.
TTGTAGGGTATGCCAAAGAAAAAGGAATTAAAATTATTGAAGCTTACCCAACTATTCCAACACAGGAAAAACTTCCTGACGCCTTTGCATGGATAGGTTTGTATAAATCATTTGAGCAAGCTGGTTTTGAAATTGTTGACCACACATCAAAAAACAGACCTATGGTTCGTTATTACATTGATTAAAGAGAACTATAGCATAGAAAAGCAATGAAACACATAAAACTAATAGAAACGATACTGTACGTGAACAATCAGGAGGAAAGCGGAGAATTTTATCGCAAAATATTCCGAAAAAATCCCGACTTAAATGTTCCGGGAATGACCGAATTTAACCTTTCTGAAAATTGTAAATTAGGATTGATGCTAAACAAAAGTATTGCAAAAATTCTTGCTGACAAAACACCACATCCTGACCAAGGAAATGGAATACCAAGATGTGAACTTTATTTCTATATCGATAACATTCAACTTGAATTTGAAAACGCAATAAAAACCGGAGCAAAACTCATTAGTCCGATTGCAGACAGAGATTGGGGCGACAAAGTATGCTATTTTTCAGACCCCGATGGACACATTTTTGCCTTTGCAGAAAAGTTGAATGAAGAAAAATAAATCACAGTAGCTTTGACTATACAAAAAAAACCGGGTTGACATTGACACCACAATACTGGTATAGACAGAAGATTATACTACTAAAAACACGGTATGTTGTACGTCCCACTTTTCGGCTGAATGAGTTACTATTTGTTTCAAATTATTTATTAGCGCAGAATAAATACTTAGCTTTGTTTGCGGGGTGAAAATATAACACCAACCATAAATCATACTTCCCATGAGAACACTAATTACCCTCATAATCATTTCCATGTTTAAAGTGCAATGCCATGCACAGCTTATTAAGAAACCAAAAAACATGAAACTTGTGCCAATGGGCACTTACACAAAAAATTCGACTGAGATTAGCCTTGATGCCTTTTGGATGAGCGAAGAGATAACCAACAAAGAATACAGAACTTTCCTTGAGTCGCTAAAAGAGAATCCCAATGATAGCATTCGGATTATTGATTTTAAAAAAACATCTATAGGAATTAACCCTAAGGAAGCAATAGAATATTACCGATATGGAGATATTTTAAAGGAGGCAATTAGCATTAAGGCTTGGGGTAATGATAAGGGTTTTGAGAATTATCTCTACTCCAAAAAATACGACAATTACCCTGTAGTGGGAGTCTCATTTGAGAATGCAACCTATTACTGCGCATGGAAAACAAAGGAATTGAACAAGAAGCAGGAAGCAAAAGGACTGCCCTATGTCCCTGATTTCAGGCTTCCTTCGGAAGCAGAGTGGGAGTGGGCAACCCTAAGCGGTAAGCATGAATCTGAAATTATTTATATTCCCGAATTGGGTAAGGTCAATAGCGGAACCAAGAATATTTATGGCCTTTATCATTTAAACAGTAATGTAAGCGAGTGGGTAGTGAATGAAGTTGAGAACGGAAAGGGGATGATAAAGGGTAGTTCTTGGAAGAAAGAGATTGACATATTCGAAAGAATTGAAGAGCCAAAAAGCTATAGAGATAATTCAACCGGATTTAGAATTGTTATGACCTATTTTGCAAAATAGTACAATAAAAAACGAGTTGAATTCTTACAACTTCATTATTCTGAACCTATGAGAGCAAAACCATCGTCATTAGCCCTTGCGTTTCTATTGATAATTAGCATTACATCCTGCAATTTCAATAAACAATTCTATCATCCAAAAGCGCTTAAAACACCCATTGAAATTAGCATAACCCACGATTATAGCGGCGATACGCTATATGCCATGCGCATAGTATCGCACAAGCAACCCCCTTTGTTGATTACCCCAAAAGGCGATACTATAGACTTCGATTACCACATTGAGAATATTCTCTTTAGTAATAAGCAAAAGGATACGCTACACGGCTGGTTTATCTCCCCAAGAGATACTGTGCCTCCCAAAGCAACTATTCTGTTTCTGCATGGCAATGGCGGAAATATTCTTAGCTACCTATCGCTGGTCTTCCCTTTTGTGAAGATGGGCTATCAGGCATTTATTTTTGATTACAGCGGTTACGGATTCTCTAGCGGCAAACCCAACCGTGGCACTGTATTAAGCGATGCCAATGCAGCAGTAGAACTTATAAGCCAGCGAAGCGATGTACAGGGCACCATGCTGTTGCTATACGGGCAATCTTTGGGTGGCCATTTAGCCCCAACTGTGGCTAATATGAACAGCGAAACCATTGATGGTGTAATACTCGAGGGTGCTTTCTCGTCGCACAAAGATATTGCAGCACACAGCGCTGGCTTCATTGGCAAATTGATGGTTAGGGAAGCCTATCCAGCAAAAATTGCCGTTAAGGGTTTACACAAACCAATACTTATAATCCATAGTATCAACGATGAAGTAATCCCAGTAAGCATGGGCAAAGAGCTCTTCAATAATGCTAATGAACCCAAGGACTACCTTGAGATTGACGAATGCCACATTTGCGGTCCACTTTACTATGCTGATGAGATTGACAAAAGAATCTCGGCACTGATGAAACTCTAAAGAAGGCTAACATTATATGAAACAGCGCCACTATCCTAACTCAAGGATAATGGCGCTGTTAACTTTTCTAAAATGAGGCCTACACAAAAACCTAATAGAACTAGGCTGGGATTTTGCCCATTTGTTGATTAAAAAGACCTTCTTCCTTTTACCGTCTTCTCACTATTTCCTGTTTTCTCCTTCTTCGATTCAGATTGCTGAGTCTTTTGAACAGGCTTTGACTGCTTTTCTACTTTGGGCTTTGGTGATTCACTTCTTACAGGCTTCTGCTGTTGTCTTGGAGGCTTTACCGTATTTTGCGATGGCCTTTGCGGTTGCTTTGCAGGCCTTGCCGATTCATTTTGCGATGGCCTTTGTGGTTGTTTCGCTATATTTTCCCTTTGCGGAGGGCGATTCAGTATCTCCTTGGGCCTCTCTTTTCCCGCACTGCTTCCCATATCTTCACGAACACCGCTTTGAACTTCCTTGGGTTTTGCTGAACCCATATTTTGTCGTGTTGGGTTTTTATTTGCATCTCTTTCCTGTTCCCTAATTGGCCTACTCTCATTGTTGTTTACTCCCTGATTCAAATTTGGCCTATCCTGCTCAACCCTATTATTATCTATTCTTTCTCTATTGGGTTTTGGAACACCATTAGGATATTTTTGAGCAAATAGATTTTCACCATCCCTTACTCGTTCGGGCTTGCTGTATGTTTCTTTGTATTGGCCACTGTTAACGTTATTAGTTACTGTTCGCGAGTAGTTCCTTGTATTTACTAAATAAACATCGCGATACCTATTGCATCGATAATATCTCCATGGCCTATAATACGCATAATAGTGTGAATGCCAGTGAGAGTGATAACCGTAGTAAAAATGCCAGTAATGGGGTGCCCATGGGTGCCAGTAAGATGGATAAAAATCCCAGTACCACGCAGAACTCCATGGAGTGTATGCCGGTTCATACAAATAAACAATAACTGGCCAGCTGGCCACCTCATAATAGGTTGTTGTAACTACTGTACTTGCCTGCGCCTGATATGCATTTCCAGAATAACCAGGGTTGGCTGTTTCTGCATAGATGGGCTCAATAATATAATTTGGACCGTACAAAGCCTCATCGCCAATAAGCTGAATTTGAACCGTACCATCGTTAAATTGCTGAACTGTAAAAACGGCAACATCTTGCTGTTCTGTTTGATTAAGGGCAACCCTTAAAACTATGGTATGAACGTTGCCTTCAACATAGTCGTATACCATGATGTAATCAACCAGTTTGTTGTCGTTCAAATCGAGGTTGTTAATGGTTTTATCCGGATCGTTTAAACTTCTCTCAAATGCTTCAATGGTTTCAGAATTCTGAAATATGTCCATTACCGCATATAGGTTTAGGTTGTCGCCGGGTAAGCCTAGGTATTCATTGGGCTTCTTCTGAGCAAACAACGAGTTGGCTGCTATTAGCAGGACAACAACAAGTATGCTTTTTAGCTTTTTCATAGTAGTATGTTTTAGTAGTAGAGTGTTCTTTGCCATCAAAAATACAAATGCCATGCCAAGTTGTGCTAGATGAAGAGTAGATAATTAAAAAGGGTCAAGCCACAAGGAGCTCCTTATAGCTTGACCCTAAACGTTGAAACACTTAACTTGCTACTATGCTTCTACTTTGGCTAGTTCTAACTTATGTGCCACCACTTCGGTGATGTATCGATCCTGCCCGCTTTTATCGGTGTACTTGCGGGTATTCAACTTACCATTTACGGTAATCAGGGCTCCCTTTTTCAGGAAATCGTAATCCTCTTCCTTTTTATTAACCCAAAGCGTTACGTTATGCCACGTGGTGTTATCAACCCACTCGCCCTTACTATTCTTATAGCTCTCGTTTGTTGCCAAGCTAAAACTTATTAGCGTACGTCCGCTATCGAATGTACGTACTTCTGCATCACGTCCTAAAAAACCCTGAAGTTCTACTTTGTTAATTGTTGTTTCCATAATGAATTTTTTTAATTGGTTTAACGATTAATTTGTTGATGCAAAGTAACGATCGCTTCAAAACATGAGTCGGTAAATAAGCAGTTAGAGTCGTTTATTGTTCGTTTGTTTTCGTTTGTTGTCGTCTTACTGCTTGGCAAACTATGCCTTACAAAAATCTTTTCTCTCTATTTAATTTGTCATTTATCAAAATATTTTGATTACTACAACGTAAATGCGTATCTTTGCAGCATAGTATATTTTTTATAAGTCAACAAAACATAATTGCTTGGCTTACCACCTAACTCAAACTCCGCTAATGGCCAGATCACAAGACTCATTTAACAAAAGAGAAAACGAAAAGAAGAGACAAAAGAAAAAGAAAGACAAGCTTCAGAAGAAAGAGGAGCGTAAATCTACCGAAACGAAGGATTTTGAGGATATGATAGCCTATGTTGATGAGTTTGGTAACATCACCGACACCCCTCCCGACCCAAAAAACAAAGAAAAAATTAACGCTGAAGACATACAACTTGGCGTACCCAAACAAGAGCCTATAGACCCCGCAGATTTAATCCGTAATGGAGTAGTGACTTATTATAACCAATCAAAAGGGTACGGTTTTATAAAAGATTTAGAATCTCAAGAGAGCATATTTTTCCATATTAATGGATTGCTTGATGAGGTACAAGAGCGCGATAAGGTAACCTTTGAAACCGAAATGGGACAAAAGGGTCTAAACGCAATAAAAGTAAAACTTTTGAACTAAGTTTAAACTGAACTTGGCTCAAAAGTTTCGTGTATTTAAAATCTGCAAAGGCTAACTATTTAGCCTTTGCTTGTGAAACAGCATTCTTAAAACCCGTCATGATATCGGCAAAAACCTCTTTTACAGTTGATATCTTTTCAGATAGATAAGCATTGCTCCCCGCAAAAGCATATCCACTTTTCATATTACCCTTATATGCATTGTACAATGCTGAAATAATGCAGTATGGGCTTTTAGATACATCGCATGTTTTAATGCAATGGAATGGACATTTTACTGGTTTCTTTAACCCCAGCGTTACCTTTTGAATAAACTCATTATGCAATGCCCTACCAGGCATACCCACTGGGCTTTGAATAATCTCTATGTCGCTCTGTTTTGCATCGATATATGCTTGCTTAAACGCTTGGGCAGCATCACATTCTTCAGTAGGCACAAATCTCGAACCCATCTGAACCCCTCGTGCACCCTTCTGCATAATGTTATACATGTCTTGCCCGCTATAGATTCCACCCGCTGCGATGACAGATATCTCCTGATGATACTTATCCTCAAAAAACTTCACTTCTCTAACAACAGCTGGAACAAGTTCTTCAAGCGAATACTCAGCATCATCAATTTGATTGTTTTTAAAGCCTATGTGCCCGCCAGCCTTTGGCCCCTCAACAACAATTGCATCTGGCAGATAGTTATAAAGAGACTTCCATTTCTCGCAAATAATTTTTGCAGCCCTACTTGATGAAACAATAGGAACAAGCTTAGTTATGCTCCCAGGCTCCAAAAATTTGGGTAAATCTAAGGGTAACCCTGCGCCTGAGAAAATAATATCGGCTTTCTCTGCAATTGCCGTTTTTACTAATTCGGCAAAATTTGACATCGCTACCATTATGTTAACCCCAACTATCCCCTTGGTTTTTTCTTTGGCTAATCGTAATTCCATCTTAAGCCCTTCGATATTTGCCTGAATAAAATCGAGAGCTGAATTACGATGCACCAAACCTAACCCGGCAGCCGAAATAACACCTACACCACCTTCGTTTGCCACAGCTACTGCTAACCCTGACAGAGAAACACCTACTCCCATTCCCCCTTGGATGATGGGTACGGGGATTGTTAAACCTCCTATTTTTAAATCGCTCATTGTAATTACATTGGTTTAGAAGGCGCAAATGTAGTTAAACGTTCGATCAATTTATTGCATCTCTGCATAAAAAAAGTTAAAAAAACAAATATAGAAAGTTTATAAAATAGTTAAGTGCAACAAATAATGTGAAATCATATTGTTTTTTGTGATATTTGCTTATGTTTGTTAATTGTATGGTCATTATACAATTAATAAACTAACCTCACCTCTACGAAATGATAAGTAACTCAAGCACAAAAACTCGGCTTTGTCCCGAATGTGGCGAGAAGATTGTTGGGCGAATTGATAAAATATTTTGCTCTGATCAATGCCGAAACACCTACAATAATAAGTTGAACAGTGACGTAAACAACACCGTTCGGAACATTAACAATGCTCTTCGAAAAAACAGACGGATTCTTGAAGAGCTAAGTGGCCAATCGGAAAAAACCATGGTATCCAAAGACACCCTTTTGAGCAGAGGGTTCAGTTTTACCTATCATACCCACACATATACAACCAAACGGGGTGATATCTATCGTTTTTGCTATGAGCTGGGTTATCTATTTCTTGAGGACAAAAATCTTTACCTCTTGGTAACGCATAAAGAAAAAGGCGACGAAGTATAACTTGCACGCTACTCCATACTCTTAAACCCTTCAATATCGGTAACCCTTAGCGGCCTACCGTTTTTAACGCCCACCCCTACTACCTTAGCGTTTACAACAAGTTTATTATCTAATACTCGGTGTATCTTTTGATTAAAGATCATTCTTAGATGACCCTCTCTTTGCATGCTCGATGTAATTATAAACTCATCACCGCTGGTAAGCCATTGCTTATAATCAATTTCTATACGGCTAATCACCAAATCAACCCCCTTGTTGTGAAGCTTAGCAAAGTCAATCCCCTTTTCTAAGAGAAAAGTATGCCGCGCGTGCTCTAGGTAATTTAAATATACGGCGTTGTTAACAATACCCTGCAAATCGCACTCATAATCGCGAACGGTTATCTGTAGTTTATGCTCAACCATTGTACCCTGTTTTTATAGCCTTTTCGTATTAACTCGATACCAGCCTTGATCTCTGTTTTTATATATTAAGAAAAATGAATAGCGTGTAAAAATTTTTATCAGAAAAAACTTTTTATACCGGATAGCCTTTTACCATTTTCTTAGCTACTTCGATATCTTTTAAATATGATGTTGTAAACAGCAACAAAGAAATACCTGAAATCAGTCCAAAATGGGTGCTTAGCATATGCATCAAGGTACTTGTGCTCCGATGCCATTATCTCTTCTAGGGTTTTGGGATTATCAGCATAAAATGGAGGCACTAGCCCTGGTTTGTATCGAGTTCGTTTCTCTTGTAACTCCTTTGTATAAAGGTTAAAATAGTGCCTACTCAGTGGCCTTACGCCAATAATTTTTAAATCGCCTTTTAGTAGGTTATAAATCATGGGGAGTTCATCAATCCAAAGCCTTCGCATAAGGCGACCTAAGGTTGAAACCCTAAAGTCGTCCTTAAACTTTCCACCCTCCTCAAGCTCATTCTTCTCAAAAACATACTCCTGCAGATACTCGGCATAGGGGTGCATGGTTCGCATTTTGTAAACCCTTATCTCCTTGCCATCCTTACCAATGCGCCTAAGCTTTATGAGCGGTCCATAGGTTGCCTCCAAATCGTAGGCAGGGAGTTTTACTTTGCGGCTAACAACGTATAAGTGTTTATCAACAAACTCCTCGTCGACTACCTCAAAGCCGCAAGAGTATAATCTCCCTAAAAGTTCAGCACGGGTAATTACACGATTCTCGCCCCGCGTAAGGAAAAAGTAAAGCCCCTTGGTCAATGAAAATTTTGGAAGAATCCGTTTTACGATAAAATCGAACGAATAGTAAATTAGATTGATAACCGGGGGAAATTTTTTGAGAATACGCTCCTTTCGTAAGTTTTTTGTTTCGGCTCTACAGATAAAAAGCCCACCCTTGGGAAGTTTAGTGTTTGCAGACTCAAAGAATTTATTGATCCTTCTAAGGTCGTTTACCCTTTTGAGATTGATTATGGTATTAAAAGCATGTGATGGTTGGTTATCAATATTAAACCGGGTAGTGGTAGATAAAATAAGGGTAGATTCGACACCGAGGTTTAAAATACCGTTAAAGTATTGATAAACATTCTCGCCCAGTTCTTCTACTATTGAATTCTTAATCGTTTTTTTGCGAGCTGCATCAATTGGTATATCAATTGCTGTAACCAGCTTATAATCTTTTTTCGGTTTCCCTTTTAGACTGATGGGCTCGTCGAAAACCTCATGGCTTTGCTTAAAAAGAAACCAAACACCAAAAAAGACAAACTCAAAAAAAGTAGCAATCCCTACTGTTCCAAAAACAACAATCCGTGAGAAGGAAAAGTAATAAAATGAAAACATAAGAACTGCTAAAACAGCCAAAGAGGAGAGATTACTTAAAAGAATTCGGCTTGCAAAGGGTGCAAAATCTTTTCCTTTTGGATGATACTTCCCAAATAGAAACGATGAGACCAACCAGATAGCAACAAATATAGTGCAAGGAACAACGTTTTCGCTAACGTAATCAATGAAATGAGCCGTTGGCTTAAAGAGTAGGCTAATAAAAAACGATGCTAATAGAATCAGCAAATCAAATACTATAAGCCAAATGCGAAGTGCCATTAAGGAGTTGTTTTAGTAATACTAATATAAAGCTTTTATTAGGGTAAAAAAACGATATTTACTGTTTACAACTTAAAAAACTGAAATACTGGCTTTGTTTTTATTTTTTTGTTAATATTCTCAAGCATTTCAATGGTTGTGTACTTTAGCTCATCCTGAGGACAATAGCTAAATAATTTTTCAGTATTAAGTCTATCTGCAAGATACTCCTGCTCGGTTTGACCAGGAGTTGGCACTGTAATAGCCGAACATTGCAGCGCAATTAAATCCATTATTGTGCTATAACCCGATCGGCAAATTACATACTTTGCTGATACCAACTCTTTAGCAAGTTGAGTGTCGGGCAAGTGTGGAACAAGGGTAACATTCCCTTTTGTTCTTACAGCACTTTTGCTCTGTGGCAAACCCTGCAAAATTAGGGTTCGTAAGCTAAGCCTTTGTGCTATGCTTGTTAGTTCTTGCTCAAATGCCAACCTGTGTGGCGGAGGTCCTGAGACTATCCCTATCATATCGAAGCCGCTTATAGTTTTTTCGGATTTAAAAAGGTTAAACCTTGACATCAGTCCAACAAATTTAGCATTCGGGATAGTTGATCCTCTCTCGCTTAAAATACCCGATAGCCTAAACCCATTCTCAGAATCGGGTATCCAGCACTCCGTAAATCTTTGTGCGTGTCGCTTTATGTAAATTTCACCAAAAGGTTTCATCCACCCAAATGGTTTAGGGAAAATTGGGCTTAGCTGATGAGTTACAAGAACGCTGTTAACCTCTTTGGAGTATAATCCATATCGATTATCAGATATTATAGCGGTTATCGACTCCCTTTTAATAATCTGCTTCAGCGCTTTTTGCTCCCTTTTAGCGAGTAAAAGTATTTTTACTGCAATCTTAATTAGGGCAAGAAACTGATACTTTCCTTTAGAAAACTTGATGCTTACTGATTTAAAAACAAAACACTCAACTTTTGGGAATCGAGGTTGTAGGAGATCAATAATATGAGGGTCAGCCCCAATTATCACAGTGCAACCTTTAACCAGAAGAGCATCTATAACTGGGATTAGGCGAGAAGCATGACCTAAACCCCAGCCCAAGGGACTAATTAAAACCTTATCGTTTGAATCAAAGTTAATCATCACCCCGATACCTGAACAAGGATGCCCAAACTTCGGGCTTGATCTGCAATAGCCTCAAGATCGGCTAAAGGAACCTTAATCAAGGTTTCAACTGGTGTATCGCGGGCAATGGTGTACACCATAATCTCTTTCGGCATTAGCTCTTTAACAATCGATAGCCACTTTTTTACTTCGATATCTGTTGTGTTATCCATTGTTTTACCCTTATATGTTCCGCGCAGAAACATTGTTTGCAGAATAAAGTTGCCCTTAAATTGATGTAAGTTTTCAACAATTTTATCTACAGTGATTGAGGCGTGAGGCTGATTTAGCAGTTGAATGGTAGAATCTATGCCCGAATCGAGTTTAAGAATATTCTGATCGACCTTGAGAAGAGCATTAACCACCTTTGACTTATGCAACATTGTGGAGTTTGATAGCACTGCAATGCGAGCATCGGGGAAGTACTCATCCCTTAGTTCAATGGTATCGTCAATTATGCCAGCAAAACTAGGATGTAAAGTGGGTTCGCCGTTACCTGCAAAGGTTATAACATCAAGGTTATCGGCATCAAATTTCATTTTTACAAGCCTTGCCTGCATATGCTCCCTAACCTCGTCACGCGTTGGTAGTTTTTTGCTATCTGCACTATTAGTCCAGCCACACTCACAATATATACAATCGAAACTACAAACCTTTGATTTTGTGGGAAGTAAGTTCACACCAAGGGATGCACCAAGCCTCCGGCTGCGTACTGGACCAAAAATTATCTCGTCAAAAAGAAAAGTTGCCATACCTAATTAAATAAAAGTATAACAAAGGTAGATAAAAGTTGTTGAATTACGGGGTTGCTTAAAAGCAGGTTAGTAATACTACAGCAAAGGCTTCACCTTGCTATGGGGGTAGGGTTTCATCTCAGAAAAATTAAAGGGGGATATCAGGTTTAGCCCTGGTTTCTTCCCGTTTTCGATGGTTCCAAGACTATGCTCTAACCCTAATGCCTGAGCTCCATAAATAGTTGCCCATTGTAAAACTTGAGTAAACTCAATAAGCGGAAAGTGGGTTAGTATAAGTTGAATTTGATCGAAAATGGATAACGTTGGCGATGAGGCAAAACTATCGGTGCCCAATGCTATTTTGACGCCCGATGCACTAAGCATTGGAACGTTAGGCATGGTTTGCTCTATATACAAATTGGAAGATGGACAAAGTACAAGGTATGTATTGGTAAAATAATCCTTTACCTCACATAGCTGCAGCTCATCCATAAATGTATTATGAACCAGCAATAATCTGCAATCTTTAGGTAGATAACTTTTTAGGATATTAACGGGGCTTGCACTGGGGGCATCGCTAAATGGTAATCCCCACTCCACATAGTTATCGTAAATCCCCCCTGCACGTTCATTTGTAAACCTAGCCTCATCAAGGCTTTCGGCAAAATGAATAGAAACTATTGGGCAGTTCTTTAGCGCTCCGCTCAACCTCTCCCAAAGTTTAGCAGAAAGTGAATATACTGAATGGGGTGTAATGTAGGCGGGCATACCCAGCTGATTTGCTGAGACTTCAGAAATTACCTTTGCTCGTTCGAGAATGCTGTCCGCTTTTTCTGATTCGATCCCAAGAACCTCTACTAGATTGATAAACTTTACCCCACTCTTCTGCTTTGCGCTAAAACTATCAGAGGTATTGCATATATCGGCTACGGCAACAGTCCCTTGCTGGGTTATCTGCTCAATGGCTCTGGAAATACTCAACTCTTCGCCCCTTAGGCCATCTAACCTATGGTTTCGAATCTGATTTACAAAGCTTGCTAATCCTGTTTTAGGCTCTACCTTCCCTTTAAGGTGCGATAGTTCTGTATGACAATGTGCATTAACAAACCCAGGAACTATAATGCCATTCCGAAACTCGGTATGTGCATACTCCTTAACGCCATCAATATGTTCGATAATATCAACAACTACTCCGTTGTCATCTACTTCAACTACCCCATTTCGGATAGGTTTGCCTGTATTTGTGAAGATATAGTTTGCAGAGAATCGGCGCATGATGCTATAGGGTTTCTTTCTGGGGAACCATTTCTAGCTTATCTATATTGTAACCTAACCCCCTTGCTTTATTAACTATAGCGCTATACTGCTCGGGAACCATTTGTGGGGTTCGGCTAAGAATCCAAAGAAATTTTGGTGAACTGCTCCCAACTAAGGCCCATTGATAATTAGGATCAAGATCGAGGATTAGATAATCGGCTCCAAATGGCCAAAAGAAGAAAACCTTGAGCCTCCCAGGCTCATTTGTATCAGGGATTTTGGCAAAGGCTTTTGCCCTTTTTACTTTTCCAACAAGATCGTTCTTATGCCCTTGGTTTATAACCTCAACATTACCATTCTCTTTAAACCTATAGGTTGCTGTAACGCCCACCAAGTTTCGCTCAAACGAATGGGGAAAACGGGCAATCTCATACCATGTTCCCATGAACTGCTCGATACTGAAGTTTTGAACCGTTTTCATTCCTATCCCTTTTTGCCCAGCGGCAGATCCGCTTAATACAACAAAGATAATAGTAAGCAAGTTGCAGAATTTTTTCATACTAAATGCATTGAATTATACCAAAACAACCATTGCTGAAACAACAACTGCACCAAGTATAAACCCAGCATAAACCTGTGAAGGCTTGTGGGCATTTAAAGTTAATCGAGCCCATGCAACAATGCCTGTTGCAGCAATGACAACAAGTATAACCCAAATATTATTGGCCTGAAAGAGAAAGGTAAGAGCATATAGCAACCCAAACAATCCCCCAACTCCTACCATGTGCACGCTGATCTTCCACCAAATGGATATTATTAGTGTAAAAAATACCGTAAGGGCTGCACCGAGCATAAAGAGCGATATCTCACTTACAATAGGTAACCGGTTAAGAAAGTAGTACGAAAAAATGTAGGGGATTAAGGTAAAAGCTAAAGGGATAATCCGCTCGCGATGATTCTTCATCTGAATGCTTTTGATGATTCCAAACCTATAGAACAGCGGAATCATAAGCATTGGCAATACCAAGGTATTTATGGCAACAATGATTAGGATTATCCTTTGTGCCTCATACGGAAGTAAGATAATATGCGAACTTGTAAAGAAAATAAAGAGCACACCTAGAGAGGGCATTATAAGCGGATGAAGCAACCCAGATACTATGTGAGCAATTACTCTCTGCATACTGTTAAAGTTCCTTTCTAAGTCTTGCTACCGGAATATCAAGCTGCTCTCGGTATTTTGCAACAGTTCTTCGGGCAATTGGATAGCCTTTTTCCCTGAGAATTTCCATTAATTTTTCGTCAGTTAGGGGTTTCATCTTATCCTCACTATCAACGCATTCCGATAGAATTTTTTTGATTTCCTTAGTAGATACTTCTTCACCCGAATCGGTTTGCATTCCCTCGCTAAAGAAAAATTTTAGTGGAAAAATTCCGTGGTTGGTTTGAATATATTTGCTGTTGGCAACTCTTGAAATTGTTGAAATATCAAGGCCTGTCACCTCGGCAATATCCTTCAGTATCATTGGCTTAAGGTGTGTTTCGTCCCCCGACCTAAAAAACTCCTCCTGATACTCAATAATGGCCTGCATGGTGTAAAGCAGTGTGTTTTGCCGCTGCTTTATTGCATCAATAAACCATTTGGCTGAGTCTATCTTTTGCTTAACAAACACAACTGCTTCTTTTTCTTGTTTTGAAGCGTTCTGCTTATTAGCAGCATACGACTCAAGCATGTTGGAGTACTGACGGCTTATCTTAAGATCGGGAACATTCTTTGAATTGAGGCTAAGGATTAGCTCACCCTCATCATCCTCAAGAACAAAGTCGGGTATGATATGCTGCGCAACTCGGCTATGGGGATCGTGAACTACTCCTCCAGGTTTTGGATTAAGCTTAAGAATCTCAGCAATGGCTAACTTCAGATCTTCATCGGATAGGTTAAACTTCGATTGTATCTTATCGTAATGCTTTCGCGTAAACTCGTCGAAATTATGCTTAAGAATCTTTTGGGCTAGCGCTATTTCGGGTACACTTTGGTCTCTACTCTGGATTTGTAGAAGCAAGCATTCCTGTAAATCACGTGCTCCAATTCCAACAGGATCAAAATCGTGAATTATGTATAGAATTTTCTCCAGCTCGTCCTCGTCGGTTTCTACTCCAGCGCTAAAGGCTAAATCGTCGGCAATGGCCGATAGCTTTCGGCGCAGGTATCCATCATCATCAATATTGCCAATAAGGTATAGTCCAAGGTTTTTCTGCTTTTCGCTGAGAACCCTAAGCCCTAGTTGATTTGCAAGGTGCTCATGAAACGATACGCCTGTTGAGAAAGGAATATCTTCGTGCTTATCATCCTTTGAATAGTTGCTGGCCGCAAGACGATACGAGGGGATTTCCTCATCATTCAGGTAATCGTCAATGGTAAACTCGTCCTCATCTTGAGTTGGGCTTTCATCCTGGGTAGGCTCTTCCTTTTCCTGCTCATCATCATCGTAGTTAACGCCCTCTTCAAGCGTAGGGTTATCCTCCAACTCTTTTTTAATACGCTGCTCAAGCTGCATAGTGGGTATTTCCAGCAGTTTGATTACCTGAATCTGCTGGGGCGAAAGTCTCTGAAGTAGTTTCTGTTGTAACCTCTGCTTAAGCATGCTTTAAAATATTTACTTACTAAAATTCGCAGTTATTGGGTGTACGAGGGAATGGAATAACGTCTCTAATGTTGCCCATGCCTGTAACAAATAGGAGTAATCTTTCAAATCCTAGTCCAAACCCACTATGGGGTGCTGTTCCAAACTTCCGGGTTTCGATATACCACCAAAGTTCCTCTTGTGGAATTTGTAGCTCATTAATGCGATTTGTAAGAATATCGTAGTTCTCTTCGCGCTGTGAGCCACCAATAATTTCTCCAATTTTTGGGAAAAGCACATCCATTGCCCTAACGGTTTTACCGTCATCGTTCTGCTTCATATAAAACGCCTTGATCTCCTTTGGGTAATCGATTAGGATTACTGGTTTTTTAAAGTGCTTTTCAACCAGATACCTTTCGTGCTCGCTTTGCAAATCGGCTCCCCAAAAAACAGGATACTCCCATTTAACATCTACTTTTTCAAGTATCTCAACGGCTTTTGTATAGGTTAAACGCTCAAAACTATTGCTGGCTACAGAACTTAATCTTTCCAGTAATTCATTGTCCCACATCTTGTTCAGGAACTCAAGATCATCTTTACAATGCTCAAGGGCATAGCGAATAAGATACTTGAGGAAGTCCTCAGCCAAATCCATATTATCCTCAATATCGTAAAAGGCCATCTCGGGCTCAATCATCCAGAATTCGGCTAGGTGCCTTGGTGTATTTGAGTTTTCTGCCCTAAATGTTGGGCCAAAGGTATATACATCTGATAGTGCAAGCGCCGCAAGTTCGCCCTCCAGCTGTCCCGATACAGTGAGCTTAGTCTCTTTACCAAAAAAATCTTCGGCAAAGTCAACTTTCCCGTTATCTTTCCGGGGAGGGTTATTCATATCAAGCGTGGTAACCTTAAATAACGCTCCTGCACCCTCGGCATCGGAGGCAGTGATTATTGGTGTATGGATATAGAAAAATCCTTTGTCGTTATAGTACTTATGTATGGCGAAAGCCATTGCGTGCCTAATGCGGAGTACAGCACTAAAAGTATTTGTACGAGGCCTTAAGTGTGCAATTTCTCTTAAAAACTCGAGGCTATGCCCCTTTTTTTGCAATGGATATGATGCTGGATCAGCCTTTCCGTAGAGTTCAATCGTTTTTGCTTGAATCTCAACAGGCTGCTCTGCTCCTGGCGATTCAACAAGTGTACCTTTTACGCTTATACAAGCACCCGTTCCAAGTTCCTTAAGAAAATCATCACCAAAAGTAGCAACATCGGCAACAACCTGAATGCTATTTATAGTAGAGCCATCGTTAAGTGCAATAAAAGCAACATTCTTATTACCCCTTCGGGTTCTTACCCAGCCCTTGGCAACTACCTCTTTGCCAACTTCCCCTTTTTGTAAAAGATCTACAATTTTTGTTCGAGATTTAAGTGTCATTCGATAACGATTTAATGATTATACTACTACATGGCTAACCAAGCCTACTGCAATTCACAAAAGTAACCATTTTTAAAGAAAATGGAGGTTCGCTGAAGGGAATAAATGCCTATTGGGGTACGATTTTTGATATGCCCGACTACTTTAGGGCACTAGGAGCCATAATAGGTCGACAATCTTCTTTGAAACACCCTATCGTTAGCCTCGTTAATGGTTATAATAAGCGCCTCTATTTTGTCGATTCTATGCATTTGCTCTTCGGATGAGATCGTGTCTTGATCGCTAAAAACCACATAGTCAATTTTATATCCAGTATTGTCAAGCGTCATAGCTACCGCAGCATTATAATCGTCGAAAATAATGACCGACGGCAAATTGCTTATATTGTATCTCAGGACAGAGGATGAAACCCTACTCTGGATAAACTCGATTTGGTGCTCACCCAAATACTTTGCACCAAGCAATAGCCTTACCAAATCAATTTTCGATAGTTGCATTCTCTGGCCTTGGGCCAACATCTCATCGTACTCCTTTTGTGTGATGAGAAGAAACTGCTCGATAAATTCCGTGGGAACGCCCTGTAAATCCTGCAAGTCTTTCTCCTTTTTTCTTCGCTTATACTCGACTTGAGCCAACTTCTGATCCGATGGAATGTAATGAACCCAATTTCGGGTACGTTTCCATGTTTTGGTTTTTGGCTTAGGTTTCCATGTGGTAACGGGCCGTTTCATTATTGGATCGTACAAATTTAGCTGCTGCGACTCGAGTGAGTAGATAAGGCTATTGACAAAGTGAACGTATCCTCCGCCAAGGGTTCGGTGTAAAGCCGACCAAAGTGTTTTGGGGTTTCCTTTGGGTACTGTATCCGTCTTGGTATTCTCATCGATTTTGAGCTTACGCGTTTTAATATACTCGATAAACTCCTCATCAAGATTTACTGGATAGTATGTTGTTGCCTCTTTGGCATCCTCTGCATTAAACTCCTCTGCATGGTGCAGAGCTCTAACGTCCATTACATAGTTTGTGTCGTTCGAAAGTTTAACGTGAAGTTTAAAATCACGACCCCAGCGCATCTCGCTGATTGATGGCTTAGAAGTTTGACCTACTGAAACGCTTACGTAAAGAGAAAGTGCCAAAGTAGCAATAAACCATGATGTTCTCATATGCTATAGTTTAAATAAATTCAGCTTAAAGATAGTAAAAAGGCATGTGGAAATTTGTCCAAATATAGATTATTTAAAAGCCAAAACCCAAAATGGTTCCCAGTTATCCACTAAAGAAAATGAAAACGTAAACCAGCCATCGGAAGCAGATATGAAAAATTGTGCTTTAGGCCATAGCTATACTTTGCCTCGGCAAATATGCTTGTATGGAGCAACGTTTTAGTTGAAGTACGGATTCCTAGAATCTTCAGCTCGAAACCAAGGCGCCCAATTGCATCGGGGCTTGAAACGGATTTGCCAAGGAGTGTTCGGTTGCCTATATCGCCGCCAATGCCAATGTATGGTCTGAATGCTAATGGTATGTAATACAAAAAATCGATGCCTGCTCTGAGGCCTCCACTTGTCCAATGCTCATTCTGCTTACTAATTTGTTCGCTTAGCATTAATCCCTCATACGAAGCCGAAAGGTTTACTGAGATCATTTTACGAACCCTTATGGTTTGAGTACAAATACCACTAAGCTTATAAAACTGCAGATGAGCACCTGTAGGTTCTGCTGCTGCAACACCAAAGCCTAATCGCCACCGGGTTATGTGCGATTTCTTATCCTCTATCCAGTTGGTTTTCTTACGCGATTGCGACAATACAACTGAAGATACTTGGCAAATAAGGAGCAGTAATAGGAGAGCTTTTTTGTTCATGTGGCTGATAGTAAATGATTTATCAGTGTAGAATTTGGCATTCTGCTTGCATAGGTTTTATTATTACAACCAAGTAAAGATAAAAAATTATAGAGTTTAAAATATTTTGAATAAATATCAATCAATTTAGTTTAATTAATAGGATTCATCGGAAAAACAACCCTGTACATATTTAGATTCGCTGAAAAATTAGGCATAATTTATAAATTCACGACAGCGCATTCCTAGCTATGTCATGACTCTCTACATCGTCCGACTCCGCTCAGGGTAGTTGACAATATGAACTGACTGTATCAAGAGAAATTGTGGAGAAATCCAGGGGTGTCAACTTAATAAAAAGGGGAGCAAATAACGCTCCCCTTAAATCTATATGTAAAAAAAATTTAGAAAAAATGAAATCCTAATATAAAAAGCCAGACTCTATACATGAACTTTAAAAACTATAAAATTAATCATTGATCTTCTTGGGCTTTAGCTCTTCAAAAGAAATATCATCATTTGGTACATCAAAATCTATTCCCGTAATATTTAGGTTGTTATCGGTATCGAACTTTATAGTCCCAAAATTAAACCACGCATGCTTTTTATCCCAAACTATCTCCCAAACATCATAATGCCAATGCCTTAGTGTAGCCGAAAGGTAGTTGGCATGCTCAAACTCCATTTTAAGCTCATTATCCACTAACTTAATGAAAATATTACCATGTATGTCAGAAAAATACGTTCCGGTATAACTCTCAAGAGGCAACGAGGGGCTAGTTCCAAGAACCCGTTGCTCTTTTCTGCTCGAAACTCTTGTATCGGCCTGCTGATTGGCATCTGTTCTTTTAAGAAGTTCGGCCGACCAATCGCGTGCACCTTTTCCTAAAAACTGATCGAGGGCGTAGTTTGTGGCAGCAGTTATGGGGGCTTTCATGCCATTGGTAAGCACCACAACTCCAAGGTTCTTGTCGGGAATAAGCGTTAGTGCAGTAATCATCCCATCAATAGCTCCTGTATGGCTAACCCTCAGTAGCCCATGGTAATCGCTTAGTCCCCAACCCAATCCATATGCATTAAAGTGTCTATCAAAATCGTTCTCCGAGGTATGGTCAACCACAAAGTTAGCGTGTGGTGTCCACATCAAATTTCTATTAGCCTTACTTATCAACGTATCGCTCCCATTAATCCCATGATTTAGGTTAAATATCATCCACTTGGATAGGTCGTTTACGCTAGAAATTACACCGCCCAATGCGCCAACTTCCTCCCAATCTACCCAATCAATGGGGATATTTACCTCCTCTTCGCGAGCGTGAGGTGTTACAAAGTTTCCGAGAGATTTGAGCTGTTTAGGCGATGTAGCACTCCTCTCCATTCCCAATGGTTCAAATATTAGCTCCTTTACATTCTGGCTCCAGCTTTTTCCGGTAACAGCCCTAATAACTTCGCCCGCGGCTATGTACATTACGTTTGAATAGCCATACCCATTTCTAAACTCAAAAGCCTGTGGAATATATTTTGTTCTCCGCACGATGTCTTCGGCGCTAAAATCCGACTTATACCAAATAACATCTCCACTAAAAGTACCTAGTCCAACCCTGTGTGATAAAAGATCTCTGATGGTAACATGCGCGCTAACCCAGGGATCATAAACCTGAAAATACGGGAGATAGTCTTGTACCCTATCGTCCCACTTCAATTTTCCTTGCTGTACAAGCATTGCAATAATTGCTGAGGTAAACGCCTTTGAGTTAGATGCTATGCCATATAAGGTGTTCCCATCGGGTTTTCCTTCCTTTCCCTCCTCAATAACACCATAACTTCCAGTAAACACAAGTTTACCATCCTTTACTATTCCAATTGATACACTGGGGATATCCCAATCGTTAGTCATTTTTGAAAAGTACTTATCGAGCTTTTTTACATCAACCTTTACTTTTGATTGAGCGAAAGCAACTGTAGATAAGCACACTAAGAGCAACAGGGGGAGATAAAAACGTCTCATATTATTAGGATTAGGCTTTAAAACTAGTTAATCAACAAATTTACGCAAATTTATTTATTCATATCCATTTGCAATTCTCTTGCAACGATAAAAGTATATTTATTTACAATGTCTATGTTTGTAAGTCAATATAAGAGAATGCCAAAATTTAAGTTCATCGATCTTTTTGCCGGAATAGGCGGTTTTCACATTGCAATGCATGATTTGGGCGGTGAGTGCGTATTTGCTTCTGAGATTAATAAGTATGCCATTAAAACCTACTTCGATAACTTTGGCATTAGCTCATCAAACGATATTACTAAAGTACCTGAGCAAGCTATACCCAAGCACGATGTACTATGTGCTGGTTTTCCGTGCCAAGCTTTCTCTAAAGCAGGAAAACAAAACGGATTTGAGGATACCAGAGGTACACTATTCTTTGATATCCTGCGGATTCTGAAGTATCATAAACCCAAATATATAATCCTAGAGAATGTAAGAAACTTGGTTTCGCACGACAAAGGGTTAACGTGGAAAGTGATACACAAAAACCTAGTTGACTTGGGTTACCTAATTCCCCATAAGCCCATAATCATTAGTCCGCATCAAATTGGTGTGCCTCAGCTTCGCGATAGGGTATTTATCCCAGGAATACTGAAAGAGTTTTCAAACCAAAAAGAGTTGAAAATTGTGGTTCCCGAATCGAAGAGAAATATTACCCAGGCAAATAATGCGCTTAATAGCTCATCGAACGGTGAATTTGCCATTTCCAACTATGAGGAGTACGTTCTTAGTGCTTGGGACGAATTTTTACAAGGACTAGAGAACAAGACAATTGGATTCCCAATTTGGGCAAATGAATTTACTAAGAACGATAACATATCTGACCTCCCTAGTTGGAAGCAAGTATTTATTCTAAAAAACCGAAAACTTTATAAGGATAACCAGAAGCACATTGACGGTTGGCTTAAGAAGCATAATTACCTAAAAGATTTTGTTCGTACCCATACCAAGTTTGAATGGCAAGCAGGAACATCCCTAAAAAGTGTTTGGGATGGGATAATTCAGTTTCGCCCCTCGGGCATAAGGGTTAAACGTCCTACAGAATTTCCTGCACTGGTTGCCATGGTACATATTCCTATTATTGGTTGGGAGAAAAGAAGAATCACTCCAAGAGAAGCCGCAAATCTTCAGAAATTTCCTCAAAATTTCAAGATTAATCCTAATCCCCAGCAAGCCTACAAGCAGTTTGGCAACTCGGTAAATGTTGACGTGGTTAAGTTTATTGCCAAGCAGTTGTTTTCATATGGCTAAAACAACCATAGCTCATATGTACTATTCTTTATCCTTTCTAAGCGATTATTTTTACAAAGCCAGCGATAAAAATAATTTTTAAGAACAAAACAAGCATTCTTATACTTAAAAAACCCTAATTTATACAAAACCTCCTAAACTATAGAATTCACAATGCATTCAGTTAATCTGTTATTTAGAAAAATACAAATATTTAAGAAAAAAGATTTATTTTGTTTATCTTTTTTGAATTATTCTTAAACAATATTTTAGTGATCGTGTTTCTAGTTCAAAATAACAACTAAAAACTTAACACGATGAAAAAGAATTTTTTAAAATTTACAAGCCTATTTCTATTACTAGGAATATCAGCAGTAACTTTCACCTCATGTGAGGATGATGAAATTACACCAGAAACTAAAAAAACAGTTGTTGATGTAATTGTAAACAGTAACGACCATAATACACTGGAGGCTGCTGTAGTAGCAGCAAACCTTACAGGTACACTTTCGGGTATTGGTCCTTTTACCGTTTTTGCACCTACCGATGCTGCTTTTGCATCTCTTCCAGCGGGAACTCTGGAGGCTCTATTAGCCGACCCATCAGGACAGCTAACCGATATTTTAAAGTATCATGTTGTTGCTGCAAATGCAATGTCATCTAGCTTAAGCGATGGTCAAGAAATTACAACTCTACTTGGTAAAAATGTAACTGTTACCATTAATAACAATGGCGTTTTTATTAACGATGCTAAGGTTACAGTAGCTGACATTAAAGCCGACAATGGCATAGTTCACGTAATTGATGCAGTGCTTATTCCTACAAAAAAATAAACAACTAAAAGAATATAGAAATAGAGCCCTGAAAACTTTTCAGGGTTCTTTTTTTTTACTCAATTTTACCTAACAAAATCTGCATTAAAGACATTAAATTAACTAATATGAAAAAACTAATTATTATTACCTTACTAATGCTTCCTTTATCAGGCATTACATTTGCACAGGATGTTAAATATCAACTATCTAGCCATATTCTAGACATCACACTGGGAGCACCTGCAGCGAATGTGAAAATTAGTTTAGAAAAAATGGATCAAGACAGAAATTGGAGCTTGATTGACGAAAAATACACCGATGAAAACGGACGAATAAAAGACTTTTTAAAAGAAGAAAATGGCACCAACCATCAAGGCATAAACAGACTAACTTATTTTGTTGAGCCATACTTTAAAAAGTTGAACCAATCGAGTTTTTATCCTTTTATTGAGGTTGTATTTGAAATTAAGGATCAAAATCATTATCACGTTCCCATAACTTTATCGGCCTACGGATATTCTACCTACCGAGGGAACTAGTAAGTTTGTATTTTTAAAACAGGGCTAGTAATGTAACCCCGTTTCAAAACAAACCAATATTTTTATGGTTTATAGTTTACATTTGTGCAGATAATACAGGGTATAATGAAAAGTAAAAAACGCATAATATTTGCCATTACAGGAGCTAGCGGCTCAATATACGCTAACAATCTTCTCGAAAAGCTCATTGCCAAAAAGGATGAAATTGAAGAGATTGCGCTAATTGTATCTGAAACGGGCGAACAGGTTTGGCAGTACGAACTGGAAAGAGACTTTCCAAAATCTGACCTAATAAAGCGATACGATAATGCTAGTTTTTTTGCACCTACCGCATCGGGTAGTGCAGGTTACGATGCAATGGTTGTAATTCCCTGTACCGCAGGTACGCTCGGTCGAATTGCCAATGGAACAAGCAACGATCTTATTGCCCGCAGCGCCGATGTTATGCTTAAGGAACGAAAAACGCTGATTTTAACCCTTCGCGAATCGCCATACAACCTTATACATATCAAAAACATGCAAAAGGTTACCCTTGCCGGTGGCATTATCTTTCCGGCTAGCCCCTCATTCTATAGTAAACCCCAGGATATTAATAGCATAATTGATACTGTTACAGATAGAATTTTGGCTTTGCTTGGTTACGCAAATACCGGCTTTAGATGGGGAGAGGACTCAGAGAAGTGCTAAATATTTGCATAGGCAAGTGTTCCAATGCTCACTTTACACCCATCAATGGTTAGTAATTTAGCAGCACAGGCCTCAAGCGTTGCCCCTGTAGTTATAACATCATCTACCAACAAAAGATGCTTCCCTTTTAGCTCGTTGCCATTCTTCAACTCAAAGGCATCAGCAACGTTCCTTACCCTTTCAACACGCGATTTACGCGTTTGCGTTTCGGTAAACTCTTTTCGAACAAGTTGATTTGTAACCATGCCAGTACCCAAACCTTTGGCAATCCCTTGGGCAATGGCCTCCGCTTGGTTATATCCCCTTATTCTAAACTTTTTTGGATGAAGTGGTACAGGTATGGTATAGTCAATCCCTTTATACAGATGAGATTTTGCAAGTGTTTGCCCAAAAATCAAACCTAACTCAACTCCAACCTCGGGCTTCCCTTTGTATTTAAGTTGATGAAGCAACGGCCTATACTTACTTCCTTTTGCAAAGAAAAAGTAGGCACAAGCATTTTCAATCTCAACTCTTCCCCAAAAGGTTTGAGCAACCGGATTATCAGGATCATCCCAAAATCTGGTTAATGGCATTTTGTAGAGGCACGAGAGGCATATTACCCTCTCGACCTCTATAAGATCTGTATTACATACAGCGCAAACCCTTGGATAGAATAGATGGGAAAACCCTGTGAGAATTGATTTTGCTAAAGACACTACTTATCGCGTGTCCAAACTACTTCGCGACCAATAATGGAGATTCCAATGTACCCCTTAACAGAGAGCTTATTGGGATCTTTATCAAACCACATTAGGCACTTATAGGTTTTGCCTGATTTAGGGTCGTAAATAGTTCCATCAACCCACTTGTCGCCAGATTTATCATACTTAAACCCTTCAAGCAGATTAAGGCCTAAAATAGGACGACTCTGTAGTTTTTTATCAGGGTTCTTGTCGTCAACCTTTGGTTTACCGTCCTTCAACGGCTCTTTTACCCATGTTATGCTACCATTAATCTTCCCTTTTGAATCCTTGGCAATGGTAACCTTACTATCGTTATCCTGAGTAATCCAAACACCTAAAACCTTATTGGCATCCTGAGCAAGAAGAGCTGTGCCAATAAGAACCATAAAAGCAATGCTTAGTATCTTTTTCATGTGTGTAATTTGGTTAAGAATTTAGTGCAAGTTAACTTTTTTGTTTTAACAAAAAGTAGCCTATTAAAAATTCTGACTTTTATTAATTGAACTACTTGTATCAACAATAAATATTTATTACAAACATCTATTCTATAGGTTAATAGGCAACTTAACCCTAACCGTTGTACCCTTTGCCACTTCTGATTCAATCTCCAATGTTCCCTTATGCTCTTGGATAATTGCATAGGCAATAGGGAGCCCAAAACCAACGCCTTTACCCGGTTCCTTTCTGGTAAAAAACGGTTCGGTTACATGTTCTAAATCCTCTGGGCTAATTCCATATCCCGTGTCGGATATTTCACACACACAGTACCTACCCTCTGTTTTAACGCTACATGAAACTTTTCCTTCATTACTTATTGAATGGAATGCATTTGTAAGAATATTAAAGAGGGCCTGGTGCAACCTACCGCAATTACCTTTAATAGGAATAGGGTCTGGCGGAAAGTTTGTTTCGACCTCTACTAAAGCCTCATATTGATTGCCTAGTATTACTAAACAATTATCAATAATTACCTGAATTGGGCAGTTCTCATCCACTGCACCGCTTGTTTGGCTAAACTGATTAAGCGCAGTAACAATTCCACTGGCTCTATCAACCCCTGCTTTAATTGTACTTAGGAAAAATTCAACATTCTTTTCTTTCTCTGCTTTTTCAAAGTACTGGCTTAGCCCAATGTAGCCACCCATTATAAAGTTTAGCGGATTATTTATTTCGTGAGCAACCCCTGTGGAAAGGATTCCAAGTGCAGCCATTTTTTCCGATTGTACAAGCGATGCTTGCGTTAACTGCAAATGATCGAGGGTTGATTTTAATTCAATATTCTGCTTTTCAATAATATCCTTGCTTTGGTAGAGCTCCTCATTAATTGTAGATAACTCCTCATTGGCAATCTCTAATTCTCTAGATCTCTCAGCAACTAAACTTTCCAGATTCTCCCTGTGGATTTTTAGCTCAGCATTCTGATCCTCTAAACGGGTAATAAGCCTGTAGAAGGCTACGCTGTAGTGATGTACAATAGTTGTTATACCAAAGGCAACAATCCCAATAAGCATTATGTTAACAATCCATGTATTTATTGTTTCGTTTCGAGCATTTAAGTCGACTGTTAACATGATCCGCTCACTAATAAAAAGGTATGCAAATCCCATAAATAGGACTATTACAGAAATAGATATGCCTATAATCTTCTTATTATTATATGAAATTAATGCAAAAAAAGGGATTAAAACCAGTAAGATTTTGGCTGGTGAATATGCACCTAGTTTATAAATATCGGCAAATGCCAAGATGAATATTCCAATAATTACAATGTCAGATTTTATTGCATGTGGTATTTTACGCCTAAAAATGTAAACTCCAAGCACAATAATAATTATCAAAAGGTTTAAGTAATAATTCACTACTGATGAAGACTCAAAATAATTCTGGAGGCTCACAAGAAACGTAGCAACACCCAGAATAATGCCAACAAGTATAGTTACATTAAAAACCTTGTTCTTTACTCCATCAATCTCATCGTGCTGGCTCATTGTGCAATAGCTTAAGCAGGTTTTACTTCCCTAACGCCTATTTGGATAAAAACAAAAGTTAGACTTATATTACACTTTTAACTTAAGACTAATTCTAAATTTACAATTTTTTTTCACTAAACTTGAGTTTCCTAATTTATCTTCAACATGATAGAATAATAAATACAACCTTCTAAAGTTGATATTACTACCGTTTAAAACAACTATCCCTTTCCAAAAAGTTTCTTCACCAACTCCTCAATCTTCGAAACGCTAACTAGCTCAATGTCTTTAAATAGTTTTTGTTGATCCTTTAGGCTGTATTTCGAAATAAATATTTTCTTAAAACCTAACTTTGAGGCTTCTGCTATTCGCTGATCAACCCTACTAACCTGCCTTATCTCTCCCGATAGGCCAACCTCTGCAGCAAAACAATAGAGACTCGGAATGGTTAAATCGAAATTGGAAGATAGAACGGCTGCCACAACGGCCAAATCCATTGCTGGATCGGTAACCTTAAGTCCGCCCGCAAGATTCAGAAAAACATCCTTCGCTGCTAGCTTAAACCCTGCTCTTTTCTCCATAACCGCCAGTAACATATTTAGGCGACGAGTATCGTATCCGGTTGATGATCGTTGTGGTGTACCATACGCAGCAGTGCTCACTAGGGCCTGCGTTTCAATTAGAAACGAGCGACTACCATCCATCGATGCGGATATGGCAATTCCACTCAACTCCTCTTCACGATGCGAGAGTAAAATCTCCGAGGGATTAGGAACTTCAATCAGCCCTTTCGACTGCATCTCAAATATCCCTAGTTCTGAGGTTGACCCAAACCTATTCTTTATTGATCTTAGGATACGGTACATGTAATTGCTATCGCCCTCAAACTGAAGTACGACATCTACAATGTGCTCAAGCACCTTAGGGCCAGCAATACTTCCATCCTTGGTAATGTGCCCAATCATTACAATGGGTACACCCGTAGTTTTTGCATATCGTAATAAGGCTACAGCACACTCGCGCACTTGCGATACTGAACCAGGAGACGAATCAATAGTATCAGTATATAGTGTTTGAATTGAATCGATAACTAACAGATCTGGCCCTATATTTTGCGATTGGGTAAGAATATTATCGAGTAGTGTTTCGTTCAGAATTAAACAGTTCGACTCGCCATCGCTAAGCCTATCGGCTCGCAGTTTAACCTGCCTTGCGCTCTCCTCGCCCGAAACGTAAAGTACTTTTAGCTGATTCAACTTTAGGGCAAGCTGCAGGGCTAACGTTGATTTTCCTATGCCCGGCTCACCCCCAAGCAATACTAACGAACCTGGTACTAAGCCTCCACCTAAAATTCGATTTAGCTCATCAATACCTGTATTAAGCCGTCTTTCATTGCTCGACTCAATTTCTCTTAAAGGTTTTGGGACTGCACTTCGCGATACATCCACCAAGCCAGCACGTGGCTTGCTTTGGCTTACACGTTCCTCAACATAGGTGTTCCACTCTCCGCACGAAGGACAACGGCCCACCCACTTTACGGATTCAGCACCACAATTTTGGCAAACGTAACTGCTTTTAACTTTTGCCATATGGCTAATTATTTGAGTGTTATTTTATACTCAACAAATATGGTGAAAATAAAGGAAAACTATTTATTGAATTTAAAAGAAGTTGAGCAACTCAGGGAAGCGTTACTTTAAAAATTCTTTTTGCGTGATTGGAGAAAGAAGTACACAGCAAATACAAGCCCGAGGATAACTATGAGTAGAGTTTGCGACTCGTGTGAAATAACGGCATAAACCAATCCGTCTTCCCATGAAATGCCATATATTCCGAGTGCCATGGCAATTATAACATGGAATGCTCCAAATCCGCCCTGTACTGGTGCAGCCATACCAAGCGTGCCAACAACAAGCAAAAAGAAACCATCAATTGCGGAAAGTCCACTTGTTGCCTGAGTTGCAAAAACCAGCATCCAAGTCATTAACCAATAAAGAAACCAAAGCAAAAGGGTATAACCCAGAAAAGCCCATCGCTTTTTCATGGTAAAGGCCGATTTTAGCCCATCAATGAGTCCCCGCCAAAGGCTTACTAATTTTAGATGAAACTTTTGGCCAAAGGCTTTGCGTTTGATCATTACTGCCAAACCTGCTAAAGCCAATAAAGCAATAGCAATAAATAATGGAGAGTTTGAAAGGAGTGTAATTATCTTCTCCCAAATGGGCAAAAGGGCTTTGCTGTAAATAAATTCTCCAAAGAAATCGATACGTAAAAAGAAAACTGCAATAACCAGTATGAGCATCATAAGCACATCAAAAGCCCGCTCAACCAAAACAGTGCCTAATAAAGATTCGAATGGGATTTTATCCGTTTTACGTAACGACCCGCAACGGGTAACCTCGCCTAACCTAGGGAATATTAAATTTGCAGAATACCCTATGGATAAGGCTCCAAACGTATTTGCAAATGAGGGTTTGTATCCCAGCGTTTCAATAAGTAAACGCCAACGTAAAGCCCTTACAATATGTGAAGATAGCCCCAAAATAAGTGCTGCAATTACCCATGTATAATTGGCGCTTCTAAACCCATTTATTAAACTATCGGTATCTACCCCTTTAAAAGCAAAATATAACAGTACGGCTGCTATACCTAAAAAAAGAATTATGTTGAGAGTGTTTTTTACTTTTTTATTCACAAGGGAAGAGGAGTTAAAAAAACTGATTATACTAATCGGTTAGTCTCTGTATCGGGGAATATTATTGAAGGTTTAAAATTTTTAGCCTCTTCAAAATCCATCGTTGCGTATGACATGATAATAATCACATCCCCAACAGTGCATTTTCGAGCTGCAGGCCCATTAAGGCAAATCGATCCAGAGCCCCTTTTGCCTTTAATTACGTAGGTATCTAAACGCTCACCATTATTTATGTTTACTATCTGAACTCTCTCGTTCTCAATTAGGTTGGCAGCATCCATTAAATCCTCATCAATAGTAATGCTACCTACATAGTAAAGATTTGCCTCGGTAACACGCGCCTGATGAATTTTTGATTTTATTACCTCTATTAACATTTGTCCCTAGGTTAAAATACTACTTAAAAATAACGTTATCAATCAGCCTCACATTACCAACCTGAACTGCAATACAGCCCACAACTTCATCTGCATCTGACCATTTGGTTATAGGTTGCAAAGTATTTGCGTTGGATATTTCGAAGTACTCAACATCCAACTCATTGTTTGCATTAATCTCAGTAGTAACCCAATCGATCACTTCTTTAACGCTTTTTTGAGCCAGATTGTTTCGGGCAGCAAAAAGGGTTTTGGAAATAATCGGAACATTTGCTCTTTGTTCTGCCGACAGTAACGCATTTCTTGAACTCATGGCTAAGCCATCATCTTCCCTAAAGGTAGGGCAGGCAACAATATCAACATCAATACTATAATCCTTTACTAGTGCTCGGATTACTGCAAGCTGCTGAAAATCTTTTTGCCCAAAGTAGGATCGAGTGGGTTTAACCATACTAAACAATTTGCTTACAACCTGAGCAACACCATTAAAGTGTCCTGGTCTGTGCTCGCCCTCCATAACCTTATCTAGATTTCCAAAATCGAAAACCCTATTATCGGGTATAGGGTAAACCTCCTCAACTGTAGGGGCAAACACAATATCAACCCCTACGCTTTCGCATTTCGCAATGTCCTGATCAATCGTTCTCGGGTAATTGCGTAAGTCGTTTGGGTTGTTAAATTGGGTGGGATTTACAAAAATGCTAACCACAACAATATTGTTGTTGGTGCGGGCTGTTTTCATAAGTTCTAGGTGCCCTTTATGCAGAGCACCCATTGTAGGAACAAACCCAATGGATAAGTCTTGCTCCTTAACTCGACTAATCTCAGCGTGCAAAGCCTTAACAGTTGTTACCGTTTTCACTTTAATAATTTATATGAATTGGCCGACAAAAGTAACTCTTTACCAAATACTAGCCAAATAATTATAGTCCATCAAAAAGATAATACAGAAAACAGCTCTGACTTAGCAGAAAACAGCTAAAAAAGACTAAAGGTTTACCTCAGTGAAAAATCTGATGATCGATCAGAAAACTTCAAAAACAAACTAAGGAACAAAGCTTAAGCGTTACAAAAGCAACATATAAACAAGGGTGTGGGAATCAAAGGCATAGACCCTATGGTAATTTGTGGTAATTTTTTTATACTTTTGTACTTTAATAAAGGGTTATGATGATTTAGACCATTACATCCCATAAACATCATTTGCTTAAGTAATTTTCAGAAAATGAAAAGTGTGAAAGTACTATTTGTCTCTCAGGAAATTACCCCTTACCTCGATGAGACCAATATGTCAATTATTGGAAGGAATCTCCCTCAGGGAATTCAAGAAAGGGGTAAGGAGATTAGAACTTTTATGCCCCGCTGGGGATGCATTAACGAAAGACGTAATCAACTGCACGAGGTGATCAGATTATCGGGGATGAACCTAGTAATTGACGATTCCGATCATCCTTTAATCATTAAGGTAGCCTCAATTCAAAGTGCACGGATGCAAGTTTACTTTATTGATAATGAGGATTATTTTCAGCGCAAGAGTACACTAACCGACAATAAGAATAACTATTTTGCCGATAATGACGAAAGAGCTATCTTTTTTGCAAGAGGTGTGCTTGAAACCGTTAAGAAGTTACGATGGGCTCCCGATATTATCCACTGTCACGGCTGGTTCTCTTCGTTCCTACCAATTCTGGTTAAGCGTACATACAAAGAGGATCCTGTTTTTGCAAAATCAAAGGTTATTTACTCGGTTTACAACGATGCCTTTAACACGCCCCTTAATCCTAAGGTAAAAAACAAGCTGCATTTAGAGAATATTACAAAAAAGGACACTGAGCTTCTGAGCATCCCTTCCTACGAAAATCTTATGCAATTTGCGCTTCAATTCTCCGATGGAATAGTGTACGGCGATAAAACTATAGATAAAAACACAGATGAGTATATTAAAACATTAAAGATTCCCGTTCTTGGTTATCATGGAATGGACGATTATGTTGATAAAATTAACCTGTTTTACGATCAGATTTTAAACACCGCAAACAATGACAAAAAGTAACCTCCTTTTAAAAACCCTTAAAAGACCAAAAAAGCATTTAAATATCCCCTTCTTACTCATTCTCATTAGCCTTTTAATGTGGAAGTGTATTTCACCTCCAGATTATTTGGGGGGTGATTTATTGCCAGATGGTGATTTCTCTCAGGTAAAAACGGATACAACTTTTGCTGTTTCAGCATACACTCAGCGGTTCGATACCGTTTACACATTCAATTTCCCCGAAGCAGTTGCTGGTGAAACGTGGGATCCAATTTTTGGGAAAACCCAATCATCCTTTCTTACTCAACTATGGCTAGGAAGTTTAAAAAAGTATTATGGTACTAATCCTACCGTCGACTCGGCATACCTGTACCTAAGCCTTTCGGGTCAATTGGGCAAGGAGCCCATGACTTTTGCCGTTTATGAACTCACCGACTCCATTCCACCCGATTCATTGTGCAACGCC
Source organism: Bacteroidales bacterium UBA5349 (assembly GCA_002410065.1). GTDB lineage: Bacteria > Bacteroidota > Bacteroidia > Bacteroidales > Tenuifilaceae > Perlabentimonas. The sequence goes on along the minus strand of DHQB01000027.1, from coordinate 123,244 downwards.
CTTTCACCAATTGACAACATGTTCAACCCTGTGTCCATTGGTCAAAACCTATTAGAATATAATGGCGAAGAAAATGTACTTAAAATCCCTATAAACAGTACCTGGGTTTACGATAAGTTAATTGCTCCCACGTTGGTTGACTCAACAATAGTTGAAACTCAGGCAAACTTTATAAAACACATGCCTGGTATTTACGTTGCACCAATTACAACGTTGCCAGCCTATGGCAAGGGAATGTACTATTTTAACTATTTAAGCCCAGCGGCTAAAATGGTGGTTTACTACAAAAACGATGAGCAAGAGGTTGATACTGTTTCATTGCTTTATAATTACGGTTTTTTTGAAGCAAACGAAAGGTTTAACCATTTTGTGCACGACACCAATGCAGCAGACCCCGCACTGGCCGCCCAGTATAACTATCCCAACGATCCGCTTACTCAAGATTCTGTTTTCTACTTAAAAGGGTTAGGGTTATCTAGAGGTGTGGTTGTTCTAGAAGATGTTGTTAATTGGATTGACTCAATGCCTATTGCTATCCACAAAGCCGAACTTCGGTTTGAACTGGAGGAAAATGCAAATATGCCAAAAGACACCTTAGTCGAACAGTTGTTTCTTTATAAACTTGTTGATAACGAAAGAGCTGGGTTGATTGATTATCTTGTAAACCAAACAACCTTTGGTGGCAAGTATAGTAAAAGCAAAAAGTATTACTCATTTAATATTACGCATCACCTTCAATCGTTGCTTAAAGAGGCTAATCCAGACCTGAATATATATCTTGAGCAGGAAAAGTCATACTTGCGAGCAAATGGTGCTGTACTGCGTAGCGGAAAACATAGTAATAGAATTAAGCTGATTATTACATACACCAAACTTTAGGGTATTTATGTGTGGGATTGTTGGTTACAATGGAAACAGACAGGCCTATCCTGTAATTATTAATGGGCTAAAAAGACTTGAATACAGAGGCTACGATTCTGCTGGTATCTGCCTTGTTAATGGTGAAACAAAGATTTACAAGCAGAAAGGCAAAGTGGCTGACCTTGAAAAGCATATTGGAGATAGCCCCATAAATGGAACTATTGGAATAGGCCATACCCGTTGGGCCACCCATGGCGAACCCAACGATACCAATGCCCATCCTCACATCTCGATGAAGGGCAAGTTCACCATAATTCACAATGGAATTATTGAGAATTACATACATTTAAAGAATAGGCTTGAGCGCAGAGGGTACAAGTTCAACTCCGATACCGACACCGAAATTCTGGTCAATTTAATTGAATATATCTACCTAAAGGGAAATATCTCTGCGGAGATTGCTGTTAGGCTCGCCCTAACAAAAGTTGTTGGGGCCTATGGTATTGTTGTAATTTGCGAAGATGAGCCTAACACGCTCATTGCTGCTCGAAAAGGTAGCCCTTTGGTTATTGGAGTTGGTGATAATGAGTATTTTGTTGCTTCGGATGCAACACCAATAATTGAGTATACCAATAGCGTTATCTTTCTTAACGATAATGATGTAGCCATAATCCGAAAAAATGAGCTAATACTCAAAACCATAATGAACGAGGCCTTAGAGCCCAATATTCAAAAACTCGATTTGGATATTGAGGAGATTGAAAAGAACGGCTTCGACCATTTTATGCTCAAAGAGATATTTGAGCAACCCCGCAGTATTATGGATACTTTTAGGGGTAGAATTTCTGCCGATCATAAAAACATTCACCTTGGGGGGCTTTTCCAAGTGCTACCGAGGCTTGTAAAGGCAAAACGAATCATTCTGATTGGATGCGGAACATCGTGGCACGCTGCCCTAGTTGGCGAATACTTAATTGAGGAGTTTGCCAGAATCCCTGTAGAGGTTGAATATGCCTCGGAGTTTAGATATCGTAACCCTATCATTTTTAAAGATGATATTGTAATTGCCATAAGCCAAAGTGGCGAAACAGCAGATACACTTGCTGCAATTCGTTTAGCTCGCGAAGCGGGTGCCCTAGTTTTGGGCATATGCAACGTAGTGGGCTCAAGCATACCCCGCGAAACTGATGCGGGAGTTTTTACCCACGCTGGACCAGAGATTGGTGTTGCCTCAACCAAAGCATTTACCGCACAAGTAACTGTGCTAACACTAATAGCCATGCTACTTGGTCGTAAGCGCAACGTTATCACACAGGAACGCTATGAACAACTTATTTGCGAGATGGTTGCCGTTCCCGATAAGATTGAAAAAATTCTTGAATCGAACGAAAAGGTTGAAAACATTGCTCGGATGTTTATTGAATCAACTAACTTCCTTTACCTTGGTCGTGGATACTTTTTCCCCGTTGCCCTTGAGGGTGCGCTTAAACTAAAGGAAATTTCGTACATCCATGCGGAAGGTTACCCCGCTGCCGAGATGAAACACGGACCAATTGCCCTAATTGACGAGAAAATGCCTGTTGTTGTAATTGCTCCACAGGATAGTAGTTACGAGAAAGTAGTTAGCAACGTACAAGAGGTAAAGGCACGAAAAGGGGTTGTAATCTCTATTGTTACAGAAGGCGACACCGTTATCCGTAGCATGTCCGATTACACCATTGAAATTCCTAAAGCTAGCGAAATTGTGGAATCACTTCTAGCTGTTATACCCTTGCAACTTTTAGCTTATCACATTGCACTTATGAGGGGTTGTAACGTAGATCAACCCAGAAATTTGGCCAAATCGGTAACGGTAGAGTAATCAATAAATGTCATTTATCCATCCCAAAACAATTGACTTCTTAAGTAATCTTAAGGAGAACAATACTCGCGAATGGTTTAACGATAACCGAAGCGGGTACGAATTTGCTCGTCAAAATTTTTCTGATTTCACTAATTCACTTATTGCCGCTATTGCTTCTTTCGATAGTAGCATTGGCACACTTGAAGCAAAGGATTGTACCTTTAGGATTTACCGTGATGTTCGTTTCTCTAAAAACAAAGTTCCCTATAAATTCAACATGGGGGCATACATATCACGGGGAGGGAAAAAGAGTCCCTTTGCTGGATACTATTTTCATACGGAGCCTAACGAATCGTTTATATCAGGAGGCATTTACATGCCCTCGTCAAACGTGCTAAATAGTATCCGTAAGGATATTGAAACATATTCTGAGAAGTTTTTGGGAATAGTAGAGAATAGCGAATTTAAAAACACATTCCCAAGTATTGGTTCCGAATCGCTTAAAAGGGTTCCACAGGGTTTCAATCCCGACTCGCCTGTTGCTGAGTACCTAAAACTAAAGCATATAACGCCAAACCATAGTCTTCCCAATCAGGTGTTGGTGTCAGATGAACTTTTAACTTACACTACCAACATTTATAAAAAGATGCTGCCCCTTATTGAATTCCTAAATGAGGCAATTGAGCAAAACTAAAGTCCCTTGTTAAAAGGATCTAAATCCGATTATCTCCCTAACCTCTTTAATTGTTTTACTTGCACTTTCTCTGGCCTTTTCGGCACCACGCTTAGCCACTTTTTTTAGAAATTCATTATCAGACAGTAGGTCCTCAATGCGATCCCTAAATGGCTCGGTAAAACTAATTATATCCTCAGCCAGCTGTTTTTTCATATCTCCATAACGAATTTCGCAAGCGTTGTATCTATCATTATAGAATTGAAAGATCTCGGCCGATGAAACAATTCTCATTATGCTAAAAAGATTCTGAATTGGTTCGGCCTTGGGCTGGTTTGGTTCGGTGGGTCCACTATCGGAAACTGCCTTCATCACCTTTTTGCGGATAGTTGCAGGATCGTCTGACAGAAAAATGGCGTTTCCTTCAGATTTGCCCATCTTTCCGCTACCGTCAAGGCCAGGTATTTTTATCAGTTGCTCACCAAAGTTGTATGCCGATGGCTCTGGGAAATAGTTTACATTATAAAGTCGATTAAACCGATTGGCAAAAGTTCGCGTCATCTCAAGGTGTTGCTCCTGATCCTTACCCACAGGAACCTTATTTGCTTTGTGGATAATAATATCAGCAGCCATAAGGGTTGGATAGGTAAGCAAACCCGCATTTACGTTATTAGGGTTGGATCTTATCTTATCCTTAAATGATGTACATCTCTCAAGTTCACCAAGGTAGGCGTTCATATTTAACAAGAGGTATAGCTCTGGAATTTCTGGAATATCACTTTGAACGTAAAGCGTTGCAACCTCAGGATCTAGGCCACAAGCAATATATTCGGCCAAAACCTGCTTAACCGAACCATGAAGATTCTCGGGAGTGGGATGCGTTGTGAGGGAATGATAGTCGGCTATAAAAAAGTAACTTTTATTCTCGTGCTGCATCTTTACAAAATTCTTTAAAGCACCAAAGTAATTGCCTAGGTGTAATTTCCCTGTCGATCTGATTCCACTAACAACAGTATCCATAATTGTTCCGTTTATAAATTTTAGAGCACAAAGATATAAAACATTTTTTTGGCTTATGCATTAAACTTAATCGCCCCTATCAACATAAAGGAGTTAAAATCAAAAAGCTATCTTTGTAAAAAAATTAGAGAATAAGGAGATGGACGGAACACGATTAAACAAGGTAAATAGACAAATACTGAAAGATTTAGGTGAAATTTTTCAGCGTCAATCACAAACTGTTTTCCAAGGACGAATGATTACCGTTACGGCAGTAAGGGTTAGCCCCGATTTGGGCATCGCCAAGGTTTACCTAAGTATTTTCCCAAACAATTCTAAAGATGAGGTTTTTGCTTTAGTTAAAACTAACGTAAAAACGATACGGCACGAGTTGGCTCAGCGTATTAAAAACCAGATGCGCATTGTACCAGAACTCCTGTTCTATATCGATGACTCGTTAGACTATATCGAAAACATTGACCGACTACTAAAAGAATAGACAATGATTCGATTCTTTATCTCCTTTGCAAGCCGATTCATTCCAAGGCACCACCTTCAACGTTTCTCCGCATTTATTCTTAAGATAGTTGGAGTTTTTTATCTTGGTAAAAACTTTGAAGATCCTATTACAGGGATAAAGTATCGTAAACTACTACCCTACGGACGGATTAAATCTCGTCCAAATGCGTTGGCTCCTCACTCCATGTCGTTAGAAAGGCATCGGCTGCTTTGGCTTTACCTAAAAGAGCGCACTAACTTTTTTACCCATGAGCAAAAAGTTCTGCACATTGCTCCTGAATACTGCTTTTTAAAGCGATTTAAGAAGATGAAAAATCTTACTTACATCACAGCCGATTTAATATCTCCGTGGGCTGAGATTAAGCTTGATGTACAAGATATGCCTTTTGACGATAACCAATTTGATGTAATTTTCTGCAACCACGTACTTGAACATGTTACTGACGATAAGCAAGCCATGAGGGAACTTTACAGGGTGATGAAACCTGGAGGGTTTGGTATTTTTCAGGTTCCAATTGATTGTTCAATTGGGCAAACGCTTGAAGACGCGTCCATTAGCACCCCCGAACTGCGCGAATTGCACTTTGGACAACGCGACCACGTAAGGCTTTATGGTTCCGATTATCCAAACCGCTTAAAGGATGCTGGCTTTATAGTAACAGCTGATAAATTTGTCCAAAATCTTCCCAGCAATCTAGCCAAAAGGTATGCTTTACCCGCTGATGAAATAGTATATCTTTGCGTTAAACCCCTAACCTAGCAGTAATGAACTTTGCCCTATATATAGCCCGCAGGTACCTATTTGCTAAGAAAACGCATAACATTATTAACATCATCTCAATAATTTCTGTGCTAGGAATGGCTACAGGGGTTATGGCACTTGTGGTTGTACTCTCGGTGTTCAACGGGTTCGATTCGCTAATTAGAGGTATGTTCTCAACATTTGACTCAGATCTAAAAGTTGTTCTAGTTGAGGGCAAAACATTTTCCGATACTCTCCCACAAATGGAAGCGTTACGGTTGCATCCTTCGGTGGCAGTTTTCTCTGAGATTCTTGAAGAAAATGCCATATTTAAGTACAATAAACGGCAGCACGTTGGCACAATAAAAGGGGTAAGCCGAAATTACCCAGAGCAAACCGGAATAGACTCCATGATGATTGATGGAGAGTTTTTGCTGTGGCGCGGTAGTCAGCCACTTGCAATAATGGGACAAGGTATTGCATCTTACCTAAGTGCAAACCTTGCTCACTTCGAACCCATTGAGATTTACATGCCCCGCAGAGGCCGGATGCCAACTTTCACTACAGCATCAGTACTTACATCAAAAGCGATAATGCCCTCAGGCGTTTTTGCCATTGAGCAAGAGTTTGATTCGCAGTACATTATTACACCAATTGAGTTTATTCGGAAATTGCTAAACTACCAAACTGAGGCAACTTCCATTGAGTTGATGTTACATCCAGGAGCAAATATTTCGAAATCACAAAGGGAAATCGAGCAGTTACTTGGCCCAGGCTTTAAAGTGCTTAATCGCTTTCAGCAGAATGAGTCGCTATACCGTACAATGAAATCGGAAAAATTAGCCATTGGATTAATCCTCGTACTCATCCTTTTTATCGCATCGTTTAATATAGTAGGAACCCTATCCATGCTCATTATTGATAAACGAAAAGATGTTGAGACATTAAGGAGTCTTGGGGCCAATAGCAAGCAAATACAAAATATATTCCTAGCCGAAGGGCTTTTAATTTCATTTGCAGGTACTATTATTGGAGCCATTTTAGGCCTTATTATTTGCTGGCTTCAGGTTAACTTTAAGATGGTTAAACTCGAGGGTGTTGGCGGTTTTATAGTTGATGCTTACCCTGTTGAAATTCAGGCCTTTGATATTGCCATTATACTTACAGTAGTTATTGCCATTGGTTTTTTTGCTGCACGATTCCCTGTAAGGTTAATAACCCAGCATATTTTTAAGCAGGAGCATAAAGGAAACCTTTAACCATTTCAACCAAGACCCAATAATGCTGAGTATCGAGAACTTGTCAATAGCATTTAACCAAGAAACGGTTCTGAAAAACCTTAGTTTCACCATCTCAAAGGGTGAGTCGGTGGGAATTGTTGGCGAGTCTGGGTCAGGCAAATCTATCACTGCGCTCAGCGTCATGGGACTTTTGCCACAAAATGCTAAAATCACATCAGGCAAGATAATTCTTAAGCAAAGTGATCAGAAAGAGATAGATCTAACCAAGGTTGACACCAATCAGCACAGAAAGATTAGGGGTAAAATTGTCTCAATGATTTTTCAAGAGCCAATGACCTCTCTTAACCCCTCGATGAGGTGTGGCGAACAAGTAGTTGAAGCGCTGGTGCTCCATAACAACTTCAAAAAAAAAGCGGCTAACCAAAAATGCATTACGCTTTTTGAGGAAATGATGCTACCCAACCCCTCAAAAGTTTTTACTAGCTATCCACATCAACTTAGTGGCGGTCAAAAGCAACGGGTAATGATTGCTATGGCGCTGGCTGGCAATCCATTACTGCTCATTGCTGATGAGCCAACAACAGCGCTTGATGTTACCGTTCAGCAAGAGATTATAGGGCTGCTAAAGCGTATTGTTAGCCAGCGTGGCATGAGCCTAATCTTTATTAGTCACGATTTGGGAGTTGTTAAAGAGATTTCGGAAAGGCTTATTGTGCTTAAAGATGGTGAATTGGTGGAAACAGGACAAACCTCAACTCTGCTCTCAAAACCAAAACATGATTATACTATAGGCTTAATAAAATGCAGACCTAACTTGAACTCTCGTCCATTCCGATTACATACCGTTCAAGATTTTGTGGACAAAACCGACTCCTACTCGTCACCAACTGTTTCAGGTGAAATTTGTTCGGATACCCAAAAGAACAATTCTGCATCTGTGCCTCTTTTGCAAATTAATAACCTAAGTGTTGCTTATACCACTAAAAGAAACTTTTGGGGCAACCCAAAGGAGCAGTTCTTTGCCGTAAGTAATCTTAATGTTGATATTTATCCCAACGAAACACTTGGATTGGTTGGCGAATCGGGCTGCGGAAAAACAACCTTAGGCAGAGCAATACTAGGCTTAACCCCTATTGCCAATGGAGAAATATTATATAAAGGGAATTCGCTGAAAAACATGACCCGCAGCGAGGTAAAACAATTTCGTCAGGAAGTTCAATTAGTATTTCAAGATCCCTTCTCCTCATTAAACCCCAGGCATACCATTGGCCAAATGCTAATGGAACCCATTAAGTTTTACCATTTGGCCTCGGGCCAAAGAGATTTACGCCAAAAGGCTATGGAGATGCTTGAGATGGTATCGATGCCTACCGATAGTTTTTACCGTTACCCTCACGAATTTTCAGGAGGCCAACGGCAACGAATTGCCATTGCGCGTGCACTAACCGTTAACCCAAAGGTGTTAATATGCGATGAGATGGTTTCAGCCCTCGATGTCTCAATTCAGGCACATATTCTAAACTTGCTAAATCAGCTAAAACGCGAATTGAACCTAACCTATCTCTTCATTTCCCACGACCTTACGATAGTAAAATATATGAGCAATAGGATAATTGTTATGTATAAAGGAGAAATTATTGAAATGGGATATGCCGATGACCTGTATGCAAACCCCAAATCGAACTATACAAAGAAACTTATTGCAGCCATTCCTGGAAAGGATCTCTAGAAGAAATCATCCTCAGAACCTTCAAATTGATTTTCGTTTGAAATAGCCTGATCGTTGCAGTCGATATTTACGGTTAACCCTCTTAAGGGTTTATCCCATGTATCGGTTGGGTTTACACCCAAATGACCATCATTAAAAACCTTTTCGAGGAAAAGGGCATAAATAGGCAAAGCCATGTTTGCCCCTTGACCCATGGTAATGGTTTGGAAGCGAACCGACCTATCCTCGGCACCAACCCATACACCTCCAACCAAATTGGGAACAATACCCATAAACCATCCGTCGGAATTATTCTGGGTTGTACCCGTTTTACCTCCAATTGGCCCATGTAAATTATACCTATACCTTAATCTAATAGCAGTACCCTTATTCACAACTTCCTCCAAAAGGTTAAGCATTAAAAAAGCCGTTTGCTCACTAATTGCCTCATTGCGCTGTGGTTGAAATGTAGCTAAAACGTTCCCATTCTTATCCTCAATCCTTGTAACCATTAAGGGTTCGGTATGAACTCCTTTGTTTGCATATGTTCCGTATGCACTTACCATTTCATATAGCGATAGCTCCGAGGTTCCAAGAAAAACGGAAACAACCGGATCAATTCGGCTCGTTACACCCATCTTTTTGATTACTTCAACCAATGTTCTGGGGTTGAACTGTTTCATCAGCCATGCCGAAATATTATTAACCGAATTTGCCAAACCCCATTTAAGGGTAACCATTTGGCCGTCGTACCTAGTTTGTCCTGAGTTACGAGGAGTCCATGTTGTATCACCAACAACAAAGGTTTGAGGCACGTTCGGCACCTTTTGGCAGGGCGAGTAACCCTCTTGCATTGCCAAAGTGTAGAGGAAGGGTTTGATTGTTGATCCCACCTGCCTTTTTCCTTGCTTAACATGGTCATACTTAAAATATCGGTAATTAGGTCCGCCCACCCATGCTTTGATGTAACCGGTTCGAGGATCCATGCCCATAAATCCTGCTCTGAGTTGACGCTTAAAGTACTTTATCGAATCAAGAGGTGAAAGTAGAGTATCACGCTCACCCTTCCATGAAAAGACAGTCATGGGAACCTTGGTGTTAAAGTGCCTCTTTATACTATCCAAAGAAACCTTGTTGTTTCTAAGTATTCTATAGCGATCTGTTTGCTTCATTGCCTGAAGCAGGATTGCATTAACCTGCTCGTCGGTTAAATCGTCGTGAAAAAGACGATTCCTCCTCGCTTTTTGTTCTAGATCAAACGCTGGTTGCAGATATGCACCCAGGTGCTCCTCTACGGCCTCTTCGGCAAATTTTTGCATTCTGCTGTTAATGGTGGTGTATATCTTCAACCCATCCCTATATAGATTGTAAGGTGAACCGTCAGGTTTTGTATTCTTATAACACCAGCCATATATGGGGTTGTTGGCCCATTGTGTAGAATCCTCTTGGTAATATGAATATAGGTAATAATTCTTAGGGTTTGGCTCATTTGCTAACAGCATTCCACTTAAAATTCCTCTAAAATATGTGGCTAACCCCTCGTTGTGATCCTGTACTCTATAGTTAAGTTCTATAGGAATTGCAGATACAGAGTCCTTTACAAATTGTGTAATAAACCCATATTTTGCCATTTGCGATATCACAAAATTACGCCTTGCAAATGAGCGCTCTGGATTACGGATAGGGCTGTATCGCGAGGGTGCATTAACAACACCTACAAGGAGTGCGGCTTGCTCAATGTTTAACGAATCAGGTGTTGTATTAAAAAAAGTTTTTGCTGCAGCCTTTATACCAAAAGAGTTACTTCCAAAGGCAACAGTATTAAAGTACATTGCCATTATCTCGTTTTTGGTGTAGTTTCGCTCAAGTTTTACAGCTGTAATCCACTCTTTAAACTTTGTTACCAGAAGGTTTGATTTTCTTGCGATGGCATTGCGACGGTAAACCGTATCGCGAGGAAACAGGTTCTTTGCCAATTGCTGGGTAATTGTGCTTCCTCCGCCACTACCCGAATGCTGTAGAACAATTGTCTTTACCATCACCCTTGCTATGCCTCGCGCATCAATACCCGAATGGCTATAAAACCTTATATCCTCTGTAGCAATAAGTGCATCGATAAGATTAGGCGATAAATCTTCGTAACTTAAACTATGCCTAAAATCCTGATAATAATAGCCTAACAATTCGTGGTCTTCAGAGTAAACCTCTGATGCCAAATTGCTCTTTGGGTTTTCAAGTTCCTCAAAAGTTGGAAGCGGCCCAAAAAACTCTAGGCCAATTAGTACAAATAAGCTAATAATGAGAACCGTTGCAAAAGCAAAAAGGCCCCAAAACCAAAGCTGAAACTTACCGTAAAAATTGCTCTTACTGGTCATAAAGCATAGTTTTTGTATGCGCGTAAAGTTAGTAATAAAATGTAGATGATGTGTTAATGAGCACTAAGATTAAACAAAACCTGAATTCTTGAAACTTTTAAAGGGATCTATTTGAGTTAAAAATAGTAATGATAAAAAAAAGTTTTGTAGTTCGACTTCTAATTGTTTTACTTTGTGCCAAATTTATACCATAATAAATAAGAGTCTAATGATAAAGAACCTTGTAATAGTTGAGTCACCAGCAAAAGCCAAGACTATTGAAAAATTTCTTGGAAAAGATTTTACCGTAAAGTCAAGTTTTGGGCATATACGCGATCTTTCAAAAAAGCAGTTAGGTATAAACGTCGATAATAACTACCAGCCAGAATATATTATTAGTCCCGATAAAATTAAGGTGGTTGATGAACTTAAAAAACTTGCAAAAGGCTCGTCAACTGTTTGGCTCGCTTCCGATGAAGACCGTGAAGGGGAAGCCATTGCGTGGCATTTAAGCGAAGTGCTAAAATTAAATCCTGATAATACCAAAAGAATTGTATTTCATGAGATTACCAAGGAGGCTATTGAAAAGGCTGTAAAAAATCCTAGGGGCATAAACTATAACTTGGTTAACGCACAGCAAGCAAGGCGCGTACTCGATAGAATTGTAGGCTTTGAGGTATCTCCAATACTTTGGAAAAAGGTAAAGCCATCGCTCTCGGCAGGCAGAGTTCAGTCTGTTGCAGTAAGGTTAATTGTTGAACGCGAGCGTGAAATCATCAACTTTAAAACTGACTCATTTTTTAAGGTTGCAGGAATTTTTGAGGGCAACGCAAAGCTTAAAGCTGAATTGAACACAAAACTCGATTCAGCAAAAAAATCAGCAGATTTTCTTGCCGACTGTAAATCGGCTGAGTATAAAATATCCGACGTTTCAAAAAAACCATCAAAGAAAAGTCCAGCTCCTCCCTTTACAACTTCAACATTGCAACAGGAAGCAAGCCGTAAGCTCAATTTTTCTGTTTCACAAACAATGACTGTTGCGCAAAGACTTTACGAAGCTGGGCACATAACCTATATGCGTACCGACTCAGTTAATCTGTCGGCAACCGCCATTGAGGCGGCACAAAGAGTTATTGTAAGTGAGTATGGCGAGAAATACCATCAGGTAAGGGTTTACAAAACTAAAACAAAAGGAGCACAGGAAGCGCACGAGGCCATTAGGCCAGCCTATCTTGAAAAGCATCAAATAACAGGCAATAGTTCAGAGCAACGCCTCTACGACTTAATCCGCAAAAGAACCATTGCGTCCCAAATGAGCGATGCTATGCTTGAAAAAACAACAGCTACCATAGATGTATCCACTTCAAAACATAAGTTTATTGCATCGGGTGAAGTTTTACTCTTTGATGGTTTTCTGAGGGTTTACTTTGAATCTACCGACGACGAAAACGAAGATACTGCAAAGGATATGCTACCACCGCTTAAGGCTGGCGAAACGCTAAAAGCATTGGAGATTACAGCAACCGAACGATTCACACAGCGTTCGCCCCGCTATACCGAAGCAAGTTTGGTAAAAAAACTCGAAGAACTTGGCATTGGCCGTCCATCAACCTACGCTCCTACTATATCTACTGTAGTTTCAAGAGGGTATGTTCTGAAAGAGGACAGGGATGGTACTGAAAGAAACTATATAGTATTAACCCTTAAAAAAGGTGAGATAACCGAAGCAAGCAAAACTGAAATACACGGAACCGAAAAAGCCAAACTATTCCCAAGCGACATTGGAATGGTAGTAACTGATTTTTTGGTAGAACATTTCCCGAAAATTGTAAACTACGACTTTACTGCAACCGTTGAAAAAGAGTTCGACGAGATTGCTATTGGGAACTTAGAGTGGACTGAAATGATCGATAAGTTTTACAAGCCATTTCACAAAACCGTTGAGAAAACCTTAGAGGAATCAGAATATACCAAGGGCGAAAGAGTTCTTGGTGTCGACCCAAAAACAGGAAAACCAATTATCGTGCGCATTGGGCGCTTTGGCCCCCTAGCACAAATTGGCGAAAGCAGCGATAAGGAGGGCGAAAAGCCACAGTTTGCCAGTCTGCTTAAGGGGCAACTAATCGAGTCTATTACCCTTGAGGAAGCATTGGAACTTTTTAAATTACCGCGCACCCTTGGACAATACGAAGATAAGGAAGTGGTGATTGGCGTTGGCCGTTTTGGTCCGTACGCTAGGCATAACTCAAAATTTGTTTCATTAAAGAAAACAGATGATCCTCTAAGTATAGATCTTAATAGGGCTATTGAACTTATTGAGGAAAACAGACAAAAAGAAAAAGATAAGTACATCAAAAGTTTCGAGAACGATCCTGAGATGCAAGTTCTCAATGGTAGATGGGGCGCATACATTAAATATAAATCAAATAACTACAAAATACCGAAAGATACAGTTGCACAAGACCTTACATATGATGAATGCCTAAAGATTGTGGAAAACCAGCCAGCATCAAAAGGAAAAAAAAGCAAGGCAACAACTAAACGTAAAACAAAGAAATGAACCTTGCCCACTATTTCGACCCATCCGAAGCGCTCCCAAACCCATTAGGGTTGAGTAAAGATGCTTCATTGTTCGGAAAGTTAAATAAGACATCTGTAACCGAAAACTTAACCATTGACAATAATACATTGGTAATATTCGGAGTTACAGAAAGCAGAAACTCAAACAACCATAGCGCAACAAATGCTCCAGAGAGTGTTCGCAAATACCTCTATGCCTTATCTGGATCCTCAATAAAAAAGAACCTTATTGACCTAGGTAACCTAAAGCAAACAGCAAACCCGGCCGATACCTATATGGCTGTTCGCGACGTTACAGCCTTTTTAGCCAGTAAAGGGGCTACGGTAATCATTATTGGCGGTACACAAGAAATCACTTGGCCAATTTATCAGGCAGTTTTAGAGAATCAGCAGCAGGTTAACCTTAGCATTGCCGATTATAACATTGACCTTGGAAATAACGATGGCGATTTCTCCTCAACTTGCTTTGTTGATAAACTTATTGCTGAAGGTTCCGATAAACTTTTCAATCTTAATTTTATTGGCTACCAAGGGTACCTTGTTAATAGTCAGCATATCAAGTTGCTTCAGAGCAAAAGCCATGAACTTTACAGGCTAGGATATGTTAGAAGTTCTATGGCGGAGGTAGAGCCAACCCTTCGCGACTCGGACATACTAAGTTTTGATATGGGGTGTATAAAGCAGAGCGATTCGCCTGGAAGCATTTATCCATCGCCCAATGGGTTTTATTCCGAAGAGGTATGCCAACTATCCCGATACGCTGGGCTTAGCCCTCGGGTAAAAGTTTTTGGTGTTTTCGAGTTAAGTACCATCAACGACCCTAGCGGGCATAGTAGCCATTTGGCTGCCCAAATTATTTGGCACTTTGTAGACGCTTTTAACCAACGAAGAAATGGGCTCAACACCACCACTTCATCTGAGGGAATAAAAAGATTTTATATAAATAGCCCTATCCCCGGAGTCGATTTAATCTTTTTACACAATACACTTACTGATACCTGGTGGATTGAAATTCCTGAATCGGAAAAACATGCTGCTCATATTTTAGCTTGTTCATACAACGATTACAAAAGGGCAAGTAGTGGGGATGTTCCAGACCGTTGGCTTCATGCATTAAAAAAGTTGACGTAAATCATACCATGCCATTAACAGGGAAGAAAGAGCAATTTGGTCATTGAATATTTATCCTTTATATAAAAAACAAACCCGATAGGAAACCTTTAAATCAAATCGAAGTATAAGCCAATGTTGTTTTATTGGAGCTTATCAACAGATAATTGTTAATAAAGTTTGTTGGAGAAAAAATTTTTTACTTACTTTACCTTACAGTTAAACTATGTACAAATGGGTTTTAGGCACAACTTGATGAAAAATATTTTTCTTGCGTTATTGTTTTTTACGTCTTTATCCCTTTGGGCTCAACAAGATCCATTGTTTAGTCACAATATGTTTAACCAAATGGCCATAAACCCAGCCTATGCAGGTAGTAGTGATATGATTTGCGCCACTGCCATTAATCGTATCCAGTGGACTGGATTTGGCGAAGGGACCCCAAATGTAACTGTAGTTAATGTTAATGCTGCTGTTAAACCATTTGGCCTTTCAAGTGGAGTTGGTGTAAATATTCTTAACGATAAGTTTGGTTTTAATAAAGACCTTGGCGTAAATCTATCGTATGCTGTTCGGTTTAAAGTAAGCGGTGGAGGCACTTTTGCCATTGGTCTTAACGGTGGATTTATTAACAATACCCTTGATCCTACCTGGAAATTTCCTGACGTAGATGGTGATGCTACTGTTCCAAAACAAAAAGAAAATGCCATTAATTTTGACATGGGTGCTGGAATATTTTATAGCAATAACGAAATGTATTTTGGCCTTTCTGCAACCCATTTGAACCAAACCCCGTACTATAACAAATATGAGACACACTATAATCGCCACTTTTATCTTACTGGAGGATACTCACTCGAAATGCCTAATCCATCGTGGCAGTTTAACCCTTCAGTAATTATCAGTAGCAACCTTGTTACAAATCAATTATCTATTACTTCAAATGTAATATACAATAAAAGGTTTTGGGGTGGCGTTTCATACCGTGTAGGAGAAGCTATTATTGGTATGGTAGGTTTTGAACTATTCTCTGGTATGAGAATTGGCTATGCTTACGATTTTTCTACAACAGATATAAGTAGCTATAATAATGGTTCACATGAATTTATGCTCGGATACTGTTTCACGCTCAAAAAAGAGAAGCCACCACAACAGTATAAAAGTATTCGTTTTTTGTAACCAAAAGATAGAAGACATTTAGATTATTTTTACGTTATTTGCAATTAATAAACGGAGTGTTATGAGAAAATTTCTTGCTTTTGCTGCTCTTGCTGCCATCATAAGTGGATGTGCTCCCACTGATCGGGGAGAACTAGTTGGTGTTCCTGGTCGTAAGGGCTACCAAGATCCAACACCATACAATATGGTTTTTATCCCTATGGGTTCATTTAATATGGGGAGCAACGATCAGGATGTAGCCCATTCCATTAACGCACCCACCAGAACTGTTTCTGTGGATGCTTTTTGGATGGATCAAACTGAGATCACAAACAATCAGTACCGACAGTTTGTATTCTATGTTAGAGACTCTATTGCACGTAGACTCCTTAGCCAACAAATTGACGACTACGCCATTGAAGAGGACGAGTTTGGTAATCCAATCGATCCCCCTGTACTTAATTGGAATGTGCCGATTGACACAAGAGACGAAGAACAGCAAGAGATTCTTAGGGAAATGTATTATACCAAGGAAGAGAGTTTTTACTTCCGCAAGGAGATTGACACCCGTAAACTTAACTACGAGTTTTTCTGGATCGATTTACAACAAGCAGCAAAAAAGAAGAATCGATGGAATTTTGAAACAGGATCTTACGAAGAAAATGCTGAGATCATAAATCAAATGGGCGTTCCTGTTAGGGTAACCAGCCGTTCAGCATTCATAATAAGGGATAAGGTTAACGTATACCCTGATACCCTTGCATGGATTAGCGACTTCAGCTACTCATATAATGAGCCTTATTCAACACACTATTTTTGGCACCCATCTTATGACAACTACCCAGTTGTTGGTGTATCATGGCGTCAAGCTTATGCCTTTACCATCTGGAGAACTCAATACTTAAACAAGTACCTTGCCAGCACTGGTTTTTCATTTGTTGCCGATTATAGATTGCCAAGTGAAGCAGAATGGGAATATGCTGCTCGTGGTGGATTAGATCATGGTATGTTCCCCTGGGGTGGTCCATACACACGTAACTCCGAAGGATGTTTCCTTGCCAACTTTAAACCATTAAGGGGTAATTATGTTGATGATGGAGGCTTTATTACTCTACCCGTTGGCAGTTACGAACCAAACGACTATGGCCTTTATGATATGTCTGGGAACGTGTCGGAATGGACAGCTAACGCATTCGATGAAAGTGCATACATGTTTATGCACGATATGAACCCCGACTATAAATACAATGCAAAACCAAACGATCCTCCTGCTCTTAAACGTAAGGTAATAAGGGGTGGTAGTTGGAAAGATATTGGATACTTCCTTCAAGTTGGAACGAGAACTTTTGAATACCAGGATAGCGCAACAACTCACACTGGCTTTAGATGTGTTAGAACCTATACTGGAGCAAAATAAACTAATTATTAAGTAACCTAAAGTTTAACCTTAACTATATCATCACAATGGGATTCAATATATCCGAAATCGTACAAGGGGAAAAGTGGAGAAATTTCATGAAGTACCTTTATGCTTGGGGAGCATCCGTTGTTCTTCTAGGAGCACTTTTTAAACTACAATATTGGCCAGGTGCAGGTGTCATGCTAACTATTGGTATGATGACCGAGGTTATAATCTTTTTCTTCTCCGCATTTGAGCCCATTCATGATGAGGTGGACTGGACTTTGGTGTACCCTGAACTAGCAGGGATAACTGATGAAGAAGAGCTAAGAAAGTACCGAAAAGGCTCTGGACTTGAAGGGATAAACTCTGAAGACTTGAAAGATATTATCACAAGTGTTATGGCCGCAACAGGTGGTGGCGGAGGTCAAATTCAGCAATCATCTGGCGAGCAGGTAAAGTTTGTGTCCGGTGGAGGTGGTATGGTATTTACTGAGAAGTTTAACCAGATGCTAGAAAAAGCTGAGATAGGTCCTGAGCTATTCGATAAGATTAGTAAAGGTCTATATAAACTTAGTGATACTACTGCCAAAATTTCTGATATCTCCGATGCTGCATCAGCTTCAACTGCATTTGCGCAGACCATGAAAAAAGCCAGCGATTCTGTAAGTAATTTCTCCGATAGTTACCAGAACAATGGACAAGTTCTTAATGAATCAATAAATATCCTTTCGGAAAGTTTCCAGAAAACTGCTGGAACCGTATCTGAAAGTGGACAAAATTTCATGGGCGGAGTTGAACGCTCTGTAGGTAATCTTGAGGAACAACTCACTCAAGCAGGTGAAACAGTTAAGGAAAGAATTGTTCAATCGGGTACTGAAGTAGCAAACCAAGTTAGTTCAGCAGCTGGGAACCTAGTGAGCACATATAAGCAGATGGCCGAAACCATGAAAGCCAATGGCGATGTGGTTTCTGATGGAAGCAACGGTTACCAAGAACAACTTGCTCGACTAAATAAAAACATGGCCGCTCTCAATGCAGCTCATGAATTACATCTTCAAGGAACATCCGAAAAATTGAAGCAATCGCAAGAGGTATACTCTGGCGTTGAAGGCATGATGAAAAAGCTTAAATCTTCAATTGATGAGACCGAGAGGTATGCTGATTCTATAGCAAAGCTTAACCAAAATATTGCATCACTTAACACCGTCTATGGTAATATGCTTTCGGCCATGAGTGTTACGTCGAAGAATGCATAATGTTGAATTTGTAGCTACTACGCTTTATGGCTCACGGAAAAGAAACACCAAGACAGAAAATGATAGGTATGATGTACCTAGTGCTTACGGCTATGCTTGCACTTAATGTGTCGGCAACGGTACTAGATGCTTTCGTACTTGTAGATTCTGGCCTTTCCCAAACTGCAAAGAGTTTTTCGGTTAAAAACGAAAGGCTTTACAACCAAATGGACAAAGCCTATGCAGTTAACCCCAAAAAAGTTGGTGACTGGAAATCAATCACAGATGCTGTACGTGTTAAAACAGCAGAGATAAGTGAGTATGTTCAGGAACTAAAAGTTCTTACAGTTGTTACCGCTGAGAAAGAAACATCAAAAGCCCTAGTGGGAGAAAACGAAGTAGAAACAAAAAACATTACGGGAAAAGGCGACACCAACACTAGTGGTAGGGTTTTTCTAGGTACTGACGGATCAGTTGGAAAAGCCGCTGAACTAAAGAACAAGATAATAGAATATAGAGAATATATGCAAAGTTTAGTTAACCCTGAAGTCGCTGGTCAACTAATACTGTCAATTAACAACCTACTAAACACTGACGATCCTCCACCATCATCCGATGGAACTCCACATACATGGGAGTCAACTCGGTTTGATCATATTCCCATTGTTGCAGTTTTCCCCCAGTTAACCAAAATACAACTCGATATCCTTAATGTGGAAGCAGAGGTTGTTGCATATCTTCTACAACAAGTTGATGCAAGCGATTATAAGGTTAACAAACTTGATGCTGTTGTTATTCCAAAATCCGATTACGTAATTCAAGGTAACGAGTTCAGTGCTAACATATTCCTTGCAGCATCCGACACAACTCAGGTTCCAACTATTTATGTTGGCGAATATCAAGCCTTTACAACAGAACAGGGCATTGAAGATTATAAGATGGTAGGGAGTTATGAAGAGGTTCCCATTGAAGGCGGTAAAGGAATCTTCAAAAGAAGAGCCACTAGGCTCGGAACAAATAAATGGTCAGGTTTGCTTGAGGTTACTGGACCTGATGGAAGTAAATTTAGAAGACCGTTTAACCATGCCTATGAAGTTGCACAACCAAGTGTAGTTGTATCTCCTACTAAAATGAACGTTTTCTATCGAGGCGTTGATAATCCTGTAGATATCTCTATACCTGGTATTTCAATGGATAAGATTGTTGCAAATATAGATGGAGGCGGTACCATACGTCGTGCTGGGGGCGGATTTACTGTTAACCCCGGGAGAGGAAACAAATGTAGCGTAACCGTATTTGCCGAAATTGAAGGCCAAAGAAGAAATATGGGATCACGTGAGTTCAGAATACGTGAAGTTCCCGACCCAATACCTGGCGTTAGGGGAGTTACTTCACGAATTGTAAACAAGAACGAACTTGCTGCTTCTCTTTCAGTAGAAGCTCGAATGCCCGAAGGGTTTGACTTTGACCTATCGTTTAGCATTACAGAATTTACCGTAATGGCTACAGTTGGAGGATTTACACGTACAGCCATATCAAAGAATAAACTTATAACCGACGATCAACGAAAGCTTTTTGATGGCCTTAGGAGCGGACAAACCGTTAACATTATTGACGTAAAAGCGGTTGGCCCTGATGGCAGAACCCGCGAACTAAACGATATAGTTTACCGAATTAGATAACATTATCAACTATGAGAAAAATAGTTTTTTTACTGCTAAGCGGATCATTACTTCTAACGTTCTCTTTAAGCAGTTTTGCACAAAGAGAGGTTAACGAACCACTAGTTAATGACGGGGTTTACGAGAAGGAAACCATTAAACAGCGTATTCCTATTCCATACCCCCATCTGCGTGAAGCTGATATGATGTGGACTAGGAGAATGTGGCGAATTCTTGATTTAAGAGAAAGAATGAATCACCCGTTGTACTTTCCAACATCTCGTATGTACGATAGGTCAAGCCTTGTTCAGCGATTAATGGATGCAATTAAGTATAATGAAATTAACGCTTATGACCCAGATGTTGACGATGAGTTCTCATCATTAATATCTTATGATCAGATTTTGACAAAACTTGAGGCAAAAGACACTGAAAAACCGGATATTAGTCCGACTACCGGAGAAGATACCACAATTATTATTTCAGGTAGCATAAACTGGGCAGAGATTAGAGAACTTGAAATTAAAGAGGAATGGTTTTTTGATAAACAGCACTCAACTATGCAAGTGCGAATTCTTGGAATATGCCCCATAAGAGTTTATACCCGTTTTGCCCAAGGTCAGGAGGATGATGATCTTAGTATGGGAGGCGACCTACTTAGGATGAGGCTATTCTGGGTTTACTACCCACATGCACGTACTGTACTCGCCAATACGGCTGTATTTAGTGACTTTAATGATGCACAAAGAAATTCTTTCGATGATATCTTCTTTAAAAGAAAGTTCAGCTCATATATAGTTCAGGAATCTAACGTATTCAATAACCGTAGGGTTTCGGAATATACTTTTGGCGGTATTCCTAATATGCAGGAATCCGAACGAATTAGATCTGAACTCTTTACATTTGAGCACGATCTCTGGGAATATTAATCCGTATATAAAATTCAAAAGAGGCTGTCTTATATCGATTAAGACAGCCTTTTTTCTTTTTTTGCTAAAATTAAATATACTTATCGCCTTTCTCTACCAATACATCGTTTTGAAACCTCTTTATCTCCTGCTCACTCTCTTTCCTGCAAATTAGAAGAACTCCTTCCGATTCCACCACAATAAATCCATCTAAACCCTCTATTACTGCAAGTTTGTTATCAGGAAGATTTACTATTGTGTTTTTAACATCGTAAACCATGGCGTTGCTATTTCCAAGAACGTTACCATCCTCATCTTTAGTGCTATTCTGATAAAGAGATCCCCATGTTCCCAAATCGGACCAACCAAACTCAGAACAGATAACATATACGTTATCTGCTTTTTCAAGCACTCCGTAATCAATAGAAATACTTTTACACTCAGCATAAACAGCGTTAATACTCTCATCCTGCTGTTTGGTTCCGAGTTTATGAAACATTCCCTCGAAAAGTCCGTGAGTCTCGGGAAGGTACTTCTCAAAAGCCATATCAATAGCTTTTATTGACCATACAAAAATTCCTGAGTTCCAGTAAAACTCACCCGTTTCAAGAAATACCTTTGCCAACTCCTGATCAGGCTTCTCGGTAAAGGTTTTAACCTTATATAGTGAACGATTTCTCTTGTCGGAAACTCCGGAAATTTGTATATATCCATACCCTGTTTCAGGCCGACTAGGCTTAATGCCTATGGTAAGTAGCGCATTGTTGTTTGTAGCAAACACAATTGCTTGGTTAATAATATTAGCAAATTTATCTTGCTCCAATACCAGATGATCACTGGGAGCAACAACAAGAATGGCATTGGGGTTCTGCTTACGGATTACCTGATATGCAAGCGCTATGCATGGCGCTGTATTTCGGCGCATGGGCTCAAGGAGTATCTGGTTTTCCGTAATTTCGGGAAGATGCTCCTTCACCTGATCCTTATATACATTGCCTGTAACAACATAAACGTTCTGTGGATCGCAAAATTTAGTAACCCGCTGAAACGTTTGCTGAATCAATGACTTGCCTGTTCCTAATATATCAAGGAACTGTTTGGGTTTGTTCGCCCTACTCAATGGCCAGAAGCGGCTTCCAATTCCTCCAGCCATTATAACACAGTATACGTCGGTACGGTTAGGCAAATTGTTACTATTCATTATATCTTTCCCTTAATTATTGAATTCAATTTTAACATTGTATTTGTAAAGATAGCCATTTATAGTAAGTTTTGGCGATATCTCGAACTCCTCTGGGTAAAGTTTTTTCACTTGATATTTTGATAACCAATGATGGGCTGTTATTCATATCATGCCTAGTTGCCTCCATTATGCACACTATTCTGTATATTATATTGATAGTTAATACGGTGAAGCCTCATCGGTAGTATGAATGGTAAACCTATTTCACTCTCATTCTCCTATACACTAGAACTAGGGTAAATCCTAAAGTCAATCCTATAAGATTTGAAAGAATATCGAGAGGGTTAAAGGCTCTCCCAGGAACCAATTGCTGAAAAAATTCAATGCTTAGGGCAAGTAGTCCTGAAAATACGATAAAAATATACCATAGATATGGTCTTTTCTTTTCGCCATTTGCCAAATAGGCAATTATTGATAATGCAAAAAAAGCAATACCATGCAAAAGATAATCAACCCTGAGTGATTTGCTGTTAACCTCAACTGAGGTAATGCCCATAGTTGGGTTTAAATAAACCCAAACCAGAACTAAAACATAGACTAAAAACGCGGTTCGATACAATAGCTTCATGCTGCAAATATAGCTCGTTTTAATAAAATGGTATTAACTTAGCAATGGGTTTACGCATTTAGATGAATTTGCTAAATTTGCGGTGAATTTTATGAAAAAAGGAAAGAATGAGTCTGCCCGATAAACGGATAATTGATTTTATGAACGAGCACCATGTGCTAACTCTGGCCACCAGCTTTGAAGAGGAGCCTTACTGTGCTAACTGTTTTTATGTTTACATGGAAGAAGAGAACAGTTTTGTTTTTACATCCGATTACGATACAAAGCACATTAAGCAAGCAAGCCATAATATTTACGTTGCCGGAAGCATAGTGCTAGAGACAAGTATTATTGGGAAGATACAGGGTATTCAGTTTCAAGGAATAATCAGTGAGCCAAACGATATCTTTTTGGAGCGAGCTCGAAAAGCCTACCTAAATAAATTCCCCATTGCCATGCTAATGAAAACAACCCTTTGGGTTGTAGATCTAACCTTCCTAAAATTTACCGATAATAGGCTTGGCTTTGGAAAAAAACTAACTTGGGAAAAAGAACTAATTGTTAACCCTTTCTTCAGAAAATCTTCAAAATGAAATTTGTAACAGGCGGAACAGGCCTTATTGGGTCTCATTTACTTTACCATTTGGCTAAGGAGGGCCATAATCTAGTTGCTCTTAAGCGCCCAACAAGCAATATTAATCTGACAAGAAAATTATTTGAGGCCTACTCGCCAGAGAACACAAAATTATTTGATAAAATAACTTGGGTTGATGGTGAGGTAGAAGATTACCAAAGCCTACTAAATGCAATGAACAATGCACAAGAGGTTTACCATTGCGCAGCAATAGTTTCGTTCAGCAGCAAAGATGCTAATAGAATGCTGGACGTAAACGTTGGGGGAACTGCCAATGTTGTTGATGCTTGCCTTGAATTAGGTATTGAACGTTTATGCCATGTAAGCTCCGTTGCAGCAATAGGTTCACCAATGGCCGGGAATGAAGTTGACGAGAGCGTCCCTTGGGGAAAATCTAAAGGGAAATCGGGTTACGCAATTAGTAAGTTCTTGTCCGAGATGGAAGTTTGGAGAGGTGTTGAGAGAGGCTTGAAGGCTGTTGTGGTTAATCCTACTGTTGTGATTGGTCCCGGTAATTGGGATAGCGGAAGTGGACAAATTTTCGGAACCATAGCCAAAGGCTTTCCTTTTTATACAACAGGTGTAACGGGCTATATTGATGTTAGAGATGTGGCTAAGGCCATGGTTTTAGCCATGCAGAAAGGACTGTGGAACAAGAAATATATATTAAACGGCGAAAACCTTTCGCATAAGATTGTATTTGAAACCATTGCTAAGGCCATGGGTAAAAAGCCGCCCACAATAAATGCTAAACCTTGGATGAGTGCAATAGCTTGGCGATTTGCTTGGCTTGGCAGTAAAATAACAGGAAAGCCATCGGCCCTAAGCCGAGATACAGCAAGAAGTGGGCATGCAATAACCCACTACTCCACAGAACTTGCAAAAAAAGAGTTGGAAATAGAGTTTACTCCCATAACAGAAGCAATTGCCAATACCGTAAAAGTTGGGAGACTATAGTTAAATATAGTTTTATGCTTTTTGAGGTTTAGTTAGTGCTTTGAAGATAAAGTATAGGCCTGCAACTACAAACGGAATACTTAACCATTGGCCCATGTTTAGGGTCATACCAACTTCAAACCCTACTTGTGGCTCCTTAATAAACTCGATAAAGAAACGAGTAGCAAAGATAAAAATAAGGAAAAGCCCAAAAAGTAATCCTGGCTTAGGCTTAGCCTCAGATTTTACGTATACCCATAGCAGCACAACAAAACCTACCAAATATGATAATGCCTCATAAATTTGGGTTGGATGCTTAGGGACTAGCTCATTATTTTGCTTAAAAATAAAACCCCAGGGTAAGCTAGTTTCTATACCATAAATCTCTGAGTTCATAAGGTTACCAAGCCTGATAAGCACTCCGGCAAGGGCAACCGTAATTACAATCCTATCGAGAATATAAATGAGTGGTCGTTTTGTCCTTCTGCTAAATAGATAAAGAGCCAGAATTATTCCAACGGCGGCTCCGTGGCTAGCCAATCCCCCTTGCCAAATTTTTAGAATCTCAAGAGGGTTTGATAGGTAATAACTTGGCTCATAAAAAAGACAATGCCCCAAGCGAGCACCAGCAATTGTACCTATAGCCATGTAAATGGTTAAGGTATCGAGATAGTTAGCGGGTAAGGATTCCTTCTTCACAATCCGTTCAAAAATCATATACCCAAAAAGAAATGATAAAGCCCAAAGTAAACCGTAGTAACGAATGGATAAGGGACCTAATGAGAATATCTCTGGGTTGATGTTCCAAACTACATAACTAATAAGCATAGTAGAAGATTTGTTTGATGATTATTGGGGTATAAATGTATAAATATTTTTGCGCTTAAATGCCTTATTTAAAGTAAAGGTTGTTTTTTAAAACTATTACAAAAAAATAAAGCGGAGTAATGCTCCGCTTTACCATACTAAAATATTATGCTTTAGAATTTATACCCTAAAGAAATGCTAATTACTCTATGGTTCTCTTTATATCCGTTATCTGAATAGTTTGACATATTAGCCATGCCAAGACCGTATGTTGCTCCAACCGAAATTTTTCCAAATTCTGCTCCTGCACCAATCAATAAACCATAATCTAATCGTTTTGCCTGATCGTCATCTGAGCCAAACTCAACATTCTCGGATTCTGTTTCTGTTTCGCCCATATAGGTAACTTCACCCTTCACTTTTCCCATTAAGGCAAAACCAACATAGGGGCCAGCTAGCGCATAAATCTTAGTCCCTCCAGCATCAAAGCCAATCTTTGCAGTTAGTGGTATGTCTAAATAAAAAATGTTTGTTTTAATATTTAATTCAATTGTCTCTCCTAAAAGCTCATCCTTTTCATTAATCTTAAACCCTTTGGTGTTGAGCATCAATCCGGTTTCAAAAGAGAACAAATCGGTAATTGGGAATTCAGCAGTAACCCCTAGATTAAACCCTAAATTCATTTTAATGTCATCCATACTATCATCGTCATTTTTGATAACCATGTTTGAAAGGTTCAAACCTGCCTTTACGCCAAAACTTTGGGCATATGACTGAGTAGTAAAAGCAATTAAAAGAATAGCTGCAAAAAGTTTTAAGTAATTTTTCATCGTGAGTGCGTTTTGTTTTTCCCTACTCATAAGGCTTTTCGGTTTCGCCCCTGTTTTAAAAATCCAAAAACAGGAATGGAATATTATTTATATTAGCATAAAACTAATACCCTTTCCCCAATTAAAAAAATTTATTGCTAAATAGTACTCTTTTGGGGGATTAATACGAACTTAGTTATATTAGATTACACATTATAAAACCAAATCTTATTTTGTATTTTTGAGCAGATTATAATTTACTAAAAATAAACCGCTATGTTTTCAGGAATAGTTGAAGAGGCCGCAAAGGTTGTTGACATAAAGAGGGAGCAAGAGAACTTGCACATTACCCTGTCGTGCTCATTTGCAAAAAAGCTTAGGGTTGATCAGAGCGTATCGCATAATGGGGTTTGCCTTACCGTTGTTAAGCAGCATAAAGATACCTATACCGTTACTGCAATAAAAGAAACGCTTGAAAAGTCGAACCTTGGATTGCTAAAAATTGGTGATAAGGTAAACCTTGAGCGCAGCATGGCGCTCGAAACTCTACTCGATGGCCATATGGTTCAGGGGCATGTTGACCAAACTGCAATTTGCACAAAGGTTGATGAGGCCGATGGTAGCTGGTACTTTACATTTGAGTACGATCCAACAAAGGGAAATATTACCGTTGAAAAAGGCTCAGTTTCGGTTAATGGGGTTAGCTTAACCGTTGTAAACTCAAGGGAGAAATCGTTTCAGGTTGCCATAATCCCATATACCTACGAGATTACCAATTTCCATACCTTTAAAGAGGGAACCGTGGTTAACCTTGAGTTTGATATCGTGGGTAAGTACATAGCCAAAATCCTAAAGCAATACGTTGAGGGAGGCATGCTCAACCAGTTAATTAAGGGGTAAAAGTAACATAAGATGCGGGTATCATCGCCTAAAACCATGTCGGCAATCCTCTCCACTGTGGCTTCGGTGGCATTGGCTGCTGGTGCATTTATTGTACTTGGTAATCAGCAAAAAGCCCATTGGATTATATTATTAATAGTTGCAACTACCTTTGCTTTAATCTACTTTCTAAGCCTATTTCTAATATCCCATTTTATTTTCGAGAAGATAAACCCCATATACAAAACCATCCACAGCCTTAAATTATCGCGAAAAGATCTGAAGAAAGATTTGGAGGGTAAAGATATTTTGACTGAGGTTAACCGGGAAGTGCAGCACTGGGCTAGCCGACAAAGCCAAGAGATTGATAAGCTCAAAGACCTTGAAGATTACCGAAAAGAGTTTTTAGGCAATGTGTCGCACGAGTTAAAAACACCTATCTTCAATATTCAGGGTTATGTGCTCACCCTTTTGGATGGTGCGCTTAACGACCCGTCAATAAACAAAAAGTACCTTGAACGAACCGAGAAAAGCATAAACCGTCTAATCTCCATTGTGGAGGATTTAGAGTCCATCTCTAGACTTGAGTCGCGGGTATTAAAATTGGTAATGGAAAAAACTAATATTGTTCAACTTGCTAATGAGGTGTTTGAGGCCCTAGAGATGCGCGCAAAGGAAAGTCAGATTAAGTTTGTGTTCGATAAAGAATACGAAGCGCCAATTTGGGTAACTGCCGATAAAAAGCGGGTTTATCAAGCCCTAATAAACCTTGTATCAAACTCAATAAGTTATGGAAGAGAGAAAGGGCGAACCAGGGTTTCGTTTATGGATATGGGCGATAACATACTAGTAGAGGTAAACGATGATGGAATTGGAATATCGAAGGAGGATCTTCCCAGGGTTTTTGAGCGGTTTTTTAGGGTAGACAAGAGTCGTTCGCGCGAACAAGGCGGAACTGGCCTAGGTTTGGCTATTGTAAAGCACATCGTTGAAGCACATCAACAAACCATTAATGTTAGGAGTAAACTTAACGAGGGAACCTCGTTTGTATTTACCCTTGCAAAACACAAGCCCGATAAGCGCTAACCCTTTGCTTTAAAAGCTTCCCAGTTTTTGGCCAATCCACCAATCCCTGTTTCACGATAAGCCACCTGAATATCACGGCCTGTTTCGGCCATAGTGCTAACCGCTTTATCAAACGATATTTTATGCCCACCATCCGATGATAATGCATAAACAGCGCACGAGTATGCTTTAGTGGTTGCAATAGCATTGCGCTCGATACAAGGAATTTGAACAAATCCTAGCACTGGGTCGCATGTTAATCCGAGGTTATGCTCCATGGCCATTTCTGCAGCATACTCTATTTGGTTAGGCGATCCGCCAAGTATTTGGGTTATTGCTGCAGCAGCCATGGCACACGCGGTGCCAATCTCGCCCTGGCATCCAACCTCGGCACCTGAAATGGATGCATTGGTTTTTACCAAATTTGCAATTAATCCTGCAGTAGCCAATCCCCGTAAAATTTTCGACTCATTTAAATGCTCATCGCGACTAAGGTAAAAAAGTGCGGCAGGAAGTACTCCCGACGATCCGCAGGTTGGTGCAGTTACAATGCGTCCACCAGA
This sequence comes from Bacteroidales bacterium UBA5349, assembly GCA_002410065.1. Lineage (GTDB taxonomy): Bacteria > Bacteroidota > Bacteroidia > Bacteroidales > Tenuifilaceae > Perlabentimonas. The sequence goes on along the minus strand of DHQB01000027.1, from coordinate 94,767 downwards.
TGCATTCTCTTCGGAAACAGCCAGGGCAAAAGCGAACATTAGTCCAATGTTTTTTATGGTTCCATGCTGATTAAGCGCTTTTGTGTGATGCGATGATGCCCTTCGGGCAAGCTTAATTGGGCCAGGTAAAACACCCTCATTATCAATTCCTCGCTGTATAGTTTCTTTCATAGTTAACCACACATCGTGGAGGAACCCCCAAATCTCTTTGCCTTCGTTATCCTCTACATATTCCCAGAACGTTTTTCCCTCTTGCTCACACCATTTTAGTATTTGCGACATCGTGCTAAAGCTATATACATTGGCATTGTTAAGAATACCAGTATCGTCGCGCAAATCACCGCCACCTATGCTATAAACATCCCATGAATCTATTGTTTCACCATTGGGATCCAAAGCCTCAAACCGCATTCCATTGGGGTGCAGGGGAAGTTCTTCGTTATCGTTCCAAACAATGGATAAATCATTGGGCAAAAATGCCTTTATAAGTGCATTATCGGTGTGGTGTCCCTTACCTGTGAGCGAAAGGCTTCCGAAAAGCGTTACCCTAAAGTTGTGAACATCGGGATGACGCTCCATGTAAATATCGGCTGCATGAACAGGTCCAATGGTATGGCTACTCGATGGGCCATAACCTATTTTAAAAATCTCCCTTATGGTTTGCATATATCAATTTTAGAATTTTCGGGGCAAAGATAGGTAAAGCATTTGGCAAAATTTCTTTTTTACCAAACGCCACACTATTATAAAGTTTTAGGGTTAGCAGCCTCCTCGGGGAGTATTAAGATCAACCTTAACCTCTTGGTTTGTAGTGGTATTTACCGATGCTGATCCCGTTGGCATAAGCTGCGTGAAGTTATACTTTGCCTGCTCGTCGGAGAAAAAGAAGTAGGATGGTGTTGGCTGTAGAACAATGTATTGCTGAGCTATAGAATAGCTACCCCGTAGGTATTTAAAATTAACATTGATGCCATTCAGTAAAAGTATTGATAAGGCATTTGTTGCCTCCACCTCACTATCGGCATATAAAACCTTAGTTAACCTATCGCCATTATTAATGTACTCTGTGTACTCTTCATTCATAAGCTTAGCCAAAGGTACATTAACGACATTGGGCAAATGCCCCTTGTTATACTCTGCCTCGCTCCTTACATCAATTAAAAGAATGTTGGTTGTTTGAAGCTGCAATGCGGTATGGTATTCGGCCAATGAAAACTGAAAGGCCTCACTGTCTATCATTTCTACCTGATCGCTAACTGCAATTTTGTATGGACTTGTAACCACCCTCTTTACAATCATTGCAATAAGGAGTATGCCAATGATGCTAGCTAGGATTAAGGTTAATATATGTTTTTTCATGGTTTATGAAATTTTATCGTTTCAACAATTTGCTAGCAGCCTCCCTTTGCAGAAATTACAATAGGCTCGTCAACTACTTCCACAGTTTTGTCCTTAACTGTACTAAAATCTCCTTCCTTGAATGCTTTAGCAGCTCTTTCCCTAAATCTGTTGGTGAAGGCTATCTCCATCTTCAACCCTTGAGGTTCTTTAGTTTGCATTTCTTTGAAAAAGCCATTTAATCCCCCTTCGAGCACAAAAACGTTGGTGTACCCCATGCGTTTTGCTGCAATCCATGCTTGTTGTGCTTTTGCTGTTCCATTAGAGTACAGAACAACCTTATTCTGAATATCTCCTAAAATATCTTTCCATCGTTGGTTAGTAAGGGCTTGAAGGGGTATATTTACTGAACCCGGCAACATGAACTGTGCTGCATCTTCAACATCTCTAACATCAACAAGAACCATTGGGTGATAATCGTTAAGGAGCTTAAAGGCAACCTCGTCGGGCTGAACATAATGCTTGCCCTCAACTATTGCTTGCTCCAATTGTGCTTTATTCATTTCACCAATACCTGTAATTCTTTGGAAAGGCGTGAAAATGAGGATTACACCTACTAGAAGAGAAAGCAAAACAGGAATGGCATAACTTGTTCCTTTTGTATCTGCAAGGCCTTCGTCGGGATTAACTTTCCCCTCAATAAGGGCAGTAACACCAAAGGCAATTAACGCAACGGCAATCATTAAAAATGCAAACCATCCGGCAGAAATTCCTAAGGAATCGAAAATAAAAAGTCGACCAAGGTTACCGCTAACGGAGAACTCCTGTATAAGCGGATAAAACTCACCATAAACAACAATACCTAAGAATATTCCAAGCAAGAATACCATTGCATCGATTTTTCCAATTACAGCTGCAGTAACACTAGTGCCTGGACAATATCCTCCAAATATAAAACCGAAGCCCATAATAGCACCTCCAACAATGGCTGGCCATATAAATGTTGGATTTACGTACACCAGCGAGATGTCAATCCACCCTAGGTAGTTCATTATGTAAACCCCTACCATTGCTGTAACACCGGCAGTAAAGAATACTCTAAGTACCGTAAAATCATAGCCATAGAAAACTCCGGCCAATTTACGCGATGATGAGAATCCTGCCGACTCAAGTACATAGCCAAATGCTATTCCAATGAAAAGTGCAAAAAGCAAATCCCATTGCATTCCTATTATTCCTTGTGGTATTAGTGGTCCCATTTTTATTGAGGTTAAGAGTTGTGGGTTGTGGGTTACGGGTTGTGGGTTTCGGGTTATGGGTTATGGGTTATGGGTTACGGGTTATGGGTTATGGGTTGAGGGTTAAATCCAGAGTTTACGGAAGAAGTATGCAATTGCATAGCCTGTTCCGAAGATGAACATCATTGTTACAATACCTCCGGTTGACATAACAGCCATTCCGCTTAGTGCGGCTCCGCTTGTGCACCCTCGCCCAAGTTGAGCGCCAATACCAAACAGAGCACCGCCAAGTAAAGCAAATCCAAGTCGGGTGCCAACTTTAACGCGTGCACCACGCTCCACCTTAAACTTCATTCTACCTGAGATTAAACCCGAAAGTAAGCCGCCAATAAGTACCCCAAGAACCTCCATGGATAACCACGATTTCAAAGGATGTGTATTGCTTGTCAAATTACTGCTCCAAAAGGTTGAACTGGTTGCATGCTCTGGAGCCACAGCCTTAATGGAAACCGTTGCCAAATCTTTAAATGCACCACTGGCACCAAGTCCACGCCCAGCAATAAAAATAGCCATCAGCAAAACTAAACCCAGCAATACACCTGCCAGGTAGGGATTAAGGTATTGGCTTTTGGACTTTTCCATAGTATTATTGTTTAATAATTATCATATTCAACTTTCCTAGCATCCGCCGCGTGGCGCAATATTTAAATCTTCAGCCTCTTTTAGCTGAACTTTGCTGCTTCCTGATGAAACAGGTAGATCGAAAGTTTCATCATCGGTAAAGGCATTTGGGATACCCTGCTCAAGCATTAAGCCATTCATAAAGCCATTGGCTCCATAGGTTAACGTATAAACCTCGTACCCCAGTAACCTAAGGTATGCAGTAATAAACGAACTTTGCTGTCCGGTATAATCGTAGGCTACAATTGGTTTATTGAGTGGAAGGGTATTTAGCTGTTCTACTCTTTTTAATGATTTATTAGGTTGATAACGCACAGCTGTTGGAATGTGCCCTTTGAGGTATGACTCTTCGGGCCAATAGTTGATAATGTAAAAACCATTGTCGGGTGCAAAAAGCGTGTCGGCTGAAATTGTTACAGCATTAAAACCCATTTTAAACAACATGTGGGCACGCTCCCTTAAAATATTATATCCGGTTAGCTGTTGAGTTTCAAACTTTGGATAGCTCTCGGGTTGGTGCATAATTGCAGGTTCACGCTCTAAAAGTTCAGAGTATTTATTCGATACTCTGGCCAACCAACGTGTTTTTGCAGTTTGCTTGTGCCATGAACTAAAACCCCACTTTAGTGCAAACGTATTATTATAGCCCAACAACCTTAGTAATGATACTGTATATGAGGCTGTTTGCCCAGCATTACAAACTAAAACAATCTTATTAAAACTGTTAGGGTTAATAGTATTCTCAAAGTAATCAAGCACTTTACCAAAAGGCATATTTACTGAGTTGGGAATGTGGGCTGCACCAAACTCATCGGCATTGCGCATATCAATTACCAGGATATTCTCATCAAGCTCGTTGTAGAGCTGGTTGGCAGGAATAATTGCTGGAGCATTTGGGCTATTTATAAAATCACCACTATTCTCAATATAGGTAATTAGCGAATCGAAGGCCACATGTGGACTCAATGCTTGTTGCTGGCTAGGTACATTTCCGCCACACGACGCCAGTACAACTGCCAAAGCAAAAAGAGTTATTTGTATTGTTTTTTGCATGCTACGCCTCCTTTTTATTGTCGGAATTAACTTCTTCTCCCTCACTATCATCCTCGTCAAGATCTTCCCAACCGGTTATCATTGCCTTAATGGCGGTAAGAGGTTTTTTACCAGTTGTTGTAAGATATACGTGTGCAATTACAAAGGCAATAAGTGAAAAGGCGCCAATGGTATGGATAATTGCAATTAACTTAAGATTGACTACATCAACTGACTGGATTTCGCCACCGGATGGATATTTGTAAAAAAGATAAAGAAACCCTGTTATTATCTGAACCGGTATGGCAAAGATCTTTAATCCAAGGTAAATTAATCGCTGCAGTGGATTAAACTTGTTGTAAACCGATTTTTTAGTAGGATGGGGTGCTCCCCTAAAAATGCCCGTTATGTAATAATCTATTTGGGCCTTGATAAATTTTGAAGTTGGAATATATTGGCGCCACTCGCCAGTGGTAAAATGCCAGAATATTGCAAAGATGATAAGCACCACCAATGCCCATAGGGCAATATTGTGCCACTTAACTGCAGATTCAAATCCCATTATTCCATAGGAACCGTGAATCTCAAATCCTGTAAGGGCAAGAAAAAGTATGAGAAAAGCCTGACTCCAATGCCAAAACCTCTCGAACACTTTGTAAACATAAGTTTCTTGAGCCATACTAAATATTTATTATATTAATGTTCAGCTGTATTTGTACGTCGCTTTTTACCAATTATCACTCTCACTCCACCATGAACCAGCACACCACCCACCGTTCCCAATATCATAAGAATACCAACCAGATCGATGGTGGCGTTCCTATCGCGCCCAGGCATATAAAAATCGGTTAATGTAGCTAAGCGGGAATCGTTGCGGGAATGGCAATCGACACAGGATAACGAATTTTCCTTTGGCGATACCATATGCGAAATGGGAAGAAACATCTCTGTCTCAACAAACTCCCACTCGCCGCTCCAGGGTAGGCCGGCAATCTTCATCCCCTCGGTAAGCGAGGTTTCCCAGTTAAAATCAACCCAAAGGCCCCCTTTGCCAGGTTCCTTGTCCCATAGTTTAGCCTTAAGTACGCGTTTATAATGAGGATCGTAGGGTTGCTTACCCCTATGGATTTTAACTGGTGTGATTTTCGCTTTAGGATCTTTATAGTCCCCAAAAAGAGTATTAATCTTCACCGGAAACTCTGTAATGGTGTCGCTAACCAGCATATGATCGGCCTGCCCGTTAAACCATACATATTCGGGTTCAATATTTTTTCCCCAGTGAGCTGTTCCCTTAATTGACTGATACGAGATAGTTCCTGTAGAGTCCATCATTTGGTAGGGTTTCCCATCCTGCAGGTTACATGCGGTGGACCAATCCCAATATAATTTTGTTGGATTAACCTTTGCGTAAGTGGGAATGTGGCAAGTTTGGCAGGATACCTTTACAGTATGCTCATTGAGCTTACTTTGAGCATGGGGAGTTGCGCCATGGCACTCGGTACAGGTTGCCCGGTTATAATCGTTTGAAGCGGTTCCATAGTAACGTCCCTTCATAACATGGTTTTCAGTTTTATGGCAATCAACACAGCTCATATCCATACCCTCCTTTGCCATATGAACATCCACACTGCGGTTTGTATTAAGCAATGCCTCCTCAAGATGCCCATGCTTAATATTATTACCCCCTGCACTATAAAAGTGGCAATATCCGCAATTATACTTAGTGGGTTTACCCACATTTGATGCAATTAAATTATAATCAGGGGCTAAAGGGCCTGTGGTTGGGGGATATCCTGCTCCACCGCTCTCCTTTTCGTATGTTTGGGTATTATCGTGGCAAACCAGACAGTCTATATTATGCTGCTCTGTAAAATCGAAGGAATCGTCGTCCCAGCCATAGCCTGCATGACACTTGTTGCATGTGCCCTCGCTACCGCCTATACCAGTACAAAAATTGTTTACCAAATTCTTCTTGCCTAGGTAAACCACACCACGCCCCTCAATATACGACTCGCGCTCCCAAAGCCAGTGGTGATTGGTTAGCAACTCCTTACCACGCTCGGTGTGGCACGAGAGGCAGGCCTGTGTAACCTCTTGGGGTTGATCAAAGTGCTTTTGCAACTCGGCAAACTGGCTGTGATCCACTGCTTTTTGAGGTCTACTATTAACCTCCTTTTTTAGAGCATTAAGCACGGCTGGATCCATTTGCTTGGGTTTATCGAGAAGGGCAATTGCAAGGAAAACTTGCGGAATTAGCACAATGGCCAAAAAGGGAATTAGCTTTTGTTTCATACCTGCATTGTATTTGCGATTTTTCAATATAAAAGCTACCAACGCAAATGTATCGAAATATATATATATAAAGCTTCGAGTTTTCTCGAAAAGATTAGTTATGCTTTAAATTTAGAACGATTATAAATTCGCTATAGTTCATAATGATTGACCTTGAAAGGGGTAACGTGAAAAGGGGATAGATTGTAATGACAACATTAAACTCGGTCATTGCGAAGAGCGTAATTTGCGATGAAGCAATCTTTCTATACGCTTATTTATAATTCCAGAAATTTCCGACTGTGGAACAGATTGCTTCTCCGCCTTAGGACGGATAGCAATGACGTGAGGGAATGTGCAAAGACGGAAAGTAACTCGCAACTCGTAACCCTTGTGGCTTCGAGAGCCACTTCGACTAGCTATTAGATTTGTTGTGTTATATTTATAGAAGTTTAACCATATTAAATTTCTGAACAACCAGAGGGGCGTTGGTGAACTATTTCGACTCTTAAACATAAAGGTTTATCCTGAGCATTAGTCCTTTGCCCCTCTCATGGTTTTGTTGCCATTTAGAATGTTAAGCTTTAAGGCTTATTAATAGCGTTAGCACAAGAACCACTTGGTTGTTGCAGGTTTTTAATAGCTAAATTCAAAGGTATGAAAAATTTATTTGTTGGCATTGACATTTCGAACGAAAAGTTCGATTTCTGTATGCTCCGAAGAGAAGATCATGCTGTCGTTAAAAGGGATGTCGTTGAGAACACCAAGAGCAGCATCTTAAAGTGGCTTAAAACTATGAATATTAAGCAGACCGTATTCTCGATGGAGCACACGGGCCACTATGGAACTTTATTAATCTACCTCCTTAGCCAAGAGAATGCTGAGTTTTACGTAATAAACCCCCTAGAGTTAAAGAACTCAATGGGCATACAGAGGGGCAAAACGGACGCTGTTGACGCATACAGGATATCCGCGTACACCATTACCAATAAGCACAAGTTAAGCCCATACAGCATCCCTACGGAAACGCTTAGGAAACTTAAGGTATTAATGACCGCTAGAGAACGTTTTGTAAAAATAGCCGTTCAGCTAAAAAACAGCCTAAAAGCGAACATGATTGTAAGTAGAACCCTGGATGTAAAGGATTTAATACGGGAAGAAAAGAAGCAGATACAATCTATAACCAAAGCGATTACTAATTTTGAAAAGCAGATGCTTGAAATCGTTAGATCGAATCAGGATCTTCAGGTTAGCTATGAAAAAATAACCAGGGTAATTGGTGTTGGTCCCATTACTGCGATAAAATGCATTGCAGAAACCGACAACTTTAGCAAGTTTGCTAATGGAAGAAAATTTAGCTGTCATTGTGGTCTGGCACCATTTGCATACCAATCTGGGAGTAGCATTAAAGGGAGAACTAAGACCCATTACCTAAGAGACAAGTCATTAAAATCAATCCTGTTTAAGGCTGCTGGTAGCGCAATACAGCATGATCCGCAGCTTAAAAAGTATTATAACAGAAAGGTTCAAGAAGGGAAGCATAAGCTAACTGTCCTCAACGCAGTTGCAAACAAATTAGTGCTGAGAATTTTTGCGGTAGCTAACAGAGATGAACCTTTTGTGAAATTAAGTGCTTAAATATTTGGTTTTATCTTAGAATGCTCAACCTAATTCTTAACCTGTCTACCGACAGGCAGGCTTTTAGTTGTTAGTTGTTAGTTTCTCGCTTAAAACTCATTAAACATCCGATCCGTAGCGAATTCGCTTAGCCAGCTTGGAGGCAAAAACAAAATCGTTTAGTTCAACATTGTCCGACTGAAGGATCTCCTCCTTAGTTCCCTCCCACCATTTTTGACCTTGGTATATATAAATTATCTTATCGCCAATACCCATTACTGAGTTCATATCATGGGTGTTTACAATGGTAGTAATGCAGTACTCCTCGGTAATCTCCTTTATCAAATTATCAATAAGAATAGAGGTTTTGGGATCGAGACCAGAGTTGGGCTCATCGCAAAAAAGGTAACGGGGATTAAGGGCAATGGCACGGGCAATGGCTACTCTTTTTTTCATTCCGCCACTAAGCTCCGATGGGTAAAGTTTATTGGAGTCAACCATATTTACGCGCTTTAGGCAAAAATTGGCCTTCTCTCGCTTTTCCTCTTTCGTTTTTTCGGTAAACATATCCAGCGGATAAATCACATTCTCCTCTACTGTTGCCGAGTCGAACAGGGCAGAGCCCTGAAAAAGCATTCCCACATCTTGCCTCAGCAGTTTCTTCTCCTTAAACGATAACTTATTGAAATGAGTATCACCATAGAAGATATCGCCCTCATCAACCTCGTGAAGGCCGACAATAGATTTCATTAGCACAGTTTTACCCGATCCGCTTTGGCCGATTATAAGATTGGTTTTACCCGGCTCAAACACAGCGCTAATGTTGATAAGCACAGGTTTATCGTCAAATGCTTTCGATATGTTCTCTACCCTTATCATGATAACAATAGCTGAGTAAGAATTAGGTTGAAAAGCAGGATTGTTACACTACTGTAAACCACAGCCTTTGTGCTGGAACTACCCACCTCCAACGATCCCCCATTAACGTAATATCCATAAAACGATGAAATAGTAGTAATGATGATTGCAAAAACTATGGTTTTTATAACCGCATACAGAATATAGTAGGGAACAAAAGCGTACAGAATTCCCTCGAGATATTGCTGTGTAGTAATTACGCCAGTAAGTGCACCTGCGGCCCAACCGCCAGCAATACCAACAAAAATACTCATTATGCAAAGGAAAGGGTTGAAAAGAATGGATGCAACCACCTTAGGAAGTACAAGGTAGTTTGCAGAGTTAACGCCCATAATCTCAAGTGCATCAATCTGCTCGGTTATTCGCATTGTTCCTATTTCGGAGGCAATATTGCTCCCCACTTTCCCGGCAAGGATTAGGGCAACAATGGTTGATGAGAACTCCAGCAGAATACTGTCGCGCGCAGCAACGCCAATAAGGTAGTCGGGCAAAAAGGGATTCTCGGTATTGTATGCCGTTTGCATGGTAATAACAGCTCCCATAAAAGCCGATATGATAGCAACAATCCAAATTGAGTTTAGGCCAATCTTCTCTATCTCCTTTACCATTTCGCGGTAAAAGATCCACCATTTCTCAGGCTTCTTCAGCACTTTACCCATAAAGAGTATATACTGACCGATTGTTTGGAATAGACGTATTAGTATCACACATCAAAAGTAATAAAAAATGGCATTCATACATAAAATTACAAAACCCTTTGTTTTTTATTCTTAAAACCTATGTTGCCATTGTCTTTAATCCCGTCAATGCGAGGAGCGTTATTTGCAACGAAGCAATCTGTCTATACACATTACTCTCATCCCAAAAATTTTTGACTGTGGAACAGATTGCTTCTCCCGTCACAAAACGACGGTATCGCAATGACGTAAAAAAACGCAAAGACGTAACGGAAATATGCGAAGACGAAAAAACCCGTAACCCGCAACTTTTCACTGTTAGTTCTAAGTTTTAAACTTTTCACTTTTAGTTTTTAACTTAAACCGTTTATCCTCTGAAATCCACCATTCACCAAAACTCCTAACCCTTTTGTAAACAAGTTGTTGAAAAAACCGTATTGAACCTAGCATCTTGACCGAAAATAAAGAAAATGTACCTATCTTTCGGGGTTTATAGCCCGTTTTCGGGCAAGAATAGTTTTGCAAAACCTTTGCTTTTGGCGTATTTGTTTGATTTTGCGCCCAATACAGAGTATGGCGCATTTTTTGAATAAGCTGTAGGTTACGTAATACCATTTTTCCAAATCTGAAACTATTACCACTATGATACTATCTCTACTCGTTAAAAACATAAGGATAACGCTATTTTCGGCAGTCTTGCTGTTTAGTTCCTCGTTCTTGGCTGCCCAGTCATATAATCTTAACGCTGCATTAAATGGAACAACCGTTGACATACCCACAGCCACAACGGTTAATTTTTATGATAGCGGTGGATCCAGCGGCAACTATTCTACTGGCGAGAATTATACGGTAACCTTTAAATCTGAAAATGGGCAACCGCTGCTTATTACATTTACAGCTTTTAGAACCCAAAATGCAAATAATTACCTTCAGATTTTTAATGGACCTGATATAACAGCACCTATAATTCAAACACTTTCTGGCAACCTTGGGACTCCTAATACCACTATTATCCCTACTTCCGAATTTGTTACGTTTAGATTTGTGTCAAACAATAATACAGTTCGAAACGGTTGGGAAGCCACCATTACCAGTATGGATATGAGCGCTGCGGATATCACCGCTTGTTCGGGTACTTTTACCGATAAGCAAGGGGGGAGTAATTACACACGCAACCAGTACTACAAGCAAACATACCGTTCTGGTACCCCTGGAGATAAGCTGTTGTTCAACTTTACCAGCTTTAATTTAGGGACTAACGATAGGTTGATTGTACTTGATGGCGATAGCCTTACTGCACCTCGTGTAGCTTATATTGGCAACGGGTCTCCGGGTACTGTTATCTCAACCAACGAGGCGCTAACCTTTATTTTTATGGCCAATGATGATACTAATATTGGTAGTGGTTGGTCAGCTAATATCTCGTGCTTTGCCGTTAAAACCTTTTACTCGTATAACGACGCCTATAATTGGAACAACTATCGTTCATGGACCCTCGATCCCAGCGGAAACACATTCAATAACCCTGACAACGATTATCCCACCCAATTCGATAAGGCGGTTATCCTTAATGGTAAAAGTATTACTGTTAGTAACAGTAATAATACGGTTACCCAGCTGGATATACGCGAGGGTGGAGTGCTTAATGTTGGTGCTACAACAGGTAATAATTTTGGAACGGTAATTGGTAAAGGCCGATTGCGTTCGAGTTCGCAAACATTGCCCACGGCAGTTTACACCCTTTTTACCCAAGCCGGTGGGGGTACCATTGAACTTTATGGAGCCATAACTGGCACTTCCCTAAGTGAAACAACCTTCAATAACCTCGAGATTAATGGCACAGGCACAGCTGTAATGGGCAGTACGACCCAAATTAATGGCAACCTTTTAGTAAAAAGAGGTACCCTAAATATTAATAGCGGTAACAACACAAGTATAACCGTTGAGGGTGATATTAATATAAGTTCGGGTACTACCTTTGGCATGGGTACAACAAATACAACCTCAAGAATCCTATACATTAAGGGTGATTTTGAGAACTATGGAACAGTAACATTTACAGATAGAATAACTGCGGGTTATACCAACAATCCTACACGCAGCGTTGACCTATACTTTAACAATGCCACCAAAGACCAGTCATTTACCGTTAATGGCTCTACCACGCTAAACAAACTTATTGTGGATAAGGGTACCGACGACACCTATATGCTGGATGTAAATGCAAGTAATTCTGTAAATTTCAGACTGTTTGGAAGGAATGACTCTGACTATAATTTCCCTGCAGAACCCCCTTTATTAAACAACCAAAAAGCGCTTGATATTTATGCCGGTACTTTAAGATTAGGCTCAAATATAACGATACCCAGATTACTAACTACACCCAATGGAAATTCTCAATATGCTTTTGTAATTGATCAGGATGCAGCTCTAATACTCGATGGCGCTTCGGTTGGGGTTAGCGAACAAATCGATAATTCAACCCTAATTGTTTATGGTAAACTTAAGGTTATGGGTAACTCAACCTTTACCTCGCTTGGCCGCCAAGGTATTATTCTTAGGGAGTACGGCGTGGTTGAGATAGAGGGAACACCAACTATTACAACTACTGCTTTCCGAACATCTAGTAGAACGGTTGATGGAGCCCATAGAGGAACCTTAATAATGAAGGGTGGTACAATGAGTATTACAGGCAATAATCTAGCTACCTCTCACCCTGCCTTTGCTTTGCCTTTTCCCGATAATACCTTACAGTTAAGTGGTGGTATTATTAACGTAAATAGCCCTAGCTATTATGGGGGAACTAATAGAAATGAAAGTTGGCTAGTTTCATCTAATCCAGATAATGTTTCAATAACGGGAGGAACGGTTAATATTTATGCCAATGGCACTAATGCCCGAGTAAACAGCAATGCTCCGTTTTTCAATCTAAATCTTTTGAGTAATTCGGGGAGTACTGTTTCAATCGAAACAATTACGGAACAATCACAAGATGAGACGGTTACTGTTCCTGCCGCACCTCGCCGCCCATTAGTTGTGCTAAACAACCTTACGGTTGGTGCAAATACAACATTTAACCCGCAAAACGAGGATGTAACCGTTGGACGCAATTTTACCCTTAATGGGTCATACACACCGGGAACCAACACAACAACTTTTAATGCCTTTGGCATACAAACCTTTACCAATGCGGGTACTATTAATGATGGGGGATTATACAACCTTACCCTAACAAATGGTTCTAATCTTATCATTACTAATAATTTGAATGTTAGAAACGAGCTAACCATTAATACCCAAACCACCCTACGTGATGGAGGAAGAACCATAAATGTTGCCAGCAATATTTTAAATAGCGGGAAGCATGAAAGTGCAACAGGCGGCAGTCTTATACTAAACGGTTCTGCTGCACAGGTTATTAGTGGAAACGGATTTGGTGAGTTTGGTAACCTGTCGCTAAACAAGGCAGCAGGGGCAACCACCACCAATGCCGATTTTAAAATTAACGGTAATTTACGCCTTGGGGGTACGGTCGCTGTGTTAAACATTGGCAGCAACAAGCTTACGCTAAGCCCATACTCGAAAATATACAATGCCCTTACCGGCACTGCATCGGGACGTGCCGATTTTAGTACTACCCGAATGGTGCATACCACAGGAGCACAATCTGACTTGGGTGTTGTAAAACTTTGGAATGCCCTTGGAACTTTTACCTATCCCGTTGGAACCAACGGAAAGTACACCCCTGCCGTTGTTAAGGTTGATGTTGATCCAACTGCTTGGGGAGAAATATCGGTTAATCCGGTTAACAGTATTCACCCTTTGTCAACAAACCCCAACTCACTTAACCACTACTGGAATGTTCGGCGACATGAGATGCTGGGTATCCCATCGGGTAGCCTTAGTTTAACTTTTTACTTTGATGATGCAGATGTGGTTGGAAATGAACTCGCTTACATACCTGCCTACTACTTCCCAGCCAATTGGACCTTTTTTAACGACCCAAACCTTGTTACAAACCTTACCAACGAGATTCGGTTTTTGGATGTATCCGACCCTCGTGGCCATTTTACCGCTGGCGAGCCTGCGGCCTTTGGTAGTGTTACTACCTACTACAGTAGAGTTGCCGAGGGCAGTTGGGACGTACTAGACTCATGGAGTTATAATGCTACGGGTACGCCAATTGTTAATGAATTTCCTGGCATAAACAGCCCAGTGATTATTCAGAGTGGGCACAAAGTTAATATCCCAACCAATGATAAACTGGTGGGGAGCCTAATTATTGAGGAGAATGCTGTGCTAGATATTGGGGTAACCACCGGTCACTTTTTTGGACTGGTACACGAGAGTACCGTTTCGGGAACCGGTACGTTACGTATCTCATCCAATACCTCAACTGCAACGTTCCCTGGGGGCGACTTTGGCGATTTCCTTGGCAATGGTGGTGGTACGGTAGAGTATTACACTATAGGAGCACAAGATTTCACCATGCCAAAAGGTAGTACTCGCACCATTGAAATTTTCAATGAGGGGTTTGAAGGAGTATTCCCTCCTTCTGGATGGGTAAGGCGCTCGGGGCCAAATGATGCAACTGGCTGGTTTGATCCCAATAATAATTGGGAGAGGTCAACAGCTTTTGCGCACTTGGGCAATGCCTCGGCAATGCATATTCCTCCAAATCCAGTTAGTTATTGGTTTGGAACTTACTGGGGCGAACAGGACGATATACTAGTTTCCCCACCCCTTAACCTATCCGATGATGCTAGTTACCAACTATCATTCTGGAGATACAACAATACGGCAGAGTACAGGTATCAGGGTGTGTGGGTATCAACCACTAATAATACTTACGGCTCTTTTGTAGAATTACAGGAATTGGGTGCAGGAACCAATAGTTGGCAACAACATACTATCGACCTTTCCCAATATGCTGGTGAGGAGACTGTTTACATTGCCATTGCATACAAATCGTGGGGTAATCGAAATACCGATGAGGTATATATTGACGATGTAAAGATTACCAAAACAATTGGTACATCACGCTACCATAACTTGGTGATTAACCCAAATGCAGGGCGCACCATTACCCTACCTAATATTAATGTTACAACCACAGGTAAAACTACCGTAAAGGGTGGTGGTACTGCAGCAACATCTGCTGGTTTTGCAGCAAACCTAACCGTTGCCGATAGCCTTAACGTTACCGAGAATGCAACCCTACGCATTGATAATAGCAAACCGTTTAAACTTGAGCAAAACGGTCCAGCAATCATTGGAGAGAATGCCACAATTAGGGTTAACACCACGGGTGCAACCGCACAGCCACATCAACTCACCTTTTATGGGAATGTTGAGAATAATGGTACGCTAAACCTAAACCCAGGCAGCAGCAAATACGCCGATATTTACTTTAAGGGTACAGCAAACCAAACCTTTGCTGGTACAGGTACTACCGCAAATCTTAATCAGGTTTATGTTGATAAGGGCACCTCACAAACCCCATTGGTTAATGTTACTGCCGATGTGTTTAACCTGAATACCGGATTGGGGCAGGCACTGTTTATTAACAATGGAACCATCCGCTTTAGCGGAGCAAGCCTAGGCCTAACCCTTACCACAAACAGTAACTTTAATATCCCTGCCACAGGGTGCTTATCGGTTAACGGTTCAACGGTTACCGTTGGTAGCGCTGCCGATAATGCCGCCGATTTAATGCTTACTGGTAAGCTTGAGGTAAGAGCTGGTACCATGAATATTGGGGCTTCAGGTAATAATACCCACAACGATATTGAGTATGCCACGGCTGGCGCACCTGAAGTTTCGGTAAGCGGAGGTACACTTAACGTAAACGGACAAATACGCCGCTCAACAACCATTGCAACAGGTAACCTAACCTACCGCCAAAACGGTGGCGATGTTTATATATACGGTAAAAATCGCGATGCCGACCAAATAAAGCGTGCGCTTTTAGAGGTTCTTAATCAGGGAAGGCTGATAACCACGGGCGGAAACCTGCACATGGTTCAAGGTGTTACCACAAGCGAAAACCGCAATACTTTTGGCGAGTTATATCTAGATCCTGCCACCTCAACGGTTACGGGCGGTACAATTATTACTGGTACTAGTGCTACTGTTGCAGCAACCAATAATTTTAACCTTTACCTCGGTTGCCCCATATACAACCTTACGGTTGATGGTAAAACCACACCTAAAAATGCTCGCCTTCGCACCTTTGAGGCAACCCTAAAGGGTAGTCTTATCATCGAAGGGCCAGAGGCTTCGGTATTTTATACCAATCGCATTGATTTATCGATTGCTGGAGACTTAATTTCTAGAAGTGGAGACAGATTTGGAAGTTTTTCGAGAGGGAATGACTCCCATACCACCACCTTTAATGGAATTAACCAAACTGTTTATAAAGACGATGCCCTTACCACACCTGGTGGTGGTCTCTCTTTTGGAAACGTAGTTGTTAACCAACAAAGTGGCGGAGTTCTTACAATAGAAAACTGGGAGTTTTGGGCTAGGGGAGATTTAAGTTTAATAAGAGGAAGTATCGTTCAAAAAAATAGCAATAATATATTTGCTATGAACAATGTTTATGTGCAAAATAATTTTGTTTTTACTTCTCAAAATAACAGTAAGCTCTCATTTCAAAATAGCAGTAAAAACCAGCATATTTATACTGATAACACAGGTAGTTTAGGAAATGTACAAATTCGCTACAATAACGGTGTTATTCTTGAAGGTGATTTAACCATTAACGGCAGGCTAGACTTCCCGTTTGCTGGTGCTCCAGGTACACTCTCAATTGGGAGCAACAAGCTAACTTTTGCATCAACTGCAAGTATAGGTTCATCATCTTTTGCACCAGGTCCCGGCCGTTTTATTATAACCAACGGAGCATTATCCGATAAGGGAGTTACCAAGCAATACTCGTCGGCTGGAGGATCGTTTACTTTCCCCATTGGGGTTGACAACGATGGTCTAAAATACACCCCTGTTACCATGAACGTTACAAGCACCGGAGGTGCCGAAGGAACTATAACGGTTAAAACCATTAACGGACCACATCCATCGTGCACTAACCTTCTAGTTGATGAGCTTCAGCGTTTCTGGAACGTTACCTCAACAGGATTTAGCAACCCCACGGTTAGCCATAGTTATACTTACGTTGATAGCGATATTAAAGAAACAGAAGGGAATTATGTAAATACTCGTTTCTACGACTATACATGGACAAGCCAAACTGAGGGAATAGACTATGCTAATAATGCGATAATATTTACCAATGCCAGTTTTATTGATGGGGAGTACACTGCTGGTTATGTTGATAATTTTGGTACAGTTTATAAATACTATAGTGCAGTAAATGGTAATTGGGATACCCCAGGTAGTTGGAGACTCGACTCTCCGACAGGACCATTTGCCACTGTTGCTCCTAAGGGAAATCCTGTATTCATTCAGAACAACCACACAATAACCAATACCCAAAACGGTGCCTATGCTGGTTCGGTTGATATTGAAACGGGTGCAAGGCTTAATGTGGGTACAACCATTGAGCACAACATTGGCCATGTTACGGGTGGCGGAACTATTGGCGTTACATCACAGAGTGGTGGCTCTTTTATTTTCCCAGGTGGCGAGTATGACGGTTTTATGAGTACCGAGGGCAGTACAGTTGAATATACTGGTGCAGGAACTCTTCCGGCAACTATTACAACCTATCAAAATGTAACCTTTATGGGTAACAACACCCGTACAATTCCGGCAATTGATATGCTTGTGCTGGGGAATTTACGAATTGAGAATGGAACCCTTAGTAGTGCAGTATTTAATCGTCCCATAAAACTTGAGGGTAATTGGATCGATTTGATTTCAGGTGGTTTTAACCCTGGAACTGGGACTGTTATTTTTCAGGGTAGCAAGGAGCAAACAATTACCACTGGTGGTACTGCCGAAACTTTCTACAACCTACAAATAAACAAAACGGTTGGTAGCACGCTTACTCTTAACAATGCCGCAACGGTTAATCGTGTTCTTACCCTATCGTCGGGTATTGTAAATACAACCTCAACCAATTTGCTTACTGTTGATTATGCAGTTACAGGCGCTATATCGGGCGGAAACGCCAATGCTTATGTTAATGGCCCTTTGCGCCGAAGAGTTAATACCAGCTCAAGTGCAGCATTCCCCATTGGTAATAATTGGCGTTTTGGCAACCTTTACATCTTTGGTACATCATCAAGTGGTAGTCAATACTGGACTGGTGAGTATTTTAACACCCCACCAGCAAACAGCACAAACCTTGCAGCCCCATTAAGGCTTGTGAGCGATAACGAGTATTGGACTTTACAGGGCGTTAACACAGCAGCTGCAAACGTAAGGTTACGCTGGGATGATGCAAGTGCAATTATTCCAACAACCCAACTTGGTAGAGAAAAATTAAGGGTGGCTCAAAACATTCCCCCTTGGACCAAGGTTGGTGAAACAGTAAACGATGCTAACAAAACCGTTGAAACATCAACTCCAATTGTATTTACTGGCAGTACTGAGGAATTTACCCTCGCCATTGAACAAACCGCATCGGTACAAATTATTAGTGGTAATGTAAGTAGTTGCAACGATGGTTCTACATTTGCTGTAAATTTCACCGTTGCTGGCGATGCTCCTTTAAGAATTATTATGCAGATTAATGGTGGAAACGATCGCTTTTTCAACAATTTGACAGAGGGCAGCCACACCATTGAGTTTACCTATGCTGAGCTATATGCCATTGCTGGTGCAGGCGAGTACAGTGTTGCAATAAGCGAAGTTTACGATACTAATGATCTTTCGGGTATTGTAATGGGAACAGGCGTTACGCTTACACTGCTACCCACACCCAACCCTATCATCAACGGGCCAACTTCTGTTATGACTGGATCTACAACAACATACTCGGTTGCCCAAAAACCTGGTAATACATACTTATGGTCAGTTTCAGGTCTTGGTACAATCTTTACGCCAACGAACAACAACACCATAAATATTGAATGGGGAATCACTACTGGAATAACTACCATTACCCTTACCGAATCATCACCCGAAGGTTGCTCAACTATAGCAACTTATGAGGTTGATGTTCGCGACTGGCCTGTGATTACAGGGGATTTTGATGTGTGCGCAAACTCCACGGAGGTTTATGAAACCAAGGCTGTTGGCGGACACTCATACAGTTGGACTGTTGCGGGTGGCGCAATTCAGGGATCGGATAATGGTTATCAAATCACTGTGATATGGTCAACGCAAACTGCCGGACGTGTTACATTAACACAAGGCCCGTCGGGTAGCCCGCAAACTATTTTTCAGGATGTAGTCATTAATCCAAGTCCTACGGCTATTCTTTCTGTTGCTGAAACCGAAGGTGTGTGTGATGGTGCACCCGTTACCCTTCAGTTTAGCCCAATAAGTAATGCCACATATGAGCTTATGCTCGATGATGTAATCTACAATCCATACGTTGTTGCAACACCCAAGCTAAACCCATATACTACCGATCCTTTGGTTTGGGTGGGCACTACACCTGGCAAGGAGTATAAATTTAGCCTTAGAGTTACCAATACAACCACTGGATGCTCAAGCATTTGGGTTGATAAAATTGTTACGGTTTGGAAAATTCCCGAAACTGGACCTCCATTCCATATACCAAATACTTTTGGGGAGTAGCTTCGGTGGTTTCGAGAGCCTCAACCACCGGATATCTGGTGTCTGAGGCTCTCGAAGACACGAAACTAATACTCTCGAAACCATGGTCCCGAGCGGTGCCTGAGCGATGCACTGAGTCCATCGAAGTGGCTCTCGAAGGCACAGAGCATCGAAGGCACAAAACAATAAAACAGCTATTATGCAAGCCTACATGTACATTCTTGAATGTTCCGATGGAAGTTACTACACAGGGAGCACAAAGGATTTAGAACTTAGACTGCAACAGCACAATGAGGGTGAGGGAGCAAACCACACAAAGAAGAGACTTCCTGTAAGATTGGTGTACTATGAAGAATTTCAGAGGATTGATGAAGCCTTTTACCGAGAAAAACAGGTGCAGGGGTGGAGTAGGAAGAAAAAAGAAGCGTTAATAGAGGGGAGTGAAAATAATTTACCCTTTCTTTCTAGGGCTTATAGGGATTTGTGACTTCGAGGGCCTCAGTCACCGAAGAAGCGAGGGCCTCAGTCACCGAAGAAGCGAGGGCCTCAGGCACCGAAGAAGCGAGGGCCTCAGTCACCGAAGAAGCGAGGGCCTCAGTCACCGAAGAAGCGAGGGCCTCAGTCACCGAAGAAATGAGAAATTCAGATACAGAATACTCGGTGGTTGAGGCCCTCGAAACCACAGAACACTGAAGGCACCGGACACTAGATGGTTGAAGCTCTCGAAACCACCGAGCACAGAAGAAATGAGAGATTCAGATATTAAAAAAATCCCTTGCCAACTTCGCGTGAAGTTTAGCAAGGGATTTTTTATGAAACTATGTGGTTGCGGGTTTGGAGTTACGAGTTTTGGGTTACCTACTAACTCGTAAGCCGCAACTCAAATCCGTCATTGCGAGCCTGCCTGCCATGCCTACCGTCAGGCAGGTCGAAGACAGGGAGCGCTTTTTGTGACGAAGAAATCTGTTTATGGAGTGATAGTTATATAGGAATAAAAGATTGCTTCTCCCAATACAGTTCGTTGGTATCGCAATGACGAGGTGGGAAGGAACAGATTGCTTCTCCGCCTTCGGCGTATCGCATTGCCGTGGGGAAAAAGGCAATGACTTAGCAGAATCCCGAAACCTACCACCCCTTAACCTCAACCTCAGCCTTAACCTAATTTCCCACTCTTAAGAATCGCCCTCAAACATCGTTCCGCCGTCTTCCCATCCCACAAATTAGGCCTTATGGGTATTCGGCGTTTAGCAATGGCAATGCGATACTCCTTACGAATGCGCTCAACGTTGTTGCCCACCAAAACGCTGGCTCCTCCATACTCGAGAAGGGTTATTGGTCTTTCGGTATTCCAGCGCAAGGTTAGGCATGGCGTTCCAAGGATGGTACACTCCTCCTGCAATCCTCCGCTATCGGTAAGCATCACCTTGGCGCTCATGTTTAGGCGTAGCATTTCGAAGTAACCCAGAGGTTCCAAAAGTATAAGGTTTGGGTGATTGGCCACCTGATCATAAAGACCAAAATCCATAAGGTTTTTGCGGGTGCGTGGATGGATAGGCCAAACTAATGTGTAATCGCTTGCCACCTCATCCATCAGAAACCGAATAATGGGCTCAAGCACCTTTTTATCATCAACGTTGGATGGCCGGTGCAAGGTCATCAGTGCGTAGCACTCATCTTTTGGTGTTGCGACTTTGGGATGATAATTAGCCCCCAAATTATTTTTGATAATATCTTCTATTGAGAGCGATTCGGCCTTTTCGCGATTGGCCTCCAGGGTATCAATCATTATGTTACCCACAAAAACAATACGCTCCTCCCCTGTTCCCTCCTTGCGTAGGTTTTCCGACGACATTTCATCGGGGGTCAATAGCAAATCCGATAGCCTGTCGGTTACCAATCGATTCACCTCTTCGGGCATGGTAATATCGCCAGAGCGAAGTCCCGCCTCGATATGGCAACACTTTATCCACTCCTTTTTAGCTGTAACTGAACAGGCTAGGGTAGCATTCACATCACCCACCACCACTACCCAGTCGGGTTTATGCTTGTGGAGTACCTTTTCAAACTCAATCATTGTTTGCCCAACCTGCTGTGCATGAGTTCCCGATCCCACACCCAGGTTTATATCGGCTTGAGGTATATTCAGCTGCTTAAAAAAGTTCTGCGACATGCGATCGTCGTAGTGCTGACCCGTATGGACAAGTATATGCTCTATATCCTCCTTACCTGCAATGGCTGCCTTGGTGTTATAATCGTTTATGGCATGCACAAAAGGTGCTATCTTCATAAAGTTTGGGCGAGCACCCACTACGGAGATTATTTTCATGGGAATATATTTTGCTGTTAGATGAATGTTTTAACAAAGATAGTTAATTGGATGTGTTTTTTAGAAAAATTTGCGGATGGGTGTCTTCGAGAGTACTCTTTCTGTGCCTCGAAACCACAAAAAAAGCCACCTATAAAAATAAGTAGCTAACTAACTATTAAACTGTGAAACAGATTGCTTTGCAAAGAACGCGCGCAATGACGTAAGTAGAAACGGTAACTTTTAATTTTTAGTTTTTCGTTTATAGTTTTAAACTTTTAGTTTTTCGTTTGTTTCAAGTAGCCAATTAAATACATTCATATGTCGTATTCCGCTTCTATTCTGTGTAAACGAATCTGTTGTGAGTAAATATTTGGGATAGTTGTCGTTGATTTTTTCTAATGCCCCAAACTCACGTTCTACTGTACCTTCATTTATCATTTGCCATGCCACTTGATAGTATTCAATTTCACCTATTGGGTTTTTGCACACAAAGTCCACTTCTGTATTTCGGGCTGTCCCTGTCCATACCTTGTTACCTCTGCGTATTAGCTCTAAATAAATAATATTTTCTAAAATGTGCCCTCTTTCTGTTATTCGTTCTTTGCCAGCCAAAATATTCAGTAAACCTGTGTCCACCAAATAGTATTTTTCTTGTGTAGCCAACTGTTTTTTGCCTTTCAAATCGAATCGGTTAACTTTGTAAAACACAAAACTTGCCACTAAGTAATCCAAATATTTTTCAACCGTGGAGTGATGTATGTTTTGTCCGTCTTGCTTTAGTGTTTTGGAGATATTGCTTGGCGAAAGCTGGTTTCCAATATTAGAAGCCACAAATTTTACAATGTTTGCAAAAGCACGCTTATCGTTTATTTGATGTCGTTGTGTTATGTCTTTCTCTATTATTGTGCTGTAGATGGCTTCCAGATATTCGTAAATTTTATCAAAACCACTTTCTCGAAGCTTAACACCCTTTGGCAATGAAGTTTCGTTTACGTAATCAAAAAATAAGGTCTCGTAATTGAGATACTTATTGCTTGTATCAATATTGCGTGCTGTTAAGTACTCTTTGAACGAGAAGGGCAAAATAGAAATTTCGATATAACGACCGCTCAATAAGGTCGCTAATTCGCTACTCAACAAAAAAGCATTTGAACCCGTAATGTAAATATCTGTATTTTCGGTGGCAAAAAGTCCGTCCACTAATTTTTCAAAGAAAGGTATGTTTTGTACTTCATCCAAAAAAATGTAGTTGGATTTATTGGGTTGCATTTTTTTCTTTATCTCGAAATATATATCACTCCACGTTTTGTTTAGAAAATTTTCAGGAAGTTCAAAATTGTAAAACTGTACTTGCCGCTTACCTATGCCCTGTTTTAACAAATACTCATGATAAATTTCGAGTAAAGTACTTTTGCCTGACCTACGCAAGCCGCTCACAACTTTTATGAGGTCTTTATCCTTATACGACAGCAGCTTGTCTATGTATTCCTCTCGGTTTATGTAATTATCCATGGGGCAAATATATAAAATAAATCATCAAAACTTGCGTTATCTGTAAGTTTTGATGATTTGAGCGGTTCCTTCTTTTTGTGATAAGGCGTGGGGGTGGCGGTGATTAGAAATCGGTTAACTGGTTGCGGGTTGCGGGTTGCGAGTTGCGGGTTGCGGGTTGCGGGTTACGAGATATTAAGCGGAGAAGCAATCTGTCTTTCCCGTCATTGAAGGGAGCGTTCTTTGCGAGGGGGCAATCTACTAAGGAACGAACTTTTATCTAAGAATTAAAGATTGCTTTGCCCTACAAAGAACGTTGGTCTCGCAATGACGTGGAGGGAATGAAAGATTGCTTTGCCCTACAAAGAACGTTGGTCTCGCAATGACGCGAGAAAATTAAAGATCACCTTACTTCGGTAACGCTCAGAACGCTTGTCCGACGGTATACATGGCAGGCAGGTTTTTAGCTATAAGCATACACTTATACAAACGTCTTTGTGTTGGTTTATACATTTTTTCTAATGAGTTTTTGTTTTTCAATGCTAAAAACTAAGGGTTCTGGTAATCGTGAAACGTAATAAACCTATAGCCTTGTGCCTGCAAGGTTTGTAAGAGTCTTTTATATGCTGTGAGGGTGAAATCCTCAAACTAATTTATTAAATTGGTGAGAAATTTCCGAAAATCATGTTGGCTTACAAGATCGATATCGGAGATTGATGTTGAACTATTGCCTGTATAGATTAATTTTTTTACTGTTTTTCCCTTTTGCGAAGGAAAATTCTTAAGATTTTTAATATAATCTTTATTATATGTTTCGCCGCCCTTGATTTCTATAGCCATTATTTTTTGCTTATCTAATTCAATAATACAATCAATTTCGGTACCATTACTTTCTCTCCAATAATATACGGATGGCGCTTTACCGGCATGATATTGTGTTTTTAAGATCTCACTTATTACAAAATTCTCATATAAAGCACCATATAAATAATGCGTTTTTATCATTTCTGAATTTTGGATTTTTAATAATGAACAGGCAAGTCCTGTATCATAAAAATAAATTTTAGGTGATTTTATTAATCTTTTACTGTATTTTTTATGATAAGGCTGTAACTGAAACAGGATAAAACTCGATTCTAATATTGAAAGCCATGATTTAACGGTATTAACAGTTATTCCCGCATCATTTGCTAAAGAAGAAAGATTTAACACCTGGCCAATTCGTCCTGCGCATAAACCAAGAAATCGGGAAAACGTGTTCAGATTTTCAATGTTTTTTAAAGATCTAACATCCCTTTCTATGTATGTTTGTATATACGAAGGGTAAAACTCGGTAGGCTCAATATCCACGTCATGCAAGCGAGGATAAAATCCCTTAAATATTTTGCTTGTTATATGTTGATCTGTGGAAGATAATTCGTTTATTCCAAAAGGTAGCAAGTGGCTAATATGTGCTCTGCCTGCTAATGATTGAGAAATATGATTATTTATTAAAAAACTTTGCGAGCCCGATAAAATATATTGTCCGGGAGTTCCAAGCTCATCGGAGATTACCTGAATGTAACTAAATAATTCGGGTATTTGCTGGGCTTCGTCAAAAATTACCTTAGGGCCTTGTGATTTTAAAAATCCCATAGGATCAGAAAGTATTAGTTCACGATGATCGATTCTTTCCAAATTAAAATAGGAGTAATCTTTAAATTCGTTTTTTAAAAGAGTTGTTTTACCAGACTGACGAGGACCTGTTAGTGTAAGAACTGGAAACTTCTTTAAACGGTTTTTTAGAATAGGTGTAATATGGCGAGCAATCATTTTTATGTAATATTAGAATCACAATGCAAATTTACATACTATTTATTCTTAAACCTATTATTTAAAGAATTGTTTTGGATGCATATCTCTTATTCATAGCTATATTTAAAAAGATTTGGAATGAAAAACTCTGTTTTTCAAAGTGGCACGGTTTGACCGAAAAGGGTTGCATCATTGGACCGAAATAGCCACTTGCAAGGTCCGTAAAAGAGTTTTGTATGATGTGAGGGTGAAGTCCATTATATTAAGTGAAAAGATAAAAACGAAAAGTTAAAAGTTTATTGGCCTCAATATTTAACTTCTAGTTTTAAACTTTTAGTTGTTAGTTGTTAGTTGTTAGTTTTAAACTGTTAGTTTCTAGTTGTTAGTTTTTAACTTTTAGTTTCTAGTTCTTAGTTTTTAGTTTTTAGTTGTTAGTTTTAAACTTTTAGTTTCTAGTTTTTAGTTGTTAGTTGTTAGTTGTTAGTTGTTAGTTGTTAGTTTTAAACTTTTAGTTTCTAGTTTTTAGTTTCTAGTTTTTAGTTGTTAGTTTTAAACTTTTAGTTCTTAGTTCTTAGTTTTTAGTTGTTAGTTGTTAGTTGTTAGTTTTAAACTTTTAGTTTCTAGTTTTTAGTTTTTAGTTTTTAGTTTCAGCGTTTTAATTGAGGTCACAAGAATCGCTATCAGTTCCTTACATTCTGTCTGCATTTGTTTAAATTCTACCTCTTTAATATAATTGGTATCGTATAGTAAACACAGCCAATACTCCGTTTCGTTTGCTTCTTTTAATGCAATGGATAATTTATGAATAAAATCCGCATGGCTCTGTCCAAATTCGGCTTCCCGAATTAGTGCACCAACTGCTGTACCGCTACGCAACATCTGTTTGCTTAGCACATATTCCTTCTTTTCTGCTTGCAGCCATTGCACCAACCTAACAGTTTGAATTGCAAATTGATAACTCTTATCCCGTAAAACTGATTTTCCCATAATCAAGTAAAGTGAAAAGTGAATAACTAAAAGTGAAAAGTTGAAAGTTCTTAGTTTTTAACTTTTAGTTTTTAGTTTTTAACTTTTAGTTCTTAGTTGTTAGTTTTTAGTTGTTAGTTTTTAACTTTTAGTTCTTAGTTGTTAGTTTTTAGTTGTTAGTTGTTAGTTGTTAGTTTTTAACTTTCTTACAATTACCCTCTTCACGATGTTCTTCAAATTCTGCACAACCAATTCTTTTGTCCAAATAAAAAACGAATCACTCCATCGCTGCGGATGAACGGTAATCATTATTCGATTGGGAAGACGTTTCTCATTTGCAGCCTTAATAATATCCTTTGTCGAACGGAAGATTAAACCCTCGCTTGCCCATCGCTCTTGCTGTGGCATCTTATCGCGAACGCTCACCCGATGACCATCCCAGCGTCTGCCAGTATCGGTTAAGTAGAAAAAATCATCAAAATCAATATCGAAGTATGGCTCCCCAATTAATCCCAACTCTTTATAGCTGTACTTTGTCCATATATCGCGGTTGTCGTAATTTGAACGTGGACTGCCATGCATACAAATAGTTGTAACATCAGCAACCTGACGAAACTTCTCCAAATTCTCACAAAACTGCTGGTATGCAGCATCTATCAACTTGTCTTTACACTCTTTCCCGTCATTACCTTTCTGTGCGTCATTGCATTTATTCCCGTCAATGCGAGCGTTCTGTGCGAAGCAACCGAAGCGAAGCGGAGCTCGGCAAAGCCAATCTTTATCTTTTAAATACTTCGGAAAGCACTTCGATAAACACTTCGACAAGTTCAGTGCACCGCTTTTAACTTTTAGTTTTTCGTTTTTAACTTTTAACTTTTCACTTCCGCTTGCGGAATCCATCGTCTCATAATGATACCCCACCTCATGACCCATTTCGGCTATCTCCCTTATTATTTCAACATCAAAGCTCTCAGGCACCATCCTAAAGTAGTAACTGCCTTTAATTCCCAGCTCGTGCTCCATTTTGGCGGTAGCCAATGAGTTTTGGGGAAGCAGATCGACATCGTGGCGGAGGAGGATTAGGTTGAGGTTGAGGTTGAGGTTGAGGTAATCGTGAAAGGTAATAAACGTATAGCCCTTGTTTTTGAGGGTTTGTAGTAGATTTTTGTATGCTTTTAGGGTGAAGTCCATTTTTTTAACTTTTAGTTATTAGTTTTCAATTACTTACGGTTTTAGGGTGCTTTTATTGCAGAAGGAAAGATTGGCTTCGCCGTCCTTCGCTTCGCTAAGGTTGCTTCTTCGTTCCTCATCGCAATGACGTGGGAAAGTCCGCAATGACAGAGGAAAACTGTTAACTTTTAACTGTTAGTTTTTAGTTTTTAGTTTTTCACTTTTAGTTTTTAGTTTTTCACTTTTAGTTTTTAGCTATTAACTTACCTAAATTTGTACTGATAATCAGAGTTTTCCTTCATAATTGTTGCGCTTTGGGGGTAGTTTTCGATAAGCTGGGTTAGACCTAAACTGGTGTGAGTTGAGTAGAACTCATTGCTATCGACTTTTCATAAAAAAAATCATTTTAAGAAAATAGACAAAATAAGGTTTTTTGTCGCTCCGAGAATATAAACAATTTATTTTAGGCTTTAAAAGAGAAGAAAAATAATCCTTAACGCTTAGTTGTCTTTTAATTATTGCAATTATCGAATAAATAAAATCTGTGAACGGATTGTACCAATAAACATCAAGAGAATAGCTTTGAGGATAATTTATTGCTTTGTCATTAACATAATCGTAGGCTATTCTCGCGTAGTCTATGCCACAGGCTCGTGCATGACTAACCCATAGCCAGGTACGCGCATTTATTTCAATAAGTTTATATTCATTGGTCCGGGGATCTAACAAATATTCAACTTCACAAATTCCGTTATAATCCAACTCTTTTAACAACTTTACAGAACTATTTAGGCATTGCTCAACATAAACGCTCTGTGTAAAAGTTGCAGTTCCGAACTGAATTGGATGTTCGCGAAGTTTAATGCCCATCCAGTATGTTTTTATCTCGCCATCAACACAAAAAGCTGTAAACGACACAGTTTTGTTTTGCCCAGTAAAAGGAATTAGTTCCTGCGTAAATGTTTTATCTACATCATAAATCTGTTCAATGGTTTTTAGTTGCAATTCTAACTCTTGTGGGGTTTGGGCTAGCAAGGCTTTCCGTTTTACGGTTTTGTAAAAACTTAACCCGTTTCGCCCCTTGGTAATAACAGGAAATGATAAAGTATGGTTTGCTGGCTCTTTATTTAATGAATAACAATGTGTTTTAGGAATAGGAACTCCAACTCGATTAGCAACGCTTAAGAGTGCAACTTTATCGTATATTTTATTTACAACCTCAAGGTTTGGTGTGATAAGCGAAAACACTTTACTTAAACGATCCCTGTCCCTTGCTATTGAATATACTGCATGGTCGTTTGAAGGCAGCAATAACCAACCTTCTAGGTTTTGCTTACGTCCTAAATCCAATAAAAAATCGACAAATTGTGAACTCTCAAAATCGGGGCAAATAAAGAAAGACTTACAAAACTTTGAGTACCGGGCAATGCAATCTGTTTTATCAATAACATAAACAGGAACGCCCATTTCACCAAGGGAGCGTACATTACTTAAACCTTGCACATGGCCTTCAATAATTATAGCACCCCTAGTTGTCGCTATCATTTAAATGATTTTATTATTTCTGGGTTTTTAATAATTTTCTCCATACTTGTTGGGAATTCAATGACTAACCATAAAAAGAATGAAACAGGGTCAATTATTTCATTATGCATTTTCAATGCCTTTTCTTTATAATGGTTAGATAAACTATATAATGCAAAAGTTTTTTTTATGTGTTCTATTGAAGCATTCAATGAGTTTAAATCTGTTTTATAATAATTTACCAAACCATATTTCTCCTGCTGCTCTTTAATATAGCCCAGTTCTCTAGGGTCGAGAAAGAAAGCAGGTGTACCTAGCATAGCACACTCTGACGCCATTGTTGCACTTTCGCCATAAAAAAGGGATGCGTAGTATAGTGCATCGTGCATATACTGGGGAGGTAATGAGAATCTATACCGTTCAAGTTCCGTTGGCAATGGTTTTTCTGATGAGATAAAAACCTTTCCATAATCTTGAAGCAAATTCACAAGCCTTATCTTAAACTCATCGGTAAGCCCTGTAAGCCCACGGTCGTGATGAGCTTGCCATGATACGAACCTAAGTATGAAATATTTTTCACCCTCTTTTACCTCTAACATTTTTAGCACATCGGGATTGGGTTTATACCTCTTTGGATGCAGATACCAGGTTTCGATATAGCCAGGATAGCGAAAATGATATCGAGGAAATGATTTGAGATAGGATGTTGAAGTGAAAAAGTACTTAATAAAGGGCACGGCAAGCCTATCGGCAAAGCCAGAGTTCTCGGTATCGGCAAAACCAAAGTGAGATACTCCCATAAAAAAAGCGTAATGGGCACTATGTGGTGAGTTCCGACTAAGAATAATATCAGGTTTAAACTTACGGGCAAACAGAAAGTATTTGAAATTGAACCAAGGAAGGGAAAGTACCTTTCTAAGAAAGCCACTTGGTGTTTTGGCAAATACCTTGTAAGGTAAGCAGTATGCATCCATTAGCTCAATTACAATGTCCTTTTTCTTTACTAAAAAAAGAACATCAATACCCGAGTTTAACAGTTCTGAATATAAGTATTTAAACTGGTGCACATCGTTTGGATGCCCTATTTCAATTATAACTTTATTAATTTTTCGCTTTGATGGTTTGAGCATAGATAGACTTTAGTTTTAATGCAATGTCATTAGTGCCTAAACGTAACGATATTAAACGTTGTCGTGACCCTGACTTCGTTTCAGTATTTAAGCAAGTAGATATAAGTTTAGCTATTTCGTTGGGTTCAAAACTGTTTGAGACGTAGCAGCCGGGCACATTGCTCAACAATTCTGGAACATCGCCTACTGGTGTTGAAACTATTTTAGCATTACAAGCCATTGCCTCCTTTACAACATTAGGAGAACCTTCTGACAGTGATGACATTAAGAAAATATCTGCATCGTTGTAGTAATCGATAAGGAGTTTGTTGGGCACATTATTTATATGAATAAATTCTATATCCTCAGCAAGCAGACCCATAACCCTTTTTGCAATATCAAAACCCTTAACCAAGCGATTTTTATTTCCAATCCAAAGTATTTTTCTTTTTGAAGAACTAGTCTTTGGAGAAGGTGCTTTCTCAAAAAACCGACCTAAATCAACTCCATTGGGTAGTATAAATAGGTTTTGTTTTTGTTTAATGTACTGTGCCATTCGTTTTGACTTAACAATGACACCATCAGCAAAAAAACGTGCGTTAAGCCTATTTAATATTGGCCATATCCCAGAAAAAAACTGATAGTCATGCTTTTTGTCTAGGGTTTTATTGCTGAGTTCTGCTTCGCCCATAAATGAAATTACAAATGGAAGTTTTTTTCGATTTGCAATGCTTGCAATCATAGCCGACAAGCCGTAATGAGCATGTATAATATCATACGTATTTACTTTCAGGAAATTTCTTAATGGCCTAATACTCTTTAAATAGCCCATTATACCACCACCTTTAATCTGAAAGAATTCTACGGTTAAGCCCAAATCTATGAGTGAGTCTGCCTGACTTTGGATAAAAGCTGGCATAACACTATGAAATTTCGAATTGCCACTTGCAACGAAGAGAACCTTCATCAATAAACGTTTTTAATTTGTTGAATCCAATGCATTATTGATTGCAAACTACAGGAATCGATTGAATTATTTCTGTTTAGGTTTGTGGTGTTGAAAATGGAAGCGTTACCATTTTTGTTGAGATCAGAAAAAATTTTGTCGGTGTTTTTTGTGTTAAACGCATCTGTGCATTCGCCATGGTTATATTTAAGAAATTTCTTAAAGTAAATCTTAGCTAATCCACCAAAGGTGCCTGTGTCTCTCATCGAAAAGCCCCTAGAGCTTTGGTACTTGGTTAGTGAGGCTTTGTTTCGTCGTGTTAATTCTGAGTAAAGCCATGAACTTTGAGCTTGCCATTTTAGCTTAGGTTTTACAAAATCAAAGCGCGATACCATGTATTTGGTTGTGGCAAATGTTTTTAAGAAATCGCTATCGATGAAAGGGGAATGGCACCAAACAAAATCGTTATAGCTGTTTACCTCGTTACCAAAATACTTCCGTAGATTAATAGCAATACGAAATGCAAAATACTTCTCGCCAAGCATTGTGTAATGACTAAATCTTTCACCAAATTCGTTAAGACGATACTCTAGTTCCTTTCGTATATGGTTACCATTATCTCCAAAAAGGGAAAGAATACTTGATTGATCAATTTGTAGCAGAGCATTTGAAGTATTAAAATTTGTGGCAATAAGGTCAACCGCATTTTTGGATATTACAGCACCACCCTGTGGTTTACCCACTTTAAACACCTCATCGCCAAAAATTCCAGACAGCAACCAAGGTGAGGCCTGTCCAATTTGCTTAATGGTATGTACATAGTGTGTTCTTTTGTAATTCCGTGTACCATTTGAAAGCATTATGGTGTTTTTTGCTTCCTCCAAAAAGTGATTATCGAGGTAGTTTTGGTCGAGCAAAAATGGTGTATAGTCAAAACCCTCTGTGTTTGCAATGTGCTGTGGTATTGTGATATCGGGTGCTGTTGGTGCACCAAATGAGTATGATTTGAACCGATTGGTGTGTTCTGGGAGCAAATAGGATAGCACAACCCTACTATCCCATCCACCGGTTAATGAGAAATTTATGGGTTTGCTGCTAATGCTAAAGAGCTTATCAATAGCCACCTTTAATCCCGAGTCAATTGCCTCAATGCTTTGCCTTTTATTTAGTGGGTGTAGTCCAAAAAGTTCCGAAATATCCCAGTAGCGGTTGTTTGTTACTGTTTGCTCTTTAATACGAATAACACTCGCATCGGGTAACGTGGTAATACTCCTAATATATGTGTGGTCCGAAATTGGGTAGTTAAAGAAAAGGTGCTCGGCAATAGTTGCCTGGTCAACCTCGATACTAGCCATTAAGCCCGATGCGAGAATTGACTCAATTTTTGATGCAAAGAGCAAAACCTTATCATCCTGGTAAAGGTAAAGGGGTAGGTAACCAAGCCTATCGTTAAAAAGCAACGAGGTGTTTTGCAGCCGGTCGTATATAAAGATATTGTAGTTCCCCGTTAGATGGTTTACAATATCTGAGCCGTATTGCTTGTAAAGGAGGGGGATGTGCTTATGGCAAGATAAATTAGTGGGGTTATAAAAATCTTTATTCAATGCTCCCATTTCCGCTTCGCTAACAAAAGCAAACCCATCAATTATGCAGAATACATCATTTTCTTGATCGTGAACAAAGTTAATATTCTCGGTTTGCGCTATGGGCAACACATTGCAAAAGCATACCGTTGAACTCTCGAACTTATTTGACACCTGATTACTATCAAACCTAAGTTTACCGAGCATCCTACTTAATGCGGCATCAAGTTGTATGTTCGTATTGTTCTTTGAAATTATGCCAGCAATGCCCGCCATATAGCTTAAGTTAGCGTTTCAATTATATATTCGACCCTAAGTTTAAATGATTCTAGCTGATTAAAATCACCTGGCTCAAAGAGCCACTTATTATTAATATTTCGATAACGACCTGGGATACCATCTACAAGCATCTGGTATGGATCGCTTTGTCCAAAAATACACTGCATTTCATTTACCAGATATCCTTCCTTGGATTCAAAAACATCAATAGCCTGGCTATAAAACTTATGCTTATCGGTTATTTGTTTAACAAAATCGAGCAAGGCTAAAGGGGGTTTATCATACCCTTTGAGCAACGAGCCACTTGCCATCCCTCCCTTTATCAATTTTTTATGTGCAAAAAATGAATCCCCAATCCTAACAACACGCCATTCGAATTGGTGAGGAACATATTTTTGGAATATTATAAAATCTTTTTGTAAACTTCTAGACCTAAGCTTATAGATATTCAGCTTATTCTTAATGTCTGATGGGTGTATAACATAGTGAAGCCCACGTTTAAAAAGACCCCCTTTTTTAAGATTTGGGCCAGTACGTTGTTTTGCACCTTTCCCAGAAAAAACATCCTTAATATATTTGGTTGCCTGTTTACTGTTTTTAATAATTTGTACACCACTACCCGATGCCCCAATATTTGTTTTTGCAACTATTGGAAAATTCATGTTAACTATGGCCTCGCAAGCATCATTCTCTGTATAGAAAACATAGGTTTGAGGATGTGGAATTTGATTTGCCTTAAGCCAGGCAGAAAGGAAGCGTTTGTTTTCATAAACAAATACCTCTTCAGCCGTAGGGTATACATTGTATCCTAAAACTCGCTCAAGAATGTAGATCCGCTCATCGTATAATTGCTTAAAACTTGAATTTACCCCCCCAGGTTTTGTTAATAAACAATCCACTGGTTTATTTTGTATGCGTTCAAGCCAATCATTTTTTGTAAGATCAACTACGTCATAGTTTACAATTTGGGGGAAGTTCTCGCATGCTTTAACCCATATATCATGATCATGAGTCAGCTCATTCTTTAAAATTACGAAATTAATTTTTTTAACCATTTAAGGAGGGATATTGTCTAGTCAAATACTTTGCATTCAGTTTTAAACTTTCTTTCTTAATTTTCATGATTATTCTTAAATAATTTGACCCTGTTCTTGATTTAAGCAAATTAACTAAGTGCTTTTTATTCTTAGCATAAACGTATTCACCGTTGAGATTAATAAAAGATCCTAAACCAAATCGAGGGAATCGTTTGTACTCCTTTTTATAATCGATTGGTTTATGGCGTTCTGCCGAACCAAATGTAGATGCTTTATATCCCGCTTCTTCTGAAAGTTTTAAGCTTAAAGCGTTATATCCGCCCCCTGGCCAACAAAGATAATCGATGCTTTTACTTAACTTTTTTTCAAGAATGTTCTTGCTCTCAAATATTTCGTACCGGTAACGTTTCTCCTGCTCAATGTCGGTTTCAAAATTTCCGGGAAACTTCTCTGCCAGAGCCTGCATTTCATTTATTATTTCATGGTTGGTTTTACCGTTTTGATTATAAAGCTTTATTGCTTCATCAACAAACTGCTTATCGGGGAAATACCGTTTAAGACCCAACGCGCGTCCATTTTCGAAAATTGGATAACCCTTGGGGATAAGATCTAACTGATCTTCTGTTATATAGAATGGTTTTCTTTCGGGATGGGTAAACCAGGCTATCCAATCGTAATTAGGTTGCCCATTGTATATATCAACAATTTTATTGGAATTAAAATAAAAATTATGGCTCATGCTATGCGACTGTATATCGATAACACCGCTAGCGTCCATTGCCTGAATCTCTGGCCAATTCAAAAAACCCAACGTTTCAAGCTCTTTCTCATGTTTTTCCCCATTCCATACATCTTCAATATTACTCCTAACACTTTCACTTGGATTTACAAACTCGGGATTAATAAATATGGTGGCTTTTAGTCCATACTTTTTTAGAATGGGATAGGCATAAACCCAATTGTCTAAGTACCCATCATCGAATGTTAGCACAAGTTTTTTGGAATCTTTTTTACGCGGCTCACTATTATATTCGTACCATTCATTAAGGAAATGGGTTGAATAATTATTATCGACCAGAAATTGGCACAGGGTCTCAAAGTGATTAAGCGACACAGAAAGCCAACGCCTATACCAGTTACTTTTGTGGTTACCTACGCTATGGAGCATTACAACATACATGATCTGCTATTTATAGTAAACGCGGTTTGAATAACTTTTTCATAATTGGAAAACATACCCTCTATTGAGAACCTTTTTGCACACACATTTTTTGCAATAGCCCCCATTTGTTTATGCTCATTTGGGTTATTTAAGAGCCAAAGCAAATGGTTATATAGCTGATTCACATTTTTATAATCAAACAGGAAACCAAACGACTTTTCTACAATTTCAGGCGTTCCCCCAGTATTGGAGGCAACTACGGGTAATCCTGCAGCCATAGCCTCTAAAATGGCGTTTGAACAGCCTTCGCCCTTTGACGAATGGATGAAGATATCGCTAACCTTTAAGTAATCGGCAACATTTTCGACACTACCCAATATGCGCATATTTTCAGTTAAGTTATAGCTACTCTTTTTACTTTCTATCTCTTTTCGCATTGGTCCATCGCCAAGTATTAGGTAGTGAAAATTAAGGCCTTTCTCTTTAAGCTGTTTTAACGCTTCGAGTATTGAAAAGTAGTCCTTATATGGAACCAGATTAGCTACAGAAATTAGGACTGGTATATTCTCAGGTATTCCTATCAAATCATGCCTTTGTGCAGTTCGATTGGGCAAAGGCTTAAAAAATTTATTTTCAATGCCATTATAAACAACATAACCCCTGCTTATGCTATTTGCTTTTAGCCCCGCCTTTGAATTGGCAACAATATTTTGACTTAAATGTAAAACTACTGTCCTAAAATAATGAGAGAATTTTTTCGAACGTATGCCGTGCCTAATGGAGCCATTAATAAACTTAAAATTATGAAAAGGCTTTAAAAGTAAAATGCTTACCGACTCGCCATTACCCCAAGTATATACAATATTGGGTTTTTCTGATTTTAAAACCTTATGCAGCTCAACTAATCGTTTAAGTTTCCCTTTCTGCTTAATCCTTATTGTATTCTCTTGCAACCCATACTCATCTATATAAGAGTTTTGCCGTTTATTGAGATATACAATTTTGGTTGGATACCGAGCCTGATCAGTATTTGCCACAATGGTAGCAAGTTGACGCTCGCGACCACCACGGGAGAGGGATGAGATAAGATGGAGAACTTTCAAAGCACACTATTAATTAAAATTGAACTAACTAAATATTTTCTGGAGTTTAAGAATGGCTTTAGCCCAAAAACTATTTGATTTTGCGAAATATGAAAGAACTAAATGATGCTTTAGTTTTGCTGGGATGATTTTATCATTTTTGTAAACAAAAGATCCCATTCCAAATCGTGGAATCCGTTTATATTGCTGAGTATTGTCAAAATTATGATTTTTTTCTTTTGAGGCGAGTGTAGAAGCCTTATAACCAGCTCTTTTCGATATCTCGATTGCAAGATCATTGTACCCTCCACCGGGCCAGCATAAAAAATCAATTTTTTTATTCAGTTGATCTTCTAAAATTCTTTTGCTTTCTATTAACTCGTACTCATATCTATTTTTCACCTCTTCGTCACTTTCAAAACGTCCAGGATATTTATTCTTAATCAAATCATTAAGGGTGGAAATAATAATACTCTCCTCTTCGATTGATGGTTGGTTTTTATTGACATATTGCGAATATAATTTTCGCCCTTCCTCCACTAACTTTTTGTCAGGGAAATAACGACGTAATGAAAGCGCTCTATCATTTTCAAATATTGGATACCCCTGAGGTACAAAGGTTTCTTGGTTTTCAGATATATGGTATGGTTTTCTTTCCGGCTTTTCAATCCATGCCATCCAATCATACTCTTTTTGCCCATGGTATAAATCAATAATCTTATTGCTTTTAAAAAACCAATTATGGCTCATGCTGTGCGATTGTATATCCATTACACCTGATTGGTCCATCTCTTTTAGCTCACACCAGCT
Source organism: Bacteroidales bacterium UBA5349 (assembly GCA_002410065.1). GTDB lineage: Bacteria > Bacteroidota > Bacteroidia > Bacteroidales > Tenuifilaceae > Perlabentimonas. The sequence continues at coordinate 58,047 of DHQB01000027.1, read as the reverse complement.
TAAAAAACCAAGTTTATCATACTCAGTAAGCAATCCCTCATTAAAATTGGTATCTTCTAAGTTTTTTCGCTTTTGCTCTATTGGGTCAACAAATTCTGGATTAATAAAAATCGTTCCTTTTAATCCATATTTTTTAAGAAGAGGGTAAGCAAAAGTCCAATTATCTAAATAGCCATCATCAAAGGTTAGAACAATATGCTTTTTTGTAATTTTATGTATATTATCCTGCAAATAAAACCATTCATCTAGAAAAAGAGTTTGATATTTATGTTTTTGGAGATATTGACAAAAAGTTTCGAACTGATGCAAGTTTACAGATAAAAATGCTCGATGCCACGATGACCTATCATTACCTATACTGTGAAACATTAGTACTTTCATACATTCAATTTTAGCCTATCAATAAACTTAGTGTTTATCTTATAATAATCGGGAGGAATCCCTGCAGAAGCACCAATAATAAGTATAAACCAGTAATTGAGTTGCCCTGCTCCTGTTATCCATGATATCATTAAAGCAACTAATGGGTACACAGGATTATAGTACAAAAAATTAGACTGGTAACGCTTTCGTAAAAAGAAGATTTTTAGAAAAATAAAAATTATAATGCTGAAATTAATTAACCCGGTGTAAAACAAATACCAGATATAGGTATTATGAACATCCCGATGATAAGTGGGTGCACCCAAATTACCCAATAATAGGTATTCTGGGTTTTCTTTAAGATCATTTAAATATAAAACCCAATAGCTTTGACGAGAATAATATGTGTCTTGTTCACCTGTTACTTGTTCCTCTACACGTGTTTCAAAAAGATTGCCAAAATAATTAAACATTATTAGCCCCATACTAATAACAATTATACTTTGATAAAAAGCCTTTTTTATGTTTTTTTGAGAGGCTCGATAAATGTATAAAAGAATCAATATAGAGGCAATGAATATGCCCGTTTTTGAAGCAAAAATGAATAGCCCTACCATAATAAGACCAACCATCACAATATCAAAAGTACGTATTTTTTTCCTTTCCAGGCGAGCAAGGATATATGCTAAAACCAAATTGAAAAATCTCGAAGCTTCATTAGGGTCTTTTCCTAAAAATCCAGTTAATCGAAATTGACCTACTTGTGTGTCGTATTGGAACCCTATGTGCATGCTAAAGCCTAATCTTAAAAAAAAATCATAGAAAATCATAGAAATTAAAGCCAAACTTATGCCCGCAAGAAAGCCTAACTCCAAACCTTTTAATGTACGATAATCGTACATTCTTTTTAAAATTAAGTATACTACAAAAGCTAATATTAAATCGCGAGTAGTCCTCTTTGCCAGAGTTAATATATCAAAGCCACCAAAAAGAATGTAATCTTTAATCTCAATATACCTAGGTAAGAAGGTAACAATAAAAATACACATGGTTAGAGCAAGCAATTTGTATTTATCTTGCTTTAACGATTTTAGCGTTTTATGATTATATGCCGTGTAAATTACAATTAGAGAAACAACAGAGTGATGGTCTATTACACCTAAAAATTGCTGACCTTCCCCTAGCAACGCACCTTGTGGGATGAAAGCCACAAACAATATTACAGCAGCCTCCCATTTTGAATGTGGATAAAAAATATAAAATAACAAGATTATTGCTGTAACAGCAAAAAAGTGCATATCGTATTATATTATTTCTATATTTAGAAATTTAGCAGTAGCATTCATTTTTGAAAATCTTTCATTATATTCACAATGAGCTGCTAAGGCCGCTGATTTGGCTAGATTACTATCCTGAATGAGTAGTTGAATTTGTTCTTTTAAATTTTCACTATTCCCAGATTCAAATAAAAGGCCTGTTTCTTTGTGTTTAATAATATTTTGAATTCCATTTACTCTTGAACCAATTATTGGTAAACCATTAAACATAGCCTCTAACAAAGAAATTGGGGTTCCTTCAAATTTTGAAGTTATTATATAATAGTTCGCAATTTTATAATAAAGCGGAATATCTTCGTTAGATACTTTACCAGCAAATGAAACATAATTATCAAAAGCTTTCTCCTTAACTAAGCCTATTAAAGAGCTTTTCATTACTCCATCGCCAACGAAAATTAATTTTAGATTTTGTTGATTAACATAATCTTTTCCAAGTGAAATAAATGCGTTTAAAAGTGTATCAGGCATTTTAAGTGATTTCAATGAACCAACAAATAGAATTATTTTTACGGAGTGGTCAATGTGCCATTTGGTCCTTATTTTTTCATTTGTATCTGTTGCATTTTCAAATTTAGTTAACGGATAAACTACGCCTATTGCTCTTTTGGCTCTTTTTTCATACTCTTGTTTTAATATGGCCGAAACGGCAAAAACTTTATACGCATATTTATAAAGAACTTTGTCGAAACTAAACTTTTTCCATTTTCTCATTCCTCCACCATGGTTATAAAGGATGTACTTTACCCCCCAAAAAAGAGATAATAAGGGAAATATTAAACCCCAGTTACCCGCATTGCTGGTATAAGGCACATGAACATATTCAATTCTTTTTCTTTGTTTAATAATCGCAATTGCTGTATAAATCAGCTTAGCAATCCGGCCTGTTCCTTTAATATTAAAGAAACGCAATGGTATTTGAATTATATTAACATTTTCCGCCTGAAATTTAGAACAACATGTAATCAATGTTATACTTTGTTGTTCTGCTAATTCACGGATATGTTTATGGTAAAAAATTTCTAACCCTCCTGTAAAACAAGGATAAATACCCAAGACAACATAAACAACTGATTTCTCTGGACCTTTCTCCATGCTTATTCTATTTCCTTAACAATAAATCTATATTTCCCACCCTTTGTAGGTGGAATTTCAGATACCTTATTGAATTTTACATTTAAATCTTGTCCTGAGTAGTGATGGATCTTATCAATAAAGTTTTTAAAATTAATTACCCCATTTTCTTTCTCAGGCACATAGTTAATCTGAATTAAATCTTTTGCTTTTTGAACTACTTGTAGTTTCTGAATACCTGGCTCTGTTTTTAATAATATTGTCCAAAATGTTCCCCCAACCTTATTTCCATTGGGGAACTCTATTATTTCAAAAGATCGACCAATAATTTCCTTTAGTAAAGGCAATCCTCTGCCACACGAGCATTGTTTTTGAGTAACTACTGCTCGGTCACCAATTTTGTATCGTATAAATGGCATTACCTTATTATGTAAATTTGTTATAACTAAATCACCTTCACCTTCTTCAACTGGATATCCTTCATCATCTAGCACTTCAACCAATACGTTTTCAGCCATTATGTGCAATCCTTCATGCTTATCACAATCCTGAGCAATCATGCTCATGTCGCGGGCGCCATAAAAATCAAAAACGGGTGCTTTGAAAATTTTCTCAATATAATCTCGCTGAAAAGGAAAGAGTTTCTCACCACCTATTTGTATGGCTTTGGGTGAAAAGGTAAGTTCATTCTTTTCGAAGAACTTTGCCATATCAAATAATATAGACGGGTAAGAAATTATTAATCGCGGATTAATTTTATTCATTAGCTTAAAATAATCTGTTAAATCTTTATCAGATAAATTGTAGCCAGAGAGCACAGTCGCTCCTTTAATTGCACTTTTTATTCTGGATATTAGTTTTTTACTTTTTTTTACATCCCACCCAGCTCCCCACACAGACATTTTTTTATCAAAAAAATCTATACCCATCCAGCTATAGCAACGATGTTGCAAGACTGAAGGGACTAATGTGCCCTTATCGGATAGGAACTTAAAATTAGACCCTGTCGACCCTGATGTGGAATTCCATTTTATTCTTGATTTATCAATATCCTTTGCTACTAGGTCATTAAAATTACTCCGAACAATGTCTTTGGTTAATATGGGAATTTTAATCAAATCCTGTGTAGACTTAATGTCATCAACAGATAATTGAAGTTTATCGAAAATATTTTTATAGTAAGGTACTTTTTCATACGCATAATTTAATTGCTTTTTAAACAAGTCCCATTGGTAGTTTAATATCTCCTCTTTAGACCAATATTGGGTTTTATTAAAAAGGGCTTTAAGCGTATACAGCTCATCTCTTTTTACATAGTTGTGATAAATGTTAAAAGCAGTTTTTCGAAACATATTTAATGTTTTTGTATTTATTTAATTTGTCTTAACGATCTCGTTTTATAATATTCATTTTTATGGAAATTTTTCTAATTCTATTTGATATGGCAAATAGAACCCTTCCAATTATATATGTTGCATTATTTTGTATAGAAAAATTCATTATCCTTTGCTTTAAGCTAATAGTGAAGTTGTTGTTTTTATATTTATTAAATTTTGAGACAAATAGTTTTTTGTTTTTGCTCCTGAAGTAAATTTCCAATGCTCGAGAATAAAAGACTTCCTTTGTATTTAATAGAATCTCATTTGATAGATTGTACTTAATAATGAAAAATTTAACAACATCAAAGCTTGTTCTGTAAATTTCTACCTGTTGAGGAAAATCATTGCCTTGAGTTGCTGAATTAGCAAGCAGTTGACGTACAGCTGTGCTATCATCTAAATATTTTAATTTACTGTGGGCTGCAATCCAGCACCACAATGGAAAGTCACCAACAGAAAAATTTTGATTAACAACTTCCTGATACCCCTTATTGTCAACAAATTCTTTTCTAAAACAGACTGTCCCTGTCCACACCATTGCACGGTACATTAAAAGATCTTCTAGTATATTTCCACTTAATATAGATAGATTATTCTTAAACGTTTCATGCATTATATTATGCAACCATTTACCCGTTTTTGTGTAAAACCTATCATAATCAGTATGTACCATTCCATACTCCGGATTCTCCTCCAAAAAATCAACCTGCTTTTGCAGTTTGTAGGGGTCGGTCCAGTAGTCGTCGCCTTCGCAAAGGGCTATGTATTTGCCGCGAGCACGGGGAAAATTAAATATAGCTGAACCGCGTCTTCCTTTTTGCCATTGGTTCTCTTTTTCGTAAAGCGGCTTAATTATATTTGGATATTTTGCTTCATACTCTCTTATAATTTCTTCTGTTCCATCGGTTGAAGCGTCATCATGAATAAGAATTTCGAATGGGAAATCTGTTTTTTGTATTAAAAAACCTTCTAAACATTTACGGATATAAGATTCGTGATTGTATGCTAGGCAGCAAACTGATACAATTATTTTGTTTGATTTCATACTATTTTTGAGAAAGGCTAGCCCTTTTTAGAATATTATTTGCCATTTTTACCATTGGAGGGCCAATAAATTTATTGTCCTTAACTGCAACTCCTTTTCCTAATTTAACCGCCTCTTCTGATAATTTTAACATGTCTTTGGCCCAAGCAATTTCATCTTCACTTGGAGAAAAATACTGATGAACCAAAGGAATTTCTTTTGGGTTCAATACAAGCATTCCCTCATATCCAAGTTTTTTTGCAAGTATCAAGTTTCTTTCTAAGTCTTCAAGGTCGTGCACTTTAATATGTACTGTATCTATGGGGATTATGCCATTTGCTCTTGCGCCCATAGCAATCATTGCTCTAGGAGTAAATATGCTTTGCCCTTTAGCATCATGCTTTCCACCCAAATCCGTAATAAAATCCTCGCAACCAAAAGCAACAGCAACCAATCTGTTTGGACAGGCTGCACATATCTCCTGAATATTCATCACAGCACTGGCTGTTTCAATCAGAGCAATAATTTTAAATGTGCCAACAGGTATTCCTTTTTCAAACTCAATGGTTTCCAGTAGTTTATCAAAAAAGTAAATATCCTCCCCTTTTTTTGATTTTGGATACATAAAACCAGTAACCCCTTCTATTGTTAACTGATATACATCTTTTAAAAGCTGTCCGCTTTCCCTATCATTTACTCGTGGAAATATTGGACGACCTTTGAAACGGCCCTCGTTTATGTACCTGATAATATTATCTCTGGCAATTTGCTTGTTTATAACGGGTTGCACAGAGTCTTCAATATCCAGCAAAAGAACATCTGCATCTATACGGGCTGCACTCTCCATAAGTCTTTCGTTATGAGCAGGAACAAACATTAAACTACGCATTAAATAATCGACTGTCATAGTATTGGCTGTTTTTGTATTAATACTTTTCTTTTAAAGGTTAAAACAACTTCATTACTTTGATTAAATGCAATAGATTCTACATATACAATACCTCTGTCGGGTTTTGATTTTGACTCTATTTTATCAAGAATGTTGGTTCTTACATATATTGTATCACCTATAAATACAGGGTTTACATGTTTTATTTCTTCATAACCTAAATTTGCAATTGCTTTACCGCTTATATCGGGTACTGTAATACCAACGGCTAAACTAAAAACTAGAGTGCCAACAACTAATATTTTAGTGTGTTGACTATTCTCTGCAAAATCCTTATTGGTATGTAAAGGATGATGATTCATTGTTAAGAGGCTAAACAGGTTATTGTCACTTTCAAAAATGGTTTTTGAGAGTGCATGATTTATAACCCCTCCTATTTCGAACTCTTCGAAATATAATCCTAAAATTGATTGGTTCATACTAACTATTTTTTAACTTTAATAATCTTGCTGGATTGCCTACGAAGATGGAGTTCTCAGGAACATCATTTAAAACAACTGAACCAGCACCTATTAAAGAAAAATCTCCAATATTGATTTTTTCTCTTATTGTGGCATTACTACCTACATGAACAGCACGGCCGACTGTTACGTTTGCACCAACAACACCATTAGTTGCTACATGTGCAAATCTCTTCAATGTACTATCGTGGCCAACAAAGGAATTTGGGAGTAAAATACAATTATCTTCAATTGTTGTATCTGGAGATAATTGAGCTAAGGGCGCCATTAATACTCCATTTCCAATTTTACAAAACCCTTTGGGAATAATCGCAGTTGGATGTATCAAGGTTGCAAATTTGGAATTTGGAATTTGAAGTGCTTCAATCTTTTCAAATACTTCTTTTTCATTTTGCATGCCAACATAGGCAACAAAAACAAATACATCCTCATCTTTAAGATATTCATCCAAATTATTAGTGTTTCCAATGACAGGAATAGTGTTATATTTTCCAATTAATGTACCAACTGGTAAAACATCATTTAGAAAACCAATTACTTTAAAATATCCTAACTCATTTGCGATAGAAGCGGCTATCATACCAATACCACTTCCTCCTAGAATTATTAATTTTTTCATAAATCACATATTTACTATTTCATTTATTGACTAAAATACCCAATATAAGGAAAAAAGTAAGGCTGCATGATGGCTATTCATATTATGTGTTTTTGAGTTGTTACGCAGAGATTCGCAGAGGATTTTTCTTAGCGCAACTTAGCGTAATAACTACTTTTCCATTATTAATTTAATTATCCGTTGAACTTCTTCCATTTCTAAATCGGGATAAATGGGCAAGCATAGAACCTTGTCTGCTAGCATATTTGCCATTGGTAAATTGTCTGGCTTGGCCGATGATAATCCACTATAGATTGAAAAATTGCTGATAAGCGGATAAAAATATCGTCTTCCGAAAATATTATTTTCTTTTAAGTGTTCGTAAAGTTCATTCCTTGTTTTGCCGTAATCATCATCTATAAAAATTGGGAAGTATGGATAGTTATGGTCAGTTGCCCATTCGTTTTCGGGCATTAATTTAATTCCATTTACACTTGTTAAAGCCTCACTATAAGTATCTGCAATTTTTTTTCGCTTTAAAATATACGCATCATAATGTTTTAACTGCAAAAGCCCTAGCGCCGCTTGCATTTCGTTCATCTTAGAGTTTATGCCCGGTGCAGTAACAGTAGTTTCACCTGCAAATCCAAAGTTTTTCAGGTAATCAATTCGTTGCTTAGTTTTTTCGTCGTGGCAAACTATTGCTCCGCCCTCCATGGTGTTAAATGGCTTGGTGGCGTGGAAACTCATAGTAGAAAGATCTCCGAAATTGAGTATTGATGTTTCTTTGTATTTATTCTTAAATGTGTGTGCTGCATCGTAAATTACTTTTAGTCCATACACATCGGCAATTTGCTGTATGCGCTCCACATCACAAGGATTGCCATACACATGTACAGGCATAATGGCTGTGGTTTGTGGAGTAATGGCAGCCTCAATTTTGCTTGGATCGAGATTGCCGTAAACAGGAACCACATCAACAAAAACTGGTTTAAGGTTATTCCACCACAGCGAGTTGGTTGTGGCCACAAAGCTGTAGGGCGTGGTTATTACCTCACCAGTAATTTTTAGCGTTTGCAAAGCGGTAAGTAACGCCAGCGTGCCATTGGCAAATAGCGAAACATATTTCACCCCTAGAAACTCTGCAAGTTCTGCTTCTAACTGTTGGTGGAAGGGCCCATTATTGGTGAGCCATTTGCTGTCCCAAATCTTTTCAAGATAGGGGATAAACTCCTCCAATTCGGGGAGTGAGGGTTGAGTGACAGTTATTTTTTTATCGTTTGGCATATTTTGCTTTTATATCATCAAAAATGCTTTTCATTTCTCGGTATTCATCGAACTTAAAAATTCGCATAATACCATAAATACATAACGACATTAGCATACCTAAACTTGCTAAAATTAATAGCTGGTTTACATTGCTAAGATAGTATACAATGGGTGTAAAAACTATTGCGATTGCCAATCCAATTAAAAGACTGTTGCGTATGGCTGCGAGCTGTTCTACAATTCCCAAGTTAATTAATTTACGGGTGTAGTAGGTATTTACCATTAGGCTTAAAATCGAAGTTATAATCATACCTACAATCATTGCCTTTATACTTATAAAAATAGCCAGTAAAATAGGCAGTACGCCCATCAGTTTTTTAATTATTTCGATGCGTAAAAATAGGTCTGAGCGACCCAGTGCCACAAGTATCTGTACGTTTATGGCGTGTAAGGGGTAAAATACGCCAACAAAAACCAAAAGTTGTAGGTATGGAACAGCCTCTATCCATTTATCACCCAGTAACACATCAATAATAGGAAAAGCTAAAATACCCATCATAACAAGCGAAAGTACATTGAAAAACATAGAAATTTTCATGATGCGCTTGGCTGCACTTTTCATTCGTTCGGGTTGGTCTTGTATTTTTGAAAATACAGGTAGTAAGAAACTTAAAAGCGAACTGGTTGCAATCTGCGTGGGTAGGTTTTTAAATTGCTCGGCACGTGTGTAGTAGCCTAACTCCGCTGCGGGGAAAAATTTACCCACTACTAATCGGTTTAACTGGCTGTAAACTGTGTCTAGCAAGCCAGAAGCCAGCATTTTACTGCTAAATGAAAACAGCGTTTTGAATGAGTTTTTACTAAATATTAGTGCTGGGAACCAATTGTTCTGTATCCATAATTGTATGTTCACAAAAACCTGGTTTAATAGAGTTTTCCACACAATGGCCCACACTCCCCAACCTGTATAAGCCATATATATAGCAATTACGCCTGATAAAATTTGTGCAACCAACTCTATACGAGCCCGCAATTTAAATTTTACATCGCGGGTAATCAGCGAATTTTGCACAATAGAAAGCGCAAATAGAATGATTAAAATTGAAAGTACACGGATAATTTCAACTAACTCGGGTTGTTTGTAAAACTTAGCAATAAATGGGGCTGTTAGGTATAAAATGCCATAACTTAATAGGCTAATACCAAGATTCATATAAAAAACGGTGGACAAGTCTTTCTGGTCAATGTTTTTGCGTTGCACAATGGCAACCCCAAAACCGGAATTAACAAAAACATAAAAAACCGTTATAAAAACCATGGCCATGGCCACCAAACCATACTGCTCAGGCAGTAACAGCCGAGCCAGTATAACTCCAAAAACAAACTGCACCCCATGCTGCAATATTTTCCCCACAAAACTCCATGCAGCACCCGAAATCGCAGTGTTTTTTAATGAAGGCATAAATCGGTTTTAAACATCAAAATTTTGATATTTGTGATTAGTTGTAAGTTAGTAGGTTACTAAAGCACCTATTGGTATTACTTCTTTTAATTTCTCGTATTTAACCTTCTTTCCCATTCCCATGCAGAAAGTAAAGCCTCATCAATGCTTGTTTCCGCTTTCCACCCCAGCTCTTTAGCTGCATAGCTTGTATCGGCCCAAACTTTCTCAATATCGCCTAAGCGTCGGTTGGTTATTCTATAGTTTAACTTAATCCCTGTTACCCTCTCAAAAGTTTTTAGTACTTCGAGAACCGTTATACCATTGCCTGCTCCAACATTGAAAACATTATAGTAATTAGTGTTAGTATTATTTATCAATTTTTTTAGAGCAAGAACATGGGCTTTAGCCAAATCTACAACATGAAAGTAATCGCGAATGGGAGTCCCGTCGGGTGTATTGTAATCAGATCCATAAACCTCAAGACAATCCCTTAGGCCAATCGCTGTTTGAGTAATTAACGGAACAAGATTATTTGGTGTGCCTAAGGGTAACTCTCCTATTTCTGCACTGGGATGTGCTCCAATTGGATTGAAATACCTAAGCGAAATACTATTAATGCCTTTATTTGCTTTTATGGTATCAGTAATAATGTCTTCAGCAATTTTTTTTGTGTTACCGTATGGCGAGCTAGCTTCCTTTATTGGTGAAGTTTCTGTTACGGGTAGTTCGTCTGGCTGTCCATAAACGGTGCAAGAACTTGAAAAAATAAAGTTCCCTCCTCTTTCTTTAAGTATTTCGAGAAGGTTAATAACAGAAAGAATATTATTCTTATAGTATAATAATGGTTGTTCTACCGATTCGCCAACTGCCTTTAACGCCGCAAAATGAATTATTGATTTTATATCTGGATTAGCATCAAAAACCTTGGTCATTTCGGCCTTCGAGGAGCAATCGGCTTTAATAAACTGGGGTTCTTTACCGGTTATCCTTTTAATGCCTTCTAAAGAGTCTGTAGTAGAGTTCAATAAATTATCAACAACCAATACTTCATAATCAGATTCTATAAGTTCTACTACTGTATGAGAACCTATGTACCCTGTACCTCCCGTTACTAAAACTTTTGTCATTTTTTGTTCGTTAGTTTTTTAATGCTAGTGTGTTTTTATTGGAACACTGAATAATACTGTTTTTTGTCCACGGATTACACAGATGGACACAGATTGTTTTTTTTTGTCCACGAATTACTCAGATTGACACAGTGTTGCACTGTGAAACCTTTTTTTTCGGTGACTATCTCGGCAGACAGGTCTGTGTTCAAATCTTTACCTGTGTTCAAACCGTGGCACATTGATTAAACAGCAGAACTTACCTCTTCAATAATTTGTGCCGCTTTGGTTTTGGGTATTGATGTTTGTTCTGCAACCCTAATCAAATCATTTAGCTGGGGTTTGCCATTCCCCGCTACGCTGGTTGTATGTTCACCGCCTATACCGTTGCTTGGGAGTATGTCGTAAGCCGGGGAGCATTGCCACTGGTTATTAGTGTAGATAAATGAAAAATTTTTAGCATGATCGTCCTTGTTGCCAATTAGCACGTTAAATACCATAAGGCGAAACATTTTTTCAACCTCATTTTCATTTCGTGTAAGTGCCCTAGTTGCTTTTATTAACTCTGTATAGTCGAGCGAGGGCAACCGAAAGTCGGCATGCAGCAATCCAGCAGCAGATATTAGGTGCGCCCTTTGGTTATTATTTATATCAAACCGTTTAACGCCAAAGAATTTACCCTCAAAAAGTTTGGTCTCGGGCATTTGTAACCCTGCCTTTTTGGCAAGGAGAGAGTGCTGGTATTCAATTTTACCAATATCCTTAGAATCTGTTGAAGCAGGAAATTTTACAAGCCAATGCTCGTTACTGTGCCTAATCATAACTTTTGGTCGGGCACCAGCCGATGAACCAGCCATAAACCATAGTTTTTCCAAATTATTAGAGCATTCTGATTCACCTAAGATTTTTTCAACCTCTATGGCAATGGTGTTTAAATTATTTGAGACTATTGGGCTTACCAGGCTAAATTCTGGTTCATAGCGTAGGGCTCCCATTCCGTTGCTACCAACAATGGCGAGCCTTTGAAGCAGGTTTAATGATGCGGGATTAACTTGGTGTTTTTTGAGCAGCCTGTCGAGCAGTAGGTTACCCCAGCCATCGGGCAAGCTATCGGCAAATACTCCAAAATTACCATTAAAAGGGTGCTGTTTTGCGGTAAAAACTCCTGACTTGAGGGGTAAAAAGAATGGGGATATGGAGTAGCCTTTGGCGAGCCAGTGCTCGTTGTACTCAAATGCAACTGTACCGTTGGGAGTAATCGCAATTCTACCTACTATATCGGTATTCAACCTAACCGTAATTATATTAATATTTATAATCCTTATCATTTCTTGCTCGTTGGCGTTTTTTGGCTTTTTGGCGTTTTACAACCTCATCAATGGAAGTGTAGTTAGTGTGGGCAAATAGATTTGTGAAATCATCAACTGCGTTAAGTGTAACTGCAATTCGAAGCAGGTTTTGTAATGATATTAGCCCGGTTGTCTCAAATCTTTTAATGGACCCAAGGCTAACACCGGTTTTTTGAGCAAGCTGTTGCTGGGTAATATTTTCTGCTAGTCTAAGCTGCTTGGCTCGGGCTGCAATGTTTTTGGCAACATTGTCGGGGTTGTACTTATCTAATATGGTGTGTATATCGTTCAATATGTTGGCTGTTATGTATGCTTAAACGGAATAACGGTTAATATGTTGGCTTTTAGATGTGTGTTTGATTTGTCCACTGACCTATCTGCCCTGTCTACCGACAGGCAGGTTACACAGATTGGCACAGATTGTTTTGGCGTTTTACGTTTTACGTTATGCGATGACCATTCGGGTGCGTAAACTCGTAACTATAAACCCGCAACTTACTAATCACCAATCACTAATCACTAATCACTGTTCACTTTCTTTTGTCCACTGATTACACAGATTTGCGCTGTTTGTTTGTATCACTGTGTTTCTCGGTGTTTAACCCAGTGTTACACTGTGCAACTTTTTGTCCTTTGCATTCTAATTTTTATCTGTTTATTGGAACACTGATTACACAGATGAGCACAGATTTTTGTTTTTTTAACTAAAAAACCTCTTTAAAAATCCTTTAACCCCATTCCCGTTCTCATCATCAGTGTAATACCCTTGTCCATAACCATAGGTATTATCGTATCCGTAGCCATAGCTGTACCCATACCCGTACCCATAGTTGTAACCATATCCGTAACCTCTAGGTTTTTTAAAATCGTTGAGCAGCAGTGCCATATTATTTATTGTTTTCGATTTTGAGAGGCTTTCAACCAAATCTAAAACATTTCTAGAGGTATACCTGTGCCTTAGCACAAATAGGGTGGTATCGCAAAGTCGGCTAATGAGCACCGCATCGGTAACCACCGCAACGGGGGGTGAGTCGATTACTATAAAATCAAAGTTTTGCTTTAGTTCAGTTATAAGTTCCTCGAACTTAGGCCCTGCCAGTAGCTCAGCCGGATTGGGCGGTATTGGGCCCGATGGCATCACAAAAAGATTGGGTACGGTGGTTTCGTCCACAAGATCATCCCATTTATCTCTGCCAATAAAAAAGGTGCTAAGGCCTTTGCTGTTATCAACCCCAAACAGGTTATGTATCTTCGGCTTACGTAGGTCGAGCCCCAGCAGTACCGTTCGTTTGCCCAGCATGGCAAGGCTAACCGCAAGGTTTGAGGCCACAAACGATTTACCCTCGCCGCTAATGGTTGATGAAACGAGTATTACCTTGTTGTCGGCTTTGCTTAGCATAAAATCGAGATTGGTGCGCAGCGCCCTGAACGACTCGGCAAACGACGATTTTGGCTTATCGAAAACGGGTAGTAAGCTCTCGTATGGGTTATGCCCAATGGTACCCATTAACGGAACTCTGGTTTTTTTGCTGATGTGTGATGGATCTTGAATGGAGTTGTTAAGCTGGTCGAAAAGTAGGATTAGCAGTACTGGAATCATTAAGCCAACTAAAAAGCCCATGGCGTAGTTAATACTCCTTTTAGGCTTAACCACTTCGGCCATCTCGGGCATTGCTGCGTCAATTACTTTATTGTCCGATACGTTGGATGCTTTTGCAATTCCTGCCTCAATGCGTTTTTCCATTAGGTAGGTGTAAAACTTCTCGTTAATGCTATACTTGCGCTCCATATTTACCAGCTGGCGTTCGGTAACAGGTAGCATACGCAGCTGCCCCTCCTGATTGGCAATCCTTTTGTTTATCTCCTTAATTCGAATTCCATTTACCTCGCGCATCCCCGCAAGTTTTTCGAATAGGAGCGATATTAGGCTTTCTAAGCTTTGGTTCAGCCTTACTATCTGCACATTGTCTTTGTTAATGGTAAGAAGTAACCCATCACGCTCAAGCGATAGCTGGTTTAGCTGTGCCACTATTGTGGCAATTCCAGTTTCTTCAATCCCTATTGTGGCTGGCGATACCAAACCTTTCAGGTCTTTTTTCTCTTTTAAGTATTTTGCTAAATAATCGAAGTACTCTAGCTGAAACGAGAGGGTATTCTTTTCAGTGTAGAGCGTTTCTAACCTTTCAAGTAAGGCACTTCCCTCTGTGCTTAGGTTGATTATACCCTTTCCTGTTCTAAAGTTTTGAAGCATTAGCTCTGCCTGCCGAAGCGAGTCCGAAATACCTCCCAGCTGCTCATCCACAAAATCGATAGTATTTATGGCAGTCTGCATCTTTTCATTCAGATCGTTGCGGATATAAACTTCCATAAGTTTGTTTAGGAAGTCGGCCTCTTGCTGCGCCACAAAACCGCTGGTAGATAAGGTTAGTAAACTCCCTTGTTTATCGTTAAGCTCAAGATTTACCTTTTTCATATAGTTTACGGCCAAACTATGTGCATTGTTAATCGTAAAATAGTACTTGTTCGATTGGTTTGTCTGCTCGTAACCCTCTTGGTCCTTTAAGTTTATGATGAAGGAGAATCGATTGTCGATGTACTTTTGCCCAAAGCGCATCGTCTTTTCGGGCGTACCATCATCAAAGTCAATGGTATACTCTTTATTTGATAGAATGCTAATATAAACAGGGTATCCCATAGTGTTAACGTCCGAGGTGTCTATATTAACAACAAAGGGCGAACGGTTATACAGTTTACTCTCGGCAATTCCTCGTCGGCCAACATTTACGTATGTTACCATAAAATCTGGTAGTTCTTCAATGGCTGTTCGTGCTAAGGTGTACGATTTGAGGATACCTATCTCATTTTCAATTCGTTTTTTCTCCTGCGTTAAATTGAGCTCGCGCATAAGGGTCTGCACTCCTTGTCCCACTTTGCGACCATCGGCGTTGCCCACCAGTAATGATGCTTTTACCGAATGCACCTGCTCCGAGTAGCGGTTTACCAGGTATGCTACAAAAAGCCCGGCAAATACGCAAATAGCTATCCAGTACCAGTTTGCTAAAAAGAGAAAGAAATATCGTTTTAAATCGAGGGTTTCCTCTTCAAAGTGGGGGTAGTTGTTGTTGGGGGTTTCCATTTATGTGTGAGTTATGAGTTGCGGGTTATATGGTTATGGGTTATATGGTTATGGGTTGCGAGTTCCGGGTTGCGAGTTCCGGGTTGCGAGTTCCGGGTTGCGAGTTCCGGGTTGCGAGTTCCGGGTTACGAGTTATGTGGTTACGGGTTAGTCAAATTTACTTCCTTTTATATCGGACTTTCTTAAGTAATTTATAAAACTGCCTATTCTCTTTCCAAGTCGGTCGGTACGCTCTATTACTTGGTTTAGTTCATCTTGGTTAATATAATTAAAATCAAATGCGCGATAGGATTGTGATCGGGTTTCCCCACACGACCCTTTGGCTATGCTTAGAAACTGAATAAATTCTCTCCTCCCATCCCTTTCGAAACCCTCTGAAATATTGTCCATTATTGAGCCTGACGACCCTCGTATTTGATCTCTTAACTTAAAATCCTTCGAAAAAGGTTCTATAGTTGTGAGTTTAAAGATGAACTGCGACAAAACTCTCGCTTCTTGCCATATTTCTAAGTCTTCAAATTTTTCTATTCCCATTTTATGCAGTGTTTGTCTTAATAATTCACACTATGGAATTCTTGTCCCAAAACCTGACTTCGAAAGACAATTCGTTAACTCACAACTCGTAACCTGCCTGCGGCAGGCAGGCTCACAACCCGTAACCCTCAACTCGCAACCCACAACTCGTAACCCTTATAGCTTCGTAATAAAATTATACATCAAAATTATTGTGCTAATGGCCGAGAAGGTTAATGTGAAATATGGGGCATTCATTTGGAATATCTTGTTGCCAATGGGCTCTACAATTACTACATCGTTGGGTAAAAGGTAAAAAGCTTCGGAGGCAAGTGCCGATTTATCGGATAGGTTTAGCCGGTAGGTTTTATTCCCGTTGATGGTTGGACGCACAACGAGCACGTTTCGGCGGTCGCCATTTTCGTTAATGTCGCCCACGGCAGCTATGGCTTCAAAAACATTGAGGTTCTCGTTAAAATTTCGAACTACACCCGGTCGGCGTACTTCGCCCACTATGGTAACCTTGTAGCTAGCCAACTTAACAATTACCGATGCATCTTTATACAGCGCATTGGTTTTTTGCTGAATTATACTCCTAGCCTCATCCAGGGTAAGTCCTTTAACTTGGGCTTCGCCCAAAAAGGGTAGTTTTACAAAGCCTTCGGAGTCAACCGTATAGCCACTAAGGTACAGGGATGATTCATCCTGAGCTCTAGTCATATATTGACTACCTGTTGGGTTATTAAACGCCATGCTGACTTCGGGACTATAGGTTACCAGCTGGATGTATAGTATATCGCCAGCGCCAAGCTTATATGCGGGAGGTGTTGCAAAAGGAACCTCCGTTGTTTCATCAATATTCTGCATGTATAGCAGCTGACTGCGACGGTTACACGATGCAAATGCCATTGATATAAGGAGTAGGGTGATTAGAAGGTTATTTTTCACGGTATATGGTTGTTTTTGTTTTATTTTATTTCCTCACGTCATTGCGATACCGACGTTCTGTGTCGGGAGAAGCAATCTGTTCCTCCCTCACGTCATTGTTCATTTCATCCCGTCATTGCCAACTAAATACACTTCGTGCCCGTGAGTCCCATTTGGGGTCACAAGGTTTTGTAAATTTTTGTTGTACTATACAAAGGTAATAAAGTAATGCTTTATTATATAGAGGGGATGAGGAAATATTCGGGGGACTTCGAGAGTCAATGCGATACTTCGACAAGCTCAGTGCAAAGGAATCTTTCATTCTCGCTCGTCATTGCAAGCCTGCCTGCCGACCTACCTGCCATGTCTGCCCTGTCTGCCGACCTACCTGCCGGTAGGCATGACAGGCAGGCAATGACGGGGGATTATATTATACGTCATTGCGCGCGTACTGTGCAAAGCAATCTGTTCCACAGTCGAAAATTGTTAAACTAAGAAATATGCGTAAAGATAGATTGCTTCTGAAATTCCCGAAAAACGGGTATTTCATCGCAATGACGAGATAAATGACAATGACGGAAAGGGTAGCAATGGCGGGGTATTATTAATTCATCATCACAAAATCCTGCCTTGGGCAATAGACCGTGGCTACTTTAGTTTTTGACATTTTTTAGCTGCCCTTTTTTCCTTATCAACTCTAATTTCTTGCCCTAAACAAAAAAGAATGTACCTTTAAGAGCTGATATTGTTTTTTTGAATTACTAATACTAAAACTACATACTAATATGTTCGACAAACAAGTTTATGTCAACCGCAGGTTGAACCTGCGCAAAAAAATTCGCTCTGGCCTAATCCTTATTCCGGGTAACTCCGAGTCGCCCATGAACTATCCGTCAAACACCTACCGTTTTAGACAGGATAGCAACTTTTTATACTTCTTTGGTGTTGATCATCCCGGATTTGTTGGCGTTATTGATATTGAGGATGGCAAGGATTGCCTTTACGGCAACGATTTTGAGCTAGACGATATTATTTGGATGGGTCCGCAGCCCACCGTTAACGAGCTTGGGCAAAAAGTTGGGATTCCCTGCACTCACCCCATGAAGGATTTGGCCTCAACGCTTCAACGCGCCATTCGCAACGGCCGAAAAATTCACTTCTTACCCCAGTATCGTTCCGAGAATATCATTATGCTCGAAAGGCTTATTGGTATCCACCCTTCGCTAATTAGTAAGTATGCTTCTGTTGAGCTAATTAAGGCTATCGTTTCGCTTAGGTCAATAAAAGCACCGGAGGAGATTGCCGAACTCGATAAGGCCGCCGATGTGGGTTACCTTATGCACACCACCAATATGCGCCTAGCAAAACCGGGCATTACCGAGCAAGAGCTGGTTGGTGCCGTTGAAGGCGTAGCCATAGGAAAAGGGTACATGCCCTCTTTCCCCATTATTCTTTCGCAGAATGGTGAAACGCTTCATAATCACGATCACTCCCAAGTATTGACCTCGGGGCGTATGCTGATAACCGACGCAGGGGCAGAAATTGGTTCGCACTATGCTTCCGATTTTACCAGAGCCTTCCCCGTTAATGGTAAATTTACCGAAAAGCAAAAGGGGATTTACAATATTGTACTTAACACTATAAACAAATCAATTGAGCTGTGTAAGCCTGGTGTTACCTACCAAAGCATCCATCTTGAGGCGGCAAAAGTGATTACCGCTGGTCTAAAAGATCTTGGTATTATGAAAGGTGATGTTAATGAGGCTGTGGCCAATGGTGCTCATGCCATGTTCTTTCCTCACGGATTAGGACACATGATGGGGCTTGATGTTCACGATATGGAAGATCTGGGTGAAGATTACGTTGGGTACGACGATGAGATTTCGCGAATCGATCAGTTTGGTACAGCATTTCTCAGGCTTGGCCGCCGCCTGCAAACCGGATTTGTGCTAACTGTTGAGCCAGGCATCTATTTCGTTCCTGCGCTAATTGAAAAGTGGAAAAACGAAAAGATCAACAGCTCATTTATCAACTACGATAAAGCCGAAGAATACATTGGGTTTGGTGGTATTCGCCTTGAGGATGATGTGCTTATTACCGATAAAGGTTGCCGCCTATTGGGCTCAAAACGAATCCCCATAACCGTTGAGGAGATTGAAGCCATTGTTGGAAAAGGATAATTAATCTGCTTGCAGCAGACAGGTATAAAACTATTTTGAAGAACCCGTTGGCTATTTGCTGGCGGGTTTTTTTATTGATGGTGCCTCTCGTTTCGGTGGCTGAGCGATGCACTGAGTTCATCGAAGTGGCTCTCGAAGCCACCTGCCCTTTCCTTACCTCATTGCGAGCCTGCCTACCCTGTCTGCCGACAGGCAGGCGAAGGTAGGCGTCCTGTGCAAAGCAATCTTTATTACCTATATAAAAGTGTCATTATAAATGAATTCGCTTCATCATACGTACAAGACGTAAAAGTCATTAAGAATATTCCATGCTACCGCACGATTGTATCGTGTGGTTTTTAATTCGAATTGCCACACGATGCAATCGTGCGGCAGCCGAAGATATCGCTGCGCTAAGTTGCTTCGACAGAAAGTACGCTGTCTCGCAATTACGGGAAAATAGAAAAGTATCGCTTTAGAACCTATTCAGCCAGCGGTACCTACGTGCACTGTCGCCCAGGCGCATGCCAACCATAATCTCGTGTGAGCCCAAATTGTTAAAGCTGGTAATATCGCCCCAGGAGTAGTCGAATGCATAGCCAAAATAGAACTGTTGATAGTTCATCCCAAACATGGCAATAGCGGTTCCTGTTGTGCGGAACGAAAGCCCTACCCAGTAATCATCCTTATAGTAGGCCTTTGCGTTAAGGTCGAGACTCCACGATAGCCTTTCGGTAAAGGTAAGCATCATTGAGGGTTCAAAAGCGTAATCGGAGCGTCGCTCTTGAAATTTGTATCCCCCAAGCATATAGTAGTGCCTTACCAACCTATAGGCGCTCTCGGAATTACCAATACCAAACTGTATTGAACTTTGAAAAAGACTGGTTGCTGAAAATCCCCCATAGAAATTATCGCCGCTCACCAGAAATCCAACGTTAGCATCGGGCGAAAAATCTGCATTAACCTTTCCTTCTTGTACTAGTGCATCATAAATACCCGGATTATATAAATCGCTGGGACTAACATCGGCCTTAAACTGAAAAGCCGAAAGTGAAACACCTGCACTAAACTGAATATCGCGTACGTAGATGTGATATGCATAGGTTCCCTGAAGTCCCGTGCGCCTTATTCTTCCGTTCATATCGTTAAACACGTAACCACCAAAACCCACTCTTCCGCTAGGTCTTCTTCGGCGCACCCTGCTCTTAATCATCCGGTTCCTGTTTCGGAAACTAGTTTTAAGTACACGGGTTTGCCCGCTTAGTGCGTATGTGCTTGGTCCTTCGCCATAGCCTAACCATTGCTCGCGAGCAGTAAGGTTAAAGTCGGTTATACCCTGATACCCCGCAATGGCTGGATTGATCAAGTATGGATTCATCATGTACTGGCTGTATATGGGTTGCTGCTGTGCAGCGGCAACCAAGCCAATAAACGTGAACGTTAATACTATGTAAATCCTTTTAATCATCTTAATCCTACCATTAAGGTTTTTAATCCTACTCTTAGTATATCCCTTTATGAACAGGGAATAAATTTAGTTCGTTTTTCTTTATTTACCTTACAATTGTTACCGATCCTTTATAGGTAAATGTCTTACCATCAACATTTATGCGTATAAGATAGTGGTACGAGTCCATTGGCAGTTCCCTGCCTCCCAAATCGCGACCATCCCACTCGCGGAACATACCGCTCGACTGCCACACCATCTTGCCCCAGCGGTTAAACACGCTAACATCAACATCATCTAAATAGGTATAAAGGTGTGCGCCTGCATCGTTGGGTGCGGGAAAAATCCATGTGTCATTCACCCCGTCGTTATTGGGGGTAAATGCGGCCGGGATACGCAGGTTGCTATAATCGGATGCGCTCACCATAATGGTATCGGAGTTGGAACATCCATTCATATCGGTTACGGTAACCCAAATATGCTGATCGCCATATCCCCCCTCAACGGTAATTGAGGATGATATTTGACCCGTGCTCCAATCGTAAAAATCGAAGTCGGGATTATACACATCGAGTATAAGCGTTTGTGCGCCAAAAAGAACGGTATCGTTGCCCAACCACACCTGGGGCAATGGGTTAACAAAGGTCTCCATCTCGTTATAGGTACAGCTGTAATTGCTGTTTACCAGCTGAACCTGATAGGTGCCAGCCTCGCCCGTATAAAAAATTCTGTTGGAGGATCCATCCTGCCACAGATAGCTCAGAAAATTCCCTGGGTCGAGCTCAGCAATATCGCCCTCGCAGATGGTCACCGTTTCGGGTACGCCATCGAAGGGTATATTTATGATGGATGAGTTTAGCACTATATTCTGGGTGTAGAGTTCGCCCGTGCAGCCAAAATCCGATACCTCAATCACCTCGAAGGTGTAAATACCGCCAGGCAAATCGGCACTCCAGTTCATCAGAATGGTATCGCCGCGGTTTATGGGGATAAATTTATCGCTCACATCATTGCTATTTGGACCTATTACACGCCACGTAAAATCGGACATCCCATTAAAACCCTCAACCCAATACTCCTCTACGGAACCCACACAGGCCATGGGCAAATCGAAGGGATTTTGGGCAAGGCCAGGCGTACCCACCAGCAGTGCAATAAATAACAAGTATAATATGTGTAGCTGTTTTTTCAAATGCTTTTCTATTTTGATGAACCCTAAATACTGTAAGTCACAGGTTGAAAGTGATGAGTGACAAGTGACGAGTGACGAGTTAAAAGTGAAGAGTGAAGAGTGAAGAGTGAAGAGTGAAAAGTTTTCTGTGCGTCATTGCGAGCGTTCTTTGCGCGGCAATCTTTCATTCCCCTCATTCGCTTTCCGTCGTCATTGCAAACCTAACCCCCTCCCGTCATTGCGACCCTAATCCCCTCCCGTCATTGCACTCGCCCCAACTCGTCATTGCGAGGAGCGTACTGTGCGACGAAGCAACCTCACCAATGCTAGCATTGCCCACTAGAGTAAGCAAACTCATCTCTCACCTCTCATCTCCCCTCACTACCTAAAAAAAAGAACGTTTTGGCCTGTGGCCCTTGTACACCCCGCCGGCGCGAACCAACGGGGTGTGGTGTGTATTATGCTTAAGAAACTAAGCTGTTATGCTTTCTAGTAAGCAAAGTTGTTTGGAATGTGGAAAATTGGGCCTGTTGTTGGGGATGGGTTAACTATGGCTACAAAAGTAGTTTTTGCTCCAAATCCATGAGTTAATACAGTTCCTCCTAAATAGTCAGACTTCTCA
The DNA here is from genome assembly GCA_002410065.1 of Bacteroidales bacterium UBA5349. GTDB lineage: Bacteria > Bacteroidota > Bacteroidia > Bacteroidales > Tenuifilaceae > Perlabentimonas. The sequence continues at coordinate 35,722 of DHQB01000027.1, read as the reverse complement.
CTAATTGCAGAGATTACACCATCAGCCGCTGCGCCTGGAGCATCAGTTGCTTTCCTTAAGGTATAAGTATAGCGGGTACGATTCCCTGCTTCTACGGTCAAAGGTGCTGTGTCGAAGGTAAATCCATAAGGAGAAGCTGCGCCGGTAAGTTTATTTCCTGTGTTTAGTTTTAGTGCTGTTGTATACTCAACAAAATCAGCTACTGTTCTAACGGTTGCAATAACAACATCAGATGGATCAATGGTTTCAACCAATTCTTCAACATTAAAAGCATAACCTGCTATTGCTGCTGGTACTGCTTCGGTAAAAGTCATGGCAACAGTGGCGGCTGGTTGATTATCACAAGCTTGAGCTGGGTCAGCAGTTGTGATTACCGCAGTTGGAGCAGCAACAATCGTGATGTCTCTAGCTACAGCAGCACCTGCACAACCACCTATAGTATTCGACTCTACTACTCCTAGGGTGAAAGGACCACCAACTGCAGGGTTTGTAAATTCTACCCAGTTTTGGTTTGCAGGAGTTGCTGAGGCTGGCGATCCTGTTGTTAAACCTGCAGGATAAGTCCATGTCCATAGTGCAGCTGCTCCAAGGGGACTATTAGTTGCCGCAACGTAGCTTGGACTATAAACAAGGTCTGGCTCAACATAAATGCGAAATGTTTTTCCTGCCGTTTGGTAAACTGTTTCGTCTACATTCTTGTAATCTGTAAGAATTTGAGCATTAGCTCCGGCAAACATAAATACGGCCACCATCATCAGGGCCAGTTTAAGTAAATTTTGTTTTTTCATAGCTTGAATTTGTTTAGTTAAAAAATTAAATTAATTGTTATTTGTTTGTTTAGTTACCTGTTTTTTGGGGATTGTCCCCTTTGTTTATGTTTGTGTTGTTTCAAAAAATTTGTTTCTTGGAGGCTGAGCCACCATATTATACACGTTTAAAAACCCAGGCAAAATTACCCATAAAAACAATAGTTATCAACATCTGATACGTGTAACTGTTGATTAGTTTACAGTTAATTGGCGGTTTTACGTATATATTAGACGAACGGCGGGTTTTGGGTGATGAGTGAAGAGTGATGAGTGAAGAGTGATGAGTGAAGAGTGAAGAGTGGAAAGTGACAAGTGACAAGTGACAAGTGGTAAGTGGTAAGTACCCTTTACGTCATTGCACACCTCCCTCACGTCATTGCAAACTTCCCTTACGTCATTGCGATCCCGACGTTTTGTGTCGGGAGAAGCAATCTTTTATTCCCAAATTAAATTTACTTCGCCTAAACAGATTGCTTCTTCGTTCCTCCTCGCAATGACGGATTATATTGTCGTCATTGGAAACGGGTATGCATTCCGAACATTCGCATATAATGTAAAACCAAATATCAAAGAACGTAGCTAAACCCTGTTTAGGGGTACGCTTTCGGACTGTTTTTATTCTAGAGCCATATTATACAATATAAGTGCCAATGTTTTTATTGTGCTGATGTTTTGATGGTTATGGATATTGAGTTTTGGGGGATGTACGGATTCGGGCATTGGAAAGGTTATGGGTTACGAGTGAAAAGTTACGAGTTACGGGTTGTAGGTTGTGGGTTGTGGGTTACGGGTTGTGGGTTACGGGTTGTGGGTTACGGGTTGTGGGTTACGGGTTACGGGTTGTGGGTTACGGGTTGTGGGTTACGGGTTGTGGATGTGGTGGGTGAAAGTTAAAAGTTAAAAACGAATAACGAAAACTAAAAAATTTAGGGTTAGGCTGAGGTTGAGATTGGGAGTTTGCGCAGGAAATAGCAATTATATGTGGCTTCGAGAGCCTCGGCCACAGAAACTTCTGGTAACTGAGGCTCTCGAAACCACCCCTCCTTTCCTTACACTAACTAGAAACCCATAACTTCTTAACCTTAGCCTCAACCTCAACCTCAACCTTAACTGATACACTAAAACAATAGATAACCCGTTAATTTTGTGAAAAATATATCTACTTTTATGCTTCTTAAAAAACACGAATATCATGGAAAATAAAACAACCAAACCAAACCAAGAGATTACTGAACCATCCAATGAGCTGAAACCCAAAAGTAAAGCGGTGGTTTTTCTCAGCGCACTAATCGTTGTGCTTGCCTTTGTTTTGATAGCCCTAGGCTGGCTTTACTACTCGGAGCATAAAGAGGCTGTGGAAACACAGCAGCTGCTTATTGCCGAAAAAGACTCAATTGCCCTGAATCTTCAGGGTATAATGCTAGAGTATGATTCCCTTGAAACAGATAACGAAGCTCTAAACACAAAACTTGAAGAAGAACAAGAGCGTGCAGGAAAACTTCTTATCGAACTTAAACAAGTTAAGTCGGTTAGCTATGCTAAAATAAAGGAATACCAAAAAGAATTGGGTACCCTTAGATCAATCATGCGCGATATGGTGATAGAAATTGACTCGCTAAATACCCTTAACCAGCAGCTAATTGCCGAGAACATTAAGGTTAAACAGGAGTTTACTATGTCGCAAAAAACGGTTGAATCTCTGGAGAAGAAAACAGAGGAGATGACATCGACCATTGCCAAGGGCTCTGTGGTAAGGGCTAGGAGTGTAAACTCAATTACAATTAACAAAAGGGGTCGTGATGTTTCGCGTGCCCGAAATGTAGCTAAAATCAAAACCTGCTTTACCCTAACCGAGAACAATATTGCCAAGCCTGGATCAAGAGAGGTTTACGTTCGGATTCTTGGCCCCGATGGTTTTATACTAGCAAAATCGAATACCGACCTGTTTGACTTTGAGGGTGAAAAAATTGTTTTCTCCGCTTCGCGCGAAATTGATTATCAGAACGAAGATGTGGAGATGTGCATCTTTTACGATAACAATGGCAATTTAGAATCGGGCAAGTATGAGGTAAGCCTATTTATGGATGGATACATGATTGGTTTTGGCGAATTTATGCTGAAATAGTTGCGGGCCTGCCTGCCAAAGGCAGGTTGCGAGTTACGAGTGAGAGGTTAGGAATTAGGAGTAAAAGTTAAAGGTACTTTGAATTAACAAATCAATAAATTGCTTTTTAGTTCATATTTGATATTAAAACCCCTGACGGTGAAAACCTGTCAGGGGTTTTTTAAATTACATTTATATGTGGCTTCGAGAGCCTCAGCCACCGAAAACAGA
>DHQB01000027.1:0-32319 GCA_002410065.1 Bacteroidales bacterium UBA5349 | reverse complement strand
CTCTGCTACCGAAAACAGAGCCTCAGCCACCGAAAGGAGAACCTCTGCTACCGAAAACAGAGCCACTTCGATGAACTCAGTGCATCGCTCAGCTACCAGATACTGTGCCTTAGGTTTTCAGGTGCTGAGAGATGCCAGATTAGTGGCTGATTAGTGGCTGATTAGTGGCTGATTGGTGGCTGATTGGTGGCTGATTGGTGGCTGAGGCTCTCGAAGCCACACCTCAATCGGGATCTTAATAGATTGCTTTGCAAAAAACACCTGTCTGCCCTGTCTGCCGATAGGCTGGCGACAGGCAGGCTCGCAATGACGGGAAGAGAAAGAGGTTGAAACTTCTTTTAGCCTTTCGGCTCTATTTTTAAGCACTTATAGGTTTCGACTAAAGCATCCTGGTCGTCGGTAATAATAAGTAATTTATCAACTGGCTGTAAAACTGTTTTACCTGTTGGAACAAAATAGATGTCGTCGCGCTTTACCAATACCGCCAAAGTATTATCGGGTAAAGACAAATCCATCAACCGATCACCTTCTTCTATCATGGATTTCGTTATCTCTATCTCGGCAGTAGTTGATTTAATATCATCGGAGAGTTCGATATCGAACTCTTTTAATCGCCTTATTTTAGCAGGCCGCTCTGCCAAACCAAGCCATTTTGCCACAACAGGTATTGTGGTGCCTTGTACCAGCAATGAAACCAACGTACACAAGAAAACAACATTAAATATTAACCGTGCGTGTGGCACATTCTCAACAACAGGGATAATGGCAAATATTATGGGCACGGCACCCCTTAGCCCAACCCATGAGACAAAACTTTTATCCTTAAATGGCATTTTGCGGAAGGGCAGCAAACAAAGAAATACAGTAACCGGACGAGATATAAGGATAATTGCCAGGCTTATTATTAAACCGGGTACTAATATGGGAACCAACTCACTAGGCTTAACCAATAAACCTAGGGTTAAGAACATAAGCAGCTGACTCATCCAAGCCAAACCATCAAAAAAATTAAGGGATGAGCGTTTGTGTACAAACTTGCTATTGCCAATTACCAACCCCCCAACATATACCGCCAAATAACCATTTCCCTTTACAAAATAGGTTAATGAGAAGATGAAAATACAGAAGGTGAAAACCAAAATGGGGTAAAGAGAATCATTCCCAATTTTAATTCGATTTATAATAAATACGGTAAATTTTCCGAGTAAAAAGCCCACCGTAGCACCAATAATTAATTGGAGTACTAAATTGAAACCAACCACCCAATAGTTGGGTTCGGCCTTCATCATAATAATTTCAATTAGGGTAATAACCAGCACATAGGCCATGGGGTCGTTGCTACCGCTCTCGAGCTCAAGCGTTGGCCTAAGGTTGTTTTTTAGATGTAACCCTTTTGATCGAAGTATTGAGAATACGGACGCCGAATCGGTAGATGACATGGTTGATGCCAATAATAGAGAGGTCAAAAATCCTATGCCGGCAGTTTTCATGGTCATGCCCAATATCCACCAAATAAATACCCCGGTAATTAGTGCCGTTAAAAGCACGCCAACGGTTGCTAATATTACTCCTCGAGAAATTATGGGGCGTATTTCGTCAATTTTAGTATCCATACCCCCAGAGAAGAGGATGATACATAATGCTATTGTACCTATAGATTGAGCAGCTTTAATGTTCTCGAATTGTATGCCCAGCCCATCGCTTCCAAATAGCATACCAACAGCCAAAAACAAAAGCAATGCAGGAACACCGAACCTCGAACTGGCTTTTCCTGCTAGGATGCTAAAAAAGAAAAGTACTGAACCTACTATTAATACCAGTTCAAGCTGAAGATCCATGGGCAAAATTTTGTATAAAATTAATAAATTTTACACAATGGCAGAGAATTTATAGTATTTAGCCTGCTAGTCAACTTCTACTTCTCATCAAAATTACAAAATCCAACTTGCAACCGTAAAGTAAATAATAACACCACTTATATCAGCAATAGAAGTAATTAGCGGAGCACTTGCAGTTGCGGGGTCTAATTTTAATTTTGTAAACACAAATGGCAAGAGAAGCCCTATTAAACTGCCATTTAAAACAACTAACACCATAGTTATGGCAACTACTAAAACTATTTCGGGTGCTCTAAAGCTTGCAACTGCGGCAACCGCAAGTGCCATGGTAACGCCAAGGAGTAAAGCAACAACTACCTCTTTTCCAATTAGTTTATACCAATCCGATACCTCAACATCTCCTATTGCCAACGAGCGAATCATAAGGGTTGCCGATTGAGAACCTGCGTTACCGCCGCTATCAATTAGTAGTGGTAAAAAGAAAATTAATGAAACCATCGATTGAATTAAGCTCTCAAAGCCTGATATGGCTGCTCCCGAGAATATGTTCATAAAAACCAATGCAACCAGCCATACCACTCTATTTTTATACAACGAAAATACCCTTTCGGTTAAGGGGTTAGCAATTGCTTCCTGAAACGCACCAAACTTGTGAAAGTCCTCGGTTGATTCTTCCTCAACCACGTCCATAATATCATCAAAAGATACTATGCCAATTAGTATTCCTTCGTCGTTAATTACGGGCAAGGCCACCCTATCGTAGTCTTGAAATATTTTTATGGCCATTTCCTGATCATCCATTGCATTAAGCGCAATGAATCGATTGTCCATAAGGTCTTCAACCTTTTGCTGAGGTGAGGCCAGTATTAACTCCTTAATACGTATATCGTCAACTAGTTTCCAATCATTATCAACAATATAAATAACGTTTAGGGTTTCAGAGTCCCTCCCATATTTCCGAATGTGCTCAAAGGTTTCCTCAACGGTAAATTGAGGTTTAATGGCAACATACTCTGGGGTCATTAATCGACCAATACTATCCTCAGGGTATCCTAGGAGCTGAATGGATATTCTTCGCTCCTCTGGTGAGAGGCATTGAATAAGTTGCTGTGTAACTGTCCCTGGCAGCTCCTCAAAAAATGCCGTTCTATCGTCTGGATCTAGGTCGTTGAGCAGATCCGATAGTTTTTGGGTATTCTGCGCTAACCCCTCAATAATTTGCTCCTGCTTGCCATGTGATAGCAGCTGGAAAACTTCCTTTGCCTGTACCCTACTGAGTAATCTAAATAGGATTATTTCATCCTTTTCCTCTATTTCTTCAATTAACTCGGCAAGCTCGAATGTATCATACTCATTCAATGAGTACTTGAGAGTTATCCAAGCCTTATCCTTTATTAATTCGCGAATTTCGGTTTTGATTTCAACCATTGTTTGCCTCCTTACGCTTTAATCCATAAGGAAACACGAAGCCCTTACAGAAGTGTTAGTACTCTAAATCTACTATCATACGAGTCTTCGTCCATTGATATAGAATCTTTAGATTGATGTGAATCTGTTGCTATTTTTTGCGTATCCATGCTATCCAAAAAAGAGTTTGGCAGATTTGGCAGTGGCTCTCTACTGATGTGTTTAAACTAAATTTATCAGCAATGATAAATCCCATTTCTGCCATAATTTGCAAAGGTAGCCTAATTTCTGGAAATTGTCCTATTGCTGCCATGTTAAAACCCTGATAGGGTTTGGTATCCTATCAGGGTTATGCAAGGGGCTACTTTTTATGGTACTCCAAATTGCCTTTTTAAAATAGCTAGATTAACCTGAAGAAAAAACCCGTTAGCAAGCTGTTGATGATTTGTTAGTTTTTTTGTTGCTTATTTCTAATAAGATTATTTGCTTTGAGAGGTTCTATTATTGTATAGTATTATAGTTGAGAAATCAAATAGAGAAACAAGAAATTCAGCTATCCGTTTTGAACAAATTCTTAACATCTGGAGTGGTTGTTAGCTTTGTGTTATTTGTTTACAATGGCAATTCCTCAACACCTGTTAATAACCTTCGGAACTTCTTGTAATACAATATTCCTTTATGTTAATTTTGTGTTAAAAGTTTGTTATGCCACATTTAATAACGAATTTTGCAAGGTTTTTATCAATTTTGTGTCAACCCTTTCAACAGGATAATATCATCATTAGGTTTTAAAGTTTTTTTTTAAAAAAGATATAAAATAATATGGTTGTTAATAACAATAATTCTTTCGTAAAAAATGGTTTCGTTGACCTCCCTATTGATGCAAATTTAAATATAGTAGAGGAGATTAACAGACTTAAGAAGGAAAAAAACGCTGTTATTCTTGCGCACTATTATCAAGAAAATAGTGTACAGGATATTGCCGATTATATTGGTGATAGTTTAGGCTTATCGCAAAAAGCAGCAGAAACAGATGCAGACATTATTCTTTTTGCAGGGGTACATTTTATGGCCGAAACGGCTAAAATGCTGGCACCAAATAAAAAGGTTTTAATTCCCGATTTGAATGCTGGATGTAGTTTGGCAAACTCCTGCCCCACAAAAGAATTCTCTGAATTTGTAAAAGAACATCCAAATCATACGGTTATTACCTATGTTAATACAACTGCAGAGATTAAAGCACTTAGTGATGTTTGTTGTACATCGAGCAATGCTGTACAAATTGTAGAGAGTTTTCCAAAAGGTACTCCTCTTATTTTTGCCCCCGACCGAAACTTAGGAAATTATATTAAGCGAATTACCGGAAGAGATGAAATAATAGTTTGGAATGGAGCATGTCATGTTCACGAAGATTTTTCATTAGAAAGAATTTTAGAGTTAAAGAAAGAATCTCCTGAATCAAAAATTATTGCACACCCAGAGTGTAAAAAGCCAATTCTTTTAGTTTCAGATTTTATAGGATCAACTTCTGAACTTTTAAAATTTGTTCAGAATGATAATTCTAAGAAGTTTATTGTAGCAACTGAATGGGGAATTCTTCATCAAATGCAAAAAGCCTGTCCTAACAAAGAATTTATACCAGCACCACCTAAAGATAGTACCTGTGGTTGTAATGAGTGTAATTTTATGAAGTTAATAACAATTAAAAAAATCTATTTAACTCTATTTCACGAGTTGCCCGAGGTAAATTTAGATAAGCAATTAATAACTAAAGCGGTAAAACCCATTGATCGTATGCTTGAGATATCAAAAAAACTAGGTATTATTTAATGCCATGGTTTGTTGCTATATTTGGAATCAAATAGTATTAAATGTCCGATTCTAATTTTATTAAAGATTTTAGATTAACCGACTCAGAAAAAGAGTTGGATAAAAAGGTTCGTCCAGAAGAATTTGAGGATTTTAATGGGCAGGAAAAAATTGTAGAAAATCTTAAAATCTTTGTGCAAGCTGCAAAAATGCGGGGTGAGGCTTTAGATCATGTTTTACTCCATGGCCCCCCAGGATTAGGAAAAACTACGTTAGCCTATATAATAGCCAAAGAATTAGGAGTTAACTTAAAGTTAACTAGTGGACCTGTTTTAGATAAACCTGCTGATTTGGCAGGATTACTAACTAATCTTGAGCAAGGTGATGTTCTTTTTATTGATGAAATACATCGATTAAGTCCTATTGTTGAAGAATATTTGTACTCTGCAATGGAGGATTATCAAATAGATATTCTTATTGATAAGGGTCCAAGTGCGCGGAGCATACAAATTGGACTAAATCCTTTTACCCTAATAGGTGCAACAACACGGAGTGGTTTATTAACTAGTCCATTACGTGCCCGTTTTGGAATTAAAGCACTTCTTGAATACTATGATTCGTCTATAATTCAGGTTATAGTTAAACGCTCTGCATTTATTTTAAATATAGAAATAAGTGAAGAAGCTTCGTTGGAAATTTCAATGCGTAGTAGAGGAACGCCTCGTATTGCAAATGCTCTTTTAAGAAGAGTACGCGATTTTGCACAGGTTAAAGGCGATGGAACAATAGATTTGAAGATAGCCAAAATAGCTCTTGACGCCTTAAGTATTGATAAATTAGGATTGGATGAGATGGATAATAGAATTTTAACAACTATTATTCACAAATTTAAGGGCGGTCCAGTAGGTCTAAACACTATTGCTACTGCTGTGGGCGAGGATAGTGGAACAATTGAGGAAGTATATGAGCCTTTTCTTATAAAAGAGGGATTTATAAACAGAACCCCCAGAGGACGAGAGATAACAGAATTAGCACTTAAGCATTTAGGGATTGAAAACTTTGGAATGCAAAAAAGACTATTCTAGTTAAAAGATTTAGAAAGTTTCTGTAGGAATGTCTTATTTACTAGTTTAATTTTTTTGCCAGAAAAAAGTATCGTTTTCTCTGATTTAAACTCGGACAGCAATCGTATTACCGATTCTGTTGCTGTACCAACAATATTAGCCAACTCTTCTCTTGTAAGAATTATATTTAGGTAACCTTCGTCGTCAATTCCAAAATTTTCCTCGAGCATAAGCAATGCTTCAGCCAAACGTTCGCGAACAGTTTTCTGAGCAATATCCTTTATGTAGCTATTGGCCTGGTTTAATTCCTTACAGGTTAACTGCATAAGTGCAAGAGCAAAATTTCCGTTGCTTTTAACAAGATGAAAGATCATAGCGGCTGGAATAAAACAGATATGTGCATCCTCAATCACCTCGGAAGTTGTACAAGCAGGTTCGTTGCTTAAAACAGAACGATATCCAGTAATATCTCCCTGTTTTGCAAAGGCTACTATTTGTTCTTTACCGTCGGAGCCAGTTTTGTAAATTTTAAGTATACCACTAAAAATACAGAATACGCCGTTAATGCGACTACCTTCTCTATAAATTATATCTCCTCGTTTATACTCTGAGCAAGACTTTTCTGTTTCTAAAAAACTATTTTCTTCAACAGTTAAAGTTTTGAAAACAGAATTTGTAGCACAGAAACAAACCTTGCAATTTTTATCGGTAGCCATTTTTATTAGTTTGGTTATTAGCCAAAATTAAAACACATATATGCCATAAATGTTTTTATCAAAACAATTTACTAAAGAACAGAACTGAATTGATTTAAGAAACGAGTATCATTTTCAAAATACATGCGAAGGTCTTTCACTTGATACTTCAACATTGCAATTCGCTCAATGCCCATACCAAAAGCAAAGCCTGTATATATCTTAGAATCGATATTATTAAATTCAAGAACATTTGGATCTACCATTCCGCACCCAAGTATTTCGAGCCAGCCTGTATATTTACATACACCGCATCCCTTGCCTCCGCACAGATTACAGCTAACGTCCATTTCGGCCGAAGGTTCGGTAAATGGAAAAAACGAAGGACGAAGGCGAATTTTAACATCGTTACCAAACAGTTCTTTAGCAAAGTAGAGTAAAGTTTGCTTTAAATCGGCAAACGATACGTTTTTATCTATATATAGTCCTTCTACCTGATGGAAAATGCAATGCGCTCTTGCAGAGATTGCTTCATTCCGAAAAACTCGGCCTGGGCAGATAACCCTAATGGGTGGTTTTTGCTGTTCCATGGTACGTACTTGAACCGAAGAGGTGTGAGTACGCAGAACGATATCGGGCTTACTTTCAATAAAGAATGTGTCCTGCATATCGCGAGCAGGGTGTTCTTCGGGAAAATTTAACGATGAGAATACATGCCAATCATCTTCAATCTCGGGACCTTCAACAATTTTAAACCCTAAAGATCCAAAAATATCGTAAAGTTCCTGCTTAACCAGTGATATTGGATGCCTTGACCCAAAACTTAGTGGAACAGGTGGGAGTGTAATGTCAATATCACTCTTCTTTTTGTTACTATCTTCGAGTTGGATTTTAATTTGCTGAATTTTATCTAACGCTAAATCCTTAAGATTATTAATGTGTTGACCCAGCAATTTCTTCTGTTCGTTTGGAACATCTCTAAAGTCTGAAAAAAGTTGTGTTATTTTTCCTTTTTTCCCTAGAAGAAGTATTCTAAAATCCTCAGCATCTTTAATTGTTTCGGCTTTAAAGCTTTTAATCTCCTTTACAATACCTTCAATTATTTCTTGCATCTAGTGGTTTATTTTATAATTTTTATCTTCATCCTCACATCACTCAAAGGCTTGTCAGATGCGCCAGTTTTTACCGCTGCTATCTTATCAATTACATCAAATCCTTCTGTTACTTCGCCAAATACTGTGTAATCGGCATCTAGATGAGGAGTCCCTCCCAATGTTGCGTATATGTTAATTTGCTCTTCAGAGAAATCGTATGGCTTGAGGTTCAATTTAATAATTTCAATTGTATCCTTAAACTGAGCATATATCTCGCTCATGTTAGGATTCTTACCCTCATCAATCTGTTTTTCTGCTTTATCCATAATTAAATTATTGATAGCAGTGTTCTTCGCGTTTTCGTTCTTTTTAAATTCCAATATTTTTAATTCGTCGGGTGTAAAAACTTTGCCCTGAACAATATAAAACTGAGTAGAAGATGATTGCTTCATCGGGTTTACATTGTCGCCCATACGGGCAGCAGCAAGTGCTCCCTTTTTATGAAATAATCCTGGAACAAATTCTGCTACAATTGTTTTATCAAACTCTTTTAGTTTTACCGAATCATCCCCAAATTTTGCACCTGTAGCAGGATCACCTCCTTGAATCATAAAGTTTTCAATAACCCTATGAAAAATTATGCCGTCGTACACACCTTGCTCAATGTTCTTTACAAAGTTATCCCTATGCTTTGGGGTTTCGTTATACAAAAATGCTTTAATGTTTCCCAAATCAGTTTCGATTATAATATTGACAACATCCTTGTTGGTTTCAATATTCTTTTGGGTACATGAATTTGAAAAAGCAAATACTATTGCTATAACAGCAAAATTTAGAAGTAGTTTTGGTTGCATGATAACAAAGTTTAATTATTGCAAAAATAGAAATTACACAGTGTATTTCAGCTAAATATTGTATAATTTTGCCAATATGGCTTATTTTATGCGAAAACTCTTCATTATATACTTATTTTTTTGGGGTGGCTTATTGCAGGCTCAACAGGTAGGCCTAGTACTTAGCGGGGGCGGAGCAAAAGGCCTAGCGCATATTGGCGTGATAAAAGCTTTAGAGGAAAATGGTATTCCAATAGATTATATAACTGGCTCGAGCATAGGCTCAATTATTGGTGGTTTATATGCCTGCGGTTATACTCCCGATCAAATGGTCGAAATTTTTCAATCAGATGAGTTTTATATTTGGAGCAAAGGCATAATTCCTGAGAAATATATCTACTACTATAAAAAGCCCTGTCCCGATGCATCAATGTTTACTTTCTCCATTGATTTTGAGGAAGGATTACCTAAAACCCGGTTTCCTTCATACCTAATTCCTACACACCAGATGGATATAGCATTTATGCAAATTTTTTCTCCATCAATAGCAAAGGCAAATTATAACTTCGATAGTTTAATGGTTCCTTTTCGAGCTGTAGCATCAGATATTTACAAAAAGAAATCGGTTATTTTTAAATCTGGAGATTTAGGAACGGCTATTCGTGCTTCTATGACTTTTCCCTTTTATTTCAGACCAATAATGGTTGATAGCATTCCACTTTTCGATGGTGGTATATTTAACAATTTCCCATGGGATGTAATGGTTGAGGAGTTTAATCCCGATTTTATTATTGGCAGTAATGTTTCCCAAAACCCTTCACGCCCCGATGAGTTAAGCGTTATTCTTCAACTGGAGAACATGATTGTTACCAAGACAGATTTTGATATTCCTGATAGTTTAGGAGTTACCATAAATACACGGGTGGATAATATTTCCCTTTTGCAGTTTACAGATGTTGAAGGTGTTGCAAACTATGGTTATCTGAAAACTATCGAAAAAATGGATACTATTAAACAATTGTTAGCCCGAAGAACCAATTTTGCTGAATTATCGCAAAAACGTAAAGATTTTGTTTATAATCAGCTAGATTTAAATTTTTGCTCAATCAAAGTAAAAGGTTTAAAGGAGAGTCAGGCTAAGTATGCCTATAATATTTTTAAGAACAAGAAAAATACTACAGAATATTACGATTTTGAGAAAAAGTATTTTAAAATAATTGCTGATAAATATATTGATAGAATTTACCCGAACGCACTGTTTAATAAGGAAAAAAACGCATTTGATTTAACTCTAGATGCTTCGTTAAAACCCGATTTAAATATACATTTAGGAGGAAATATTTCTTCGAGTAGTCTGAATCAGGGTTTTTTTGGAATTGATTATAGATTTTTACAAAAATATGCTACTTTCTTTTCTGCGAATACATATTTCGGAAGATTTTATAGTAGTGCTAAATTTGTAGTTCGGCAAGACTATAGTTTACCCTTACCTTTTTTCCTTCAGTTAGGAGGCTATTTTAATCGTTATGACTACTATGGAGGCAATACTGATCCATTTTTTGAGGATTATAAACCTCCTTACCTCATTAATAAGGATAGTTTCTTCGAAGCACAATCTGGTTTTCCAGTGAGCTCCAGTTCTATGATTAGACTAACCTATAAATTTGGACTAAAGGAGAATGAATACTATCAGGTAAGTAATTTTAATAGAGACGATTACCCAGATAAAACCTATTTTAACTTTCAAAGTTTTGGCTTATCATATGAACGTAATACCCTTAATTTTAAAAACTTTCCTACTCGGGGTCAATACCAAAAATTTAGGATAGGCTATATCAATGGAGTAGAAACCCATAAACCTGGCAGCACAAGTGCAACATTTTTTGATGACAAGAATAATCACTCTTGGTATGTTGCAAAATTCCTAATTCATAACTATTACCCCATTATTAAAAGAAAAATATCGCTTGGCTGGTATTTTGATGCAACCTATTCAAATCAGCCTTTTTTTATTAACTATTCATCATCCATCTTAAATTCTCCAAGTTTTAAACCAACTCAGCATAGTCAAACCCTTTTTGTTTCTGATTTTTATTCACACAAATATATTGGAGTTGGCCTGATGCCAATCTTTGAATTTACTAATGACTTTAGTTTAAGAACAGAGGCCTATTTATTTCAACCCTTAAATTCTATTCTAAAAGATCCCAATGAGTATACAGCATATTATTCTAGTGATTTACCTAAGTACTACCTACTTGCTTCAACTTCATTGGTTTATCAAACCCCTTTAGGACCTGTAAGTTTGTCGGTTAATTACTATCCAAAGGAAAATAAATCTTTCTATGTAATTTTTAATTTTGGTTATATACTTTTTAATCGATCAAGCTTAGACTATTAATTATGCACTATATAAAAAAATTAGCTGGACAAACAGCCCTTTACGGCTTGAGTAGCGTCGTGCCTAGGCTTCTTAATTACATGCTTGTCCCTTTTCATACTCGTGTTTTTAACCAACCTGAGTATGGTGTTATTACCGAGATGTATGCCTATATGGCTCTGCTTCTTATTCTATTAACCTACGGAATGGAAACTGGGTTTTTTCGTTTTTCAAGCAATGAAGAAAACAGCAATACAACCTATTCAACCGCATTTTATTCATTATTGACAACAAGTTCTTTTTTCATTTTTTTAATGTATTTTCTTTCAGGATCCATTTCCACTGCTTTAGGCTACCCTTCAAATCCTGAATACATAATATACCTAGCTGCAATTATTGGTTTGGATGCATTAAGTGCCATTCCTTTTGCAAAACTCAGGTTAATGAATAGGGCACTAACTTTTTCAATGGTAAAAATTATTGGTGTAGTTATAAATGTCTTCCTAAATATCTTTTTTATAAAAATATGCCCCGCTAGTCCAACACTCAGTGGTATATTTTTAACTTCTGGGTCACTTGTTCAATATGTTTTTATTAGTAATCTGATTAGTAGTGCTGTAGTTATTATTATTTTACTTTTCATTTCAGACATTTTACCAACAACTTTTAGTTTTGGTAGACTAAAAGAATTACTAATTTACTCTTTTCCCTTGCTGGTTAGTGGTTTAGGTGGCACAACAAACGAATCGTTTGACCGAATATTTCTAAAACATTTAATATCAACAGATAAAGATCCATTATATGAACTAGGTATTTACGGATCTAATGTTAAGCTTGCTGTTCTAATGGTCCTATTTATTCAGATGTATCGGTATGCCGCTGAACCTTTTTTCTTTGCAAACGAAGGAAAGAAGGATTCAAAGTCTATGTATAGTAATTTGTTAAAGTACTTTGTGGTCTTTACTCTCCTTATATTTATGGGAGTAGGATTGTTTACCGATATTTTTCAGTTCCTTGTGGGAAAAGATTTTAGGGAAGGTCTAGGTGTTGTTCCAATACTATTACTTGCAAATTTATTCTACGGAATATTTTTCAACGTAAGTATTTGGTATAAATTAACCAATAAAACATGGTATGGAGTTTACTATACATTCTCGGGTGCTCTAATTACGTTAATTCTCTACTTTACATTAATACCAGTTATTGGTTATTACGGTGCAGCTATAGCCAGGTTAGTTTGTTATATATTTATGACCGTTATTTGTATAGTTGGCGGACAAAAGCATTATCCAATACCATATGATTTTAAACGAATAGCATTATACATTGTATCAGCTATTGTTCTATTTATAATTGGATATTATTTTACTATTCCCAATAAGTTACTTGCTTACACCTTCCGAATATTTTTAATTTCAGGGTTTTTACTTGTAGTTTTTTTCACTGAAAAATTTTCGTTCAAACAAATCTTACAATTCATAAAACATGACAGTTAGAATAGTTAATAAATCAAAACACCCACTGCCTGAGTACAGTACAAGATTAAGCGCTGGCATGGACTTACGAGCCAATATCGACAATTCTATAATTCTTAAGCCTTTTGAGAGATGCTTAGTGCCAACTGGTTTATTTATTGAGTTGCCCGAAGGTTTTGAAGCTCAAATCCGTCCCAGAAGTGGACTTGCTTTAAAGAAAGGACTAACTGTACTTAACTCACCAGGTACTATTGATGCAGATTACCGTGGGGAAATAGGTATAATTATTGCTAATATGAGCAATGAGGAAAAAAGCATTGACGATGGAGAAAGAATTTGCCAGATGGTAATAGCTAAACACGAAACAATTTCGTGGGATTCCGTAACAGAGTTAAACCAAACCGACAGAGGTCAAGGGGGTTTTGGGCATACTGGAACAAAATAATTTATAATGAAAACTCTTCTTAAAAGTTTTTTATTTGTTGTCATTTCCCTTTCGGTAGGTGGGTGTAATGTTGGTATGAAACTAAAAAATAGAAGAGTATACCAATCTGTTTCCCCTTTTCTATTCTATTACCAAGGGGTAACATCTAGAATCTTCGGAGATTATTCCTCGGCCATTAAAAATTTAAATATTGCTAAATTAAAAG
Source organism: Bacteroidales bacterium UBA5349 (assembly GCA_002410065.1). GTDB lineage: Bacteria > Bacteroidota > Bacteroidia > Bacteroidales > Tenuifilaceae > Perlabentimonas. The sequence continues at coordinate 19,074 of DHQB01000027.1, read as the reverse complement.
AACCAAATAAGGATGCAATTTATTATGAGCTAGCTTTATCGTATGCTGCACTTCAAAATGTTGATAGTGCAATATTGAATTTAGAAAAAGCAGTTAGCATTGATAACCAAAACTTAGCCTATAGATTACTTCTTAGATCTTTATATGTTGAAAAAAAATATTTTAACAAAGCATTACTAAATCAAGCTCAAATCATTCAAATTGATTCAACTAACAATTTTAATCAGTTTCATTTGGCATTACTCTATGCTGAAATCGATAGCCTAGAAAAAGCTCTTGACATTCTGGAAAAATTAGAAGATAACGAAGGCTTCAATCCGAACATATCAGAAACCAAGCTTAAGATTTATTTAGGAAAATCAAATATACAAGCGTCAAAGAATGAATTGTCTAAATTAATAAACTTTTCCCCCCAGAATCCATACTATTTACTGTATCAAAGTGATTTATATTTTATGGAAGGTTATGATAATCTTGGATTACAGGTACTTGATAGTATTGTATCACAAAACCCAGATTTCCTTTATGCAAAGTATGAGTTGTTTAATAAACAATTTAACTTTGGGAATAAGGATAAGGCGCTCACTTTATTATATAGTATCTTCGATGATCCCTCCCAATCAGAAGAGGAAAAGGCTAAATTGTTCTACCCATTACTCTTCGACAAATCACTTTACAATACTAGAAAACAAAAGTTGGATTCAATCATTGACGCTGGACTAATCCATCACCCCAAAAGTATACTCATTAATCAAGTTGCTTATGAACACTATCTTCGTCTTAATAGCTTTGAAATGGCGAAAAACGTACTCCAAACTATTGTCCAAATCGATCCCACTAATTCCGAGAAATTTGAACAACTCATTAATTTTCAATACTCTCTTGGATATAAAGATGACGTTTTAAAAACCTCCGATAGTGCAATCCTTTTATTTCCTCAAAAATCTATATTTTACATCTATAAATCAATTGTTTATGAGGAGAATAAGCAAATCCATAAGTCAATAGAATCTCTAAATAAGGGCATTCAAACTATAAAAGATAAATCCGAATTATCTGAAATTTACGGTACATTAGGTGATATTTATTATAAACAAGGGAATAGTAAGGAAACCTATAAACAGTATAAAAACAGCCTTATTAATAATCCTAATAATGCCCGTATTCTCAACAATTATGCGTACTACTTGGCTATGGATAATATGAATTTGACCAAAGCGTTAGAAATGAGCACTAAAGCTGTTACCTTAGAGCCTAACAATAGTACATATATTGATACCAGAGGGTGGATTCTTTTTACGATGCAAAGATTTGAAGAAGCTAGGGATGTATTGCGTAACGCAGTTGCTAAGGATGGAAGTACTAACCCAATATTGAATGAGCATTATGGTGATGCTTTATACAAAACTGGCAATAAAGAAGGAGCCTATATTTATTGGCTAAAGGCTAAGGACCTTGGTGGTGGAACAGAATTTTTAGAAATTAAAATTAACACTAAATCATATGCACCTTAAACATAAAAGCGTAATTCTAATATCCATATTAGTAGTTTCGTTTAGTTGCACCATTAAAAGTATTCAACCTGTTGAGCCGTTTATATGCGCAGATTTAACGCTTTTAGATTCAATTCAAACCCCCAAAATCCCTTACAAATCTCTTTGTGTTCCTAAAACTACATTTCGTTTAGATCACAATGGACAATTTCGAAATTTAAAATCAACTTTATATGCCGTTCCCGATTCATTGATCGCTGTTTCAATCAATAGCCCATTAGGTAAAGAAGTAGTTAAGTGCATAATGGTGAAAGACAATATTCAATTCTTTGATTTTCAAGTGAATAAAGCCTATTCGTTTGATTATAAGTACCTTAGCTCAGCATTAGGAATTGAAATAGATTTTTACAAAGTACAAAATATAATTTTAGGCTATCATAGTCCTAATACTTTTCAATTCGATTATAATACTGAGGTTTGTGAGTTACTTCATTCTAATTCTTTTATTAAAGGTGATTTAACAATTAACCGTTCAGTAAATGATAATACACAACCTTACAAAGTAATTTTTACTTATACAAAGTCCATTGAAAAGTTAAATAAATATACCATATTCGTAAATCAAAACGATTATATATTTTCTCTAGTCTATGATTGGACCTTAAATTCACCCTCTGATATTCCTAGGTCAGTCCAAATCGACTTCAACTATTTAAAAAATTCAATAGGGATTGACATTGATTTTAAGACTTTCGAAAAAGATGTTAAAAAAACATATTTATACAAAGATTCTACTATTAAATTTACCCCATTAGTATTAGAGAATGAAATTTATTAGTTTTCTTTTTTTTCTTTTGGCAATTGCCCCTTTATCTTTTACCCAAACGCTCAAAGAACTTGAATTGAGTAAACAGAAGACTGAAAAAGAACTTCAGTTTTCCACCCAATTACTCGAAAAAACCCAGAAAGATCGAGTACAGTCTTTAAATCAACTTAAAATTTTAAGTAGTCAACTTAAACTCCGTAATCGTTTAATATCCGATACTCAAATTCAAATTCTATTACTAGAAAACCAAATTGAAGACAAAACTTTACTTATAAACAGTTTAAATAAAGATTTGCAAAATCTGAAGAAGGAGTATTCAAAGCTTATACTATTTGCATGGAGAAACAAATCGGATATGGAAATACTTGTTTTTTTGTTTGCGTCTGAAGACTTTAACCAAGCATATCGAAGACTAAGGTTTTATCAGCAAATTGTTAAATTCCGAGCTAAGCAAGCTCAAGATATTGTAACTACGCAACAAATGATTGCAAGTGAGCTTAAAAGCTTACAAGAAAACATAAAAACGCTTGAGTCTTCAAAGCAAAGCAAAGCCGTAGAAGTTTCAAAACTATTACAAGAGGAAAATAAATATCAAAAAAGTATAGTATCACTTAAACAAAAAGAGGGACAGCTAAGAGCTGAAATAGAAGAAAGAAAAAAATCAATGGCTTTGCTTGATAAAGCAATTGCAGATTTGATTGCAGAAGAAGCAAAAAAATTGACTGACACTAAAGTAAGAGATGGACGTTATCTGAAATTATCAGCAGGGTTTGAAGGAAATAAAGGTAAACTGCCTTGGCCAACTTCAAAAGGATTAATTACAAGTAGTTTCGGCGAGCATAATCACCCAGTACTTAAAGGAGTAAAAATCAAGAATAACGGCGTTGACATAAGTACCGATGAGAAAGCAAGTGTAAAATCAATTTATGAGGGGGAAGTAAAAAAGATTGTAACTATACCAGGCTCCAATATTGCTGTACTAATTCGCCATGGAGATTACCTAACAGTTTATTCTAATATAACTATGGTAAAGGTAAAGGTTGGCGACATGGTTAAATCGCTTCAACAAATCGGACAGGCTTATACCGATCCTAGCACAGGAAAAGGAACCTATAATTTACAAATTTGGCACGAGAGCAAGATTCAAAACCCAGCAGATTGGATACTTCCATAAAAAACATATTTAGTATTTATTGAAACTTTATTTAAATAACAAAGTATAAATTACTTGAGAATTACAGCTATAATGGAAAAAGAAATTTCAATTCAATCAAAGCTCGATAACATTGGGCACATCGAAAAGTTGGTAGATGAAATATCAGAACAATGTAATCTATCGTCCGAAATTTATGGTAAAATACTGATTGCTACCATCGAAGCGGTTAATAACGCAATCGTACATGGAAATAAATTCGATATCAATAAGACAGTTGATGTGGGGGTGCAAATATTTGATAATACAATCCATATTTATGTTAAAGACCAAGGAAAAGGCTTTAATTATAATGAAGTTCCCGATCCAACTAAGCCAGAGAATTTAGAGAATGTTTCAGGTCGTGGCGTATTCCTTATGAAAAACTTAGCAGACGATATTGTTTTTAAACTTAAGGGAGCACATGTAGAATTGGTATTCAAAATTTAATTTTACAGTGGCTGTTTATTTTTTTACAGAGGACATTGCTTTCAACTTTAATCAAAAGCAAATATTTAAACAATGGATTAAGTATATAGTTGAAAGCAGAGACTTTATATTAGGCGATATTAATTATATTTTTACCTCCGAGGATAAAATCCTTGCTATCAATAAAGCATATCTCAACCACAACTATCTTACCGATATTATAACTTTTCCTTATTCAATTGGAAAGATTATCTCATCAGATATCTATATTTGCATTCCAGTTGTTAAAATCAATGCGCAAAATTATCAGCAAACATTCTCCGACGAATTGAACAGAGTTATAGCTCATGGTGTTTTACACCTAGTTGGATTTAATGATTCTACCAAGGCTGAGGAAAAAATAATGCGCAAAGCAGAGGACGAGAGTCTTTTGGTTTTAAAGGAAATGTGCAATGCTAAAAAGTTTTGATGTAATAGTTGTAGGAGGAGGTCATGCAGGCTGCGAAGCTGCAGCAGCAGCTGCAACCCTAGGTTCATCTGTGTTGCTGGTTTCCATGGATTTATCTAAAATGGCCCAAATGAGTTGTAACCCTGCAATGGGAGGTGTAGCAAAAGGTCAAATACTTCGAGAGATCGATGCCCTCGGCGGATATTCAGCAATCATAACGGATCAGTCTTCAATCCAATTTAGGATGTTAAACCGTTCCAAAGGACCTGCAATGTGGAGTCCTAGAGCACAGTGTGACAGAATGGTTTTTTCTCAAGCCTGGAGAGATACCCTCGAAACTATACCCAATCTTTATTTGTGGCAAGATAAAGTTGTTTCAATTCTTCACAAAGATGGAATTGCCACAGGAGTAAAAACCCAGATGGGAATTGAAATCACCTCTAAAACAGTTGTTTTAACCAATGGCACTTTTTTATCTGGCTTAATTCATATCGGTAGTGTAAATTTTGGTGGAGGAAGAATTGGCGAATCTTCATCCGAGGGTCTTACAAAACAATTGGAGGATTTGGGATTCGAGTCTGGGAGAATGAAAACAGGAACTCCCGTAAGGATTGATGGACGTACTGTTGATTACTCAAAACTTTTAGAGCAAAAGGGAGAAGAAGAGGAGAGGTATTTCTCTTTTATGACAGACAAGAAAAACAACTTAATTCAAAGAAGTTGTTTTATCGCCGAAACTTCAGTTGATGTTCACGACATTTTACGTACAGGTTTCCAATTCAGTCCACTTTTTCAGGGAGCTATAAAAGGCATTGGCCCCCGATATTGCCCCAGTATTGAGGATAAGCTGAGAACTTTTTCCAGCAAGAATAGCCATCAATTGTTTTTAGAACCCGAGGGTGAAAAAACTTACGAAATGTATTTAAATGGTTTTAGCTCTTCGCTGCCTTCAGATATACAGTTTTCTGCACTAAAGTCGGTACCAGGATTCGAAAATGTTCATATTCTCCGCCCTGGGTATGCAATAGAGTATGACTACTTTCCCCCACAACAATTAAATCATACACTTGAGACTAAGATTTTAAAAAATCTATACTTTGCTGGTCAAATAAATGGAACTACCGGATATGAAGAAGCTGCTGCGCAAGGAGTGGTTGCAGGAATAAACGCAACGCTAAAAATCCAGGGAAAACCCCACTTTATTCTTGGCCGAGATGAAGCATATATTGGAGTTTTAATAGATGATTTAGTTACTAAAGGCGTTGATGAACCCTACAGAATGTTTACAAGTAGAGCTGAGTACCGTATTCTTCTCCGGCAAGATAATGCGGATGAACGGCTGACCCCCATAGGAATTAAATTAGGGATGGTATCAGAAGCGAGAAGGATGGCCTTTGAAACTAAGTATACAAAAGTTAATAAGCTAAAAGCCCTAATCAAAAAAACAAGTATATTGCCTGAGGAGATAAACCCGTTTTTAGAATCTGTATTATCTAAGCCGATCGACCAAAAACGAAAAGCTATCGACATTCTACTTAGGCCTGAAGTTGGACTTTACGATATTATAAAAGCTAGCCCAACCCTTAAAAACAATTTCGACGAACTTGAAATATTAAAAACTGATATAACCGATAGTGTTGAAATCCATCTTAAGTACGAGGGATATATAGAAAGGGAAAAACAGATAGCCGAAAAGATTAAAAGGCTAGAATATGTTAGTATACCAGAAGATATAAATTACGATAGATTTCAGTCAATTAGTATCGAAGGTCGGTTTAAGCTAAATAAAACTAAACCCATAAATATAGCTCAGGCAAGTCGTATTCCAGGTGTTTCTCCAAGTGACATTAATGTACTCCTCGTCTTTTTGGGCAGATAATGTTCCACGTGGAACATAAACTTAGTCATATGTTATATTTAAGTGTTCCACGTGGAACATTAAATTAAGAATTCAATTAAATACAATCAACATTTACTATGAAAACTGACAAATATTCGATTAAAGGAAACTTAGTCGATCCAATTAATAGGTCTATTAAGGGTGTAATTTTGAATATTGAAAAAGGGATCATTAAAAGCATAGGCAAAACAGACTCGCTGGGTGGTCCATTTATTCTGCCCGGATTTATCGATTCTCATATTCACATTGAGAGTTCAATGCTTATTCCCAGCCGCTTTGCCGAAATGGCTGTGGTACACGGAACCATTGCTGTAGTAACCGATCCGCACGAGGTAGCCAATGTTGCAGGTGTAGAGGGGATTCGGTTTATGCAGAACAATGCAAAGAAAGTGCCCATGAAGTTCTTTTTCGGAGTTCCATCCTGTGTTCCATCCTCGCCTCTAGAGAAGAGCGGAGCCATTTTGGATTCTACAATAGTATCTAAACTTATTCAGGATAATGACTTTTACTTTTTAGCTGAAATGATGAACTTCCCTGGAGTTGTAAATGATGATCCCGATGTAGTTGCTAAACTAAGTGCAGCACATAAAGCAAAAAAACCTATCGATGGACACGTACCGGGTTTGTCTGGCGAAATGCTTGGCAAATATACCAAGGCAGGAATTACAACTGATCACGAGTGCAGTACCCAACAAGAGGCTATTGAAAAAATTAAATTGGGTATGAAGATATTAATACGGGAGGGAAGCGCTGCAAAAAATTTCGAGAACCTAGTACCTCTGCTTAAGGAGTACCCCAAGGAAATAATGTTTTGTACCGATGACTGCCACCCAGATTATTTAAAGAATGGACATTTCAATAGCATTGTGGCGAGAACTATTGCAAAAGGATACGATTTATTCGACACCCTATATGCCGCTTGCATTAGCCCTATAGATCACTACAATTTACCACTAGGCAAATTACGCATTGGGGATAAGGCGGATTTTATACTCGTTAATAACCTTACCGATTTTAAAGTTCTTGAAACCCACATAGACGGCAATAAAGTGTTCGCAAATCAAAAAGTTGCGTTTGATCTTCCCTCTGAAAACACACCGGATTTTACCTTTCGAAGCAAACACCAAAAAGGAGACCTAAAGATCATATCTTTAGCACCAAAGCTTAACATAATTGAAGCAATAGATGGAGAATTGCTTACCAATAGATTAATCATAGATTCGCCAGTTCCTAAGGGTGAGATAGTAGAAGTAGATCTTGAAAGAGATCTCTTAAAGATAGTCCTACTCGACAGGTACACCGATACGCCACCTCAAGTTGCTTTTATAAATGGTTTTGGATTAAAACAAGGTGCAATTGCTGCCAGCATTGCCCACGATAGTCATCATATAGTTGCTGTAGGTTGCGACGATGTAAGTATAGATAATGCATTGCAGTGGATTGTTGAAAAAAGAGGAGGATTGTGTTATTTTAATCATGCAAATGGTGACGGGATTGAACTTCCATTCTTTGGTTTAATGACCAATGAGCAAGGAGTACATGTTAGTGAAAAATATGAAAGCCTTAACAAAAAGGTGCAACAGGCTGGGTGTGTACTAAAAAGCCCTTTTATGACAGCTTCATTTATGGCCTTAACCGTTATTCCCCATATAAAGATTAACCATAATGGACTTTTTGATAGCTTAAACTTCAAATCAATTCCTCTTTTTCAGTAATTCTTTATATTTGTTGTAATCCTGCTATCTTTAGCCGTATAGAGTAGAGCATTATTCATTAAAGGAATAACCATGTTAGTACCCTTTTTAATAGCCATGTTTTTGGCAATAAATATGGGCGGAAGCGGAACCGGCCCATCTTTTTCAGCTGCCTTTGGAGCAAACGCCATACGCAGAAGTCTTATTCCTGGATTATTTGGGATAATGGTTTTTTTAGGTGCAATATTTGCCGGTAAAGAAACAGCGAATACTCTTGGAACGGGTATTTTAAACCCTTCCCTCATTAATAATGTTGTTGTCTCTATCGTTTTCTTTGCTGTGGCTATGTCCCTGCTTATTGCAAACCTTGCTGGCATTCCACAATCTACAAGTCAATCAACAGTTTTTGCTCTTTCTGCACCTGCCATTTATTTTAAAGATTTTAATTCAACTAAACTTTTTTCCGAGATAATTCCTACATGGGTAATATTGCCCATCATTTCATTGATTCTGTGCTTTATTATCGGAAAGTATATCTATACTCCACTCAGGCGGAGAGGTTATACTATTTCAAGTAAAATTAACAACAGCTTTGTGCTAAAAGGACTTTTAGTTGTAGTTTCTCTGTATGTTGCCTTTTCTATAGGTGCAAACAATGTGGCAAATGCGGTCGGGCCGCTGACTTCAATGACCATAAATGAAATGGGATTAAATCCCGACGAGTCGTATTGGTTTGTAACTATTTTTTCTGTTCTAATAATTGCCCCTGCATTTGGTATTGGCAGTTCAATATTTGGTCATAAGATACTACGAAATACAGGGAAAGAACTATTCCTTTTCGGTCGGATTGAGGCCGTGATTATTGCTTTTGTATCAGCATCACTTTTACTATTGGCATCTTTAACAAAAGGAATACCTACGTCGTTGGTACAACTTAATGTGGGAGCCATTCTGGGCATTGGCATTGCAAAACTGGGAATTAAAAATATTTTCAGAAAAACACAAGTCCGCATGTTCTTCGCTATGTGGATCATAGCTCCCGTAATTGCATTTGGCCTCTCGTTACTTTTAGTGTATATAGCCGATGTAATTGATTTATTGTAGTAATTCATCATCTATTAACCATGTTTACAGAGAGATTTTCTCAAATAGTCGATAGTTTGCCCCATAATCCAGGGATTTACCACTTCTATAATGCACAAAAGGAGATTATTTATATTGGTAAAGCAAAAGATCTGAGGAAAAGGGTTTCTTCGTATTTTAATCGCAATAGATATGAAAATGCAAAACTGCGAGTTTTAGTTTCTAAAATATTCGATATCAAGCATATTGTTGTTGATACCGAAAGTGATGCTTTATTACTTGAGAACAACCTTATTAAAAAGTATCAACCTAAATACAATGTTCTTTTAAAAGATGATAAGACCTATCCATGGATTTGTATTAAGAACGAACCATTTCCTAGAGTATTTTCAACCCGAAGAGTTGAAAATGATGGAAGCAGATACTTTGGACCCTACACCTCAGGCGTTGTCCTCAAAGCAATGCTCGATTTAATTAGATCTATTTACCCACTTCGTACCTGCACATTAAACCTCACACAACAAAATATTGCTGCCGGAAAGTTCAAGTCCTGCCTAGAGTTTCAAATTGGTAATTGTAAAGCTCCCTGTATCGGCAATCAAACCTCAGAGGACTATAATAACAATATTAATCAGATTATAGATTTACTAAAAGGTAATATCCAATCTGTTAAGCGAGGGATGGAAAAGCAAATGAAAGTGTTAGCCAGTGAGTATCGCTTTGAAGAAGCCCAATCAATAAAATTAAAATTGGAAGCGCTTCAACGTTACCAGTCGAAATCAAGTATTGTTAGTCAATCCTTAACTGATTTAGATGTATTTTCAATTGCCAACGAAAAAAACTATGCTTGCGTTAATTACCTGAAAATAATTAAGGGATCTGTAATTCAATCCCATAATATCGAGTTAAAGAAAAGCCTCGACGAATCAGAGGACGAACTATTAGGTATTGCAATTGCCGAGTTAAGACAGCGCGTTAGTAGCAATGCCAAAGAAATAGTTGTACCAGTTTTACCTGAATTTAATATTGAAGGAGCAAGGTATATTGTTCCAGTTCGAGGCGACAAACAAAAGCTCTTAGCCTTATCATATCGTAATGCAAAAGCCTATATTCAATCAAAAAAAATTAAACAAGAAAAGCAAGATCCTAATACAAGGCTATTGAGAAAGTTGGAAACACTTAAAGCCGACTTTAAGACAAAAGAATTACCAAAGCATATTGAATGTTTCGATAACTCTAATACTCAGGGAACCAACCCAGTATCGGCTTGTGTAGTATTTAAAAATACAATACCAGCCAAAAAGGAATATAGGCTATTTAACATAAAAACCGTTGAAGGGCCCAATGACTATGCATCTATGCAAGAGGTGGTTAGGCGAAGATACACAAGGGTTATCAATCAAAACGAACCCCTTCCCCAGCTCATTGTAATTGATGGAGGGAAAGGACAGTTAAGTGCCACGTATTCTGTGTTAAAAGAGTTAGGAATTGAACATAAAGTTCAAGTTATTGGAATTGCAGAACGTCTCGAAGAAATCTTTTTTTATGGCGATCCTGTTCCATTATATCTCGATAAGAACTCTGAGTCACTCAAAATTATACAACAAGCCCGAAACGAAGCACATCGTTTTGGAATAACTCACCATCGCAATCGTCGCTCAAAAAGTTTTTTGCAATCAGAATTAACTGCAATTAAGGGTATTGGTGAAACCACAGCTCAAACGCTTTTAAAAAAGTACAAAAGTATTGAGGCTATTGGAAATGCTGATTTGGATGATCTTTCAGCGGTAATTGGCGCAGCTAAAGGCAAAATAGTAAGAGATCATTTTCATTTATAAAATATTCTATGGCTGATAATTGTAAAATGAAATAGCTTTATAACCTGAATTGGAGTCTATTCCAAAATAAGTAGTATCTTTGTGTAAATATTCAAGTTATGCTATTCAGCGTAATATCAACTTTATACCACAATAACGGCAAGGGTCTCTACTCTTGCTGGATATGCTGATTTCCCTCCCTTCTCAATTTATTTCCTGTCTTTTTACATTCAATTTGCTCATAGCAAATATCAATAACTAAATCTGAAGTAAAAGATTATGAAAGGGATGATTTTTCATACTCGAAGTTTCTCGGTACACGATGGTCCAGGCATTAGGAAAAGCATTTTCCTAAAGGGTTGCCCATTGCGGTGCAAGTGGTGCCATAACCCTGAGAGTCATTCTTTTGAATGTGAGCAAGTTAATTCGACTCAACAGTTAGGTTCTAAATGCTTTGACCAAACGAAAACAATTGGCAAACTGGTTTCTATTGAAGGTTTAATGCAAGAGATACGGGCAGATATTCCGTTTTTCGACGAATCGGGTGGAGGAGTAACCCTGACAGGTGGAGAACCTTTGGCTCAACCACTTTTTACAGCAGAACTTTTGAGATCATGTAAAAACGAAGGAATACATACCGCCCTTGATACCTGTGGTCATGCTTCAACTAAAAATTTTGAGCGTACAATAGAACAAACCGATTTGTACCTGTTCGACCTAAAGTTAGCTTCTGCCAATGCGCATAAGCAATATACAGGTGTCGATAATAGGCAAATTCTTCAAAATTTAAAATTAGCTTCCGATTCAGCTAAACCCATAATAATTCGAATTCCGCTAATTGAAGGAATAACCGACACAAATGAGAATCTCGAGGGGATTAAATCAATCATAGCCTCCCATAAAAACATTATTCGTATCGATTTTTTACCTTATCACTCATTGGCTAAACATAAATTTGAGATGAGTAACAAAAATTATTCTCTATCTCAAATGGAGAACTATTTACTAAGTAAAGCTCAGGCTATTGCCGATTCGTTTAAAGGGGTTGCACCCATAATTAGCATAGGCGGATAATTTAATGTAAACTTTTAAATACTACTATAATGACCGAAAGAATAAAACAACTTAGAGAGCAAAGTCTCAGAGCCATAAACACATTATCGGCTGAAAGGGCACAGTTGGTTACTCAATTTTATTCGAAAATAGATGCTAGTCTCTATTCAATTCCCGTGCAGCGTGCAATGTGCTTTAAATATATAATGGAGAATAAAGCTGTTTCGATACAACCAAACGAGTTAATAGTGGGAGAGCGTGGCCCAGAGCCAAAGGCAACATCAACCTATCCCGAAATATGCTTACACACTATTGATGATTTAAAGTTGATAAATTCTCGCCCTAAGGTATCCTTTAGGGTTGATGATGAAACTTTTCGCATTTACGAGCAGGAAATTATTCCTTTTTGGAAAGGCAAAACCCAGCGCGACAGGGTATTCGGCGTATTACCCGAAGAGTGGCACAATGCTTATGCAGCAGGTGTTTTTACAGAATTTCAGGAGCAGCGTGCACCAGGCCACACCGTTGGAGGGCCAAAACTTTTTAAGAGGGGCATGGACGATGTAAAGATCGAGATTGAAAATGAGCTTAAATTCCTTGCTGAAGCGACAAATACAGTTGATGTCGGCAAAAAAGAAGAACTTAACGCTATGTTTATAGCCGCTGATACCATCGCCCTTTTTGCCAAACGCCACGCTGAGGCTCTTGAGCAAATTGCTTCAACCGAAAGCAATGAGCATCGCCTAAATGAGTTACTTGAAATGATTCGTATTTGCAGAAAAGTTCCTGCGCAAGCACCAGAGACTTTCCATGAGGCTCTTCAGCACTATTGGTTTATTCATCTTGGCGTAATAACAGAGCTTAATCCCTGGGACTCGTTTAACCCCGGGAGGCTCGATCAGCATTTATGGCCCTTTTACCAACGCGAAATAGCTAATGGTTCTCTTACAAAAGATAAGGCAATAGAGTTGCTACAAGCGTTTTGGGTTAAGTTTAACAATCATCCATCGCCCCCCAAAATGGGTGTTACTGCTGAGGAAAGCAACACTTATACCGATTTTGCCCTGATTAATGTTGGAGGAATTACGGAAGGCGGTTCCGATGCAGTAAACGAATTATCTTACATTATACTTGATGTGATTGAGGAGATGCGATTGCTTCAGCCCAGCTCAATGGTGCAAATAAGCAAAAAAACGCCTACCCGATTTTTAAAAAGAGCACTAAAAATTGTAAAGACAGGCTTTGGGCAACCTTCAATTTTTAATACCGATGCCATAGTTCAACAACTTCTGTCACAGGGGAAAACAATAACTGATGCACGTAACGGAGGAGCCAGTGGATGCGTTGAAACCGGCGCCTTTGGTACCGAAGCCTACACCCTTTCGGGCTATTTCAATCTTAATAAAGTTCTTGAGGTTACAATGCACAACGGATACGACCCACGAACCAACAAACAGATTGGGATTAAAACAGGTAATATTGCATCGTTTAAAACCTACGACGATTTTTACTCTGCTTTTGAGAAGCAGCTAAACCATTTTATTGATATAAAGATTAGCGGGAACAATGCTATTGAAGAACTTTACGAAAAGCACTTACCTGTTCCGTTTCTATCAATTTTGGTTGACGACTGCATAAAAAAAGGGAAAGATTATAATGCTGGAGGTGCTCGATACAACACAAGTTACATTCAGGGTGTAGGCCTGGGAAGCATAACCGATAACCTATCGGCAATTAAGAAATGGATTTTTGACACAAAGGAGCTTTCTTTAGAGCAAATGCAGCATGCATTATCAAATAACTTTGAGGGAAATGATGACCTGAGAAGGAAACTTGTGTACGATACACCAAAGTGGGCAAACAATGATGACTATGCAGATCAGAATGCCGTTAGGGTATTCAATAGTTTTTATCATGCTGTAACTGGTCGCCCATCTGCCAGAGGTGGCGTATTCCGAATTAATATGCTACCTACAACCTGCCACGTTTACTTCGGAAAGGTTATTGGCGCAATGCCCGATGGCCGTTTAGCAGGCGAACCCCTTAGCGAGGGCATAAGCCCTGTGCAAGGAGCTGACCACAATGGGCCAACCGCCGTACTCCAATCTGCTGCTAAAATTGATCATATAAAAACGGGTGGAACTCTGCTAAACCAAAAATTTTCGCCCTCTTTCTTCGATACTAGCGAGGCACTAGATAAATTGGCATCATTGGTACGTACATACTTTACGCTCGATGGGCACCACATACAATTTAACGTTGTAAACGCGCAAACACTTCGCGATGCTCAGAAAAATCCAGAAAAACACAGGGATTTGATTGTGAGAGTAGCAGGATATTCCGACTACTTTAACGATTTGGGTGAATCGTTACAAAATGAGATTATTCGTCGAACCGAGCACAATAACCTAGGATAAATATATATTTGTAAACAAACAGCCTTAGATCACATCCACCTATTAATCTGATTAATAGGTGGATTTTTTATTTTATTGTATATTAATCAAAAACTCGGGCCAACCTTACTATAAGAAAAATTAGCACCCAAAAACTAGATATCAGTATATGCTTATCCTCATTTGAATCATTGAAAGGTGAAATTTCCCCAATAGCAATTATAAATAGTTTTATAAGTCTCAATTTAACCATCGCTATCGCCTGCAGGTATTCAAAAGGTTAGGTTACATCTTCCTTAACTACGATATCTAATTACTCAGCCATCTTGATATAAGTTTTGAAATTTTTAAACTATGTCTTACAACACACCCATTATTTTTGTAGAAAAAAATTTTCTATTTCGAAATAATGTCATAAATTTATAGGGTTAGAATCACTTTTAATAACTAAAAAAATTTGCCTATGAAATAGCCTTTCAGTTAAAAGATTAACATTCTAAAAACAAACTATTAACTTAAAACAATTGTACTATGAGAAAATTATTAACCTTAATTCTAATTTTTGCTAGTTTTTCCATTGCTGTCAATGCCCAGGACAGGGAGAAGGAAAGAACAGAGAGAGAGGCAAAGTTGAGGATTGAAACGGCCACTCAAAATCCCAACCAAAAGGCGAACCCTTACGGTGAGCCAATGCAGATAGCAAAGGCCATTAACACGGCCGGAGCGCTTACTGCACGCGGAAAAGATAACGTAACTGCATTGGTTGCAAGCCCCAATGCGGATGATTTTAACACCCACGTTTTGCCCGCTATGCAAGCGTTCGGGGGTGTTGACTATACCGTTACAGCCGATCTTGGTGCACTTACCATTGCAGGTATGCTTGAATATGATGTGGTACTCACTTTTAACGTTACCAAGTGGGATGTTGAAACCGGTACCACAGCCATAGCATGGAGCAATAAGCTTGGCGAATTTATTACTGCTGGCGGCTATCTTGTAGAGGCTCAGTTTGTTAATGGCTATGATGCTTGGGGATTGGGCTCAGGAACCTATATCACAGGGGGAATGTCTCCATTTAATAAATCAACAAAGGATCAGCCCACTGAAAGTTTTGTTTTGGGTGAAGTGCTGATTCCTGACCATCCAATTATGTCGGGTGTAACAACGTTTACTACCAACTATTTTGTACAAGACGTAACTGTTCGTGAAGATGCTACACTTATCGCCAAGTGGGGAAATACCACAACCGATCCCTTAGTGGCTGTTTACGATAATATCGTTGCATTTAATGCCGACCCTATATTTTCTGATGGGAGTGCACAAGGTCCTGGAATGGGTGGTGATGGCTATAAAATGCTTCACAACGCCATAGTATGGCTCTATAACAATCAGGTTAATCCTGTTGCACCTGCTGCTCCTACTGCTCTAACTGTAACTCCTGAGCCTGTGGGTGTTGTTGGTGCCAATATAACTTGGACAAACCCCGATGAAACCTTTGCAGGCGACCCCCTTACCGAGTTAACATCAGTATCTCTTTGGGTTAATGACGAAATTACACCCGAATATGAGAATACCACTCCTACGATTGGTGGCCTCGAAGATGTTGACTTTACTGGAACAACAGCAGGGTTTTACACATTTACTGTCTATGGAATCAATACAGCTGGCGATGGTGCACAAGCAAGCCAAACCATTTGGCTAGGTACCGATGTTCCTGCAGCTCCAACTGATGTTGTGCTTACAAAAGTTGATATGCAGACAAATGTTACATGGACAGCCCCTGCCGTTGGTATGCATGCTGGCTATTTTGATGGAACAGGTGTTACCTACGATGTTTTTAGAAACCCGGGAAATGTTCAAGTTGCAACAGCACAAACCGAAACAACTTTTACTGAAACACTAACTGTTCCAGGTAATTACTCCTATAACGTTGTTGCTAGCAATGCAGCAGGTTTAGGCGGAAATGCTATTTCAAATGTTTTGCTAATTGGTGATTTTTTAGTTTACCAACATTTCGATGCAACTGGCATACCCGAAGGATGGACAACACAAGGTCTTGGCTTAACAAACTGGTCAGTTGCTAATACTGTACTTGCCGGTGGAGCAGCAAATGAGCTTAAGTTCAGCTGGATTCCATCATTTACAGGCGCTTCCTATTTTGTTTCTCCTGTAATTAACACAACAGGAATGAATAGTTTGGGGTTGAGCTATAAGGATATGTTCAATGATTATAATGCCAACCCTAAATCCATTGGTATTAAAACTACAATTGATGGTGGTGCTACATGGGTGGTAGCAAACGAAGAGGTTATGGCTAACGGAAATGTAAATATTGGACCAAGAGACAATACGATTATCATTGAAAATGCTCACGTTGGTAGCCCCGATTTCCAATTTGCATTTTTCTATGATGGAAATACATTTGATATTGATGGCTGGAATCTTGATAATATTGAATTAATTGATAGGGCTGGCGCCAATATTACGTTTACTGTACAAGAGGGAACGAATCTTTTAGAGGGAGCCATAGTAAATATTAGCGGAAATGATTATACAACAGCAGCTGATGGTACAGTAACTGCATATGTTTTAGTAGGTACTGATGTTCCATATACCGTAACCAAGCTTGGGTATGGAGATGTAACCGGAACCATAACCGTTGTTGATGGTGTTGATCAGGATGTGGCAGTTGAAATGGTAACTTTACCCGTTTACGAGGTTACTTTCACCATTATGGATGAGGATTCAATGCCATTAGATGCTTCGATAACTCTAGAACTGGCAGGCACTGCAGTAGCTAATGGAGTTGCAGCTGGAGGAACTTTTGTATTTACAGGAATTCCAGACGGCGATTATACATTTACAGTAGATATGCCATTATATTTATCAACTACTGGCAGCCTTACGGTTGCTGGAGCAGATGTTGTTGTTCCTAATGTGGTACTTACTTATGACCCAGACCTCGTTATTGGTACAGGTACTATTGCAAATAAACCTTATCCGATTAATGCTTTTTATGGATATTCATATGCTCAAAGTATTTACTTGAAGTCCGAGATTGCAGACATGCCAATGACAATAACCCACGTTAAGTACTATTTCAACGGAACTTCATTATCTAATTCCAATGATTGGACAATTTACATGGGACATACTTCAAAATCGGAGTTTGCAGGTACAACCGATTGGGTAGCTTTAGATGAGCTAACTCAGGTATATTCTGCTGAATTTGTTAGCCCTACAGGCCCAGGTTGGATTGAATTTGACATTGTAGATTTTGATTACAACGGAATTGATAATTTAGTAATAGCCGTTGATGAAAATAAAGCAGCTTATAATGGCAGTGCTGACAGATTCTTATGTAGCGGAGTTACAGGGAATAGGAGTATTTCATACTCCAGCGATTCAACTAACCCCGACCCAGCTTCTCCTGAAACAGCAAAAGTAACAGAGGCATTTATACCCAATATCATTTTAACTGCGTATCCTAAACCAGGTGCTGACGTTACCTTTATTGTAATGGACGGAACAGATCCCGTTGAGAATGCAGTAGTAACTGTAAACGCTAAAACTTTCACAACCCTTGCAAATGGTACTGTTGTTGCCTATGTTGGAGAAGGAATCGATATACCTTATACCGTAAATAAATTTGGTTACGAGGAATATAGCGGAACCGTTACAGTGGTTGATGGAGTTACCCAAGATGTTAACGTTGCTATGGTTGCTTTGTCAGCTTATAGCGTAACGTTTAATATTAAGAACACTCTTGGAGATAACCTTAACGCTACTGTAACTGCATACTATGATGGCATTGAAATTGACTCTCAAACTGCTGTTGATGGAGTTATTGTTTTTGCCGATGTACCTGTGGGAACATACACTTACGATGTGGTTTTCGAAGGTTACACTTCGATAATTGGTAGTACACTGGAAGTTGATGGTGACGAAATTGTTGATATTGAACTTTTTGAGATATATACAGACCCCTATGGCTTAATGGTTGATGTTGATGGGTATAATGCAACTTTCTCGTGGAATAACTCTTTCGGATTCACCGATGATTTCGAAAGTTACGATGATTTTGCATTAGCATTTGCACCTTGGACATTAGTTGACGTTGACGGAGAAGCAACATATGGTTTCTCTGGCATCGCTTTCCCTAACAGTGGTTCGGCGATGGCGGGTATTATTTTCAACCCAACAGCAACTAATCCTGTTATGACTAGCAGCCTTGCCCATTCAGGAAACAAGTATGTAGCTGTTTTCAACCCTGCATCAGCAGCACCTTGTAACGACTGGATAATTGCTCCAAAAACAATGATTTCACCTAATGGTGAGGTATCATTCTGGGCAAGAGGTGGTAATCCAGATTATTCAGTAGAAAAATTCCAAGTGGCTGTTTCAACAACTGACGCAACACCCGCTTCGTTTGTAACAATTTCTCCAATTGTATCATGTCCTGCAAATTCAGACGCATGGGTTCAATACACATACAGCTTAAACGATTATGCTGGTCAGGAGGTTTATGTGGGTATTCATGTTACTTCAGTGGATCAATTCTACTTCTGCCTCGATGATTTCGCAATTGGCGCAGCAAAGGGTAGAGCATTCGAAAGCTATACTGTATACTTAGATGGTGCTGAAGTAGCTACTGATGTTACTGCTTTAAACTATACTTTCGAAGGACTTGCTGTTGGCACATATACTGCAGGTGTTAAGGCAGTTTACACAACTGGCGCAACT
>DHQB01000016.1 GCA_002410065.1 Bacteroidales bacterium UBA5349 | reverse complement strand
AAAGAACGCCCTGAAGCAGAAAAGTCCTCTATCGAGGGCTTAAGGGCTCACGCTACGCCATATCGTCACAAAAAACGTGACGAGACGACTTTATAACAGCCGATGGGTTTTATAGGCAAAGAACGCCTACAATACCCATCTTTGTGTTACCGCCCATTTAAAGAAACGGCACTTTGTGAATAATCCAGTCGTTGTGAATAATAGGGAAAGGCTTCGATTTTAGCGAATGATAAGGCAAAATATCAAAGCCTTTAGCCTCGCACAACTTTTTAAAATTGCCCCACACTTCTAAAGTGGGGGCAATTACTACTATTACATTTTGGCGTTTCATTATTCTAATTTCATAAATGCGTTATAAAATTCTTTTGGTGAAAGTTCGTAAATATGCTGTATTCCATTACCATCCACTACGCTGTACCCATCCGCTTCGTAATCTTCATTTACACAAAAACCGCTTGGAATTTCATTTAATTGATACAATTCTTTAACTGCATCGTTGTAATTACCTGCTTTAAAATCACCTTGGAAATAAAGCCCTTTTTTGTCTTTTGTTCTCATTTTTTTAGTTTTATAAAGTTGTTAAAAATGCGTTAACTGATTCTTGAGTATATTTTTTTGAAAAATGTTCTTTGCGAAATTTGTTTCCAGAAGTATTTAACCATTTGCCAAATTCGCCTATTTTCTTCATTTCTTTAATCGGTGCTAAAATATCAGCTGATGCTTCTTTGTTTGCGTTTAATTTTGCTTTGCTTTCGGCTGCTTTTTGGTCTGCTTTTACTTCTTCTTTCAAAAAGAATAATTTCCATTCTTTCTCTAATTCTTTGTTGCCAGCAAGTATTTCGCTTACAATTCTGTTATGGTAATCCATTCTTTGCTCTGCTGTGTTTCTACCAATGTTTTCAACATCATAATCAGAAAGAGTTTGCATTTTCAACATTGCGTTGTAGTTTCTCTTTGCGTTTTCGATTTGTTTTGCTGTGTATTCCATCGTTGTAAATTTTATTGTTATTATTATGATGTAAAGATACAACGCATTTTACTATTTTGCAAGTATTTTTGTAATTATTTTCAAAATATTTCTAATTTAATTTGATTCTAAATAAAAAACGAGCGGTAACACGGGGTTAAGCTAATAAGCCCGCTGGCTGTATAGGGTTCTCGAAAGTCTGTCAGGGCTTACTAGCCCAACCCCCAGCCGTTATGCAACAGCTTAAAGAAGCCTCTGCAAGTTCGATTTGTTGTGAATAATAGTGAACTCTTGCAACTCCGAAACCAATTGTAAAACTTTTGATTTACTTGGTTCAGGTAAGTTATTTCGTCCGCTATCTGCCCCGATATTCACCTGCTCAGGGTTGCATTGTTTTAGCAAGTCAACCATTGTGTTTAAATTAAAATCTAAAATAGGCTCAATTGTTACAAATGTTTCAAATCCACAATCCGAAAGCATTTTCATATATTTTGCACGGTAATAAGGTTTCGGGCTATTTGCCATTATTTCGCTGTAAAACATATCACTTTCAATGGTTGTGCAAATAACCGATTTAGGTAATTTATAATTTAGTATTCGTTTTGGGTTTTTAGTCTGGAATAGGTATTTATTATCAAATTTTTGGCAATGTTCCAAGGTTTTATTGATCCATTCATCAGGTATGTTCTCGGCAAACATATCACAACTCGAACCAACGAAAATAAAGTTTCCAGTTCCTAAGTCTGTTTTAAGTTCTTTTTCATCAAATCGCACAGGCTTTAATTTGCCCCAGCGTTTCATATAGCAATATGAACAGTCATGGAAACATTCGCCTTTAATCGTGTTCCATGTGTGAGTAATAAACTCGTACATATTTCCTTTACTCAAATTTAATCCCATATAATTATATTTTAATAGTTTAGTAAAAAAGCCGATTGCATAACACACGTTGTGGTGCATTAGCCACCGCACAGGGTTTGCAATTCATCTTCATAAATCCAAGACTTTGCAATTAAGACTTCTAATCCCATTTCATCTGCCGTTACATTACAAGCAAATCCTTCTTCATTAGTTCCCTCACACCATACAGTTACTTTTCTATCTTTTGGTATTGGGTTAATCTCTTTCCCATCTTTGTAGATAGGTGTAAACTTTTCAATGTGTTCGTTAATTTGTTCTGCTGTTAATTCCATCGCTCAATAACGCACCACAACAATTTGTATAAGTAATAGCCGTTGCAGTGCTTATTTTTATGGCTATTACTATTTATTAATTTAGTTTCTAATTCGATACTTTTTGCTTTCAATCGGCTACTACTCATACAATAGCCGTTAGCGTTAATATTCGCTTGACTGTTCTGTATATTCGATTGTGTATTGAAGTTTATTGGCAAGCCATTGTTTTCGGCTCATTCCGCTTGCCCACCAGTCTACAACATCTTCCGCACTTGGAAACTCGCTATACTTGCCCTTTTCATCTATTAATTTCTGAACTGTGTTTATATAAGCCTTTTTAAAGTTTGGCATATTTCTAAAATCTCTCCTCATAGTTTTTGGCGACATTGGGCAACCAACACAACCTATGCGCTCCTGTATTTCGTAAAGCGAACATTTTTCAATATTCCTTTCGTTTAGGAACTGGATAACTTCGGCTTTAGTCCAGTTCAAAATTGGATGTATAAAAACTTTGTCTTGCCCTTTCACGCAACTCATTTCTTGCTCTTTGCGCTTGGCTCTTTTTGCGCTTTCATCGGCTGTTATTCCAGTTATAACAACTGCATTAACGCCATTTCGCTCTTTTAGAAATTCACAGCAAAACCTAGCCTGTCTTAATGGCAACATACCTTTTTTGTATATTAGTTGGTACATTGTCATTTTTGGGCGCACCCATTCCACGTCTGGATAGTTTGAACGGATAAACGAAAGCAGTTCCCTTGGGTCAACGGAGGTTTTATAAAAATATGCCTTAAACTTTACCCCCGCCATTTTAGCCAATTCGTAGATAACTTGGCTATCCTTCCCCCCCGAAAAGGCTAAATGAAACCCAAAATCGTTATAGGTAAGGGCAAGTTTTTCTGCCTTTCTAATTAACCCAATGCTATGTTTTACTTTATCCATAATTTTAGTTTCAATCCGCTCATACTAAACGCTAACAAGTTGTGTAGCCAATAAGCCCTGTTAGCGGGTTGTTTTAATTCGATTCGACTTGGTGGGGCTTACTTGCCACACAACCAGCCGTTAGCGGTCAGGCTAACAGCGTTCTTCGAAAACATGAGTAGTATTAATTACATTTGCACTGTCTTTTTCTTTGCCATCTCGGATAAATACACCGTCAAATTTAAAGGCTTCGTAGTTCGATTTTGACATATAAAAAAGTCCAGCTCGTCCGTCAACTATTAGTTTACATTCGACCATTGATAAATCATCAACGAATCCAACAACATCAATTTGTAATTTTTTATTTTTCATTTTATGTTATTTTAAAAGTTAATTATCTGATTAAAAGCCCGAACCGCTAACATTTTGTTTATTGCATTGCGGTGTCGGTGCTATGCGTTGTCTTTGCTCCCTTCTCGTCCGTCATGTCCTGCGGACAATGACGTGCTTCGAAATCCGCAACGACAACAAACAATTTACCGTTATCGCCTATTAAGATTGGCAGGCTTATGGCCAAGTTCTAATCCTATCCTCGCTTCGAGTTGGGTTTTTAAATTCTTTTTGCGATTAAGAAGGGATTTTGATTTCATAAGAACCAATAAATCGTCTATCAGTTCCAGTTCTGAAAGCATCTCCTCTTTATCCATACCATCAGCCTTGAATACACTTACCCATGTGGGTAGTTCTCTAATTGCTATTTGTTGAAATGCTGACATTAGTACCTAAATTTTGTGAAGTGAATTAGTAGTTCCTAATTGAATCAAATTCAGCCACCACGCCAGTGGTGCTAAAAAAACCGTTTGTTATGTTTTTCTTATCCAGGGCAACAAGCTCTTTTATGTTTCCTTTTTTCGACTTTCGCATGAGTTTAAGCCTGCCTACATCGGGATAGGTTTCTTTCAAAATCCTTATCTCTTCTAATAATTCGTCTATAGTCATGGCGCTGTTATTTGTTTTCGTTAATAATTCCAGATCCCTCGGCCAGCGATTTGTATAGGGTTGGGTTTTCGGCCTTTTGAGCCATGCTTATTACCTGGGCTTTTACCTTATACCCTTCAACTACAACCTTACCCAAATCGGCTATGGCCTTGGCCGTTTCAATGCTCATTTTTTCGTTTGGCGAAGCAAGCGGGTCGTTGTTGTTTTTTAGTCCCTCAATAGCTTCGAAAAGATGCGCGTTAAGCGCATCGATGCTAATCTGTTTCATACTGCTTAATGGTTTTTTTAAGTTTGCTTACACGGTATATGGCTTTTCGTATCTCGTTCGGATAACGAACTATGGAGTTTTGGGCAATCTGCTGGCTGCGGCTAATGAGGTATAGGTTATCTATATTTGTGTTGGTAGTATTGCCATCCCTAAACTGAACGTTGTAACCTCTAGGAATTGGCCCATTAGCTTCCTGCCAAATTAGCCTATGCTTTAGCTCCCAGGTGCTGGGGTTGGCAATTTTCACTTTAATGTAGCCATCAATAGTTATCACCTCGGCACCAATAGGCTTGGTGTTGTGAGGCTTGTGCCCACTTTTAAACATAGTATCCTTTGCCTTTTCGTACACTTCGGCTCTCATTTTTTTTCCTTTGTTTGGTGGAACGTTACCGGGTTTAAATCGGGTTTTTGCGCCAACCCGCTTTATTCTTTCGGCTTCAAGCCTAAGTAGTTCGGCCTGAAATTCGGGGCTTTTCTTAACTTCCATTTTGTGAGCAATCCTGTATATTTTGCTAATGGGCAGGCCGGTTGCAAGGGATAGATCTTTAGCCCTATGGTTGGGGTAGTACTGGCGAATAAAATCGCACAGTTCCATTTTGTTATATTGCTTTGCTAGTTCCATATCACTTAGTACTCTTGTCCTTTTGCTTCATGGCCTCAAACTTTTGTCGGGCCATTTGCAGCACTCTAATCATATCGTCGGGCGTAAAGCCTGCCTCCTGTAGCTGGCGGATAATGGCGCTGGCCATTAGCTCATCCACCTGATGCTGTAGCTCGTGGGTTACTATTTCTCCTAGTTCATCCATTACTTTACCTCCTCAATTTTTAGTTTAATTAGCCCTTTGCCTTTACAGCGCCGACACCGTTCGAGACTGCTCTCCGTGCCCTGGGAGTGGTTTATGAATTTTGATATAAGGATTGTCCCATCCCCGTGGCAGGATGGACAAACTATATTGCGGATAGAGCATATGGAATGCTCGGATTGCACATACAAGATTATCGTAGTCATCTTTTGGGTATTTAGTTTCGAGTATGGGAAAACACTTTTTATTAATGGCGTGTAGGGCTGTGGCGTGATCCTTTAGGTAATACCCGCCAGCGCTTGAAAGCGAATAATTGCTTAGCCTTAACAGCAGCATTCCAACCTGACGGGGAAATACAATTTCGGGCTTTCTGGATTTTAGTTTTAGGCTATCAATATCAACATTAAATACTTTGCTAAGAATAAAGTCTATACCATCGGTAACCGGAAGGGCCTTGCCATGCTGAACAAGCATTGCCTCTACTACTTGCGATGCGCCAAGGGTAGATAGGCTTGTGGTGCCTGGGTAAACGTAATGGCTAGGCCTACTTGGCATTCTGATTTGGCTTAATAGTTTTTGTTGCGACATATTCAATTCTCCTTACTTTAGTATAGTTGGTGTTAAACTCATATGGCTTATTCTCAAAATCGATTAGGTACTTTATGGCATCGATAAAGCGCTGCGGATGTTTGGTTATCGATTCTAAACTCATCCATTGATCGGCTGGGCGCTGATCCATATACCTAGCAATTCTATCGAGATATGTTGCTACGCTTTCCATTGGCTAAACCATTTCTGTTTGCGTGGCGTAATCGTCGGTGCCCAGGGTAAAGTACTCCACTCCTCCTGTTTTATCGTCGAGCACTGGCTTACCATCCTTATCGTGGAATAGTGGTAACCCGGTGCTTGGATCGAACTTGTGGGGATTAAACTTGTAGTTCCTAAACTCGCAGTAGTGGAGTATCTTGTTTTTAAACCGACTGGCGGTAATGTACTTACGCTGGGTGGGGAAATTGTCCATAAAATTGTCGTACATCTCCTTACGGGGTATTGGGTGGTTAAGCCAGTTGTTGTTGGAGAAGTACTCATCGGCCCAGGTAATAAAGTCTTCGCCAATTTGCTGGCGTAGGCGGCGCTGCTCCAATCGCTCGTCGGGCGATTCCACTATGCCAAACCTTAGCCACAATTGAACACAGGTGGCCATAAGGTTGTAGAACAGGTTTCGCTGGTTGTAGTCCCACTCATCGAAGAATGGCACGCCAAAATCGTCGATGGGCTTATGCTGATCGTTGTAAAAATCGGAGAAGGCTACCAGCCATTGCCTATCGCGGAAGCTGCTCCCTTCGCCATTAAGGGCGTGGTTGGTGGTGATGTAAAACTTGGGGGAACTTTCGTAGGGGATAGAGAATCGCTTATCGCCCTTCTTGTTCACCATCATATTGCCGGTAATGGCAGGGAAAAGGAATTCAAAATCGAAGTTGGTGCGCACGTCGTCAATAAACACGTTCTTGTGCTTCTCGGTAACGCCATCAAAAATAAAGGCATCGTCGGTAAGATTTTTGGTTTTACCGGGGATGTAGCACTGGTGCACCACCTCGTTAATGGCATTGCCCACCAGCGATTTACCTGAACGTCCGTTGCTCACTCCCACCTCGCTCTGCTTGCCATCCATACCCACCACGGCCTTGGTTATAGACTTGTTTTTATAGTTATGCAGCAGAAAACCAATGGCGCAGAGCTTGGCCACCAGATGGTGAGCATTTTCAAACAAATCCTCGGCGGTAATCTCCTTTTCGGGTTTGCGCCAGGTGAAGTTTGACGTGTTTACTAGAAATTGCAGGAAGTGGCATTTTTCGCCCAATTTAGACACGTCGTAAAGGAACGAGCCCTGATGATCGGCGTAATGGATTTGCTTGTCCTGGGGCAGTTTTTTGAGGAACTCGGGCGTTATTTTCTCCACCTCAATAAGCGGCTGCCCAACCTTCTTGGCATCGAAATGCATCACATTCTCGGCCCATACCTGATGGTCGATATCGTTTATGCTCATCTCGTCAATGCGGTCGGCAGTGATTTTCCACGCTGTTTCTTTAAAGTAGATATACTGGCTATCCCTGTCGGGCTGGTAGTAGCTGGGGTGCACAAAATCGAGGTTGCTGAGCTTGTCGGGGCCAAGGTATTGCGGACCGCCACGGAATATCATATTTAGTATAGATTTTGGCGCAACCTGCTTGGTAAAATCGGTTACAAAGTCGCGGATTTGCCAAGGCTCCTGCGGGTAAATTACCTTACTGTTAAGCCTGGCAAAGCAGAACTCGGCGGTGCGCATGGCCACGCGGCCAAAACCTCGGTTTTTTAGAAAATTGAAGCAGTTGGCGTAGTCGAAGGTTTCCTGCTTTCGTTCGCGTCCGCTTCTGTCCTCCCACTCCTCAATTTGCCAGTACTGCTCATCGTTCTCAACGGGCTGGGCACTCTCGAACTTGCCCTCGCGGAATCGCCAGCGATGCTTGCCAATGGTGAACTCGGGAAGATTCTGGAGGGTTGATTTGTACTTCTCGGCAAACTCCTGGGCGCTGTGCAGGCTCCAAAGCTGCTCAAACTTGTAATCGCTGGTCCACGAGGTTACGCGCCAAAGGCGGATGTGTTCGCCCACAGGTTCTTTCTCGTGCATTAGCCTATTAATCTCTTGGGTTAGGCTATCCTCAGAGCCTTTAAGTTTGCCAGCCAGCAAATCGTCAATCCCTTTTTCGTTACCGGGCTGCACGTGCCCAAAGTATATCTCGAAGGTAATGCCCTGGGGAAAAAATCCACGGAAATAGTGCTTGTAGTTTATGGCAGCCTGCATAAAGGTGCGGGGGCGCTGATCGACCCGGTCGCCGGTGCGGATGTTGCTCGATATCTCGTCCCAGTCGCTATCGAAAAGCAGAACGATATTCTCCACCTCGCACTTCTGAATAAGCTGCTGAAAGGCTGCCGGTAGGGCGTTGTTGTTGGCAATGCAGTGTATGCCGCTAATGCCCACGCTCATAATGCCGTGCTTACAGCACTTTTCGGCTTTTTTCTCGCCCTCCTGTATAAACAGGGTTTGTATTTTTTTACCAACCTTATAGGCGCTGCGGATTGCCTGGGGAATATACAGGTGAGTTCCTCCTCCCTTGGGCGAGTGGTACTTGTAAGGGTTGCCGCTGGCATCTTTATGTAGAGTAGGGTTTTGCCAGCGAATACGGAAAAACTGCTCGCTCTTGTTGCTACCCTTTTTAACGTAGGTTACCTCGCGCCCTTCCAGGTCGTAGTACTCAATAATAAGGTCGTCGCCATCCACACGGCGGCCATACTGATCCATTGTTCCGGGAAGGAACGTAGGATGATTAATAAGGGTATCGTTATCCTTTAGTATTTTGGCGGTAACATCATCAAAGGTTAAACCCACCTCGGCCAGCGCTCGCTGGGCATACGACATGGTTTTACCGTTGCGCTTGGCGGGTTGTGCTCCGCGGGGTGCGGCCACTGGCTCATCGATAAATATATTTAGGTGATCGGCCAGGTACTTCAGCGCATCGGGGTAGCTCTTGTTGTGGCCATCCATAAGATAGCTCACGGCGCTGTTACCCCCAAAATCGCACTTAAAGCACTTAAATATCTGCTTACCGGTGCTAATCTTTAGGCTTTTCTCGTCGTGGCAGCGAGGGCACTTGCCCTTTAGCCCTGAGGTGCCGTCCTTTTTCAATTCGGTAAAATCGGCAATAATATCTTGCAGCTTACCGCTTGCGCGGCTGAGAATGGTTTCTTTGATGTCGTCTTTTATGAACATAGGGGGAGAGAGTTGACGGTTGTGAGTTGTGAGTTATCGGTTATCGGTTGTCAGTTGTCGGTTGGCTGGTTCCTTCCAGCGATAGTTTTCGGGCTTTGGATGTGTACTGTAGCTAATTTTCATAGTTCTAATTTTTAAAATTCATTCAAGTACCTGTATTTGCTCTTCACTAGCTCCGCCCTATCGGGGGTGGTGATAATAAGGGTATTGTGCGCCACGGGCACGGCAACTGTGTTGGGTTTACCCGTGGCGGGTTGGGCGTTGCGGGTTGCGGGTGCGCCGTTGTGGCGGGTATCCACCTTTTTGGCTCGGGGTATTCGTTTGGCTGTCATACGTAGTTTTTTTCCGGTAACCAGCTCAATAATCCTATAGGGGTAATGGCCCCTGTGCGAGGCAATAAACTGCTCGCGCTCGTACCAGTCGAATGGGATTATTAGGTCGGTTGTAGTTAGCATAATAGTGAGTGATTTAAAGTGGGCGGGGGAGAACCTGGAAGAAAACCCCCGCCCGGGGTGCTGCGCGGTATCCAAGGCGCGCAGCTAAACAAATTTGCTTTTGGCTTGCTCCAGGCACGCCGTTATGCGCTTGTTGGGCTTGGCGCGCTGGTGAGCAATATCGATATCGGTTTTGCGGCTTAAAAAGGTGTCGAAAAGATCGTCAACCTCCTCCTCCTGCACCTCTACATACACCTCGTGGTTACGGTTGGTAAAGGGGCCAGCAAAAAGGCTTACGGCAAAGTTTTTGCCCAGCGCAACAATGCTCCAGTAGCCTCGGCCATCGCTTTTAATGTACGTGTGGGGCTTACTTACGGATTTATAGCACTTGCAGCTCATGGCTAATTTTTTTGGTGGTTGGGTAGTTGGTATCGATAAATCGGTTCACCTCGGCCATCACATCAATAATGCCGTGGGCAAGCAAAAACATTTGCTGCTTGGGCTTTAGCGTGTTGTGCAGCCAGTGGTTAAACTGCATAACCTTTTGCTTCTGCGATTTTTGTGCCCGCGAGTGCTTGGGCGGTTTGGCCGTGTTTAGCCTAAACTGCTTGTAGTTGTTCTGGTATATCTCAAGCAGGGTTATTTGGCTATTGGTTAGCTGTGTAATGTTCATAAGGCAAATAGATAATTTATTAGCACTATGGTGGCGGCTAAGGCCAGCATTAGGGTAACTACAACACCAGCTGTAACTGCGTAGGCAATGGAGCAGCGGTGCTCGTCGAGCATTCGTTGTTCCTCCTCTGGTGTCGGCTTATTTGTATGCATTGGCGAAGCTTTTGGTGATTAATATTATTGGTACCAGGAATAATAAAAAAGATGTCGATGTAGTTGCGGTCGATAAAGTGGAATATCTTATCGCCGCTGTAAGGGTATGCGCTCAGCAAGCGGTTCAGCCTTTCGCATATTTTGGCGCAGTCTACTGGGGGTTTTTTTCCCAGCTTGTTGTCTACCAATCGCTGGCGCTGGCGTACTATCCCACGCAACCAGCATTTTGCTTCCTTGTGATCCATATGCAAATAGTTTAAGGGTTGGCGATGTTTGGGTTTCGGTTCCCGCAACCCAAAAGGTTAGTCCGCAGGCTAGGCCTACCGATACCTCCACCAAGCCGTATCGGCTATTCTTCCATCCGGGGAGCAGAGCAATACCATCGACAATGGTGGATATGCTGGCCAGCTCGCTTTTTACAATTACGTGTTCAGGAACGTCGCCCAGGTAATAGGCTACATTATGGGGGTTTACAATTTGGTGACCTCGTTTTATGTACCAGTTTTCAGCCTTCTCAAAAAGGCTTTTATTGCCGTTGGGCATTCCGGTGATCGGACCGCAGAGGTATATGATTTTAGGAGTGATCATACTAAATTGTGTTTGTAGGCAAAAACTGCACATTCGGTTTTTGAGTTTACCTGCAGTTTTCTGAATATGTTAGCCTTGTGAGAGATAATGGTGTTTGGAGAAATGTTAAGGGCATCGGCTAATTCCGCATCGAAAAGCCCTTTGGCAATAAGCTGGATAATTCGCACCTCTTGCTTAGTAATAAATTCGCCATTGGGTGCAATGAGTTGGCCGCATACCTTATGATGGAAAGGGCAATTATCTCTTTTACCACAGTTCCAAAACTCTTTAATAAGATCCTGGGATTCTGGAACAAAATCGGGTGTGTTATCAAAACCACCGTAGTTACACCATACATACTGGCTTAACATTTCGTTTATGGTTTTTAATCCCGATTTGTTTAAAGCAATTACTGCGTTAGTATTTGAAAGCATTTCGTTTCGGAAAACTTCTATAATTTCTTCAGGTAAATCGAAGAAATCGAATCTTTTCCCATTGTGTAATGCATAAATCTTTTCTGAATCGTCAGAAAAAATTTCAATGTTAGAATCAACTAACCCTGCCGGTAAGTTCGTTTTCATAAGTCTTTGAGATTTTGATTGCTTTAGCAATTATTTTTAAGTTTTTTCTCCTACCATTCAGTACTTTATTCACGTACGAATAGGAGAAGCCCAACTCCTTTGCAATCTTTTTTTGCTCATTCTTGGGCAAAAACTGTTTAATCTTTTTTAGGTCTCTCTTAGTCATTTAAAAAATACTGTTAATGAAGTATTTACAAGTGTTTTAAATTGTGCTATATTTGTGCTATAAATGTGCTAACAAAACTATACGCATTTTGCGGATTTTCCAAATAATTCTTTAATAAAATACGCATTTTGAGTAAATTAATTTCTATCACACAGGCCATCAACACATTAAGAGAGCATTATTCTTTTAAGTCGGATACCCTTTTGGCAAAATATCTAGGCATAAGCACTACAACTTTGAATAGTTGGAAAAAGAGAGGTCATTGGAATGAGAATAATTTAACCAAAATATCCTCAAAGTGCGTAGATATTAACCTAGATTCATTACTACGAGGGGTGGAATATGTAGGTAAAAACACCGATGAAGAGAAGGTTCTTAACGAAGAAGTGTTGGAAAAAATGCTTTTTGAGAGCCAAGAGAACAACAAAAAGCTTCTGCGAGAAAACCTACTTTTAAGGAAAGAGGTAAACAGGCTTGTAAAGGATAGCCTAGGCTACAAGGAAGGAACCGCTGATGAAAACCTAGCGGCCGAGCCTTAATGTAGCCAAAAAAGTTACACAATTCTCCATCAAAGAGAACGTATTCAATTGAATTAATGATGTTTAAAAATTGGGGTTTGGATTCTGGTGGCACCACCAGTAGCAGAGCCCACCTATACTAGGTGGGCTTTTTTTATGCAAAATCTACAGGGTATTCCCTAATTATATTTTGAAAAAGCGTTAACTTTGCAACAATTTTAATAATTACGATGGACGATAACAGCATACTAAATAAACTTGAAGGCCTGAGGCGAAAATTTGAGGAAATTGGACAGCAAATAACCGACCCTAAGGTTATGTCGGATATGAAACGCTACGTTAAACTCAATAAGGAGTATCGAGATTTAGAGCCTATGGTTGAGGCATACGATAAGTATAAGAACATCCTTAGCAACATTAAATCATCCAAAGAAATGCTTAACTCTGAAAAGGATGAGGAGATGCGTGATATGGCTAGAATGGAAATTGATACGCTCGAGGAGGAAAGAGACAACCTTGAGGATGAGATTAAGTTACTTCTCGTTCCGGCCGATCCGCAAGACAGTAAAAATGCAGTACTTGAGATTAGAGCAGGAACTGGGGGTGATGAGGCTAGCATATTTGCAGGCGATCTTTATAGGATGTACACTAAGTTTATGGATTCTAGGGGATGGAAATACGAAGTAACCCATTTCTCTGAGGGGACCGTTGGTGGGTACAAAGAGATTGTTTTAAATGTAAAAGGAAACCGAGTTTATGGTGTACTTAAGTACGAATCTGGGGTTCACAGGGTGCAGCGCGTACCCCAAACTGAAACACAAGGAAGAGTACATACCTCTGCAGCAACGGTTGCTGTACTGCCCGAAGCCGAAGAATTTGATGTTGATTTAAAGATGGAAGATATCCGCAAGGATACATACTGCTCATCAGGACCTGGTGGACAGAGCGTAAACACAACATACTCGGCAATTCGTCTAACCCATATTCCTTCTGGCATCGTTGTACAATGTCAGGATCAGAAGTCGCAACTTAAAAACTTTGATAAGGCACTAGCTGAGTTGAGAACCAGATTATACAACCTTGAGTACCAAAAGTATCTCGATGAAATATCATCGAAAAGGAAAACTATGGTCTCAACCGGCGATCGCTCTGCCAAGATTAGGACCTATAACTACTCACAGGGAAGAGTTACTGACCATAGGATTAATCTTACCCTCTATAATCTTTCGGCAATAATTGATGGTGAAATTGACGAAATAATTGAAAAACTTCAAATTGCTGAGAATGCAGAAAGACTAAAACTTACTGAGGGATAATAATAAATCACATCATTAATGATCAATAATCGCAGTTAGGTTATGAATTCAACAGAGCTTTTTGAACAGATTAAGCAGAAACGAAGTTTCTTGAGTATTGGACTGGACACAGACCTTAATAGAATACCAGAGATACTGCTCTCGAAAGAAGATCCCATCTTTGAATTTAATAAAGCAATTATAGATGCTACTGCCGACTATGCAATTGCCTACAAGGCAAACCTAGCATTTTATGAGATTAATGGTGCATCAGGATGGAACAGCCTACAAAAAACCATTAAGTATATCCGAAAAAATCATCCTAACATATTTACGATTGCCGATGCCAAACGGGGTGATATAGCAAACACATCGCGTATGTACGCTCGTGCTTTTTATCAGCATCTTGATTTTCATGCAATCACCCTTTCGCCATATATGGGACAGGACACAGTTGATCCCTTCCTTACTTTTGAGAAGAAGTGGGTAATTCTACTTGCCCTAACCTCGAACAATAGCTTCGACGATTTTCAAATGGAAGTGAATACTGAAAGCAAGAGATTGCTATACGAAACGGTTATTGAAAAATCGATGCATTGGGGAACCGAAAATAATATGATGTACGTTGTTGGAGCCACTCGGGCCGAAATGTTAGAGGATGTAAGAAAAATAGCACCTGATCATTTCCTGCTTGTGCCGGGGGTAGGAGAACAAGGTGGCAGCTTAGTTGATGTAGCAAAATACGGGATGAATAAAAAATGTGGATTACTGGTTAATTCATCGAGAGGGATTTTGTATTCTGACAATAGCATGCGTTTTGCTGATGCAGCAAGAACTAAGGCTATGCAACTCCAAAAACAAATGGAATCCTTGCTGCTAGAGGCAAACCTGATTTAACATTCCAGCTCAAAACAATACCTCCCTAATGTTTTCTAAAAATTATTAAACGCTTGGTATTATAACCGAGCATACCGAACAAATGTTATCAGTCTATCGAGAGTAGGTTTAAAATCCTATCTATAAAACAAGGGCAACTCGAATAAGAAACATACAGTTTGAAAATCCTTTAAAAGAAAAAGTATCTGCTAAATTGTTAATAACCCTATTTAAAAGGGATATTTAACTACTACAACTCAACAGAATCAGCAGTCCTTAGGATATTAACATTTGTTAATATAACGTGTTGGTACATCGTTAATTAAAACAAACTAAAAAATTTGCTTCTGGGTGTATTCTCGTTGTATATTTGTTATACCAGACGAGAGATAAAGGGCTGCTTAGAAGGTAAGGAGATGGTTTATAATTGCTTAGTTGCAACTTAAACATCCCGATCAAATCGAAAGATTTGCTTACCCGAGAGCCAAAGTCCTAATCCAAAAGAGTTCGCTCCGAGGAAAAGGTCAAACAAGCCAAGATCGCCTAGCGTTCTTAAAAAGTTTGAGTCGGAAACAGCAAATGCAAAATGAGCCTCGGTTCAAATTGTAAATGTTGAAACCATTCAGAAAACCTTATGGTTTTATTGGTGGTTTGCCAGTAAAGGAGTAAATCTACATACACCAAACACTGAAAGTAAGCCTTCCTGAAAGGGAAAAGCACCAGATGGGTTTGAAGAGTAGATAAAAACTAGAGTTGGTTTTCGCAAAACGACACTTAGTCCCCAAAGTTTACCTTGGTAAACAATAAAGGACAGCTAAAATACCTGCACCTTAAACAGTGAAGGTTGAGAGCCAAGGGATACAGAAAGCAACTCATCAGAATTGCACTGTACTCCAGTCAGAATAACCGTAGTCTGGCACTAAAGGAAACTTCGGTTTCGACTAGTGAATGGGAATTGTTCGAATTGAATGATTCCCATTACTGTTTTATATAGTTCTCACATTTCCCTATAAACCCCCATTTAACATATTCGTTTGTACGCTTACATTGATATTATGCTGTATTACTTATCTATTTAAAGACTTTTTAACCTATTAGGTCGTTTTTACCTTAGAACAATTGATTGTATCAAATTCCAAAAAAAACAAGAAGCACAGCAATAGATTACTCCTCTTAAGTCACTCATGGAATCTTTAAATTTTCTGAAAGTAGAATTGGGGTGGACAATAATGATGATAAATAATTCCTATATATAACAAAGCAATGGCCCTATGGGTAAGTCTATGAAAATTTCCAATTGATAAGACTAGAAGACCTTGCAATGCTTTGAAAGAGAGAATTAATGTGGAAAATCCAATCCTTTACCATCCTGCAAAAGGTTATTTTTTATCCTTTACTCCTGCTAATCGCTTAATATCATTCAGCTTATTCAAAGCCTGAATAGGCGTAAGATTATCTACATCAAGGGCTATTAGTTGATCGCGAATTTGCTTTAGCACAGGATCATCTAGTTGAAAAAAACTTAACTGATACCCCTCTCTACTCTTAGCTATTTCGCCTCCGGGCCGTGCAGCAATCTGCTTTTGCCCTTGAGGATTACTTTCCAACTCTTTTAAAATATCGTTTGCCCTTTTTACCACGCTAGGGGGCATACCAGCCATACGTGCAACGTGTATTCCAAAGCTGTGAGCACTTCCTCCGGGCACTAACTTACGTAGAAAGATTACCTTGTTGTCAAGCTCTTTTATTGAAACATTGTAATTCTTTATTCTGGGGAAGTATCCTTCCATTTCGTTAAGCTCATGATAATGGGTAGCAAACATGGTTTTGGCTTTACCATTGGGATTTTCATGGATATACTCAGTCATTGCCCAAGCAATGGAAATACCATCGTAGGTTGAAGTACCTCTCCCAATCTCATCGAGGAGCACTAAACTTCTATCCGAAATATTGTTGAGGATACTAGCCGCTTCATGCATCTCAACCATAAAAGTTGACTCGCCAAGCGAAATATTATCGGATGCCCCTACCCTAGTAAAAATCTTATCAACCAAACCTATATTTGCGCTTTGAGCAGGCACATATGAACCCATTTGGGCCATAAGCACAATTAGGGCAGTTTGTCGAAGCAACGCAGATTTACCAGACATATTGGGCCCTGTAATTATTATAATCTGTTGGTTTTCTTTATCCAGTTCCACATCGTTTGCAACATACTCTTCGCCTGCAGGAAGCATCTTCTCGATAACTGGATGCCTTCCTGCTTTAATAATAATGGAATCGCTATTGTTTACAGTGGGTTTACAATAACCATTTTCATCTGCACTTATGGCAAAAGAGAGTAAACAATCGAGCTGTGCAACAAGGTTTGCATTCAGCTGAATTGATGGAATGTACTCAGAAAGACTAAAGACAAGTTGTTCGAAAAGTTGTTGCTCCAGGGTTAGTATTTTCTCCTCTGCACCCAATATCTTGGTCTCATACTCCTTTAGCTCTTGAGTGATGTAACGCTCGGCAGAAACTAGGGTTTGTTTTCTGATCCATTCCTGTGGTACTTTGTCTTTGTGGGTATTGCGTACCTCGATATAATAACCAAAAACATTATTAAAACTAATCTTGAGCGAGGTAATCCCCGTTCTTTCTGATTCCCTTTGCTGAAGGCCTAGTAGGTACTCTTTCCCAGAGTGAAGAATTAGCCTTAATTCATCGAGTTCGGCGTTTACGCCAGTTGCAATAACGCCTCCTTTGCCAATTTGTACCGGAGGATCAGGATCTAGTTCCCTTTCAATCCTTTCACGAATCAATGTGCAAAGTGTTATCTGTTCACCAATCCGTTGCATAGTAGGCTCTTGTGATTTATCACAGATATCCTTTATAACTGCTAATGCATTCAACGCATTTTTCAGATTAAGCAGTTCACGAGGGGATATTTTTCCAACAGCAGCTTTTGAGATAATACGCTCAATATCGCCTATCCCCTTAATCTCATCACGCAAAGCATTGGCTGAATCACTCTTCGACAAGAACCAATCTACAACGTTTAAGCGCTCTGTAATGGGCTTTGAATCCTTTAAAGGAAGAGAAACCCACTTTTTAAGTAATCTCCCGCCCATAGGCGAAACCGTTTTGTCAATTATATCAATAAGCGTTTTAGCACCTTCATTCATTGAGTAGAAAAGTTCGAGATTACGAACCGTAAATTTATCGAGCCAAACATATCGGTCCTCATCAATGCGTGAAATGGTTGAAAGATGGTTTATCCTGCTATGCTGGGTAACCCCAAGGTAGTAGAGTGCAGCTCCAGCAGCGATTATCCCTAAACGCATACTATCAATCCCAAACCCCTTTAGGCTTGCAGTTTGGAAATGCGTCAAAAGTTTCTCCCTTGCTCCCTCCTCACTAAAAGCCCACTCATCAAACTTATAGGTATAGTATTTTGAGCCAAAGAAATCGATAAAATCGTTGTACTTTGAGCGTTCAACAAGTATCTCCTTGGGATTAAAATTCGTAATCAATTTATCAATATAATCTAGCGAACCCTCTGCAGTATAAAACTCACCTGTTGAAATATCCAAGAAGGCAATTCCTGCCTGTTTTCTTTCGAGATGAATACATGCCAAAAAGTTATTCTCCTTGCGTTCAAGAACATGATCATTAAACGAGACCCCCGGGGTTACCATCTCAGTTACCCCACGCTTAACTATTGTTTTTGTTTGCTTGGGATCTTCTAACTGTTCGCAGATTGCAACACGTTGGCCCGCCCTAACCAGTTTGGGCAAATAGGTATCGAGAGCATGATGAGGAAACCCTGCTAACTCCACATATGATGCAGCCCCGTTTGCTCTACGAGTTAGCGTAATGCCTAATATTTCCGAAGCCTTAATAGCGTCCTCGCTAAAGGTTTCGTAAAAATCACCTACCCTAAAAAGCAGAATAGCATCAGGGTGCTTTCGCTTAATAGAGTTATACTGCCTCATTAATGGCGTTTCAACAACGTTTCCCGATAATCCCAAATTAGTAAATTTAAATATTTTGGAACAAAAGATGTAAGCTATCGTTTAAAACTATAGTAACACTTTATTCCTACTTTCACAAAAATACAAATTACATTTTAAGGATTTCAACTTTTGTGGTTAATTGGGGAACAATGTATTTTATGCGCTAGTAATCATGTACTTATTTTATTAACAAAGGTACAATAGCGTTCTGAATCTTAATAAATTGTAGTAATGATTCCTATTGAGGAGTTGTTGAATAGTTAAATATTAATTACCGCTTTTTTTCTAAAAAAACTTACATTGCGCCCATAAATACAAACAAAATGGAATTTATTATCAGACAAAAATTTAACATAAAGTTCTTACTTGTCCTTGTGGGGCTTAGCTCACTGATGGTAACTGTGCTTGCACTTCGAACTTACACTACTCAAGTTCAGCGCATAAAAAACGACAACGAGGTATACGTTACTGATCAGTTAGACTTGATTTCAAGTACTGTTGAGCTTTACAACTCACAAAAAGACGAACAGAATCTAAAAGAGAATATTGTCAGCACCCTTTCTAAAAGTTCTTACTTTGGCGATGGATACCCACTTATTTTAGATTCAAAAGGAAATGTTTACGCCTCACCAATGCCCCAATTTGCTATAGAAGATAAGGAAATTGCATTAATATTTTCTAAAAATATAGAGGCAAAGGATGTTCAGAAATTCAGTAAAATAGACTTTAACGAATGGACTGTTTACTGTAGACCCATCGCTAAAACTAGCCTAAATGCAATCATCAAAATACCAAAACAAAATGCCCAAGCAGAAATTATAAAAAAAAGATTTGTAGTTATACTTTTCCCTCTTTTATACCTACTCCTTTTTGTTTTGATAGTTGCACGGTTTTCAAAAAAAATTATTGCTCCGTTAATTGATGGGCTAAACTTTACTCAAACCCTTGTAAATGGGGATTTACGAAAATCGATGAGTATAGAAAGAAAGGATGAAATTGGAGATTTAGCCCAATCGCTAAACGAAATGACCCTCAAACTTTCTGAAGTTGCGAAAGGAATTAGCATGGGTGTCTCTGAGGTTTTACAAACTGGCAAAGAGATTTCTGAATCAACCCGCCAAGTTTCAGATGGGGCTACGCGCCAAGCATCAACTGTAGAGGAACTAGCGTCGACTCTAGAACAAATTACCAATACATTTAAGGATGCATCAGAAATTGCTGCCCAAACAGGACAAATGGCTGAGGCAACCTCTAACGATTTGGATAAAGTTAGCTCAGCATCAATTGAAAGCCTTAACGCCATTAGGCAAATTGCCGATAGAATAACTGTTGTTAGTGAAATTGCTTTCAGAACAAACCTACTTGCACTAAACGCAGCAGTTGAAGCAGCCCGAGCTGGAGAACATGGAAAAGGATTTGCCGTTGTTGCAACTGAGGTTAGGCGCTTGGCCGAGCAGAGTAAAATTGCAGCTCAAGAAATAAACGACCTATCAGACCAAACAGTAAAGGTTACAGAAAAGACTAGCGATGAACTACAAAACGTAATACCACAAATAAAAAAAAGTGCAACGCTTATTCAAAACGCAGTTAATTCCATCATCGATCTTGAAGGAGGAATATATCAGATTAACATGGCCATTCAACAGCTAAACCATGTAACCCAATCAACAGCGGCATCGGGCGAAGAAATATATGCTACTACAGATATGCTAACAACCAATGCTAAAGAATTATCAACTATTGTTGCTTTTTTTAAGCTATAATAACAAAGAGTGTTTAGGTAAGACAATTCAAACTAAGAGCCATTATACTACATTAGCAACAGCAAAGTATTTAAGATGAAAATAACTAAAAACCTAAAGATTAGAGCACGCATGAACCTTGTTGTTACCCTTTCGGCAATGGCTCTTGTGCTAATGCTTGCATTTACAGCCTACTATTTTGAAAGCAAGAGAATAATTAAACAAACTGATTTAAGGACAACAGAGTACCTATCGGGGCTTAATACCATAAGTGCAATTCTACTAAATCAAACTGGACAAGATGATGTTACTAAAACCTACGAAAAACTAAAACCATATTTTACAAAGAATAATTTCATTGGATCAGGTTACTTTTTCCTGTACAGCAGTAATAATAAGTTGAGTGTGCACCCAAATCCTCCCTCATTCCAAAAAGACATCAAAACTGCTAAAGATCTTATAAAAGAATCGTTGGCAAATACTCGCAATAGGTATAGAGTAAATGAGGGAAAATCAAAAGAGAACGCTCTCTTCTACTACCAAGAGGTTAGCAATGGGTACTATGTTGTTGGTAAACTTTATGAAGAAGAAGCTTATGCAGCTATAAAAGAGATGCTAATCACAATGCTTAAATTTTCTCCCATAGTATTTGCAATATTCTTTCTTGTAGTTCTATCCTTTAGCAATAGACTTGTTAAACCAATTAAACAGGGAGTTCAGTTTGCCCATAAGATATCTAAAGGCGACTTAACAGCAAATTTGACCATTAAACGTTACGATGAAGTTGGAGCACTTGCCAATACACTTAAAGCTATGGCAGCCAAATTGAATGATGTAGTAAGTAACATCCTCTTGATTTCGGATGAGATAAGCCAAGGAAGTTCACAAATTAGCGAAGGCTCTCGAACCCTTGCTTCTGGAGCTAATGAGCAAGCAGCTACCATTGAAGAGCTGGCTTCATCGCTCGAAGAGATATCCTCATCGATACAACAAGTTACAGAGAGTGCATCAAACGCAAATAGCATATCCAATGAGGTAGCAATTACAATTGCAGGGATTGGGAACACATCTCAAGACAGCAACTTGTCAATTAAGCAGATATCCGAAAAAATTAGGATTATCTCCGATATTGCTTTCCAAACAAATATACTTGCTCTCAATGCTGCTGTTGAAGCAGCACGAGCAGGGGAGCACGGGAAAGGCTTTACGGTGGTTGCAAATGAGGTTCGGAAACTTGCCGAACGGAGCAAACAAGCGGCCGATGATATTAGTGAAACCTCAAATAAAACACTAAATACCACTAATCAGGCAAACCAACTGCTTCAGAAATTAATACCTGAAGTACAGCAAACGGCTAATTATATTGCTGAGGTTGTTGCCTCTGCAAATGAACAACTTCGAAATATTGAACAGGTTAACATCTCTGTACAGGAACTTAATGAAACAAGTCAGCAGAACTCGGTATCGGCTGAAGAACTTGCAACAGGAGCCAATGCACTTAATGAGCGAGCTAAAGGTTTTGAAACGCTAATGGGCTTCTTTAAAACAAAATAGATTTTGGACTATTTAGAAAAAAATGGTTGAAACCTATTAAAAAAATGTATTACATTAGCTTAAAATTCATACAATGGCTTCAAATAAAATATTGCTGGTTGAAGACATCTACTTTAACCAGATATTAATAGAATCGCTCCTGATTGAATGGGGATATCAAGTAATTATTGTTGATGATGGTGCCGAAGCACTCGACGAGATGATTGTTGAAAAACCCAACCTCATAATCCTCGATCTTATGATGCCCGTTATGGATGGTTTCCAGTTTCTAGAGGAGAAGAATAAACTGGGTGATAAAACGCCTGTGGTTGTTCTCTCTGCTCGAAGCGATATAGAGAGCATTAATAAAGCGCTAAAGTTAGGTGCTAAAGAGTACATCACCAAACCTTTTAGCACTAGTGATCTAGAAGATAAAATTAGCGCATTTTTACCCAAGTTGTAAATTATTTTACCATGTTTTGCTTAAAGCGCTATGGGGCGAATAATTCATGGCACAACACAATTCCCCTTCACTAGCTGAGTTTCAATATAACTTAAACGGGCATTGCCCCCTTGAATCTTCTGTTCTTACTCCTACCATAATAACGACTGATTTAGTATCTGTCATTAACTATTCTATCCTTTCGATGTAAATAATTGAAGTGAAAACTAAAAACAACACTTTTATTATTTACTAGAGTCTAAAAAATTATTTTACAATTCTATTGATTGTTACTAGTAGTTCGTCCCGATCAATTGGCTTTGTAATGCAATCATTCAAACCTGTTTTAACCTCAATTAACCGA